>JBKBSF010000008.1:0-160912 GCA_046291875.1 Bacteroidales bacterium | reverse complement strand
AACCAATGCCGCCTGCACATCAGCAACCCGGAAATGGCGCAAAAGGACAAGGTTCTTTTTATCAGTGATTTGCATGGCAGAGGGGTGCTCACCCAAAGGTTTTCGGGCGATGAATGGCTTATTGATACATCTGGCTACCCTTCTGGTATTTACCTGGTATACATCATGATGGATGGCAATGTGCTAAAAGCCGAAAAACTTGTGATTAGCAGATAAGATTTATTCGCACTGCAACATCAGCAATGTACCTGCCTGCCATACAGTGTATGCTGGTTAGTGGGTGATTCCCAATATAAATGGGCTTCAGAACTTCAACACAAAGTTTCCTGAGCAGTTCCAGCACTCGCTTTCAAAACGTGCCAGCACCGAGCGGGTGCCGTTGAGTTCGGTGATGGGATGGCTGAAGGAAATGCGGAAACGTACCGGCACATTGGTTTTTACCTGTCCGAAACAATCCAGGTTGAGCTTGCGGCCCCAGATGGGGAGTTCTTTCTTTTCGGCCTTCATGAGATGCAGCAGGGTGATGATGGCGGCATCGCCACAAATGCGGATGGCAAAGGGCATGGAGATGAAGCCTACCCGCGAGCGGGTCATCACATCCACTTCATAAGAGCGTTCGCCCGTTTGCCCTATGTGCAGGTATTCGAAGGTATCCTCGTTGGCCCATTGGGTCAGGTAGATGCTGCTCAGGTCGTCGATGCGCTGTTTTTCCAGCTTCTCGGCCACAGGGGTTTCCTGGCGCAGGTCCCAGAAGTAGTTGGTGAGCTGTGGGTTGTCGTAGCGTCCTTCCAGGTTCATGCGTTTCTGGCTGCCATCGGTTTCCAGCAGTACCCAGGCGGGTGCCTGGCGGCCGTTGAAGCGGTTGGAGAGCGAGAAGGTGTAGGCGCCGGCATGGGTTACCAGCAGCGGGTCGTCGATGTTGAGTTTTCCCGCATCGATATTGTCGAGCAGGGTATCGCCGGCAAAGCACAAAGGCCCGGCAATGGCATCGTTGCCCGGATGCGAAAGGGATTGCCCATCGGGCCCCAGGATACGGTGGGGCCAGCGCAGCAGGGTTACCTTGGCCAGCTGGTCGGTGCCCACATCGGTAATGAACCACCTTTTTCCCCTGGAATGCTTCACTGTAAGCACTTTGGTGAGCAGTGCCACTGCATTGCCCACCAGGGCGTGGCCCGGCTCCACGAAATAGTTAAACCCCTTTTGCTTGAGCAGGCTCATCTCCTTTACCCAGAAACTCAGCGAAGGAAACTCATCCTTCTCCAGAAACGGAATGCCCAGCCCCCCGCCAATATCCAGGTCGGTGAGGGGGTGCCCCATCTGCTGCAGTTCGCGGGCCATGGTGGCCAGGCTCTCCATGCTGTTGCGGAAGCTGTTGAGGTTGTCCATCTGGGTGCCCACATGCACATGCAGGCCCGAAACGGGCAGGCCGAGCCGCTGCACCAGCGCTGTAAGCTCTTCGGCAGGGATGCCGAATTTGGAAGAGCTGGCTGCGTGCGACATCAGCTCCTGGTTGTCATTCTGATGCTCATACTGTATGCCTTTACCCGGGTTTACCCGCAGCCACAATTTGCCGGGGAAACTCTTCCCCTTGAGCCTGTCCTTGAGTTGCTGCAGGGCAATGGGGTCGTCCATCACCACGATGGCACCACGATTGAGCAGGTTGAGCGACAAACAAACCTCCTGCACCGGGCAGTTGTATGAGATGCGCTCCCAGGGGATGCCTGCAAAGAGCGCCAGGTCAATCTCGTGCTTGTTGGCGCAGTCGGCACCGGCACCCAGCCGGGCCAGCACCTCCAGTACCACCAGCGAAGGGTTGGTCTTTACCGGGAACAATACCCCGGCAGCACTTCCGGTGAAGGAGGTAAAAGCTGCCAGGTTTCTTTCCAGCTGAGGGGCCGATACAATCCATGCCGGCGAACCGTATTGCACATACATGCTGCGGATATCGAGCCGGCTGCTCCAGCTCTCGAGCCGGGCAAGGGTGGTGGTTTGAGCGGTAGTGTAAGGGTTCATAGTGCGAGGGTGTGAGGGTGTGAGGGTGTTAGGATTGGGTATGGGGTATGGGGCGTGTGGTTATTAATTATTGATACTGATTACGTTCCTGTCTATAATTTGTTGGTCACAAGTTTTTATTTTTTCTTTCTCCATACACTGAGCTCTTGCCTTAATTTACTTTTTTTACTTCCAAACCAAAAAGATGAAATGTCATCAATTTTATATATTGTATTTCCTTCATTCTCTCCCAGGTGTCCGATTGGATTGACCAAGAAATCACTCTCGTTCAGTTCATCGACAAATCCGTATATAGTTATGTCGCTATCTGTCTTAAAAGAGATGACCTCTTTTCGCTTCTTGAGGTCAGATAAATATTGGGTTCTCCAATCATCTCCGTTTTTAAATTCAACTATTTTAGGAATATTGTCTAACGAATTTCGAATATTTATAATATATTCATATGATTTCTCGTATTCCGAGTTGAATTCTATGCTCTCAATATTCTCCTGCTGGATAATTACAGTTCCGTCTTCAAGCCCTAATAGGTCAAAATATCGTAATTGAATTATTGTTGGATTGTAATCTTCCACATACCCCAACCAGAATTCATCATCTTCTCCGTATAGTCTTATACTAAGAATTTTTCTTTGTTTTTTTGAAGTCTCTAATATCTTGTTTTTCATTTTCTTGCCTTTATTGGATCCTGTTTGGCTTGTTGCCAAATGGTTGTTGGTTACGAAATTACTGATAGAGTCAGAGGTAAAGAAAACAGTTTTCAGAGACTTTAGAGAATGGGGGGAAGATGATTTGCTTGGTATCTTTTCACGACGCCGCTTCCGACTCCCTGCGTCTTTGTGTCTCAGCGGTTCCCCTTTTCCGTTCTTCCGTCTCGGGACTTTCCCTGTAGAATTGGCATCTAAATATAGGTAAAAACCGTATCCGAAGATGTTGCAGGGTGGGTTTTTTTTAGAAATTAGACTGAAAGGTTAAATATTTATATACCCGGTAAAAAATTGAGGATGAGTTGTGGAGGGGGCGATGGGGGTGAGGTGTTGGTGATGGTGATGGTGATGTTTATGAGTGAGGGGCTTGCTACTTACCAACAGGGTGCTTATTTTTTCAAATATAATTGTTTGAGGGTTAGTTAAATGTGCTATATTAGAGGGTGTGAAATGCCAGAAAATGAAGGGCTTTGTTTTATTTGATGTGGGCTGGGTGTAGGTATTTAGGGGTGGGATATGCAAAAGTTGTGTTTCATACTAACGAGAGTCTGTGCAAATACCCACCCACAAATAGCATATGTAAAATTCCCGCACTCTGACCCGCTTCCGTCCCGAAGGCTTTCGGGATTAAAAGAGTTGTTTTATTGCTATCGCATAAAGAAATTGTAGTAATAATTTGAGAATAGTAGATTATTTTGATACTTTTATGGAATAATTTCTAAACATGAATGCTAAAGAGTATATAAAATATCTGTTATCAATAGAAACCTACTCATTTTCACTGAATGAAATTGCTAAGCAAACAACAGGTAGCAGCAATTCTTTGAAATTTGAGCTTCTTAGACTTTCAGAAAAAGGAGAAATAGTAAATCTTCGTAAAGGTTTTTATTTAATTATCACACCTCGTTATTCTTCGGCAAGAAAACTTCCGATTCAACTGTACTGTGAAAAACTATTTAATCATCTGAATAGAAACTACTATGTAGGTTTATTCTCCGCCGCAAAATTTCATGGAGCAAGTCACCAGCAAATTCAACGAGATTACTTGATAACCGAAAAACCAAAGTTAAATGATATATCAAAAAATACTTTAGACATTAGGTTTTTCACAGCAACCAAATGGGTTGATAAAAATATTCAGGAAAAGAAATCAGATGCAGGAATTTTTAAAATATCCAGCCCAGCTTTGACAATTGTTGATTTAATACATCATCAGACCAAACTGGGCGGGATAAACCGAATGCTTGCGACCATTGAAGAACTGACTGAAGAATTAACAGAATCTGATTTGGCAGAACTCATAAGCTGGTATCCTAATAAAAGCACTTTGCAAAGATTTGGTTTTTTACTTGAAGTACTTGGTGTCAAAGAAGAGTATCAAGAAATGATTTATGCAGAACTAAAAGCTAAAAACTTTTTTCCTGTCCTGTTAAGTCCAAAATCGAAAGAAAAACCAGGTGCAGTTGATAATAAGTGGAAAGTAGATGTTAATGTAAAATTAGAAAGCGATTTATGATACCTAAACCATATATAGCAATGTGGCAGAGGTATGCACCATGGAAAGAGTTTTCGCAGGTTGAGCAGGATTTGATTATTTCCCGAACCTTAGTGGAAATTTTCTCTGATGACTTTCTGAGAGAAAACCTTGCGTTCAGAGGTGGAACGGCTTTACATAAACTCTATCTTAATCCCGCACCCCGATATTCTGAGGATATTGATTTGGTGCAAATTAAAAAAGGCCCAGTAAAACCCATAATGGAAAGGCTAAATGAGGTTATTACCTTCTTCGAAGAGAAAAGGACAACACAAGTTCGTGGACATGGAGCCAAAGCTTTGTATCGATTTACGTCGGAATATGAAGATATACGAATGCGATTGAAACTCGAAATAAACTGCAAGGAACATTTTAATGTACTTGATTGGGTTGATTTTCCTTATGAAGTTAAAAGTGAATGGTTCTCTGGTAAAGCGCAGATTAGAACGTACAATATAAACGAGCTTTTAGGAACAAAGCTGAGAGCACTTTATCAACGAAGCAAAGGAAGAGATTTGTTTGATTTAGATTTTACTCGGAAAAAAAAGGATTTGGACTATGAGCAAATCATAACTTGTTTTAAAGAATATACTTCCTTTGGAACGGGGAAAAGACCTCCAGGTAAAAAAGAGTTTTTGCTTAACATAGAACAGAAAGAGATAAGTGCTGAGTTTGTAGGTGATATGGAAGGATTGCTTAGTCCTGAAATTGAATACAATCAAAGTGATGCTTTTGATTGGTTGAAAAAAGAATTGATTGAAAAAATGTAGAAAAATCGGATGTTATGGATAAAGCTAAAATATGGGCAAGGGGCAGAGTTTGCAGAAACATTAGCAAACGACCCTGAGAATATTGAAAATCTGCAGTGTTCCGCAAGGAGTGTGTCTGTCCTGTATCCTGATCTTTTACTTCCATCAAACCCCAATCGCCCGCCCATTAAGCAAGCATTGGGAGCCTATTGTACCCAGGGCATCCTCAATCCACTCTATGCACTGGCATTACAACCATCGAAAACTCCTGCTAAAAAGCCGGGTAATAAATTGAAGAATTGTTAATTTTGCAGAGTTTTCCAAATCTCAAATTCCTTTCTCCATGGTACTTCTTTTCGGCGGCAACGCCCACCAGTTCATTGCAGTGGAAGTAAAAAACCCGCTGCAGGCTACAGATATTTCCAAACTTCAATGGCTTTTCAGCGGCGCCAGCCACTTGCCTGCGCAGGAGCTAGAGGGCTGGTTTGTGGGGCCTCGCCGCGAGATGATTACCCCCTGGAGTACCAATGCCGTGGAAATTACCCAGAACATGGGCATCGAAGGGGTAGTGCGTATCGAGGAATTTTTTAAAGCACAGGGGCCTGATGCCACATACGACCCCATGCTGCAGGCCCTCTACCATGGCCTCAACCAGCAAATCTTCACCATCGACAAGCAGCCCGACCCCATCGTGTATATCGACGATGTGGAGGGGTACAACCAGCGCGAAGGTCTGGCGCTGAGCGACGATGAGATTGCCTACCTCAATGCCCTGAGCAAACGCCTGGGGCGCAAGCTTACCGACAGCGAGGTGTTTGGCTTCTCGCAGGTAAACTCCGAGCACTGCCGCCACAAAATCTTCAACGGCACCTTTGTCATCGACGGGCAGGAGAAGCCCAGTACCCTGTTTCAGCTCATCAAGAAAACCTCCAAAGATAATCCCAACTTCCTGGTGTCGGCCTACAAGGACAATGTGGCCTTTGTGCAGGGACCCTATGCGGTGCAGTTTGCACCCCTTACCCAGGACAAGCCCGATTTCTTCACCGAGAAGGAGTTTGAAAGCGTTATCTCGCTGAAGGCCGAAACCCATAACTTCCCCACCACCGTGGAGCCTTTCAACGGGGCGGCCACCGGCACCGGCGGGGAAATCCGCGACCGCCTGGCCGGCGGAAAAGGCTCGCTGCCCCTGGCGGGCACAGCGGTGTATATGACCGCCTATCCGCGTCCCGACGGGGGGCGTGAATGGGAAAAGGGTGTGGCCGAGCGCCCCTGGTTGTACCAGACCCCCGAACAAATCCTCATCAAAGCCTCCAATGGCGCCAGCGATTTTGGTAATAAATTTGGCCAGCCGCTCATCTGCGGTTCGGTGCTTACCTTCGAGCATGCCGAAAACGACCGCACCTACGCCTTCGACAAGGTGATTATGCTGGCCGGTGGTATCGGCTACGGCCGCAAAAGCGACAGCCTGAAGGATGAGCCGGTAAAAGGCGATAAGGTGGTGGTGCTGGGTGGCGACAACTACCGCATCGGTATGGGCGGTGGTGCCGTTTCGTCGGTGGCCACAGGCGAGTTTGCCAATGCCATCGAGCTCAATGCGGTGCAGCGCTCCAATCCTGAAATGCAGAAACGTGCCATGAATGCCATCCGTGCCATGGTAGAGCGCGACGACAATCCCATCATCTCCATCCACGACCATGGCGCCGGCGGCCACCTCAACTGCCTGTCGGAGCTGGTGGAAGCCACCGGGGGTACCATCCATCTGGATAAGCTGCCCATCGGCGACCCCACCCTCTCGGCCCGCGAGATTGTGGGCAACGAGTCGCAGGAGCGCATGGGGCTGGTGATACACCAGAAGGATATCGAAGACCTGCGCCGGGTGGCCGAGCGCGAGCGCGCACCCATGTATGTGGTGGGCGAAACCACCGGCGACAAGCATCTGAAGTTTATGGACGACAAGGGCAATGCCCCCATCGACCTGCAACTGGACGATATGTTTGGCAATGCCCCCAAAACCATCATGAACGACAAGCAGGAGGATGCAAAGTTCAAACCCCTGCAATACGATATTTCACAGATACAGCAATACCTTGAGCAGGTGCTTCAGCTGGAGGCGGTGGCCTGCAAAGACTGGCTCACCAACAAGGTGGACCGCTCCGTAACGGGTCGCATTGCCAAGCAGCAGTGTGCCGGCGAGGTGCAGCTGCCGCTGAACAACCTGGGCGTTACCGCCATCGACTATCGCGGAAAGCAGGGGGTAGCCACCTCCATCGGGCATGCGCCCGCCGTGGCCCTTATCGACCCCGCAGCGGGCTCGGTGATGGCGGTGGCCGAAGCCCTTACCAACCTGGTGTGGGCGCCGCTCACCCATGGCCTGCAGGGCGTAAGCCTCAGCGCCAACTGGATGTGGCCCTGCAAAAACCCCGGCGAAGATGCACGCCTCTACGCCGCCGTAGAAGCCCTCAGCGATTTCGTTTGCAAGCTGGGCATCAACGTGCCCACCGGCAAGGACAGCCTTTCCATGACCCAGAAATACAAAGATGGCAAGCAGGTGTTCTCGCCCGGAACGGTGATTGTAAGCTCGGTGGCCGAGGTCTCCGACGTGCGCCGCGTGGTAGAACCGGTGCTGGTGAAAGACAGCAACACCCAGCTGCTCCATATCGACTTTTCTTACGATGCCTTCAAGCTGGGCGGCAGTAGTCTGGCCCAGGTGCTCAACCAGCTGGGCAACGACGCTCCCACTGTGGGCGATGCATACTATTTTGGCGATGCCTTCGATGCCGTGCAGGAGATGATTGAAGAAGGACTGGTGCTGGCTGGTCACGATATTTCGGCAGGCGGACTGGTGACCACCCTGCTGGAGATGTGTTTTGCCAATGCCTCCTGGGGTATCAGCGCCGAGCTGTCGGCCTTCGAAGAAGAGACAGACCTGGTGAAAATCCTCTTCAGCGAAAGCCCCGGTGTTGTAATACAGGTACAGGATATGGCTGGCGTAAACCGCATCCTCGAAAAGTACGATATATCATACTCCGTATTGGGTAGCCCGGTGCCGGAGCGTAAGCTTATTATCAAAGGGAAAGCAGAGGAACTGGCACTGGATATCGACCCCCTGCGTGAGTTGTGGTACAAAACTTCCTACCTGCTCGACCGCAAGCAGAGCGGCGAACACCTGGCCCGCGAAAGGTATACCCACTACAAAAACCAGGTGCTGGAGTACCGTTTCCTGCCTGCATTTGCGGGAACCCTGGAAAGCCTGGGACTGAAAGAAGCAGCTCCTGCCGGACAACGTAAGGCCAAAGCCGCCATCATCCGCGAAAAAGGGGTGAATGGCGACCGCGAAATGGCCTACTCCCTCTTCCTGGCTGGCTTCGACGTGAAAGATGTACACATGACCGACCTCATCAACGGCCGCGAAACCCTCGAAGCGATTGACGTTATCGTTTTTGTGGGAGGTTTCTCCAACTCCGACGTAATGGGTTCGGCCAAAGGCTGGGCCGGTGCTTTCCTTTACAATGAGAAGGCCCGCACCGCCCTGGATAACTTCTACAAGCGCGACAACACCCTGAGTCTGGGAATCTGCAACGGCTGCCAGCTCATGGTGGAGCTGGGGCTGGTGTATCCCGACCATACCAACAAACCTCAGATGCTGCACAACGACAGTCACAAGTTCGAGTCGGGCTTTGTAAATATGGAAATCTTTGAAAATTCATCGGTGATGCTTAAGACCCTTGCGGGCACCCGCCTGGGAGTCTGGATTGCCCACGGCGAAGGAAAGTTCCGCCTGCCCCTTACCGAAGACCAGTACCATATCCCCGGCGTGTATGGCTACAATACCTATCCGGCCAATCCCAACGGCAGCAACTACAATGCAGCCGCCATCTGCTCCAACGATGGCCGCCACCTTGCCATGATGCCCCACCTTGAGCGGGCCATCTTCCCATGGCAATGGGCCCATTATCCTGCCGACCGCAAAAAAGACGAGGTGAGCCCCTGGCTGGAAGCCTTCGTAAATGCACGCAAATGGGTGGAGGAGCGGAAGTAGTAGAATGGTCTGGTCGCTGAGCAGTTCGATGTACTCACTGACCACCCGTCGAAGCGTCTGTGATATTTTCGTGTAAAGGTCGTTTCGACAGGCTCAACGACCACCCGTCGAAGCGTCTGTGATATTTTCGTGTAAAGGTCGTTTCGACAGGCTCAACGACCAGGAGGAGGCTCAACGACCAGGAGTAGGCTCAACAACCAGAGAGGCTCTATTCCGTTTCGTGGCGGTTCAGAAAATCTATCAGTTCATACAGTTGCTGTTTCAAAGCCAGCAGTTCTTCTGTTTTGATGGGGCCATTCAGCAGATCGGCCACCAGTTGTTGCGGAATTTGTGCGGCTTCTTCCTGCAATTCCTTCCCTTTTTGAGTAAGGCTTACAATTACCTTGCGTTCATCCTCGGTGGAGCGCTCGCGGTGGATGATGCCCTGGGCCTGTAACCGCTTGAGCAAAGGGGTAATGGTGTTGGTGTTGAGGATGAGCCTACGGGCAATATCGTTTACCGGCTGGTGGTCCTGCTCCCACAGCACCATCAGCACCAGGTACTGAGGGTAGGTGATGCCCAGCCGGTCAAGATGGGGCTGGTACTCGCGGGTGATGAGCCGGGAGGCAGCATATACCGGAAAACAGATTTGATTGCTGAGTTTAAGCTGTTCGTATGCCATGGTTGCCTGTTGTTTGATCTACGGCTGGTGAGCTATTTCCTGAACCGGAAGCGCGAAAGCATCTTCTTTTCAAATTCCCACGCAAACCTGAACTGCCCCAGGAGTGCGCCGAAAATCAGGAAAAGTACCTGGTAAATGGGGAATATAATCAGTATGTAAAGCGGAATGCGCAGCCACAAACTGGTATCGCCGGTAATGCCTATCCAGTCAAAAATAAATCTCCGAACGTATAAGGTGGCACTTCCGGTAATGGAGAATACCAGCAGAATGAGCACCAATTGCACATTGCTGGTAATATTCCATCGGGCTTTAAGTTTTTTGAGCATTATATGGAGTATGGATAGGTGATACAATGACGCTTGAATGGGCACTATGGCACAAAAAAATTAACATGCAAGTTCACCCGTAAAGGCGGGGCAGGCATACGACCAAACGATGCCGCACCTGTGGCAGAGCTCAGCCAAGCTAATGGTTTAACTGAACTGTTTTATGAAAAAAAGAACCACGTTGCATCAATGCAGATGCCTTCCTGTCTTAAAGATCAATCTGGTGCGGATAAACCCGGGACAAAGATACATATTCTGAGCTTTGGCAGGGTGCACAATGGCTTACAGAATCTTTCTGATGTGCTTTTCAAGTTTGGCAGGAGCAGTAGTAGGGGAGAAACGTTTTACCGGTTTTCCGTCCTTATCAATGAGGAACTTGGTGAAATTCCATTTTACCTTATTGCCCAACCAACCCGGGAGCTCGGTGCGCAGGTAGGAGAAGATCGGGTGTGACCCAGGTCCATTCACATCTACTTTGGCAAACATCGGGAAACTTACTCCGTAGTTTACAAGACAACCCTCCGAAATGGATTTCTCATCGCCGGGCTCCTGGTTGCCAAACTGATTGCAGGGAAAACCCAGTATTACCAGTCCGTCGTCCTTGAAGTTGCGATAAAGTTGCTCCAGCCCTTCGTACTGAGGTGTTAGACCGCATTTGCTGGCAGTATTTACTACCAAAACCGTTTTTCCTTTGAAAGTATCCATGGAAACCTCTTTGCCCTGAAGACTTAAAGCCTTAAACTGATGAAAGCTTTTATTTTGCATAATGGTGTTTGATGACAGGTTAATAAATCATGAGAGACAATATCGTAAGCGATGCAAAAATACAATTTTTTTTGGAATGCATCTGTTTTTTTATGAAAATAACTCAATAAGCAATGCTTTGCGGTCCGTTTTGCCGTTAGGGGTTTTGGGAAAAACCGGGGTGTAACGGATTTGCCGTGGTACCGCATAGGGGTGTACCAACTGGCGGATGGCATCGATCAGCTGCTTTTCGTCGTGGGGATTGAGAGGCACGCCTTCTATGTACAATGCCACTGTATTACCCAGCTTTTCATCGGGGAACGGGGCAATAAGCATATTCTCAGGGCGCAGGGGAGCAATTGTTTGCTCAATCTCTTCGGGCATGATTTTCACTCCGCCACTGTTTATTACATTGTCGAAACGGCCCAGCCATCGGAAAGTCTTTTCGTCGTGTATTTCTGCTATGTCGTTGGTAACGAGTTTTCCGTCGAACAACTCCGGGTTCTCTATCACCAGGCATTGCCTGTCATCCAGTGCGATACGGGTTGAGCCCATCACCGAAAAGCGGTCCTTCCTATCTTCTCCGTTTACTTTTCTAAGGGCAATATGGCTGCTGGTTTCGGTCATTCCGTAGGTAGCGAAGATATCAACGGGCACCGACTGAACAGCGGCTTCCAGGGCCGGGCTGATTTCGCCCCCACCCACAATTACGGTTTTAATGGGTTGTCGGAAAAGGGTGTTGTAGGACTGAGCCAATTGAAAAGGTGTAATGGCTGCAAAATCTACTCCCATACCCTTATCGCCAAAGGGGTCACCTTCGGGCGCTTTGCAAAAAAGATGCAGGCCACTTACAAAGGCTCTTACCAGCATCATTTTGCCTGCAATAAAGGCTGCCGGAAGGCACAGCAAAGCGGTGCTTTGGTGAGTAAGTTCAAAAAAGCTACAGGTTTGCCTTGCGGAGTATTCCATCCACTGCTTCTTCAGCGCAATGGCTTTGGGGGTTCCGGTGGAACCGGAGGTGTGGGCAGTAACTATGCTCTCCGGGCCAAACCACTGGTCAACAAAAAGGTAAATGTCGTTTTCCCATGCTGCTATCCCGGGAGTGTTCATGCGCAAACGGGCTGCACGTATGATCTCCGTTCCTGCAAGGGTTTCTCCATGAATGGTAAGTCGGGTATGCTGCATAGCCGAATTGTAGGGTCGATGCCAAAGATACTGCTATTTTGGCAAAGGAATGCATTGTAAGGTGTGCTGCAGGTTGATTTGGGCTGCCTTTATTTTCCTCTGCGGTCGTTCAGGAAGAACCCCGGAGTGCGAAAAATTCCGCTGCTGGCACTTTTCCACTGGTAGCGCAGAGAGATCTCATGCGATTGCTTGGTGGCAGTGCTGATGCGGTTGGTGGGAAACTCGTACATGTAGCCAAAATACCAGTTATCGTTGAGGTGATACCCCGCCACAAAGCCGATGGCGTCTATCACACCCCTGGCAAGGTTGGAGCGGATCATGGGGCCAAAGTCGATCATGTTTTCGTAGCTCCCAATGGCATTGATATCAAGCTGCATGGGTGCCTGTGCCGCTTTCCTGAACATGCCGCTTGGACTTAATGAGATCTCACGAGTAATATCAAAGGAGCTTCCTCCATAAATAAAGAAATGTCGCGATGCAGTGTAATTGTCGGTATTGTGTACCTTAATGGCCCGTGGCATGGAAATCCCTACGAAGTGCTTGTTGGTGAAGGCCAGCAATCCAGCCCCCATATTGAATTTCAATCCGGAGCGATGGTCCATTCCCAGCAACGGATCAGATGTGCCGATGATATCATCCAGATCGGCCAGGTTTATACTCATACTGTTGGCTACCAGTCGAAGACCTCCGGAAAGGTACCAGTCCTGGCTGATTCGCGAGCTGTATGCCACATCGGTTTGTAGAGTAAATTCACGTACCGGCCCGGCCTGATCCTGGTAGATGCCCAGGGCAAAGCCAATATCGTGGGGCAGGCTCAGATTGGCAAATGCGGTTTGTGTATTGGGTGCGCCATCGATACCCACCCACTGGTATCGGCCCAGGATACCTGCCTGGTTGTCGCCGCGGGCTCCGGCCTGGGCTGGATTAAGTACCGAACTGTTAAAAATGTACTGGCCATACATGGGCATTTGTTGCGACATGGCAGTAAAAGAACACATCAGGACCAGGGCTGCTATATAGATTGACTTTTTCATTTTCTTCATCTTTGTTAATGGGTGGCAGATCAGCGTGCAATGTATACCCATCCCGAAAGGGGTTTTTGTCCGGGTTGCAGGGTAAGGATGTAATAGTAGGTACCAGCGGGCAGTTTGCCATCGGAGGCATAGAAACTGCCACGATTGGGTGTACCATCCCAATTGTTGTCATAAGGACTGGCCTGGAAAACCAGTGTTCCGTAGCGGTTGAATACCTGCAGATTATGAGCCGGATATTCATCCAGTCCGCGGATAACCCACACATCATTGTGCCCATCGTTGTTGGGGCTGAAAGCCTGAGGAATGCGAACCTCTTCCTCCTCCGCAACATTGTCGTGTTGCCAGTGTACGAAAAAGCTATGCTGGTAATCGCATCCGTGGTTATCGAGGATCCTCACCTCATAATCTCCGCCTGCAATGTTTTCCAGGAATGGAGTTTGGGCACCATTGTTCCACAAATAGGTGTAGGGAGCTGTTCCTCCAAGGGTTTCGAAATGGATGCTTCCTGTAGGATCATTGCGATATTCAACACCCACGATGGAGATGTTGGATACTCCAATCGCTTCGGGTTGTTGCAGGGTAAAGGTTTCGGTGTATTGGCAACCCTGGCTGTCTTCAATGATCAGCTGGTAGATGTCTGCGGCTACATCAAAGATATTCTGAGTAGTGGCGCCATTGCTCCAGCTGAAAGCATAAGGTGGCGTTCCTCCGCTTACCTGGATGCTGATGCTTCCGCTCTGATCCTGGTGGCACAACAGGTGGCCTGTTTGGCTGGTGATGGAGATGGGAGCATCAGGCTGATGGATGGTAAAGCTGTCTTGGAGCATATTGCCTTCCATATCTTCCACGGTTACATTGTAAGTGCCTGCAGGCAGTGTGGTGGCGTAGGGGCCCTCCTGGGGAGGATCGGTGATCCAGCTGATAGTGTAAGGGGGTGCTCCTCCACTTACGGTGGCTGTCGCCCAGCCATTGTCGGCACCAAAGCAGGTAGCATTTCCGGTGGCAAGCGACAGAGTGAGAGGCTCGGAACCCGTTATGGATACCCGGACAGTAAAGATACACTCACTGGTATTTCCACAGGCATCGGTGGCGGTCCAAATCACCTCTGTGTCACCGGGGTGAAACTCGTAGCCGTCCAAAGAATGCTGTGTGGTATGGCTGAGATTATGTGTAAGAGTAACACTTCCGCAGGCATCTGATGCGGTGCTGATATCAAACTCATTGCTTTGTGCAACATAGCCCGTCTGTGCGGGGCTTATGAACACCTCCATAAGGCTTTCTGGACATTCCATTGCCGGAGGAGTCGTATCCACGATGGTAAAGGTAGCTGTGGTGGTAGCGATATTTCCGCAGGCATCCATGGCAGTCCATATAACGGTAGCTGCCCCGGTGGCACCACAAAGGTCGGAAAGACCGGTGAAGTTATGCGTGATAACGGCTTCGCTGCAGTTGTCAGTGGCGGCAACATGAGCCAGCCATTGCACCAGTGCATCGGAGTTGCCATCACATTCTACCGTTAAATCTTCAGGGATCAGGGTAAACAGAGGGGCGGTAAGGTCGTGGATGATAATCTGATGTGAGCAGGTGGAGGTGTTGCCCTCATCATCGGCAATCTGGTAGATGCGGGTGATGATTTCGGGGCACGATTGTCCGTTGCTGCTTTCGCTTAGCAAAACAAAGCTGCTTTCCACAATTTCGTTGTTGTCGTATGCTTCTCCTCCGGCAGCTACAAATTCTTCATAGCTTGCAAAAGCAGCGGGTACCTCAGAGGGGCAGCCAACGGTAACGGTGGGTGGGCAAATAATTACGGGTGCCTCATCGTCCTGCACGGTAACGGTAAAGCTGCAGGTGCTGATGTTGCCGCAGGCATCGGTGGCGGTCCATGTTACCACGGTGGTGCCTAGCGGGTATTGTCCGCTGGCATTATCAGTGCCATTAAAGTCGTTAATTATAGTAACACTTCCGCACAGATCGGTTACTGCGGGAGTGGCAATGCTCAGGGTTGCAAAGCTTTCATCTTCATCGGCGGCAACCAAAATGTTTTCTGTGCAAACAAAAGCAGGAGGAGTGGTATCCACGATGGTAAAGGTAGCTGTGGTGGTAGCGATATTTCCGCAGGCATCCATGGCAGTCCATATAACGGTAGCTGCCCCGGTGGCACCACAAAGGTCGGAAAGACCGGTGAAGTTATGCGTGATAACGGCTTCGCTGCAGTTGTCTGTGGCGGCAACATGGGTCAGCCATTGTGCCAGTGTATCGGAGTTGCCATCACATTCTACCGTTAAATCTTCAGGGATCAGGGTGAACAGAGGGGTGGTAAGGTCGTGGATGATGATCTGATGTGAGCAGGTGGAGGTGTTGCCCTCATCATCGGCAATCTGGTAGATGCGGGTGATGATTTCGGGGCACGATTGTCCGTCGCTGCTTTCGCTTAGCAAAACAAAGCTGCTTTCCACAATTTCGTTGTTGTCGTATGCTTCTCCTCCGGCAGCTACAAATTCTTGATAGCTTGCAAAAGCAGCGGGTACCTCAGAGGGGCAGCCAACGGTAACGGTGGGAGGGCAAATAATTACGGGTGCTTCTTCGTCCTGCACGGTAACGGTAAAGCTGCAAGTGCTGATGTTGCCGCAGGCATCGGTGGCAGTCCATGTTACCACGGTGGTGCCCAGCGGGTATTGTCCGCTGGCATTTCCGGTGCTGTTAAAATCATTTACAAGAGTGTAAGTCCCGCATATCTCGAGGATTGAAGGCACAGGGATAATGATAGTGGCAAAGTCTTCACCTTCATCTGCAGGCACTACAACAGCGGGATTACAGCTGATTACGGGTGCGGTGGTATCCACCACGGTAACAGTAGCCGAAGTGGTGGCCGTATTCCCACAGGCATCCATTGCAGTCCAGGTAACGGTAGCTGCTCCGGTTGCACCGCACAGGTCGGACAGGCCGGTGAAGTTGTGAGAAACAGAAACACTTCCGCATACATCTGCAGCTACGGCCGAGTTGAGCCAAGCAGTAAGGGCTGATGTATTTCCGGCGCCATCACACTCCAGTGTGAGGTTTGCCGGTGCGGTAGTGAAATAAGGTGCGGTGGTATCCACCACGGTAACAGTAGCCGAAGTGGTGGCCGTATTCCCACAGGCATCCATTGCAGTCCAGGTAACGGTAGCTTCTCCGGTTGCACCGCAAGCGGCAGTAAGTCCTGCAAAATCGTTGGATATTGTTACGCTTCCGCAAACATCGGAGGCTGTAACAGCAGAAAGCCAGCTGTTGATCTGAGTGGTATTGCCACTGCCATCACACTGCAGAGTAATATTCTCGGGGAGTGTGGTGAATGTGGGAGCCGTATTGTCGGTAATGGTAAAGGTAGCTGATGTAATGGCAGTATTACCGCAAACATCGGTAGCAGTCCATGTAACAGTAGCTGCACCGGTTGCACCGCACAGGTCTGACAGACCTGTGAAGTTGTGAGAGATCCCCTGCAGGCCACAGTTATCGGTTGCCGCAACATTGGTCAACCAGTTGGTGAGAGCCAGGGTATTGCCTTCTCCATCGCATTCTACACTCATATCTGCAGGAATGGTGGTAAAGACAGGAGCAGTGGTATCTACAATGGATACTTCCTTCTGGCAAACAGCTGTACAGTCGTGGGTATTTGTGGTGGTGTGGGTCAGTAAAAAGAATCTCCACAGCCAGAGCCGGTAATTACAGTAACACTCTGCTGGTTTGTATTGCCTGAAATGCTTCCATTGCCTGTAATACTCCATGCATAGGCTTTTAATCCGGCGGGTGCTGTATAGGTCTGGCTAATCCCCGGACAGAAGGGGCCATCGGCGCCACTTATGGAACATTCGGGTGCCGGAAGCACTGTTACTTCAATCTCAGCACGGTTGGGACTGATACATTGTGCGGATACGGCTTCGGCAACGAAATAGCTGGTAATGCCGTCTGCAGCGGTAGAGGGCGTAAGGCTGGTAAGGGGGGTACCACCGGTATTACCGGTATAATAATAAAGCAGATAATTGCTCTGCGTAGGAATGGCAGTGAGGGGTGAGGCAACCTGGTTCTGGCAGTATGTCAAATCGGTTGTGGCAGGAACGGTGTTAAGGGTAAATACATCGATGGTAAACTCCCACCAGCAAGACGTAATGCCAGGAGGAATGGCGTAATAGTTAGTAACCCCTTCGATGGCAGGAAAGCCTGTACCTGATGTGTATTCGATGTCTTTGTTGAGGTTGTTGTAGAAACGGGTACCTGATGGGAAGAACCCAAAAACATCGGCGAAGGGAATGGATGAACCCTGCACATTGCAGTAGGTAAAACTGCGGGTTGTGAAGTTTTCCTGGGGCTGGCAGTTAACGTTGATAAAGGCAGTACGGTCGATGAGAATTGAGAGAGGATCGGTGATGGGTTCATTGGTGCATTCGCCCGTAGACTGATATCCCTGGATAAAGCCCATTACCCCGGTGCTGCCGGAAATAACCCCTACGCTGGTGAGGGTTCCGTTGATGGTAAGATAAGGTTCGCAGTTGGGGTTGGAAAGAATGAAACAATCTTCAGTTACCTTAAACTTGTAGGTAAGTCTTGCCATCAGCTGGCCCTGAATTTCTGGCATAGGGATGTGCCCGATGTCGAGGATCAACGCCCCGGTAGCACCGGAAGAAGGATTAAAAACAGGTTGGAGCCCGTTATGTCCGGTGTAGAAATACTCTACCGAACTGCTTACATATTCAGCGGTGTAGGGTATGGGTATCCTTACCTGGGCATTATTCACAGCTTCCGATCCGGCATTCTGGATTTCGAGGGTAAACTCAATCTCCTGACCCGGCAGAACCACAATATCCTCCCCGGGAGGTAGCCCATTGATAGAGTTAACGGCATTTTCTGATACTTGTTCGGGTACATAGGCTTCAATGCTGAGTGCGATGAGAAAAATACTGTACAAATCCTGGCTTGTGCCATATCGAAAAGTTGTAGAGGTTTGCTCGTTGTCAATGATTTCATTATTGGCATTGGGCAGAGGGAAACTGGCAATATCAATACCTGTATTGTTTACCAGGAATGGATTACGTTCATTGGTTTCTGTGATGATGGAACTGTTGAAGAAGTTGTTGGCGGTGTTTCCTGCGTGGGAGAGCCTTACGAATTCAGTTGTATTTCTTTTCTGAATCTCCAGAAAGTCACCTGCTATTGCTCGGTCACCCTCACCAGCCATAATGCCGATTTTAGCATTTACAGCACCATTGGGGATTGGGTTAAAACCACTTACCTGAAGGTCGTAGGATGTAGTGGTACCTTCAGAACCTTCTCTTTCAACAAAAGCATAGCCATCAAAAATGGATATATCTCTCCAGTTCATTTCGTTATTTTCATACACCACTATCAGTCCCCAGCCACCGTAATAACCGGTGCCGCCACCATCGCCTTCGCGCAGGGCAATATCAGCTACGGTATATTCTCCTATTCCGTATTCTCTTATGTAATCAGTGACTTCGGCATATCCCACGTACATAAAACCATCGCTGTTGGTGGGGTAATAAATATTAGTGGTAAAGTTGGCATCTGATGCGTCAATGATGGTGTAGTCGGATGCGTTGTGATGTTTGAGTTTAATCCTGCTTTTGTCGAATTCCCTAAAAATAGTTTCATAAGCAGAGGTCCCTATATGCGTTCCAATAGCATAGGCACTTGCCCTGTAATTAGCCTCTGATAGATTATTATTGCTGGCTCTTCTAAGCTGATTTATAGTGATGGGTGCTCCTAAGGACCCTTGATTTATGACTACCGGTAAAAAAGTTGCAGTTCGCACACCTGAAGAAGTAGATACATTCACATTAGATACATTTTGCCATCCACCTCCATTAATCCGATACCTGACATGAGGGGATGAATTCAAGAATTCAAATTCAACTACTGGTTCTTCTGGTAGGGTTGAGAAAAAAGTATATTTGTTATTGTAATTAAAAATTGTTCCCTGTCTTTCCACAGACATGCTATAATGAGAGTTGCGGATTTTGTGGGTGTGTTGCAATGTAAGGTTTTCGTTAACTGATATTGGCGTTTCCGCCAGGATTGTTTTTGCTGCCAAAAATACATTTGGGCTTGTATCGTCGTGGGCTCTGCCTGTCCAATACAACCCTGCATAAATAATTCGACTGCAACCTACTATTGCATCATTTTCAACAGGAAGCGAAAGAGACGCTGCAGAAGAATTGAAAGTATTTTTATTTCCATCGATGTCTACAAAAACCATATGGCCTGCATTGTTCTGGTTCTCCCCATAGTTCAATAGAGTAAGATTGGTATTGCCAATCATTACAAAGTCACCCTTCAAAGTCCAGGATTTCTTCCCGGGGGTATATACCGACTCCCTCTGCTCAAAAGGTACCCGCACCTGGGCATAACCCATGGAGGTAATTGAAAACAAAATGAGGCTGGTAATGATCCCGATGGCCTGGTTGTTTATTCTTCCCGATGATAAGTCTTTGATGCTCATTCTTCTTGTTTTGTTTTATTTTATGCTCAAATACATTAAGTATTTCGACAAACCCTTATGTTAGTAATGGAAATCCTATTGTAATATACCCTTATTTTTAACATTAGGTGTTTCTCGTATCGGTATACGTGTTTCCCCTAATTATTGTCAAGCAAAAATACTTGGATTTTTTGAATTTTTGAATTGGTCGACAAAAGGGGGAATTTCCCGATGAAAAAATATGCATCTGTTTTAAAATGGCCCATTGGGGTATGAACCTCTGTAAAGTGAGTGTTTTCAGAGGGTTTGCAAAGTGTTGTGGGAAATGTGCTGATTTCCAGTATCGAAGACCCCGGAAAATGGAGGGTGAAAAACAGGTGAAAAAACCTATTTAGGTAATGTTAGTAAACCATAGTAAAAACCTGGCAAATTGATAAGAAAAACAGGTGGAAACTGTTGCTCAGCTGCTAGTTGAGCTCATCGGTCGAAAAAGTTTGATCGGGATTGAAGTACAACCGGGGCCCGCGGAGCTCCAAAGGGGAGGACAGGTTGTTGCTGAATACCTGCCCGGTACCCAGCCCCTGTACCATAGAGGGGTTTTGAACAAAGACCCATTGTGCAATGGCGTTGAGACCCACATTGCTTTCGAGGGCAGAAGTGGCCCACCAGCCTGCATTAGTATTTTCTGCCATTTGTATCCATTGCAGGCTATGGTCTGGTCCACCCAGCAGGCTGGGCTTAAGTATAATGTACTGCGGTTGTATGGTGTCAAGCATTTGCTGTTTCTGCTCAGTGGCAATCAGGCCGATGAGCTCCTCATCGAGGGCAATGGGTATGGGTGAGGTTTTACACAGGTGAGCCATGGTTTCCCACTGGCCCGGTTTTATGGGTTGCTCAATGGAATGAATATGAAATTCCGACAATCTCTTCAGCTTCTCCAGGGCTTCGGCGGGCCCAAAAGCTCCATTGGCATCAAGTCGGATCTCAAGCTCTGATTCAGAAAACTGACTACGAATGGCCTGAAGCAACGACAACTCCTCCCGAAAATCCAACGCCCCCACTTTGAGTTTTAATACCTTAAAGCCCTGGTTGAGTTTTTCGCTGATTCGCTGTTGCATCTCTTCTTTGCTTCCCATCCAGATCAATCCATTGATGGCAATCCCTTGATCGCCCCGGGTAAATGCCGAAGGAAAGAGTATGCCGGGTTGTGCCTGCGCCAGGTCGGCCAGCGCTGTTTCCAACCCAAACCGGATAGACGGATAATGATCCAGTGACGACAAGGTGGGTAGGTTGCCCCGGTTGATCTGCTCTGCTACCTGGTAAATCCTGCTTTCGTAGGTGTGGTCGTACTCTGGATTGAGGCCGGGTATTACAGAGCATTCACCCATCCCTCTGTGGCCATCGTTCTCCAGGATGAAAAACCAGGAAGGCTTGGTGTACAAGGTGCCTCTGGAGGTTTGTCCGGGGGTTATAAACTTTAGTTCGAGTTTTTGTATGGCAGCGCGGAGCATCCTTAGGCGGGTTTGGGTCTAAATGATCATCCCGATACCAAACGTAACGGCATATACAAGAGTTGCCAGGGCCAGTCTTTTGAGCTCAGGATACAGCTCGATGGGGTCGGAGTGGCGAAACACCGCATAAACGTTACGGAAAAACAAAGGGAAAGCCAGTATGAATAAAAACTGGTAAGCCGAGTGGTAGTTGAAGACCACATACAGGGGTCCGAGTATGGCTGAAACAATAATAAGTGCCAGATGGTAGTACTTGGCCCTTTTATTTCCCAGCCACACCACCAGGGTTCTTTTGTTGGCTTTTTTGTCGCTTTCGTAGTCGCGCAGGTTGTTGAGATTGAGTACCCCTGCGCTCAGCAGCCCCACAGCGGCAGCCGGCAGGGCATGCCAGGGGTTAAAGGTACCGGTATGCAGAAAGTGAGTACCCATCACCCCGATCAATCCGAAAAAAAGAAATACCGATATATCACCCAGGCCGCGATATCCGTAAGGGTTCTTCCCAACGGTGTATTTTATGGCTGCCGTAATGGCTGCTATTCCAAGCAAAAGGAAAAGCAATACAATCCCGATGTTTTTTCCCTGGGCACCCACCGCTATAAGTGTCAGCCCGGCCACCAGTGCCAGAACGATATTGATGAATATACCCTTTTTCATCATGGCGGGTGATATCATGCCGCTTTGCACCATGCGTCGCGGCCCGATCCGGTCTTTGCTATCGGCACCACTGGTGAAATCGCCATAATCGTTGGCCAGGTTCGAAAGGATCTGCAGCAGCAAGGTAGTAAGGGTTGCCAGAGCAAAGATGCTCCATCGGAAACTGCCCTCACTCCACGCCAGAAAACTCCCCATCAGCGGACTTGATACCGCCAGGGGGAGAGTTTTCAGCCGTGCCGCTTCTATCCAGGATCTTGCTTTTTGCATGGGGTTAAAGAATCAGTTAGGGGAAGCGGGGATATTTTTTGAAGTCGGGATCGCGTTTTTCAAGGAATGCATGTTTGCCTTCCTGGGCTTCTTCGGTAAGGTAGTAGAGCAGCGTTGCATTACCTGCCAGCTCCTGGATACCTGCCTGGCCATCAAGTTCTGCATTCAATCCCATTTTGATCATACGCAATGCCAGGGGGCTACGTTTCATCATTTTCTTGCACCATTCCACGGTGGTGTCTTCCAGTTGGTCAAAGGGTACTACCTTGTTTACCATACCCATTTCGCGTGCCTCTTCGGCTGAGTACTGATCGCAAAGGAACCAGATTTCCCGGGCTTTCTTTTGACCCACATGGCGGGCCAGGTAAGACGAACCAAATCCGGCATCGAAGCTGCCAACCTTGGGGCCGGTCTGTCCGAAAATGGCATTTTCTGATGCAATGGTAATGTCGCACACCACGTGCAGTACATGTCCGCCTCCAATGGCATAGCCGTTTACCATGGCAATAACAGGTTTGGGTAGGGAGCGGATCTGCCGCTGCAGGTCAAGTACGTTCAACCGGGGAACCCCATCTTTGCCCACATAGCCTCCGATGCTTTTTACATTCTGGTCGCCACCGCTGCAAAATGCTTTGTCGCCTTCACCAGTAATGATTACAGTAAAAATATCATCATTTTCACGACAGATTACCATGGCATCCTTCATCTCCTGGATGGTGTCAGGGGTAAATGCGTTGTAGTATCTGGGCCGGTTAATGGTAATTTTGGCAATCCCTTCAAAAATCTCAAATTTTATTTCACTGTATTCCTTCAGTGTTGTCCAGTTTCTTTTCGTACTCATTGTTGTTGCTTATAAATTGGTAGTATTGTTTGAAAACTTGTGCCGATACATCACCCGATGTACGTATGTGAAGAACAACCGGGCGGCTGTTTGGTTTGAAGAAGTCGGGCAAAATTCTACGCAGTTCCTCCTGGGATGTGGCAGGATAATACTCCAGCCCGAAAGCAGCGCAGAGATGCTGGATGCTCACCTGGTGCGGAGTTTCAATAAAAGGTCTTATTTTGTCAGCTTCGGGTCCTGTTTCGATGAGTTTGAAAATGTTGCCGCCTCCATTGTCCATTACAATGACTCGCAGATTATTGGGTAAGTGAGGGTTCCAGAAACCATTGCTGTCGTAAACAAAAGAAAGGTCTCCCAGCAGCAAAAGGTTGAGCTCTGCAGTTACTGCAGCTGCTCCGGCTGCGGTGGAAACACATCCGTCGATGCCTGAGGTGCCCCGATTTGAGAAATAAGCTGTATGCTTTGATGTTTCGAACAACTGGGCATAGCGAACCGGTGTTGAATTGGCCAGATGAAGAATTACCCCCTGGGGCATCTGCCGGAGAATCTCCTGGTAGGCCGTCAGGTCTGAGAATTCTGCCTGGTTAAGATATTCTGCATGCCTCTCTGCAGCAAGCCGATCCTGATTTAGCAACATCTGGCACCACGATGGATGGCTGCCCGCCAATGGGGCCATATGTTGGAAAAAAGCATGGGGAGAAACTCTTATGTTGTGGCTTAGCGACTGATAGGTGTCAATGAAAAGGTCATGCTCGTCAATATGCCAGTGCTGAGCAGGTGGATACTGACGCAGGTATTTTTTCAATCTCTTTGACAATACTGCACTCCCTATGGTGATAAGCAATTCGGGTCGGAATTCTTCCATTTGTAATGGATCCAATGATGCCATGAATCGCTCAGGAGCATGGATGAAGTGTGCGTCCTGCAGATTGGACAGGTTTTCGGCCATTACAATCAGTTGGTACTGACGGGCCATTTGTGATAGCAGCTGATTGAGAGGTTCCTCTTTTTTACTGCTGAACCCACACACCACCCATTTGCGTGAGAGAGTCTGCCAGGTTGTCTGCAGGGTTTCCCAGGTGTGGTGGCTGAGGTTGGGCTGCCCCTGCACCACATGGATAATTCTGGCAGGAAGGCTGGGTTGGGGTAATGGACTGTAAAGGGGTTCGCGCAAGGGTACATTGATGTGTACCGGGCCAGGGTTGCCCAGGCTGCAGTGTGCAATCGCTTCGTTGAGCGACCGGTTGAAATACCACAGATCGTTTTCCTTCTCCGTTTCAACGGGCATCTGAAAAGATCTTTTCACCACATTCACAAAAATATTCTCCTGTCTGAGGGTTTGCCCGTCGTTTTGATCGATCCATTCGGGAGGGCGATCGGCGGTGAGCACCAGCAGGGGCACTTTCAGGTAGCGGGCTTCAGCCAGGGCGGGCATATAGTTGGCTACAGCTGTGCCACTGGTGCAAACCAGTACAACGGGCTTTTGCAACTGCTGGGCCATGCCCATGGCAAAATAGGCGGCGCTGCGTTCGTCGGGCATGCTGTGGCAGCGGAATTGGGGATTTGCCACAAAGGCCAGGGTAAGAGGTGCACTGCGCGAGCCCGGCGAAATTACTGCATGCCGGATACCATGCCCCAGGCAAATGTGAGAGATATCGCTGATCCCCTGGCGAGCGTTGGGCATAATTTCTACAGGTTTAAAGCTTCTATGATCTGAAGCAGTGTTTTTTTCTTTTTATTGGTCTCTTCCCATTCAGCCACCGGATCAGACCCCGCGGTGATACCTGCACCCAGGAAATAGGCCAGTTGGTCTTTTTCGACTTTCATGCTGCGAAGGTTAACGAAAAGATGCCATTGGTTGTACATGTTTACAGGTCCAAGAAACCCTGTATAGTATTCGCGAAGGTGTTTTTCTGTCTGACGAATCTTTGCAAAGGCCAGCTCTTTGGGGAGTCCGCACACCGAGGGGGTGGGGTGGAGGGCTTTCAGGAAGCTGGAAACAGGTTGTTGCAGTTGATCTGCTTTAAATCCAAAGCGTGTAAGCAGATGTTCCACACTTCCGGCACGTTGGGTCAATGGCCCCTCCCTGTGATAGCTCTGAATACCAAAACGGTTCAGAAGTTCATCGATATAGCGGGTTACGATCTCCTGCTCATCAATTTCCTTCTCTCCCCAGGGGTGAAGGGTTTGCTCAGGATGGTAGCTGCGAGTGCCGGCCAGCGAAACAGTACTTACCGTATTGCCTTGCACCTGGAGCAAAGGTTCGGGTGTAGCACCAAACCATAATCCCGTATCGGAAATGTAGAGCATGAAAACAAAGGCATCGGGATAGCTCTGCTGCAAAGCCATAAAAAAGGCCGATGGGTTAAAACCCTCAGGTTTGCTTTCCAGAGAGATCCGTGAGAGCACTACTTTGTCGAGCGGTCCTGTTGCAATATCCTGTTGCAGCGCTTCAACCTGTTGGGTATATTCATCACGGCTTGCCTGATGGAGCGCTTTGGATGACCTGGCCCCTTTGGGTTTCTGGTTCCATGGTTTGTCGCCATGCAAAAAAGTTTCGCTGAAAGTGTCGCCCTGAATGATCAGGTCGGGCTGGATCAGTCGAATGGGTGTGGCAGATTGCAGATCGAAGGGTACAAACACAAACCCTGATTGGCTTTCAAGGTCGGAAAGGTCCGACAGAATTGCAGGCTCCGACTTCCATTGCACCAGTGTAGTGATTTGCGATGCCCCAGGCAGGCAATACGAGGCAAAGGCAATCTGGTTGTCCAGGGCCAGCTGGTGTATCTTTTCCAGTTGTTGGATATCTGCGAGAGAACTAAGCATGATTGCCGGTTTTTTCGATGAGCATATTGGTGACGCGGCACAGGGAAATTTTTCTTCCGTCTTCACCCGAAATAAGAACATCCCACACATGCGTGCGGGTGCCCTTGTGCTGCAGAGTGGCATGGGCATATACCCAGCCAGACCGGGCAGAGCCTACATGGTTGGCAGTTACCTGCATGCCCACAATATCGTGGCGCGATTTGTCGATCAGAGAGAACGAGGCTGCGCTGCCAACAGTTTCCGCCAAAGCGAGGCTTGCCCCTCCATGCAGTATTCCCATGGGTTGCAGGGTACGTTGATCTACCGGCATGCGGGCTTTCAGGAAATCCTCTCCCGACTCGGTAAATTCGATCCCCAGGTGCTCTACCAGGGTGTTTTGGCAAAATTCATTAAGTTCCCTTACGAAGGTCATAACAGATTTGGGTTTGTATGGACAAAATTACATTTTTTTGTTCCCATTTGAAGTCACAATGAGGCTTTTCGGGGCGAAACAAGAAAAAAGAGCCCCTCCGAACAGAATAATACGGCATTGTAACACTCAAAGCCCTGAAAAGTTCTTCTCTGATCAGGCGATTTTCCTGTGCAAGCGGGCAAGTAATCCGGATTGGGTTTATGGAAGAAAAAAAGGATTTGGTGAGCAAAAAATAGTTTGCTTTATGTTTGAATTTATCTAATTTTAGCCCAGGAGAAAACAAGGGTTATTCTGGCAATGATGCTTCTGATTTGTTTTTTTAAAGTGCATAATCACAGTTTTGTATAAGCTTTTTCAGGTGGTTTTGTTTTTCATTAAACAACAGAAAGTCATAAAATAAAAAAAATGAAAATCCCCTTATTCGCTCCAGACCCTTAACTACAAACTATTTTTATCAAAACTTTCTGATCTATGAAAAAACAACTACTGTTTACATGGATTTGGGCTCTTATGCTGCATATGTTTGCTGTTCAGGCCCAGCCAGTTTATGACAAGCCTGTGCGTGGAATTTTTTCCTCCGACCGGGCATTCGACGATAGCGGGGCAAGGAGTATGCCTGCTGCAGTGTTGCAATGGGAAGAGACCCTTTCTGCCACCGATGATGGCGTATATTTGTTTCGCTCTTCCACACCGGTCGAATTTACTTCTATGGTGCTGTTGTGGGAAGTTCAGCCTCAGCATGTAGCCGTTCCTTCGGAAGCCTTTACCATAAGGTACCGTGTCCGTGAAAGCAAAGGCGCCTGGAGTGCCATGACCAGTGCAGATGCTGCGGTGGCTCCCTCTGATGCTCCACGGAGAATGTATGCAACGGAACTTATCATGCTTTCCGATTCTCGTTTGTACGATGCTTTTGAATTTGAGATAACCCCTCCGCAAGGTGTTGTGCTCAGCAAGGTAGAGGTGGATGTGATTGATATTACCCGCTCGGGTGGTCGTACCGCATCTGAATTGCCGGCTGAACAAACCGGTGTAAAAAGCAGATCGGGCAACGTATTTCCTGAGATCATCCGGCGCTCCTCATGGTGCTTAACCGAAGCGTGTCTTAATCCTACCTACACTATCGATTACATTTTCCCGACACATACCCTGATCCATTATGGTGCAGCCCCCGACGATTATACCGATGGTGCTGCAGTGGTAAGATCGTATTGGGATTACCATGTCAACACGCTGGGTTGGTGGGATATTGGCTACAACTACCTGATCGACAAGCATGGCAATCTTTTCGAAGGCAGGCACAATCCTGAATTGCCTTTACAGGATGTAAGGGCGGCTCACGCCGGTGCATCCAATGTGGTATCTATTGGTGTTAACTTTCTGGGTAATACCGATGCATTGGCATTGAACCCCAGTGCTGTGCAGCTGGAGAAAAATATTCGCCTGCTTACCTGGTGGTACGATCACAATGAATTCGATCCCACCACCTCTGCCAGTATAATTCTGCAGGATCCTGCCGGAGAGCTGGGCGATCGGTTCCGTATATCGGGTCATAAGGATGTGGGCAATACTGCCTGCCCGGGAGAAGTGCTCTATGCCCAGTTGCCTCAGATGCGCCAGGATGTGCTGCGCCGGCTCAATACAAGCTTCTACTCTGTAGGAACAGAAAATGTTGATGGGGAAGACGGGCACTTTGCCACTTTCCGCGAAGCGGTTAATTTCCTCAATGGCCTTACCGAATTTACCGGAGATATTGTAATGTATATCACCAGCGATCTGACCGACCCCGGAACCCCCGGAGGAGTTGGTCTGGCGGTAAACCCAAGTCCGTATACCATTACCTTTAAGCCTGCACCCGGCGTTACGCCAACCATTACATTCCTCTATCCTGGAGATACCAATGCAGGGCCATCGGGTGGTTTTATCATTGGTATTCCGCACACCAACAATATTGCATGGGCCGATGCTGCTCCTACACGCAATATCATTTTTGATGGTTCCAATACTTTTGGTGGTACTACCCGCGATATGACCATAACAAATGCCACCTCCACGCAGCGCAACGGTATGCCATTTCTCATGGTGGGCGATGTGTCGGATATTCAGATAAGAAACATGAATATTTACCATAAAGCAACCGTAGCTGCCAACAATACACAGGTGGGCTTCAACGGAGCACTGGCTTTCAGGGTAAACCACAATGTTGCCACCGACAATGCCCCACGCAACATCCTGGTGGATAATTGTCATATCTCTGTTGACTTTGATGGCGTTTCTGCAGGATACAATGGCGTGAATGTATTTAAAACCGGATCTGGCAGCAATGGGTATATCCACAATATTGCCTTTACCAACAACCTTATTGAAGGCAAGGCCAATGGTTTCTTCCTGGCCTGGGCCGGAGACAATATATTGATCGAAGGTAATGAGATCCGCCAAAATCAGAATTTGAGCGCCGGTATAGGTGCCAATGCTGCCGTGCAGTTGCCTCTTACTCTTGCTGGTGCCAATATTGAGGTGAGCCGGAATTTCATTACCCGTGTGGCCAATATCGGAAACAATGCCATTTCCAATACTGCGGCCATTGATATTGCGGCTGGAGGAAATTACCTGGTGGCCAATAACATGATCACTGGGTTTGACATTACAGCCACTGAGAACTTTGCCGGAGCCTTGCGCGGTATCAGGATCAACAATGCTGCAGCCCAGGTGTTGATAGCTTACAATACTCTGCTGCTCAATGATCTGGAGAACATTACCGGCACTTCACTTCTTACCTACAGAGGTATTGATTTGGATGCAGGCAATGTGATGCTGGCCAACAATATAATTGCCACCAGCGAAAACGATTTTGAATTCAACTTGCTCGACCTTGTGGTATTGCCTGAGGAAATGGATTATAATCTTTATTTCTTCGAAGAATCTTCCCAGGCCACCATTGGCAGCCACGGCACAGGTGTTTATACTGACCTGGAGGCATGGCAGGCCGCCACCGGCAAGGATAGCAACAGCCTGTTTGCCGATCCGATGTTTGTTTCGGATACCGACCTGATGATTCAGGATACCAGTCCGGCTAAGAATGCCGCTTTCCCCATTGAAGAGGTAACGGTAGATATTTTTGGCACTCAGCGTGATGCGCTGGAACCCTGCATCGGTGCCCATGAAAACCTCACCGTATTCTTCGCAGGAGTATATTCTGTAGGTGCAGAAAGTGTTGAGGGTGAAGCAGGAAACTTCCCCACCTTCCGTGAGGCTGTTACTGCACTCAATACCATGGCTTCTTTTACCGAAGATGTTACATTGTTTATTACCAGCGACCTTACTGAAGATTGCACCGTGTCGGGCATTGGTCTGGCGGTAGACCCCAGTCCTTACACCATCACCATTAAGCCTGCCCCGAACAAAACACCCACCATCACCTTTCATTATCCGGGAGATGTGAATGCAGGCCCCTCTGGTGCATTTATTCTGGGGATTACACATGCCAACAATCTTGCATGGGCCGATGCAACCCCCACCCGAAATATCATTTTTGATGGCTCCAATACAGAAGGGGGTACCACCCGCGATCTTACCTTCCAGAACTCTGCAGGAACACATCGCAATGGTATGCCATTCCTGCTGATCGGTGATGTGTCGGATATCCTGATCAAAAATATGAATATCTATCATCAGGCCACAAACCAGCCTTCGCCCACACAGGTTGGATTTAATGGAGCACTGGCATTCAGAGTGAACCATAACGTGGCAGAGAATAATGCCCCACGTAACATTGGTGTTGACAACTGCCATATTTCAGCCGATTTTCCCAATGTTTCTCCCGGCTACAATGGTGTAAATGTGTTCAAGTCGGGTACTGGTGAAAATGGTTATCTCACCGATATTAGTATCACCAACAGTCTGATCGAGGGAAAAGCCAACGGGTTGTTCCTGGCATGGCTGGGTACCAATGTAATGATTGCCGGCAACGATATCCGTATGAACCAGAACCTGGGAACAGGAGTTTTGGCCAGTGCTGCGTTGCAATTCCCCCTGGGGTTGCCCGATGCCCAAATAATGGTGGCAGCCAATACCTTCCCGCAGGTGGCAACCCTGGGTACAGCCGCCAACGTAAACAGTGCTGCCATTGATATTCTGGCCGGAGGAAACTACCTCATTGCCAATAATATGATTACAGGATTCGATCTGCTGGGTACTGCCGGTTTTGCAGGAAACCTGCGCGGGTTGCGAATCAACAATGCTTCAGCCAACGTACTACTGGCCTACAACTCTATGCTACTCAATGAACTTCCCGAAATTACAGGTACAACAGACCTCAATTACAAAGGGGTTGACCTGATAGCAGGAAACGTATTGATGCTCAACAATATCATTGCCGGTGAGGAAGCAGGATTTGCCTATCACCTGCTGGATATGACAGTATTGGCCGAGATGAACCACAACCTGTATTTCTATCCCACAGGGGCACCTGCTATGCTGGGCAAATACAACGGAGTTTCTTACAGCAATCTGGCTGCATGGCAGAATGCCACCTCCGGAGATGCGAACTCACTTTTCGCCGATCCGTTGTTTGTTTCGTCTGCCAATCTTATGATCCAGGATCTGAGCCCGGCAAAAGCCGCTGGTATACCCATCGAAGGTGTTATAGTGGATATGTTCGGCACGGAGCGCGATGCAGAAAATCCATGTATGGGTGCCCACGAAAACCTGTCGGTGGTAGAATTCTACACTGTAACCTTTGTGGTGGAAGATCAGGATGAAAACCCCATTATCAATGCTGTAATTACCCTGGGTACTGCCACCAACCCCGAAGGCGATTACGTGTTTGGCAATCTGCCTGCCGGCACCTATACTTATGCTGTTACAGCACAAGGGTTTGAGTCTGTATCCGGTTCTCTGGAGGTGATTGACCAGGATGTAACCGTTGAAGTTACTATGATGGAAGTCATAATTCCCACCTACAGCGTAACTTTCGAAATAAAAGATGCTGAAGGAGCATCTGTTGCGGATGCCATCGTTACCCTCGATGGTGATGCCAATGCGCCGGGAGATTACCTTTTTGAAGGTCTGGAGGCCGGAACCTATGCGTATTCGGTGGTGGCTGAAGGTTTTCAGGAGGCAACAGGCTCAGTGGTGATTACCGATGCCGATGTGGTGGAAATAGTAACCCTTACACCTGTATCCGTTCCCACATATACCCTCACCTTTGTGCCCGAGGATATAGAAGGCAACCTTATTACTACTTCTATCATTACCTTCAACGGCGTTACCAATACAATGGGAGATTATGTTTTTGAAGATATCCCGGAGGGTGTTTATACTTTCTCAATTGTTACAGAAGGTTATTTTGATGTAACGGGAGCCCTACATTTAAATCAAAACCTGGAGTTTCAGGTGGTACTTTATGTGGATGACACCTCTGTGGGTCAGGATATACCATCAGAAATGCTGAGTGTGTTCCCCAATCCTGCAAGGGATGTGGTGACCATCCGGGCAGCTTCATCGATCCGCACACTGAGCATCACGGATATGAGTGGCCGGATAATTTTCAACGTGGGTAATCTGAACACCCAGGAGCATCAGCTCAACCTGTCGCAATTCGAAAATGGAGTATACCTTATCCATGTTTATACCGATCAGGGAGTTTCCATGCAGAAACTTCAGGTAAGGAAGTAAACTGCCAAGGTATGCAGCCTTTGACAGGTTGCGTTTTTGGATAATAGGAAAAGCCGTCTCAACGAATATTGGGACGGCTTTTTTTGGCTTACATAATCCTGATTTGCAATACCCTATTCCAGATGTCAGCATCTGGATGCCTACCCGGGATTTGCTTGCCAAGGGCTATTTCTTTGTAAAGCTTCTCAGAGCTCTTTCACCAAACCCAAAATGGTGATTGTAGGATGTTTGCCATTATAGCAATACAAGTTATTTTGGATAAATATCGTTCCTTGTATATGCACAGTAGCGGATTTGTTCCGCTTAGCTCCATGAGGGCGTTGCGGGCTTTCCAGCATGCGCAGGACTACAAAAGGCCACTCGCAGCAGTCCTGCAGCTGCGGTATTGGTTATAGCATGTTACCACCATGTTTTGTTTCTGTCAGGTGATATCAAGTCTTTGGTCAAGCAACTCTACATGAAAGTTAATCCGTGCATTCAATGCTTTGAATACTTTTATTATAGTCTCAAAACGTGCATCAGTCAAGCTGTTTTCCAGTTTTGAAATCTGGGCTTTTTGTACTCCAACCAATTTGCCTAATTCTTCCTGTGTCAGGTTTCTCTCCTTACGTGCTTGTTTAATGGCTTCTCCAAGCAAGTCAAGGCGCAGTTCATATTCAAATTTTTCCCGATCGGGAGTGCCACGTTTCCCGATGTATCTGTCGGTCAACTCATCAAGGCTCACGGTTTTCATTGGTTTCTTTTCCATTGCTTATGAGTTTTTAAGTTCGAAATATTGTTTTCTTATCCGCTCGGCTTTTTCAATCTCGGATTTCGGAACTTTGTCTGTTTTCTTAACAATTCCGTGAGTTGAAACTACAACAGTTTCCGTTTTGTCGGTCTTGTCCCAGAACGCAAAAAGCCGATAATACTTTTTGTTTTAGAGTGTCCTGAATTCCCATGTCTCTCCAGTTAGTTTCTTAAATAGCTCTTTGTCAGTCACAACTCTTGCCTTGAAAATGTTATAGATTATTTTCTCTCTCGATTTATCATCAAGGCTATCAAGTAATTCAGTGGCTTCTTCGAGAAATTCAACGTTAAATTTTGGCTCCACAATCAAAAGTTTTTACAAAGATAAATGTTTCTTAAAGAGGAAACAATTTTCGTGCTGGCTTTTTTTAAAAAACTTGTTGACAACTCAGAAATATGTAAACTATGCTTTACATATGAGGTTTTTTTGTGATATTTGCATCGTATCTGAAAAATATAAGTATGAAAAGATTTGTAAAACACCTTAAAAGTTGTATTACTGCTGGCGCTTTGTTGTTTGTGGTGAATGCTCTTTTTTTTGTTTTGCTCAGAATGCTGGAAACTGGTATGATGTTGTATAATCACAAAATTCCGGGCATCCTGAAGGATTCTGTTTTGGGTTTAGGTCATGATATAGTTGCCCTGGGATGGATTACCCTCATACTTCTACCGCTGCTATTTTTGTTTCATCGGATAGGTCGAAAAGCGTGTCTGGTGGCAGGGGCTGTGTTTTCTGTTATTTTTCAAATCATTCATTTCCTAATAGTTAATTTTTATATATCCACTCTTACTCCCCTGGATGCATTGTTTCTTGCTCATAGCAAAGAAGAGTTATTTTTTACCTTACGCACAGCAGGAATCAATTATGGGTTGTTTGTTGTAGGGTTAACCCTGTTTGCTTTGCTTTATGTATTATCCATTGTTTGGTTTCGCAAACATCAGCCTTTTACTTTTCTTAAGCACTACTATCTGTTTTTTGCCATAGGTGTGTTAGCTGTGGGAAGTTTGACCCAATACAATCCGGCAGAAACCAGGTCCTTTCATAGTGTAAATATTCGGCAAAACAAATCTGTTCATTTTTATAGCGATGTATGGGCCAGTATGCGGAACAAGTGGTTTTCTCCTTTTGCAAATTGGGAGAGAGATTTGGTAGTAAAACGGTACCACTCATTGTTCGACCACAAGGAGTACGTTTGTTTGGAGTATCCATTTCTGAACCGTCGAAACAGGGCCAATCCATGGGGGGCGTTTTTTAATACATCCGAAACTCCTCCTTCTGTGGTAATACTGATAATAGAGGGCTTGGGAAACGACTTTGTAAAACCGGGCTCCGATATAGTGTTGATGCCATTTCTGGACAGCTTGTTAGGCGAAAGCCTTTATTACAAACATTTTTTGGGAGCAGGAGAAAGATCCTATGCTGTTTTGCCTTCCATTACAGGGTCATTGCCCCATGCAGAGAAGGGATTTACACTTTTGCCTCAAATGCCATTGCACCTTACTTTATACAACCAACTTCAACATCAGGGTTACAGTACAGGGTTTTTTTACGGGCAGGGTGCCTATTTTCATCAAAAGGATGCCTTTCTTAAAAGAAATCATGTAGATTTAATTGTTGATAAAACTGACTTTCCGGCTGAGTTTGTAAAGATCTACGATCCGCGGAGCGATTATCATTGGGGGTATCACGACAAAGATCTGTTTCGCAATTACTTCCGTTTTCGACAACATGATCAGCAAAGACCTGTTTTCGACGTGTTTTTTACAGGTACCATGCACTCACCTTTTGTTATCGATCAGCAGGAATATTACGATCAACGTTTGCAAAGTCTGCTGTCTGCAGCAAGTTTGGAGCCGGAACTGATGGGCTTCTATGAGAATTATGCACAATTTTTCCGCACAGTATTGTTTACCGATGATGCTTTACGCTTTTTCTTTCAGGAGTACCAGAAACTTCCTGCCTGGCAAAACACAATCTTTGTTATCACCGGCGATCATCCCATCACCGAAATTCCAATAAGCAATGCATTGAAAAGATACCATGTGCCCTTGGTTGTTTACTCCCCTTTGCTAAACCAGGCAGCTACCTTTCAGGCAATCTCAGGGCAGTTTGAGGTATTGCCTGCCCTTGTGAATCTTTTAGAACAGAATTATGGGCTGCAATTTGGTAATTACAACCATGTATTTGGTGTTCCAGCAGATACCTGCAGTAGTTTTACATCCTCTCTGAAAATGCCGTTAATGCGCGGAAACCGGAGAATAGATGAATTTGTTGCAGGAAAACTGTTTTATTCGGGTGGGAGACTGTATGAGATATTGGAGGATTTTCAGCTAAAACCCAATTCCAGTAAATCGGCCCGCGACTCTCTGAAAGAGATGCTCGATGTTTACAATTTTGTCAATAACGAAGTTGTGCAAAAGATGAGGCTGATTCCTGACTCCGTATTTTTTCAGAATACCGGGTTTTTGCCCCTGGCCAGCACGGTTAAAAGCCTGGATGTGTCGCCCTCAAACGAATATGCAGGTATTCTTGATTTTACAATTTCGCCGGGCAACTTTACCGACTATTTTGTCTGCTTCACAGGAAGGGTTGCCGGTACCCTGCCATCAGCAAATCCTAAAATTGTTTTTGAGCTTCGCAATAAGGAAGACCAGGTGGTGTTCTGGCAATCTGTCGACATCGAAATTATGCAAAGAAGAAACCGAAGCTCTGCTGCTTTCTTCAACAATTATTTATCTTTGGAACCATTCCCGCCGGATATGGACCAGGTCAGATTTCTGGTTTATTTGTGGAACCCCGAGGCAGTCGCTCTGGATGTTCAAACGCTTGAACTCACTGTATTTGCCATTTGAGCAACCATCCACCAGGGGCTGTAAGAGTTGTAACGTTTAAACTTTTCCTGTAATGATTGAAATTGTATTGTTGGTAATAGTTCTCGCTGTTCAGCTTGTGCTGGCTGTTTTATGGGTTCGCTGGATGCGAAAGCAGTCGCAGTCCCAATCCATGGAATATATCCACGAACAGATTTTGCAAAGCCTGGATAAAACTCTCGAACGCACCGAACGTGGCATCCGCGATGAGTTTCAACGCAGCCGCAACGAATCGGCAACCCTTTCGCGTCAGCAGCGCGAAGAGCTGGCCGTAGCACTGAAAGCTTTTGGCGATCAGTTTACTTCCAACACCAAAGACCTCAACGAACTCATCAGGCAAAAGTTCTCCGACTTTTCTGTTCAACAGAACGAACTCAACAAACAAGCGCTGCAGCAGATCAAAGAGTTGCGCGATGGCATAGAAAACCAGCTGAAGAACATTCGCGAAGACAATACCCGCCAGCTTGATGAGATGCGCAAGACCGTGGATGAAAAACTGCAGCAAACCCTCAACGAAAGGCTCAGTCATTCGTTCGAAACCGTAGGCAAGCAACTTCAGGCAGTACAGGAAGGGCTGGGCGAGATGCGTACCCTGGCCAGCGATGTGGGGGGACTCAAAAAAGTGCTCAGCAATGTAAAAACCAGCGGCGGGATCGGCGAGATACAACTCTCTATGCTGCTGGAGCAGATACTGGCCCCGGAACAGTACCAGGCCAATGTAAAAACCAAAGCAGGCAGCCAGGATCTGGTAGAGTTTGCCGTGAAACTGCCCGGGCGCGATGATGCAGGAACCACAGTTTGGCTGCCCATCGATGCCAAATTCCCTCGCGAGAAATACGAACAACTGCTCGATGCCTACGATGATGGCGATCCTGCCAAAGTAGGCGAAGCCCAGAAGAACCTGGATGCCACCATTAAGAAGATGGCCCGCGATATAAGCGACAAATACCTCGACCCACCACAAACCACCGACTTTGCCATCATGTTCCTGCCCTTCGAAGGTATTTATGCGGAAGTGGTTCGCAAAGCTTCTTTGCTGGAAGACCTGCAGAAGAACTACCGGGTTATCGTTACCGGGCCTACCACCCTGGCTGCAATTCTCAACAGCCTGCAAATGGGTTTTCGAACCCTGGCCATTCAAAAGCGAAGCTCAGAAGTATGGCAGGTGTTGGGTGCCGTAAAACGCGAATTCGAAAATTTTGGCGGTATGCTCGAGAAGGCGCAGAACAAGATACAAACCGGCCTCAATGACCTGGATAAAGTAGTGGGAGTAAGAACACGTGCCATTCAGCGCCATCTGCGCAATGTGGAAGCACTATCCGATGAAGATAAAAACAGGATCCTTCCCGGCAGCGATATGGAGCTCTTGTCGGATGAAGAGGAAAGCTGAAAAACTCTCTTCTCTCCCGGCGTAGTCAGGAACAATGCTGAACGGGGTTCTACCACTTTTATTCCGACTGTTTTATGTTTTCCCCAATAAGGTTGAGCGTTCCTCACAGGGGTGCTGATGTGGGAAAAAGTGTGTTTTGGCGAAATTATGGTTACATTTGTTTTGCAATACATTTGTTTTGTTTAAAATTGTGTGTGCGATATTAAACAAAATCAATTGCCCACTGTTAAAATCACCAAAAGCACATTGTAAACCATTACCATTCCTATGCTTTCTTCAGACCAGAGCAGTTCTGTACTCTCCGAAACCGGGGCAAACGAACCCTTCAGGCTTATGCTTGAAGAATTCTACAAAAAATACCGCAGGGTACTTGAAGGTGGCTCAGAAAAGGCCGTTGCCCTGCATCGCAGCAGGGGCAAACTCACTGCCCGCGAACGCATCAATACACTTCTCGACAAAGACTCTCCCTTTCTGGAATTATCGGCCCTGGCTGCCAATGGTCAGTATCATGATCAGTTTCCGTCGGCAGGGGTAGTAACCGGACTGGGTAAGGTGCATGGCCGATGGGTGGTAGTAGTGGCCAATGACGCCACCGTGAAGGGAGGTACGTATATCCGCGAAACCATTCGCAAACACATCCGCGCACAGGAAATTGCCATGGAAAATCATCTGCCGGCCATATACCTGGTGGATAGTGGGGGGATTTTCCTTCCCGAACAATCCAGGGTGTTTCCCGACAAGGAAGATTTTGGACGTATCTTCAGCAATCAGGCCCGTATGTCGGCCATGGAAATTCCACAGATTGCCGTTGTGATGGGCTCCTGTACCGCTGGTGGTGCATATATCCCAGCCATGTCCGACGAAAGTATCATTGTGCGCAACCAGGGTACCATCTTCGTGGGTGGCCCTCCCCTGGTGAAAGCTGCCACGGGCGAAATAGTAGATGACGAAGAGCTGGGTGGAGGAGAGGTGCATGCCCGTATTTCGGGTGTGGTAGATCACCTGGCTGAAGATGATGTTCATGCCCTGAAGATCTGTCGTGATATTGTATCCACTTTACCTCCCCCTCAAACTCAACCCCTCAACATAGCACAGGCCAGGCAGGCCATCTATCCACCCGAAGAGCTTCATAATTACGCTCTCACCGATACTACCCGGCTCATCGACCACCAGTCGGTCATCGAGTGCATTGTGGATGGAGGTGAGTTTCATCCCTTCAAGCCAGAATATGCCCCCACCATCATTACCGGCTTTGCACGGATTGAAGGGGTGCAGGTAGGAATTATTGCCAACAATGGCCTGGTGTTTGGCGAAACTGCACGCAAGGCAGCCCATTTTGTCCAGTTGTGCAATTACCGCAATATCCCCATGATATTCCTGCAAAACATTACCGGGTTTGTGGTGGGCAAAAAGTATGAGCATGAGGGTATTGCACGCGATGGAGCCAAGTGGATCCATGCCGTTTCTACCAGTACTGTGCCCATCATCAGTATTATAACCGGGGGGTCCTACGGAGCCGGCAACTATGCCATGGCAGGAAGAGCTTTCGATCCGCGTTTTCTGTTTACCTGGCCCAACTCCCGTATTGGGGTAATGGGAGGCGAACAGGCTGCCAGTGTGCTGATGCAACTTAAGAAAAACCGGCATTCCGACCCCAGCGATCCCCATTACAAATCGGAAGAGGAGCTCTATAAGGAAATAAAAGCCCGCTACGATCACGAAAGCTCAGCATTGTATGCCACAAGCCGTATCTGGGATGATGGTATTATCGATCCGGCCAGTACCCGCAAGGTAATCAGTCTGTCGCTCGAAATCGTTGCAAACCGGACCTGGCCCAGGCATCGGCCCGGAGTATACCGTATGTAGTCAGACCAGAGCATTTATCCCGGACCTATCAACAAGACCGAAAACAAAAAGCACCATATCATGCACAACTACCAGCACATTGAAGTAAATTTCGAAAATGAGGTTTTCTGCATTACCCTCAACCGGCCCCACAAGCGCAATGCCATAGGAGAGCAAACCATGGATGAGTTGCTTCATGCCATTGAGCAGGTAGCGGGTATGGGCAGAGTAGTGGCAGCCATAATCAACGCGCACGGCAACGATTTCAGTGCCGGTGCTGACCTGGAGTGGATGCGAACCACCCAGCAAATGACAGAAGATCAGCTCCAGCAACAGAATATGAAGTTGCAGAAAGTATTTGCCCATTGGTTCGACCTGCCTGTATTTACCATTGCCCAGGTGCATGGCAATGTGGTGGGTGGGGCCATAGGTTTAATGGCGGCCTCCGATCTTGTTATTGCAGAGCCCTCGGCCCGTTTTCGCTTTTCTGAGGTGAGCCTGGGTTTGATTCCTGCCACCATAGCCCCGTTTGTGTTGCAAAGAACTTCAAGCCGGTTTATTCGCAATGCCATGCTCACGGCTCTGCCTTTCTCTTCCGAGGAGGCTCATCATGAGAGTCTGGTAGATGTAGTGGCTGAGCATGCCCTGCAGGCACAGCTAATAGAAGAGTATACCGCAGCACTGCGCCGCAACGAGCCAGGTGCCATAGCCCGCTGCAAACAATTGACCAACGATCTTGTTTTAAACCGTATTGCTCAGCCACTTGATGTGTATACCACCCGGTTGCTGGCGCAGGTGCGTAAATCTGAGGCTGCCTCAGCACGTATTGCAGAATTTTTCAACAAACGCTAGTATCATGAAGATCAATAAAGTCCTTATAGCCAACCGTGGCGAGATCGCCCTTCGCATTATGCGCAGCTTGCGTAAAATGGATATCCGCTCCATGGCACTTTACACGGAGACCGAATCGCGCGACTGGCATGTTCAGATGGCCGATGAAGCGTATTCGCTGGGCAATGGTACCCTCGAAGAAACATGGCTCAACATCCCTCTGATCATCTCACTTGCACAACAACATGGGGCAGATGCCATACACCCGGGTTATGGGTTTCTTTCAGAGAATGCATCTTTTGCTAAGGCTTGCGAGCAGGCAGGTATTGTTTTCATTGGTCCCCAAAGCCATGTGATAGAGAAGATGGGGAGTAAGATTATGGCAGCCCAGTATGCCCTCAGGGCCGATATACCGCTGTTGCCACGCAAGGAAGGTTCTGTAAAACAGCTCATTACCACCGGACATGAGCTGGGGTTTCCGCTGCTGGTTAAAGCCGCCGCCGGTGGGGGTGGAAAAGGGATGATAAGAGTAGAAACCCCCGCAGAGCTGGAAGAGGCAGTAAAGTCTGCGGCTCAGCAGGCGCAAAGGTATTTTGCCGATGATAAGGTGTACCTCGAAAAGTATATCACCAGTCCGCGCCATATCGAAGTGCAGATACTTGCCGATCATCATGGAAATGTAATACATCTGCTGGAAAGAGAATGCACCCTTCAACGCAACCACCAGAAAGTGGTAGAAGAAGCCCCTTCTGCCAGTCTCAAGGCAGCCAACCGTCGCGAAATTCATGACGCTGCTGTGCGCCTGGCCCGCGAAGTGGGATACCGCAGTGCTGGTACCATCGAATTCATCCTGGATGAAGAGGGCCAGTTCTATTTCCTGGAGATGAATACCCGTATCCAGGTTGAGCATCCGGTAACTGAGCTTATCACCGGAGTAGACATCGTAAATGAACAGCTGAAAATTGCCATGGGTAAAACTCTTGACATTGCCCAAACGGATATCAAACCCCAGGGGCATGCCATAGAGGTTCGCCTCTATGCCGAAGATCCGGCGCAGCAGTTCAGGCCCTCGGCAGGTTTTATTCATGCCTTGCAGATCCCTGAATTTGCCGGTGTAAGGTCAGACAGTGCCCTCAACGGATCAGGCAGGGTGCACGCATCCTTCGATGCCATGATCTCCAAAATCATTGCCCACGGCAAAGACCGCAGGCAAGCCACATTGCGTATGCAGCAAACCCTCGACCAGGTTCTTGTGCATGGTATCAAAACCAACCTCGATCTGCTGCGAAATATTTTGTACGACAAGGACTTTCGTAACAATAACCTGAGTACTCAAAGCATTGCTCAAAACCTCGACCGGTGGTCGATGGCACCGGTAAGTAAATCGCTCTTTCCGCTGGTTGGAGGATTATTTCTTTGGCTGGAAAGGTATTACAACAACGGTAAGCAAATGCCCTGGCGAATGGCAGCCCATGATGTGGTGCATGTGAATATGCAGGAACTTACTGTATTTCACCATCCTTATGGGAATAATGGCATTGAGCTGAGTATGGGGGACCACCAGCACAAGATTGAAAATATTTTTATTTCGGGAAATAAAATTCGTTTTCTTTACAACAAAAGCGAGCAAACGCTTGTTTTCAATTACTCGCAACGCAATGCCATGTTCCTGGTTGGGGGTGTGCATTATCATGTGGTTCTTCCTGATGCTGTTCCTTTGCCCCGCACCGATGCCCTTGGCAACAAAAGACGTACTTCAGAGCTGAAAGCTTCGCTCTTTGGTCGTGTTCTTAAGGTACATGTAGCACCCCGGCAAAAGGTTAAATCAGGAGATCCCCTTATGGTGCTCGAATCCATGAAAATGGAGAATGCTATCGTTGCTCCCGAAGACACTATCATCTCAAAAATAAACGTAAAGGAAGGAGACCAGGTCAGTGATGGGCAAATCCTCATCAGTTTTGATGCCTGACCCGGTTCTCTCATGATCATTTAACAAGTTTATCGTATGAACAAAAGTCCGTTTTTCTCTCCCTCCCACGAGGAGTTTCGCCTTAAGGTAAGGCAGTTTGCTGAAGAGAAGGTGCGCCCTGTGGCCGCTGAACTTGATGCTACAGAACAATTTTCGCAGGAACTGACCCGCGCCATGGGGCAGGCCGGATTGTTTGGGGTTAACATTCCCAAAGAATATGGCGGACATGGCCTGGACTATCGATCACTGGTGCTGGCTGTAGAAGAGATTGCAAGGGTGGATGGAAGCCAGGCTGCTACCCTGGCAGCACACAACTCGCTGGGCATAGGTCCGATCTATATGTTTGGAACGGAAGAGCAAAAGAAAAAGTTTATCCCCCAGCTTACTTCAGGTGAGCATACCTGGGCATTTGCACTCACCGAACCCAATGCGGGCAGCGATGCCATGGGTGCCGAAACCCGTGCTCACCGCGAAAACGGTCAATGGGTGATCAACGGGAAGAAGATTTTTATCTCCAATGCCGCATCGCCCATGTCGCTGGGTGCTACAGTACTGGCCATTACGGGTGAGGACAATGGAAAAAAACTACTCTCAACCATTATGCTGGAAAGTACTACCAAAGGCTATACCCGCGAGCGGATTACCAACAAAATGATGTGGCGTGCTGCCGATACCGGAAAGATGTATTTCGATGATGTGAGAGTACCGGAAGATCATCTGCTGGGAGAAGAAGGTAAGGGTGGCCGGCAGATGCTGCAGACCCTCGATAGTGGGCGCCTTACCATTGCTGCAATGGGGTTGGGGCTGGCCCGCGGGGCCTTCGAAATGGCACAGGCTCATGCCAGCAAAAGGCAACAATTCGGAAGCCCCATTAAAGAGTTTCAGGCTGTGGCTTTCAAACTGGCCGATATGGCACTCAAAATCGAACTGGCTGCCAATACCCTTTACAACGCCGTTTGGCTCAAGGACAACGGACTTCCATTTGGTAAGGAAGCCGCCATGGCCAAACTCTATACCTCCGAAATTGCCCGCGAAGTGGCCGATGAGGCGGTACAGATCTTTGGGGCTTACGGCCTGGTGCGCGACAATGATATCGAAAGATTCTACCGCGACCAGCGAATCCTGCAAATTGGCGAAGGTACCAGTGAGATACTCAGGCTGGTGATTTCACGTCATATTGATCAGCAATAACCTACTTTCTCCAAAAAAAAAGCACATACCATGGAAGACAGGAAAAAAGATCATATCAACCTTGCCCTTACCAACCGTACAGGTACCATTGAAAAGGATACACGCTTTGTGTATGAGCCCCTGTTGTCGGGGCATATTGCTCCTGATCTGCCCCAGGTAGATCTGGCCGGAAAGATTATGCGGGTTCCTCTTTGGATATCCAGTATGACCGGTGGAAGTGGAATAGCCAGACACATCAATACCAACCTGGCCATGGCAGCCAACGAATTTGGACTGGGAATGGGGCTGGGCTCCTGCCGTATTCTGCTGGAGTCTGAAAAGCACCTGCCCGACTTCGATATGCGTAAGCACATTGGTGAGGAACAGCCTTTCTGGGCCAATCTGGGCATTGCCCAGCTGGAGCAGATGGTGGAAAAAGCTACCCTCAATGAGGTTACTGATATGGTAAACCTTCTGAGGTGCGATGGTCTGGTAATACATGTAAACCCCTTGCAGGAATGGTTTCAGCCCGAGGGCGACCGCCTGAAAAATTCTCCACTGGCCATTATCAAAGAGGTGGTAAATCAACTGTCAATGCCTGTTCTCGTTAAGGAGGTAGGGCAGGGCATGGGGCGCGAAAGTCTCCGGCAGCTTATGGCTTTGCCACTGGCAGGAATCGAATTTGCTGCCTTTGGCGGAACCAACTTCGCCAGGGTGGAGATGATGCGACGACCCACCATAGAACACGAACTTTTCGAACCCATGGTGTATGTGGGGCAAACCGCAGAGGATATGCTGCACGATGTAAAGGCGCTGTTGGGCGAAGGGGTGGAGTGTAAATCGCCCATGATTATCATCAGTGGGGGTATCCGCAATTACCTGGATGGATATTATTTCTTGAAGACCAGTCCGTTGCCTGCAGTGTACGGCATGGCCTCCGGGTTTCTGAAACATGCCCGCGACAGCTACTCAACCCTGCGCGACTGGGCCAGCAATCATATTGACGGATTGAAAATGGCCCATGCTTATCTCAGGGTCAACGAAACAGACCGAAAATAACAGCGCATAATCCCTAATCCATCATCCGGTGATAAGGGTTTCCGTCACTGGTAAAACTTCCCGAATTCCAAGGTACAAAAAGACAGTATTGACGATGGCAGAAAAATCTTTGATCAGCGGATTTTCCAAACTTACCCGAGAAGAAAAAATACAGTGGCTGGCTGCATGGCTCAATGATGCTGACCTGCAGCCCTTTCTGGATCAGTTTCGCCTGACCGATGGCACCCTGCAGGAGCGATTCGACAGTTTCTCCGAAAACACCCTTTCCAATTACCACCTTCCGTGGGGTATGGTGCCCAATGTACTCATTGACGATCAGGTATTTCATGTGCCAGTGGTAATTGAAGAAAGCTCTGTGGTGGCAGCAGCTTCCAAGGCAGCGGCATTCTGGGCCAAACGGGGTGGATTCAAAACTCTTTCGGTGGCTACCCTTAAAAAGGGGCAGTTGCATTTTACCTTTGATGGCAACAGGCAGCTCCTTCTTAAAGCCTGGGACGAGATATCGCAAAAACTCAGGCAAGGTGTCAGTTCACTTACCTCTAACATGGAGGCCAGGGGAGGAGGAATCACATCCCTGCAACTCATCAGTATTGCCGGCCTTCCTTCAGAGTATTGCCAGCTGGAGCTGGAAGCCGAAACCCGCGACAGTATGGGGGCCAATTTCATCAACTCCATTCTGGAAGAATTTGGCAGGATATTACCCGGTATTATACAACATGCCGGGGTGGAAGGGAATGTGGAAATTATCATGGCCATCCTTTCCAACTATACCCCGCAAAGCCGCATAACCATGCAACTGGAAGCCCCGGTTGGTACCCTGCAGTGGCACAAGGAGATGTCGGCCAGCGATTTTGCACGACGTATGAAATGGGCCGCTGATATAGCATGGCATGATACAGGCAGGGCTGTAACCCACAACAAAGGGATCTACAATGGAGTAGATGCAGTGGTGCTGGCCACAGGTAATGATTTTCGTGCTGTAGAGGCAGCCGGGCATGCCTGGGCTGCACGCGATGGAAAGTACCGGTCGCTCAGTACCGTGGAAATAAATGATGGAATATTTCATATGCAGCTGGACATTCCCCTGGCACTGGGCACAGTAGGAGGGCTCACCAATCTGCATCCCCTGGCTGCCCGCTCACTGCAGATATTGGGCAATCCATCGGCACAAACCTTGATGAAAGTTGCGGCGGCTGTTGGAATGGCAAATAATTTTGCAGCCATGGCATCACTGGTAACCACTGGTATTCAGCAAGGGCATATGAAAATGCACCTGCAAAACATACTCAATGCTCTGCAGGTTAGCCCGCAGATGCAGCCCAGGGTTGTTGAGTATTTTTCGGATCGCACGGTAAGCGTTGCTGCCGTAAGAGATTATGTTGCCACTTTAAAGGGTTGATGCCATGAACAACGAAATCTTTTCCAATGCCAAGATTATCCTCATGGGCGAGTATGCTGTGATGCACGGAGCCGATGCCATCTGTTTGCCCCTGAAAACAGGACAAAAACTTAGGGTGGAAGATTTTGATGAGGGGGTAATTGGCTGGAAGTGGACCTACGGCAATGAAGTATTGGCCGATTTGCAAATCGATGCAGCCAGCCTGCAACCGCTCAGGGTTAATAAAGGTAATAGCCAATGGGTGAGTGATCTGGTAAGGATCATCAGGCTTCAAAACCCCGGATTTGTGCGCAACGGCGGGCATAGTTTTATCTTCGAAAACCATTTCCCTCCGCAATGGGGCCTTGGAAGCAGCTCGGCAACCATCTCCTCGATCAGCAGATGGGCGCATGTAAATGCATTTATGGTCAACCAGAAGCTTATGGGTGGCTCAGGTGCCGATATTGCCAGCACCACTGCATCACGATGGTTTCTGTACCGGAAAAAACTTCCTACTCCACCCGTTTGGGATATCCCGTTCAATTATCTTTTTCCTGATAATACGTGGTTTGTGTACAGTGGAAAGAAAGAACCCACTGCACAGCACCTTAATACATTGGATCCCATTGACGAAAACCAGCACAGTGTTTCCTGGATGCAGGTCAATCATTTCATTTACCGATTTCTGGCTGCTTCTACGCTGCCCGAAGTATTTAAACTGGTTTACGAACATGAATTGCTCATTGCCGACCGCATCCGCAAAGAACCCATCGGAAACCAGTTTGCCGATTTCCCCGGAAAGATAAAATCTCTCGGTGCCTGGGGAGGCGACTTCTTCCTTGCCCTGAGTCAGCAACCCGAAGCCTGGGTAAAAGATTATTTTTACCAGAAAGGATACTCCACCATTTTCAAGTGGAATGAATTTCTGGAAACCGAAACCTTCTGATCCGTTTGGGGAATCATTTGCCTGAACTCAACAAAAACTGTAAAACTAAACCCTAAACCCAAAAAACCATGCGAGCCAAAGGAAAAATCAGTTTCAGCAGCCCGTCTAATATCGCCATCGTAAAATACTGGGGAAAAGAGCCCGGCGACCAGATTCCCATGAATGCCTCATTGAGTATGACCCTCGATAAGTGTCGCAGTTTCACTTCAGTGGAATATGAGATAGGTGCCGGTGTAGATGCTTCTGTGGAAGTATGGTTTGAAGGAAGCCGGTCGGTGGAGATTGAGGCCAAGTTGCAACGCTGGTTTACCAAGATCTCCTATTTCTATTCCTGGTTAGGGCAAAGCAGGTTGCGAATCGAAAGTCATAATAATTTTCCTCATTCGGCAGGTATCGCCTCTTCTGCCAGTGGTATGAGCGCCCTGGCTATGTGTTTGTGGGGTATCGACCGCCGTGTGCGCCAGGATGAAGGACAGCCCCTTGAGGTTTGCAGTAATGTGGCTCGCCTGGGCTCAGGGAGCGCATCGCGCTCGGTTACCGGACCATGGGTTGTGTGGGGCAAAACAGAGGCGTTTCCCGAGGCCTCCAGTGAGTTTGCAATGCCCGTGCAGGGTATTGATAAAGGTTTTCACAATCTTAACGATACCATCATTGTGGTAGACAAGGCACCCAAAAGCATCAGCAGCAGAGAGGGGCATGCCCTTATGGACGGACACCCCTGGAGGGATGGACGCATACACCAGGCTGAACAAAACATGGAGCTGCTCAAAAAGGCATTACTCTTTGGCAATTGGAAAGATTTTGAATGGGTTACCGAAAATGAAGCCCTCAGTTTGCACGCCCTGATGCTTGCCTCTCAGGGGGGGATGATGCTTTGGAAAGGTTATACCGTGGAATGGATGCACTATCTTAGACAAAAGCGGGCACAACTTGGTACTTCCATGGCCTTTACACTGGATGCAGGAGCTAACATTCACCTGCTTTACCCCGACAGCCAAAAACAGGAAGTATTGAAACTTTTGGAGCAAAGTCCCGTATCATGTATTGAACTCATACATGATCACGCCGGTTTTGGACCGGAAAAACTAACTGACGAATATGAAAGCCTCTGAATTCCAAAGCTTTCCTGCAAAAATCCTGTTGTTTGGAGAATATTCTATTATCCTTGGAGGTCAGGCACTTACCTTGCCTTTGCATAGTTTTTCGGCGCAGCTGGCCTTTTCTGCCAGACCTGGGCAGGAAACCTCTGCCGCGGCAAGCAATAAGGCCATAAAAGAGTTTTTAACTTACCTTCATACTTGCAAAGACGAGGGAACCCTGCTGATGGAAATGGATCTGAAGGCTCTGGAAAAGGATCTGGACAAAGGACTTTTTCTGCAAAGTGATATTCCCAGTGGTTATGGAGCAGGAAGCAGCGGAGCTTTGGTGGCCGCCGTTTTTGAAGCCTATTCCCTGAAGAAGACTGAAAAAGTCTCCATCCCATCTTCAGATATTCTGGATTTATTGCGCCGGCATTTGTCGGTGATGGAATCCTATTTTCATGGCAACTCATCGGGTCTCGACCCTCTCACATGCCTGTTTGGCCGGTCGCTGAGAGTGGATGGCAACAAGGGTATAAGTGCTGTAGATCAGCCGCTTTTTTCTCCTGATTTTTCTAAAACTGCCTTTTTGATCGACAGTGGCAGAGCAGGCACTACCCGACCGCTGGTGGAGTGGTTTCGCCAGCAGCTGGCAGAGGACCTGCTGGATTCAGAACTGATGATTGCCCTCAACAACCAGACGATCCAGACCCTGTTAACGCAAAACTTTTACCTTTTCGATCATTTCTTATCTCAGCTTTCCATGTTTCAGCTTGAGAATATGCGTCCTATGGTGCCCGAGCGCATTCGCCCCCTTTGGCAGGAAGGGCTTGAGAATGGCCAGTGGACCCTGAAGATCTGCGGCTCCGGAGGAGGCGGTTTTGTACTGGGTTTTGCAGAAGACATTCAATCCGCTCAGAAGGTCTTCAACGACCAGGGGTTCACGACCCTGGTGCCATGGAGCTGAGGGATGAAACGACAGGCTCCTTTTATTTCTTAAGATTTTCGGAGATTTACAGACCGATCTGCATCGATTTGTATAGATAAAACTGCATTGTAGGTTGATATGAAACCTGGTTATCGCTCCCCCTGCTTGAAAATCCTGAATGCCTCAACCAGTTTGGAGAAATCTTCGCATAGTGAGGCCCCGAAATCTCCACCTCGGATATTGGAAGGAAAATCACACCATTCGCAGTCACCCCAGTTGGAATCATCCATCCACCATTGAAGTCTCCAACCCGGAGCAGTGTTGTCTGTAAGGGAGCTGCACTGATCATGTAAATCATTCCTGTACCCATATTGCAGATCATTGAGTTCTTCTTCAAGGTCCTGTATCTGGTTTTGAATGGCTTCGTATTCATGATCTCCTCTTGCTTGCACTATCTGTTTGTCCAATTGCTCCAATTGTCTGCCCAGAAAGCTCTTTTGATGATATACCCATAACCAGGCACCTACGCAGTCGCATGGAGAGAGAATCTCTTCCATTTCTGGTTTTCTGGGTGTATCGGAAGGATTGGTAGTCGATTGGGGTGCCATCATGCTTATGGCATGGGTAGAGATTAGGATCTGGATCAGCAGAAGAGCCTGTGCCAGGGTTAGAGTATGAGTTTTCATACGGGATTGCATATGGGTAGTATTAATTGGGATTTCGGATGAAATTCCTGAAGTGGCATAATGCAGCGAAATGTTGCTTTAGGGTTATCAGGGAATGGTTATAGATGCTTTCTTGTATAAATCTATATAAGTTTGCGTTGTGTATTCACTGGCAGTTAAAGCGTGAGAGGGGTCCAGGTAAATGGTTAGTGTTTTCCCTGATAGGGCACTCATGTCGATTGCAACCGAGTGTTCCTCCGAACCCCAGAACATTCCCAGCCCCCCGTCGAGGTTTTGGTTTACTTTTACCTTGCCTTCCCTGAGTTTTTGCTCTCCATCCAAAAGGTGATAGGTTACATCTGCATTGAGGTTTTGCCGTGTGCCATTCAATTGAAGTTCAACAATAAACCTTATGCTTCCATCCACAAATATCAAAGGGCGTAAACCTCCCGCCGTTGTGTAGGACTTGAATTTTACAATTCCCTTCGGGTTTGATGACATGTCATCTTTGCTGCAGGAAAAAATTACTAAAGCAATCACCGCAATGGTAAACAGTCTTGTGGTCACAGGCATCAGTTTTTTTGTTGAAATGATAAAGTTTCTGCTTTTCTCTCGAATAGATGCTCTCCTGACTTCTTTTAAGTGCAGGTCTGAGAAGAGATTGGTAATTGGATTGTTCATAAAGGTGTTTTGATGGGTTTTTTAAACAGATTTGGCTTACAGGAAACCAGTGATTTAACTGCACAAATCTACAATCCTGAAGAATACATTTGATCTCAGTTATGTTAATTTTATGTGAATTTTTTGCACAGGTTGGATGAACCGGGTTTGGCATAAACAATTGGTTGCTACATGATTTACTTTCATAGGAGCAATAGCAATAAGAGTATACATAAGTAGTAACATATCGACTTACTCATAAATGAAATAGCGGAATCTGATAATTGCCGGAAAGGTTTCATTTCTGTTTCGCGCAAATTCGTATTTTCGTAATCCAAATCAAACCTTCTGATTGATGAGCAAGAAACGAATTGTGGTACTAACCGGTGCCGGGGTAAGTGCCGAGAGTGGCATCAGCACCTTTCGCGATAGCGGAGGGCTCTGGGAGAAGTATGATATAATGGAGGTTGCTACTCCCGAAGCATGGGCACGCAACCAGGATCTGGTAATGGAGTTTTACAATCAGCGGCGCAAACAGCTTCATGAGGTGCAACCCAATGCCGCCCATTACGCTCTGGTGAAGCTGGAAGAAAAATTCGATGTGCAGATTATTACCCAGAATGTAGACGACCTGCACGAAAGGGCCGGCAGTAAAAATGTTATGCATCTGCATGGCGAGCTCAAGAAAGTGCGCAGTTCCATCGACGAGAGCCTGGTTTACGAGCTGGATGGCTGGGAGCTGAAGCGTGGCGATACGTGCGAACTGGGCTCACAGCTGCGGCCCCATATCGTTTGGTTTGGTGAACCGGTGCCCATGATACCGCCAGCGGCAGAGCTGTCTTCAACAGCCCATATCTATATCATCATCGGAACTTCACTCAACGTATATCCGGCAGCAGGATTGGTAAGCTATGCTCCTGCAGGATGCCCGGTTTACCTGATCGACCCTGCAGAGGTGAATGTTGCACATATTCGTGGTGTGAAAGTGATTCGCGAAAAAGCCAGCACCGGCACCGTACAACTGGTGGAGCAATTGCTGGGGCAGGCCTGATCTGTTCTCATCACGGGAGGCTTGCGGGCCTTGCAGTATTGTTTTTCGTTTTGCCGGACACCCTCCCGGATCATTAAATTTCAACCCTTTTACAATGTCTTCCCATACCAAACTATCCATGGATCAGCTGGGGCGTGTAAGCCCCGGAGAGTTTAAGTCGCTGGAGAAATTCCCGGTGGTAATTGTGCTGGACAACATACGCAGTATGATGAATGTAGGATCTGTATTCCGCACTGCCGATGCATTCAGGGTGGAGAAGATCCTTTTGTGCGGTATCACCGCCTGTCCTCCCAACAAAGAAATACACAAAACTGCCCTGGGAGCCACAGAATCGGTCGAATGGCAGTATTTTGAGGAAACCGTCGGAGCGGTAGAATCGCTTAAGGAACAAGGATACAAGGTGTTTGCACTGGAGCAAACAACCGGCAGCCGGCATCTTGATGCTTTTCAGGCAAGTAAGAACGAGCGCTATGCCCTGGTATTTGGCAATGAGGTTAAAGGCGTGCAGGATGAAGTACTTGCCCTCTGCCATGGAAGCATAGAAATACCCCAGTTTGGCACCAAGCACTCTTTTAATATTTCTGTAACGGCCGGGATTACCTTGTGGGATTTTTTTACCAAAATGCAACACGGCAACTGGAACCGCTAAGATGAATCAGCACTGCCGGGTAAGCAGATGATCACTTCTCCCGGTTTCTCATCTCCTGGCTTCAGTCTTTTGCAATTGCAAAATCTCAGTTCCCGCATTTCAAGTCAAAAAATCTGAGATTACAAATTCAGAATTCGCATCATCCCTACTTGTCGTGGTCGGCCTGGAACTTAAACCCCAGACGTTTGCCCGTGCGTGTTTTCAGCTCAATGGAGTTTTCTCTGATTTCAGATACACTGATTTCCTTTACCAGGTCGTAGGGAGGTGCCAGCAGATCGAAGTCGATACTGTAGAGCATTGCCGATTCTATGATTCGCCGCAGATCCTGCTGGTCGATAGGGTGATTCATAAACTGATTGAAATAGAACCCGGTTTGGTGTTTCCCTTCTACCAGGAAGAGTTTTTCTTTATTGATGTATATGCGTGCCACAAGGTAGCCCAGATCATTGAACCTGTTGTAGCGAAAAGAATCGGTAAGGAAGTTGTAAATATGAATCACTCCGCAATAGGAGCGTTCGGGATCTTCTATCACATAAGGTGTTCGCATTACATCATGTGCCCTTGGAAACTCAAAAACATTGGAGTGCATTACAAATAGCAGCGTATCGCCTGCAAACCTCAACTCTGCCTCAAAATCTCCCTTGTCCTGAAAATCTACCCTTATTCGTGTTTTGGTTTCGCCCAGCTTACGGTCGGTCTCGAATCGGATCAGGTCGGCCACCAGTTTGAGCTCCTGAAACGCTTCGTAAGTATTTTGGTACACCATCTTTTTGAGAGATGCCTTTTTGATAAGTTTATCGTAAAACCGCAGTTTGTTTTCCTGTTCCATAGTTCTTAGTTGAAAGAGATTTGGTTTGGGTAAATATAAAAAGAAATCCAGAACAAAAAAGCAAAATGATACGAGGGTCTGCAAAGTCAGGTTTTCTAAGGTGTGGCCCCTCTTTTTGCATCAAAATTCCCTTAACTGTAAGTGTCTTTCTGGCTGTAACGCTCCTCTGACAGGTTTCGCACTTATTCAGTTGCAAATTGTTTTGTAAAGCAACGTTCAATGGCCTTGGCAAAAAAGTTTAATTTTGCAGCCACATTAGACCTTATTGTAATTATGCGAATCGATATCCTTACTATTTTCCCGGAGATGTTTGAAGGCCCCTTTTCCCATTCCATTGTAAAAAGAGCCAGGGATAAAGGGCTTGTGGGAATTCATCTGCACAACATCCGCGATTTTGCCACCGACAAGCATCGCAGGGTAGACGATTATCCCTTTGGGGGAGGTGCAGGGATGGTAATGATGATTGAGCCAGTGTTGAGCTGCATTGAGCAACTGAAAGAGCAACGCACTTACGATGAGATCATTTTCATGACCCCCGATGGTGAGCTGTTTGACCAACCCATAGCCAATCAGTTGTCGACCCTTGAAAATATTATTTTGCTTTGCGGGCACTATAAAGGAATTGATGAACGGTTGCGCGAGCATGTCATTACGCGGGAGATCAGCATTGGCGATTATGTGCTGTCGGGGGGCGAACTGGCGGCGGCAGTAGTAAGCGATGCCCTGATCCGTTTATTGCCGGGAGTTTTGGGCGATGAAACCTCTGCCCTGAGCGATTCCTTCCAGGACGGGTTGCTTTCCCCTCCGGTGTACACCCGTCCGGCAGATTACCACGGATGGAAAGTTCCGGACATACTTCTGTCGGGCCACGACCGGAAAATTGCCGAGTGGAGACATGAGCAGGCACTGGAGCGCACCAGGAAAAGAAGACCCGGTTTGCTGGAGAATTTGTAAACCGGGTCGTAAAGCAGCGTTATGTCCATGATGATCAGAAAGCAACTCCAATACTGATCTTAATTACGCGGTTGAAGCTTTTGAAATCATTGTTCTCATCATGTGTAATCAGCCCCAGGTCGTAGCCCGCACTGATCCTTACTCCACCCGGAAAACTTATTCCTGCACCTAAAACCCAGCCCAGGTCGATGGGTGAAAAGCCATCAGAAAACGTTTCTTCTTCATCACCAACTTTAATGGTATTGTTGAGCAGAACAGAAACCTGCGGGCCGGTATACATGTGGAAAAGTGGAGTGGGTTTGAATTTGAGCACCACTGGGATGTCGATGTAGGATGAAATAAAGTGGTAATCAAGCGTTATGACCTTGTCTTTATAGCCTTTCTCAGAGAAGTACAGCCCTCCTTCAACCGTTAATAACCCAGGGAGTGACAATTCCAGAAAACCTCCAAGGTGATAACCTGTGCGCATTTTGGTTTCTCCTGCATCTTCTCCGCCCCAATTGGCCAGGTTGAGCCCTCCTTTGATGCCGAAGCTTACCTGGGCAGTTACTGATGGATTGTGGGCCAAAAAGAAAATCATCGCAAGAACAACAAGTAATTGTAATGCTTTTTTCATCTGTATAATATTTTGTTTTTTATTGGTCGTATGCCTGCCCCGCCTTTGCGGGGGAACTCGCCAGCAATACCCTGGCTGCATGTTTTGTGAGGCTGCGAATTATTATCATCCGCGTGTGTGTCAAAATTTTTTGTCATGGCTTGTTTCATGTTTTTGATTTTTAGGATGAAAAGAAATGATTGAGGGTCAAATATAGGGAAATTGTTTTAGTAACCCAATCGAAGAGTTTTTTACCTTTGCATTGCATGCACAGGCAATGGGCTGTTTATCAAAATAAATTTGCATTCTCTTTTTTTATTTTGAATTATTTCTCTACCTTTGCACTCCCTTTTCGGAAGAACGTAATCATATAAAGATCATTTTGCATATGTCTCGGGCGAGGCACAAAGGATTAAACGCTTAAAATACAGAGTCATGAACCAGATGGAAATAATGAATTTTGTGCAGGATGTTTTGACAGAGAAGAAAGAATACCCTGCATTCAAAGCCGGAGATACCGTTGTAGTACACTATAAGATCAAGGAAGGTAACAAGGAGAGGATTCAGCCTTATCAAGGTGTTGTGATCCAGAGAAGAGGAAGTGGTGCTACCGAAACTTTCACCGTAAGAAAGATTTCTGGCAACATTGGAGTGGAGAGGATTTTCCCTATCAGTTCTCCCTTCATTGAGAAGATCGAACTTATCCGCCGCGGTATGGTACGCAGGGCAAGAATTTTCTATCTGAGAGATCTGCGCGGAAAGAAAGCAAGAATCAAAGAAAAGAGATACTAATCTTTTCTGCTTGCAAAAGAATAAGCCATTGGCCGGTGCCAGTGGCTTTTTTTTTATAATTTCGTGTCAAAATCAAAACGAACCCTAAAATCTTTTTTATCCCTTAACAATCAAAACATCAGGCCTCGTGCAGTATTCATAATTCAGCCTGAAAGCAACAGGTTGAAGACCCGTTCTGGATGTTTCACCGGGCCCAAAAAAAATTACAGACAGATGAAGAAGTTAATCGAATGTGTACCCAATTTTAGTGAAGGAAATGATATGGGCATTATCAGGCAGATCACTGCCGAGATAGAGTCGGTTGAAGGAGTGAAGCTGCTGGATGTAGACCCCGGCAAAGCTACCAATCGTACCGTAGTTACCCTGGTGGGAACGCCCGATGAAGTTATTGAAGCTGCTTTTCGTGCTGTCAGAAAAGCTTCTCAGCTGATCGACATGAGCAAGCATAAAGGGGAGCACCCGCGTATGGGAGCCACCGATGTATGCCCGCTGGTACCCGTTGCCAGTATCTCCATGGAGGAAGTGGTGGAATATGCCCGAAAACTGGCTGAGCGCATTGGCAACGAGTTGCAAATACCCGTGTATTGCTACGAAAATGCTGCCTTTGAACCCAAACGTCGAAACCTGGCCAACTGCCGCAGCGGCGAATACGAAGGGTTGCCAGAGAAACTGAAGAATCCCGAATGGAAACCCGATTTTGGCCCCGCTACCTTTAATCCCCGTACAGGTGCTACTGCCGTAGGGGCACGCGACTTTCTGGTGGCATACAATATCAACCTTAATACCACCTCTACCCGCCGGGCCAACTCCATTGCCTTTGATGTGCGCGAGAAAGGAAGAGTAAAAAGAGAAGGAAATCCCATTACCGGAAAGATCGTAACAGATGAAAAAGGTGAAAAAGTATTTATTCCCGGTACTCTGAAAGCTGTAAAGGCCATTGGCTGGTTCATCGAGGAGTATGGTATTGCCCAGATATCCATGAACCTTACCAATATCTCCATTACTCCGGTGCATGTGGCATTCGATGAGGTGGTAAAGAAAGCTGCCGAAAGAGGTATCCGGGTTACCGGTTCTGAGCTGGTAGGGCTGGTTCCGCTCAAAGCTTTGGTGGATGCAGGGAAATATTTCCTGCGCAAACAACAACGCAGCGTGGGTGTTTCGGAATCTGAACTGATCAAAATAGCAGTGAAATCCATGGGACTTGATGATCTGAAACCCTTCAATCCCAAAGAAAAGATCATAGAGTACATGCTGGCAGAGGAAGAAGGAAAGAAACTGGTAGACATGAACCTCCAGCAGTTTGCAGATGAAACTGCCAGCGAATCTCCTGCTCCCGGTGGCGGATCTGTATCTGCCTATGTAGGGGCATTGGGCATTTCTCTTGCTACCATGGTGGCCAACCTCTCTTCTCACAAAAGAGGCTGGGACGATCAGTGGGAGCTCTTTGGCAACTGGGCCGAGAAAGGACAAGCTATTAAAGATGAGCTTACCTGGCTGGTTGACGAAGATACACGCTCTTTCAACCGTATCATGGATGCCTTTGGGCTACCCAAATCTTCTGACCAGGAGAAGGCCTTCCGCAAGAAAGCAATCCAGGATGCCACACGCTACGCCATTGAAGTTCCTTTCCGCGTAATGCAAAAGGCTTACGAGAGTATGGAGGTGATTGCAGAAATGGTAGAGAGAGGCAACCCCAACTCTGTAACCGATGCAGGAGTAGGAGCATTGTGCGCCCGAACAGCTGTTATGGGGGCATTTATGAATGTGAAGATCAATACTGCCGACCTGGAAGACAAAGCCTTTGTGGAAGAGATTATTGCCAAAGGAAAAGAGATTCAGGATGCTGCCATTGCCCGCGAACAGGAGATCCTGCGTATGGTAGAGCAAAAAATCGGCTGATACCTTTAACAATAAAACTTCAAAAGAAAAATTATGGACGACATAAGCTCGCCGGTGCTGGTAGTTGATGAGGACAAGTGCCGGAGAAATATCCGCCACATGGCCGAAAAGGCTGCCAAAACCGGCGTAGGTTTCAGACCACATTTCAAAACCCACCAGTCGCAAGCCATCGGCAGATGGTTTCGCGAGGCGGGTGTGGAAAAGATTACCGTTTCATCTTTTTCAATGGCCGCGTACTTTGCTGCCGATGGCTGGAAAGATATAATGGTTGCATTCCCGGTAAACATCCGGGAAACCGACCGGATCAACCAGCTGGCCCCCACAATCAGGCTGGGTATCCTGCTGGCCGATGAAGACGCTCTGCCTGCATTGCAACAGGAGTTGAAGCACCCGGTAGATTTTTATGTAAAGCTGGATGTGGGAAGCCACCGTACCGGATACTATTTCGATGAAACAGACCGTATAGCCCAGCTGCTGAGCCTTGCCGCTCAGAACCCTTTACTGCACTTTTATGGATTCGTTGCCCATGCTGGCCATGCTTATCACACCCAGTCGCTCAACGAGGTGCATAAGATCTTCAGGAAAGGTACCGAACAGCTGGCCCAGGTTACGGCGCAGTTCAAAAAGCAGTATCCGGGTATTATTGCTTCGTGGGGCGATACCCCAACCTGCAGCCTGGAGAGTGATTTTGAAGGTGTAGACGAAATACGGCCCGGGAATTTTGTGTTTTACGATCTGATGCAATACCACCTGGCTTCCTGCGACCTCGAACATATTGCCATGGTTGTGGCTGCCCCTGTGGTGGCACGTCATAAGCAACGCAATGAAATAGTGTTATATGCCGGAGCTGTACACCTCTCCAAAGATTCTATTCTGCTTTCCGACAACGAAAAGGTATATGGAGAGGTGGTGCGGTTCACTGGCAAACGATGGGAGCCTTTCTCCAAACCTGTTTATATCGACAGGCTTTCGCAGGAGCATGGAATCTTTTTTTGCCCGGAGGAGTACTGGGATCAGATCATGGTAGGCGATCTGCTGGGAGTCATCCCGGTGCATTCCTGCCTGGCTGCCGATCTGCTCAGGCGGTATTATGAAATCAATGAAGGGGTGTTTCTGCCCTGAGGTTGAAATCGGAGGCCTCGGGTGGGGGGTATGGCAAGGGTCTGACCTAATTGCGAAAAAAATACACAAAAGCATTTGGGAATAAAAAAGTATTGTCTATCTTTGCAGTCCTAAAAATCAGGCATTCAATTTTTCAAAAAATATAGTCATCAGGTTGTTGGCAGCCTATGCAGTAAAAGCCGGCACATAAAGTATTCACAGCAAAATATTTACAGTAATGAAAAGGACATACCAACCCTCAAGAAGACGCAGGAAAAATAAGCACGGTTTCAGGGCTAGAATGGAATCTGCCAATGGCCGCAAAGTTTTGGCTGCCAGAAGAGCTAAAGGAAGAAAAAGACTTACCGTTTCCAGCGAAAAAACGCATAAGTAAGACATTTGAAGTAAAAGCTCACTTTTACTCACCAAATGGGTTGTTTCACAAAAAAGAAACAACCCATTTTTATTTTGATCCCTTTGCCGCCTTTTTCTTACTTTTGCCCCAACCTAATGGGTTGAATGTATAATGAATTGTTTTTAAATCCGATGGAGCAGCAGCTTGCAGGCTGTGCCCCAAAGAACGCAATCCCATGCCTTTACTCAGAATTATTGCCACATTTATACTTATTTACCTTGCCTTCAGGGTTTTTACCCTGTATATTCTGCCTTATCTGGTTCGCTGGTACCTGGGCAGGGTAAAGAGAAAGTTCTATGAACAAAACCCTCATCTGCGACCCGATGATGAACCTGCCCAAGGCAAAGGTCCTCATGTTTCCTACAAAAAGAGCTCTGACAGCAGCAAATCGCTCGATCAGATCGGCGAGTATGTCGACTTCGAAGACCTTGAGGAGAAACCCCAAAATGACGATAAACCCTAACCAAAGTACATTATAACACTATGCAAACATCTGACCTGAAAAAGTTTATCCCCCATGTGGGTGCTTTGCTCATTTTTTTGATCCTGAGTATTGCCTATGTAAGCCCCGTGCTCGAAGGCAAAAGGCTTTTGCAGCCTGATATTGTGAAGTTTGAAGGGATGGCTCGCGAGATCAAGGAATTCCGTAAAGAAACCGGTGAGGAAGCCTTATGGACCAACTCTATGTTTGGTGGTATGCCTGCCTTCCAGATCTCCGTGATCTACGCCAGCAATATTGCCAATTTCTTCCATAAGATTTTTACGCTGGGGCTGCCAAGGCCTGCCGATATGATATTCCTCTATTTTGTAGGATTTTTTATTTGTATGCTCTTGCTGAAAGTTAATGTGTGGATTGCTCTGCTGGGGGCCCTGGGATTTGCCTTCTCCTCCTATCATTTCATTATCATAGAGGCGGGGCATAACTCCAAAGCACTGGCCATTGCCTACATGGCACCTGTGTTTGCCTCCATCATCTATACTTTCAAAGGCAAATATGCAGCGGGAGGTTTGCTCTTTACTATTTTTCTTGCCTTGCAGTTGTTTGCCAATCACCTCCAGATCACCTATTACCTGCTTATCATAGTGGTCTTTTATGGTATATCGGAGCTGATAGGGCAGATTCGCGAAGGAAGACACATGGAATTCATGAAAGCCTCCGGTGTTTTGCTTGCGGGTGCTATCATTGCCATTGGTGTAAACATAAGTGGTTTCTGGTCAACCTACAGCTATACCGCCCATACCATGCGCGGGGGTACTGAGCTTACTTCCGACGAGCGTATCAATCCCCGGGGGCTCGACCCGGCCTATATTACCCAATGGAGCTATGGCCGCCAGGAAACCCTCAGCCTGCTTATTCCCAATGTAAAAGGGGGTGCCTCAGCTCCCCTGTTGTATGACGAACTTATCGCGGCCAACCAGGGAACCCCATCGCAGCAACGTGCGGCCATGGAAGTACTGGACAGACATTCACCCGCATTTATCGATTTTATCATTCAGAATTTGCAGGCAGGCAGCTATGTAAACCAATACTGGGGAGACCAGCCCTTTACCTCAGGGCCTGTTTATGTGGGTGCTGTGGTGTTTTTCCTTTTTGTGCTGGCATTGTTCTATGTGAAAGGCTTGTTTCGTTGGGCTCTTCTAATGGCCATAGCACTTTCCATCCTGCTGGCCTGGGGAAAAAACCTGCAATGGTTCACCGATTTCTTTATACAGTACGTGCCTGGATACAGCAAGTTCAGAGCGGTAAGTATGACCCTGGTTATTGCAGAGCTATGTATACCTTTGCTGGCCTTCCTTGGGTTGCATAAGTGGTACCAGAACCCTGATTTGCTGAAGGTTAAGAGTAAACCCTTTTACTGGAGTTTTGGGCTCACAGCAGGCTTGCTTGTGGTTTTGTATGTGATGCCAGGCGTTTTTCTTGATTTCCTGAGCCAGGCTGAGCGCAATATGCTGGCTCTGCATGGGGCTGATAATCCTCAACTGGCTCTGCACTGGGGTGAAGTGGAGCGTATGCGCATAGGAATCTTCAGAGCAGATGCGCTTCGTAGCCTGGTGTTTATATGCCTCACAGCAGCCACTGTTGCCCTTTTTGCCATGCAAAAGATCAAACGGGGCGTGTTGGTGGCAGTACTGGCAGTACTGATCATCGCCGACATGTGGCCCATCAACAGACGCTATTTCGACGACAGCAATTTCGTACCCCGGCGTCAGGTGGAGAACCCATTCCCCATGACACGGGCCAACCAGCAAATACTGCAGGATACCGAGAAACATTTCAGGGTATACAATCTTACAGTGAGCACCTTCAATGATGCCTCAACCAGCTGGTTCCACAGCTCCATAGGGGGGTATCACGGTGCAAAGCTGCAACGTTACCAGGAGCTTATCGATCACCATATTACTCAAGGCAATATGGAAGTGCTCAATATGCTCAATACCCGCTATTACATTCTGCCCGACCAAAACCGTCAGCCCGCCGCAAGCTTTAACCCCGATGCATTGGGGAATGCATGGTTTATCAAAGAATTGCATTGGGCGGCCAATGCAGATGAGGAACTGGAATTGCTTTGGGACATTGATCCGGCGATAGTCGCGGTGGTCGATATCCGCTTCGAGGACAAAATCGACACCTCAGATATGAAGTTCGACAGCCTGTCTAACATCGAACTGATTCATTACCAGCCCAACAAGCTTGTGTACCGCTACTCTTCAAGAGCCAGCCAGATGGCTGTATTTTCTGAGGTGTATTATCCTGATGGCTGGAAGGTTTTTGTGAATGGAGAACCCGCCAACCATTTCCGGGCCAATTATATACTCAGAGCTATGATACTGCCTGCAGGACGCGATGTGGAAGTGGAATTCCGTTTCGAACCCCGCTCGTATTTTGTGGGTGAGAAGATTGCCTTCGCCTTCAGTGCATTGCTTGTGATTGCACTGGCTGCGTTTGTGTTCTGGTGGTGGAAAAAATCGTCAGCAAAGGTTCAGACGAACCCCTAGTTAATTCAGGCTGTTTCAAAAGCTTTTCAGGCCTGCAGGCCCATCAGGGAAATCAAGATTGCTCCCCGACGGATGCAGTTTAACAATGTCCTGTAAGGTTTTTGAAACAGCCCATTTGTTTTCCTGCTGTGGTTACGAGGGGTTGAATGGAAGCCTCTTGCACGGTTTTTCCCAAAAAGGGGATTTGCATGAAGGAGAAGGTACTTATATTGACTTATTATTGGCCCCCCAGCGGAGGGCCGGGTGTACAGCGCTGGTTGAAATTTTGCCGGTATCTTCCCGAATTTGGGTTTGAGCCCATTGTGCTTACAGTGGATCCGGGCCAGGCAACCTACCCCATAGCCGATGCAAGCCTGCTCAAGGAAGTGCCTGCCCATCTCAGGGTGTATACCACTTCTACCCGGGAACCCTATGCCTTGTACAAAAGAATTATGCGACGGACTCATGTACCCTACTCAGGCTTTGCCAATGAGCAGAATACCGGTATGGGTAGCACCGTGTCGCGCTTTCTGAGGGGAAATCTCTTTGTGCCCGATGCCAGGGTAGGCTGGAACCGCTTTGCCTTGCAACAGGCACGTAAGCTTATACAGGAGGAAAACATCCCCTACCTGATCACCACCAGTCCGCCTCATTCAACACAGCTGGTAGGGCTTAAGCTTAAAAAAGAATTTCCTCAGCTTCGCTGGATTGCCGATCTGCGCGACCCCTGGACCGATATTTTTTACTACAAGGATTTGCTGCATTTGCCCATGATCCGCAGGAAAGACCGGCAACTGGAAAAACAGGTGCTTGCACAGGCAGATACCGTTGTTACGGTAAGCAATTTTATCAGCAATATGTTTGTGCAGAAAGTGGGTGAGGAGTATGCTGCCAGGTTTAAGGTGGTTTACAATGGCTACGACAGCGATGATTTCAGAGAGGTTCCTCCCCGGATCAAAGCAGATACTTTCACCCTGGCTTATGTGGGAACCCTTGCCGACTCCTACCGGCTCGATGGATTGATACATGCGATAAAAATGCTTAAGCCTGAGTACTTTTCAAGGATACGGTTGCATTTTACCGGGCAGATCTGCGATACTTGGCGCAATGCCCTGCAGGAGAATTTTCCCGGTAAGGTGGAGTTTTCAGGTCATGCCGACCACAAAACGGCCATTGCACGTATGCACACTGCCGACATGCTCTTGCTGGTTATCCCGGATACCAGCCAAAACCAGGGGATCCTCACTGGTAAGTTGTTTGAATACATGGCGGCAGGAAGGATTGTCGTGGGTCTGGGGCCCCCCAAGGGCGAAGCAGCAAGCATATTGGAAGATACCCGTGCAGGGGTGATGTTCGATTATGCCAACGCCGGGGAAATAGCCGCATTCATCGAAAAATGTATGGAGAAGGAATATGAACCCCACTATGCTGCTATTGCAAAGTATTCTCGTCGCAGTCTTACACAGTATCTCACAACACTAATTCCCTCAAATCATGTGGGTTGAATTCAGACCTAAATTAATTGATACCCTTAAGGGGTACAACCGTGAAAAACTCGCTGCCGATCTTACAGCCGGTATCGTGGTAGGCATTGTGGCCCTTCCTCTTTCCATTGCTCTGGCCATCGCCTCGGGAGTAAATCCTGAACGTGGGTTGATCACTGCTGTTATCGGAGGTTTCCTCATTTCAATGCTGGGAGGCAGTCGTGTGCAGATTGCCGGGCCTACAGGTGCTTTCATTGTGATATTGTATGGAATTGTTGCTGAATTCGGGGTGGAAGGATTGCTGCTTGCCACCATGATGGCCGGGGTGATGACAGTTTTATTCGGTGTGCTGAAAATCGGAACCCTTATACAGTTTATGCCCTATCCCATTATCGTGGGCTTCACCAGTGGTATTGCCCTGATTATTCTTTTCAGCCAGGTGAAAGATTTCTTTGGCATGGGAGGGGGTGATGTGCCCGCCGATACCATTGACAAGCTGGTGTTTTATGCCCAGCATGCCACTACCCTTAACCCCTATGCTCTGCTTTTGGGTATGGCTACCATTCTGATAACGGTTTACGGAGGCCGCATCTCATCAAAAATACCCGGGTCTTTGCTTGCTATCATCGGCAGTGTAGTGGTGGTGAATGTGTTTAATCTGCCTGTTGAGACCATCGGGAGCAAATTTGGAGAGCTGTCGGCCCAGATCCCCTCGCCGGAGTTGCCACAAATGAGCTTCAGCAGTTTCAGGGTATTGCTTCTTCCTGCATTCTCCATAGCCATGCTGGGGTCAATAGAGTCGCTGCTATCGGCTATGGTGGCCGACGGAGCCACAGGCTACCGCCACAGACCCAACACTGAGCTAATTGCCAATGGGGTAGCAAATATTGTTGTGCCGCTTTTTGGAGGAATTCCTGCCTGTGGTGCCATAGCCCGCACCATGACCAACATACGCAACGGTGGCCTTACGCCTGTTGCAGGTATGATGCACGCTGTTGTGGTGTTGATGATACTTTTGTTTTTTGGCAAATGGGCCAGGCTTATCCCTATGCCAGCCCTGGCCGGGATACTCTTTGTAGTGGCTTATAATATGAGCGAATGGCGCTCTTTCAAAGGGATGTTCAGAAATACCAAAAGCGACCTGTCGGTAATGCTTGTCACTTTTCTTCTTACAGTCCTGGTCGACATTACCGTTGCGATCCAGTTTGGGGTGGTACTGGCTGCCTTTCTGTTTGTAAGAAGAGTAGTAGAGACCTCTGAGGTAGCACTGCTGACCACAGAAGTAAAAGGTGAAACCTCACATATTTCTGATGATCAGGAACACCTCGAAATTCCGGAAGGAGTTGAGGTATTCCAGGTAAGAGGCCCCTTTTTCTTTGGTGTTGTCAACAAATTCTATGAAGCTGATAAACAACTGGGCCAGAAACCCCGTGTGCGTATCATCAGGATGAGACTGGTGCCTTTTATCGATTCTACTGGAATCAAGAACCTTGAGAGTTTCATTCACAAAACCCGGAAGAGCAATATCCCTATAATTATCAGTGGACTGCAGGAAAAAACACATCATGCCCTCGAACGCGCCGGTGTGCTGGCCATGGTGGGGAATGAAAATATCTGCCCCGAGATCCATACGGCTCTGCAACGAGCCAGGCAAATCATGGAAAAAGATATAGGATAAAACCAGAATGCTTAATTTCACATAATTATATTACAAACTCCAAAAAACATCGACATGAAAAAGCTTACAATTTTGTTACTCGCCCTGTGCTTTGGCGCACATTTGCAGGCACAAAAACACGAGATAGTCCTTAACCTTGAGAAAGGAAAAGAATACCACCAGAATTCAGTGGTTAAGTCAACGGTCTCCCAATCGGTAATGGGCCAGCAGATGACAATCTCTACCACCATCAGCAGCAACCTGGTTTATAAAGTAGTGGGTGTTGGGGCCGACTATTATGATATGGAGGTTCGCTACACCAAAATGGCAATGGAGATGGAGATGCCCATGATGGGTGCTATGAGCTACAGTTCTGAAAACCCTGAAGAGGGTGATCTGTTTTCTTTGATCTTCAGTCAGATGACAAATGTGCCTTTTGGCGTAAGACTTAGCCGGATCGGAGAGGTGCTTGCCATTGAAAACATGGAGGCCGTTTTTGAACCCATAATGAACTCTGAACTGGTTCCTCCTGCACAGCGCGATGAAATCAAGGCTCAGCTCAGCCAAAGCTATGGCGAGGAGGGGCTGCGCAGCCAGCTGACCAGTCTGCTGGGGGTTATGCCAGCTCAGCCGGTTGCCATTGGCGAGAGCTGGGATCGCAATACGCGCGTAGTAAACCAGATGGTAATGGATGTTCATACCACCTACACCCTGGCAGAGAAAACCCCAGCCTACTTTCTGATCAAAGGTACTTCGCAGATACAAAGTGCCGATAAGGACATCCCCCTGCAAACCCAGGGCATGAATATGTATTTCGATCTGAGTGGCACCATGGTTTCAGAGATCCGGCTTGATGCCCGTACCGGCTGGATTACCCGATCTACCACCAGCCAGGAGATAACTGGAGAAGCTGAACTGGAAGCCAACGAAATGATGCCCGAAGGGATGAAAATTCCTATGCATATTTTGACACAAATGGAGATGTCTGCCCAATAAAAAATGGGCGCGATCGAAGAGTGGTGTCTTGAAGGTAATGTGAAAATCCCTGTTAACCTTTTCTTTCGGCCATCAGGGGTTTAAACCATTTATGCTTCAGGGTTATAAAAGTGATCTGACAGAGTATATAAAAAGCGAAGACCTGCCGATTTGAGCATTGTAAAGAGGCTTGGCAGGTACAGTTGTTATGAATATAACTGCCATTTGTCTTAAAGAATGTGCGAAACCACCACGGATTCAGTGCTATAAAACAAAAAGGGCTGTAGAATGTACTACAGCCCTATGGTTGATAAAAAGTGGAACGTACGGGATTCGAACCTGTGACCCCATGCCTGTCAAGCATGTGCTCTAAACCAACTGAGCTAACGTTCCCATTCTGGGAATGCAAATTTAGAAATTATTTCTTATCAATATCTGAAAATTGAAATCCAAAGCACGAATCGAGCCCTGTGAAGCTGAAACCGAAGCAGGAAATACCAAATAAGCGCAGTCCAGCTCGCGAAGGGTGAATCTGTGATGGGTGATCACCGATCACCCATCACCCATCACCTGATACCTGTTACCCCTGGGCTTACAAGGGTATATTGCCGTGCTTTTTGGCCGGGGTTACCTCGCGCTTGTTCTCGGTCATCTCAAGGGCTTGAATGAGCTTCAGCCTGGTTTGCCGCGGGAAGATGATCTCGTCGATATGGCCCGACTCTGCAGCTTTGTAAGGTGAGCAGAACTTTTCGCGATATTCTTCGGTGGCTTTGGCCTTTTCTTCATCACTGATCTTGTTGCGATACAGGATGTTTACCGCTCCATCGGGGCCCATCACCGCAATTTCTGCAGTGGGGTAGGCGTAGTTTACATCGGCACCCAGGTGTTTGCTGGCCATCACCACATAAGCGCCACCGTATGATTTACGTGTGATAACCGTAATCTTGGGCACGGTAGCTTCTGCATAGGCATACAACAGTTTGGCTCCGTGCTTGATAATGCCGCCCAGCTCCTGGTCTACGCCAGGCAGGAAGCCAGGCACATCGCAGAAGGTAATGATGGGGATGTTGAAAGCATCGCAGAATCTTACAAAACGTGCAGCTTTCAGAGAGGCATCAATGTCGAGCACGCCGGCCAGCATTGCAGGCTGGTTGGCAACAATGCCCACCGGTTTTCCGTTCAACCGGGCAAAGCCCGTAATGATATTCTGAGCATAATGGGGTTGTACCTCGAAAAAGTTGTAATCGTCGGCCACGGCCACGATGATCTCTTTCATGTCGTAGGGCTTGTTGGGATCGTTGGGTATGATCTCACGCAGTTTTAGCTCTTCACGGTGGGGCGAGTCGGTACAGGGTTTTACAGGCGGATCTTCCATATTGTTGGAGGGGAGATAGCTCATCAGTTCCCTGATCATCATCATGGCCTGCTGGTCATCATCAGCAGTAAAATGGGCCACACCACTTTTGGCGTTGTGGGTCATGGCGCCGCCCAGCTCCTCCTTGGTAACATCTTCATGGGTCACAGTCTTTATTACATCCGGGCCGGTAACAAACATATAGCTTGTTTTCCGGGTCATGAAAATAAAATCGGTGATGGCCGGTGAGTAAACAGCCCCTCCGGCACAGGGCCCCAGAATGGCGCTGATCTGCGGCACCACTCCACTGGCGCGCACATTGCGGATGAAGATATCGCCATACCCGGCCAGGCTTTCCACCCCTTCCTGGATACGGGCCCCGCCACTGTCGTTGAGCCCAATGATGGGAGCTCCGTTGCGCACTGCCAGATCCATGATCTTGGTAACCTTATTGGCATTGGATCGGCTCAGCGATCCGCCGAACACTGTGAAATCCTGCGCAAAAACATACACCAGCCGGCCGTCGATTTTGCCATAGCCCGTTACGATACCATCTCCCGGAATTTTTTCCATCTGGAAGTCTTCATTGTGGTTTACCACAAATTTGTCGATCTCCACGAAAGTTTCCGGATCAAGCAGTTCCTTAATGCGTTCTCGGGCAGTATTGCGCCCCGAAGCATGGATCTTGTCAATTTTATCTTGCCCGCCACCCAGCTCGGCGGCTTTGTGCATTTCGCTGAGTTTGTTGATTTTGTCTATGGTTTTCATTTTTTCTTATTTTTACCGCAAAGGCCCGGAGACGCAGAGATTCTTTACTCTGATTAGGGGAACTATGCTTAAAAGTTGTTTACAAATCTTTTGAATCCGTCTTTTAAAAGTGGGGTGTTGAAATTGATGAGGTAACCAAGTTTTTTGTTTGACAGCTTTAAGTTAGATATTAGTTGTGCCTCATGAACAGGAAGTATGATCTCTATTGCTTTTAGTTCAATAATAATCTGATTTTCAATCAAGAAATCAATTTTGAAAAACTTCTGCAGTTTTTTTCCTTTATAAAACAGGGGTAGCATAACTTCTTCTTGATATTGAATTCTTCGTGAGTTAAATTCTTCGGCAAGACATGCCTGGTAGACCGACTCCAATAAACCAGGCCCCATTAGTTTATGGACCTGAAATGCAGCATCCAGAATTTCACCGCCAATTTGATTTAGTTCTTCTCTATTCATGCCTTTGTCTTCAAACAATAACCTCAGCGCTTCAGTGCCTCAGCGGTCAATTTCATCCTCATACTTATTCCACCACCACCATCACCTTCTTCGCTTCCACCGTATCTCCCTCTTTCACACGTATCTCTTTTACCATGCCATCTTTTTTGGCTTTGAACTCGCTTTCCATCTTCATGGCAGAGAAAATCACCAGGGTTTGTCCAGCTTCAACGGTATCGCCCACATTGACCGGTATCTTTACCACTTTGCCGGGTATGGGTGCCACCACAGTGTTTTCGGCATCGTCCTCACTCCCCTTGGTGCGGGCTGAGCGGTATTTGCTCTCTGCATCGATGATCTCTGCTTCGTAGGTGTTTTTGTAGGTATTTACCGTATACTTCTTTATATTTTCGCCAGGGATGATCTCAATGTTGTAGGAATTGTTGTTGTGAAGAATGGAGAAGATACCTTTGTTTACTTTTTCAAAATCCAGGTTGTATTCTTTTCCATCCACTTTAATACTTACAAACGATCCCTGCCACTGGAGCAGTTCTACCTGTGCTGTGCGGTTGTTGATCTTTACTTCGTACGACATATATTACCGGGGTTTTAGAGTTTTAATACACTTCTGATTCGACTGTAGTCTTTCCAGTTGTTTTTCAGGGCCGTCATTTCCTTGGGCGATGCTTTTCGGATCTTATAGAGGTATTCCAGGAAAGCAGTAATGATTACCATGTCTTCACAATCCTCCTGGCATGGATCTTTGCGCATGAGATGCTCCATGTTTTCTTCGATGAAGTGGGTGGTGTAGTTGCCTTTCACGAAATCCGGAGCAGTCATGATATTTTCAAGGAAGTTGAGGGAGTTTTTCACTCCGGCAATTTTAAATTCGTGCAGAGCGCGAATGGTCCTCTCTATGGCATCGGCACGGTCGCGCCCCCATACGATCAGTTTGGCAATGAGTGGGTCGTAATAGATCGGAATTTCAAAACCCTCGTAAATGTAGCCATCTACCCGTACCCCAACCCCATAGGGAATGCTGATGTGGGTTACTTTGCCAGGGGCCGGCATAAAATTATTGGAAGCATCCTCGGCATATACCCTGCATTCAATGGCATGCCCGTTTTGTTTCAACTCTTCCTGTTTGTGCGAAAGGGGTTTGCCCGATGCAATATGAATTTGCTCTTTTACAAGGTCTACACCCACCACCCGTTCGGTAATGGGGTGCTCAACCTGCAAACGGGTATTCATCTCCAGGAAGTAGTAGTTGAGGTTATTGTCCACAATAAATTCAATGGTACCCGCTCCTTCGTAATCCACTGCCTTGGCAGCTGCCACCGCCGCTTTGCCCATCTCCTCGCGAATCTCCGGGGTTAGAATGGGTGAGGGAGTTTCTTCAATGATCTTTTGGTGGCGACGTTGCACCGAGCACTCTCTTTCGAACAGGTGTATGACATTGCCATGCTGATCGGCAAGGATCTGAAATTCGATATGGTGAGGCGATTCGATGTATTTTTCGATGTAAACGGCATCATCACCAAAGGCCGACCTGGCTTCGGAGCGTGCAGCGCGTATGGAGCTTTTTATATCGGCTTCTTTCTTTACCAGTCGCATCCCTTTACCTCCACCACCCGCAGAAGCTTTGATCATTACCGGAAGACCAATCTCCTTGATGGTTTTTAATGCCTCTGCTTCACTGGTAATGGCTGATTCTGTGCCCGGTACTACAGGCACCCCGGCTGCCATCATGGTTTTTCGGGCTGTAATTTTGTCACCCATCTGAGAGATGGCGTAAGGGGAGGGGCCAATAAACTTAATCCCGGCCTCCTGGCATTTACCCGAAAAAACAGCATTTTCCGATAAAAAACCATAGCCGGGATGAATGGCTTGTGCTTTACTTTTTTTGGCTACTTCCAGTATCTTATCCATGTTCAAATAAGATTCAGAGGAAGGGGAGGCGCCGATGTGATAGGCTTCGTCGGCATACAAAACATGCATAGCCTTACGGTCGGCATCGCTGTAGACAGCTACGGTGCGGATGCCCATCTCGCGGCACGATCGCATTATGCGCACAGCGATCTCGCCCCGGTTGGCAACCAGAACTTTTCTAATCATAAACTTGTCCTTTTGGTTTGGTTTAATTTGATTAAAATTAAAAAGGATTTGCGACAATTGACCCAAAAAAATCGCCCGAACCTCGCTTACGAAACATTGCGAAAGGGTTTTTTTGTGCTCAACAAACTCTTAAACAAGAGTTTGAAAGGGATTGTTTAGTCAATTTGTTTTATTGATTATTTTTGTGGAATGCATGATTTTATGGTGCGAAAAAATAAATGTAAGTGAGTCGTGAGTGCAAATTCTGACATTTTGACCTGCTTCCACCTGTGGCAAAGTATTTGACGTATGCATACATCTAGATAATAAAATATGAAATGCCGGGGCAGTTGAGGCCTGAAAGGCTGCAGTTGTGGCCGGGTATTTATTTCGAAACGATATTGAATCATTTATTCATTTTTTTATTGCATATGTTACAGGAAATTAAACAAGAGGAATTTGCCAGGGAACTGGAGAACCACACCAATGTAGTGCTTGACTTTTATTCCACCGAATGCCCTCCCTGTGAGGCATTGGCCCCAAAGTTTGAGAGTCTGGCGGAACATTACGGCGACGACATCCGTTTTGTTAAGATGTTTCGCCAGGGAAACAGGGAGCTTGCGGAGCAACTGGGTGTAAAATCTTCTCCAACACTGTTATTTTTCAAGAACGGACAACAGGTGGGTGATGTACTGACAGGCGGTATCAAAAAGTCGGATATCGTTCGCAACCTCGATGCCATGATCCCGGCAGCTCAGGTGGAAAAGATCAGATCGCAGATCAAGCCGATTATTACTCATACAGATGTAATAGTGCTGGGGGGTGGGCCCGGAGGTATGGCTGCCGGTATTTACCTGGCGCAGGCCAGGGTTGATACCATCCTGATTGACCAGGCATTGCCCGGGGGGCAGGTTTCCACCACACACCAGGTGTCCAACTATCCAGGTTTTGTGGAGCCACAAAAAGGATATATGCTGGCGCACTATATGGCCGAACAGGCAAAAGAGGCTGGCGTAAAGTTCAAGGTAGCAGTGGATGTAAACCATGTTGACCTGGTGAAAAAAGAAGTAGTGATAGATGGTTTTGAAACCATCAAAGCCAAAAAAATAATCATCTCTACAGGTGCCTCACCCCGGTATCTTAATATTGAAGGCGAACGGGAGTTTCACGGGAAAGGGGTTTCCTATTGCGCCACCTGCGATGCAAAATACTATCACGACAAAGAGGTCGTGATCGTTGGAGGAGGTAATACAGCTGTGGAAGAATCTGAATTTATCTCCAAGTTTGCATCCAAAATAACGATGATACAGCAGCTACCCATGCTCACCGCCAATAAGAGTGCACAGGAGCGTTGTTTTGCTGATCCGAAGATTGAAGTTTTACTGCAGCATGAGCCCAGAGGGTTTTATCAGAATGGTTCGGGCAGAATGCATGTGAGAGTGGAAGATCTGAAAAGTGGACAGGAAAAAACCCTGGAAACCGATGGCATTTTTGTATTCGTTGGGATGAAGCCCAATACCGATTTTATAAAAGATGAAATTGCTACCGACGATTGGGGCTATATCAAAGTTGATGACGAAATGCGCACCAGTATCCCGGGGGTATATGCAGTGGGAGATGTGATCAGTAAAAAGTACCGCCAGATTACTACTGCTGTTGGCGATGGTACCATTGCTTCCATAGCATGTACCAAAGAGGTTGATCATTAGAAACTGGAGCAGCAGTATGCAGTTGTAATAAAAAAAGCCGGTGGATGATTAGTATCCCACCGGCTTTGCTTTTTCTACCCTCTGGGTAGCTTCCATAAAAATGGGTAATTCTTTTTCTTGTTTTGTGGTCTTACGATTGTAAAACACCGCTATATTTTTTAACTGGTCGAACAAGGGATGGTCGGTGTGAAAAATATGAACCTGAAGGGATCCCCGGTTGCTTATCAGAAGAGTATTTCCCTGGTTGTCGATGATTTTCTGAATGCCGGGGTTGGTAAGGTTAACATCATACTGGCCGCACAATGCTTCCACGATCAGATTCTGATCCATGGTTTGCATATCAAGAAAATAGCAACTGAAACCAAAGAGTTGTTCCTGGAAGAAACTTACCTCAAGCCTCGCTCTGTATCCCATAAAGCTGGAAAAGAAAATGGCAGTGTCGGTATTGAGCAGTCCGTTTTGTGCAAAAAAGGCAGCGGGTTTCCCCAAATGGCGTTGGGTTCTTTGCAAAGAACTCCCCACAGGTAATTTGCGAAGGGGTTTCAACGGGCCATCACACATAATGCTGAGGCGTGCTCCGGAATCTTCCATGATCTCAAGAAAAGGATCTATGTCTTCGTATTTCTTTTCCAGCTGCTTCTGCTCTTTGAAGCCAAGATTGGTTCCGGCAAAAGGTGAAGGATAGTTTCTGGAAAAAGACAGGGATTTTTTAAATAAATTCAACATATCAGCTTTTGGCAACAGGTAAATTTACGTGATAGCGTGCAGGTATTTTACCGACACAAAGATAGGTATAAAATTAGGAATCAATTTCAGGCCCGATTTCGGTAAAACACGGTTTTTAAGCCCGTACAAATATCTTGGGTAAATTTATCGACAAAACTATGTGGGCTGTGTATGTAAAAATTTATTCGTTATGGTACGACTCTCCCCGAATAATCGTAAAAGCCCGGTAAAGCTGCTCGCAAAAAAACAGTCTGACCATTTGGTGAGAAAAGGTCATGCTTGATAAAGAAAGCTTGTAATCGGCACTTTGCTGTAAAGATGCATCAAATCCCCAGGCCCCACCCACCACAAAGCTAAGTTCGCGGGTGCCGGCATTCATCCTTTTTTGAAGAAAACCGGCAAATTCTTCGGAGGTGAGGTGGGTGCCCTTTTCGTCGAGCAGTACTAAAAAATCGGTTTTTTCAAGGCTCTTCCGAAGTACTTCCGCTTCTTTCTGCTTGAGAGTGTCTACCGGCATGCCCGAAGTTTTTTTGAGTGATGCAAGCTCACGGATCTCAAAGTTTACATAATGCTTCAGCCTTTTCTGATAGATCGATAGACCTTCTTTAAGATAGTCCTGATCCGTTTTTCCGATACTCACAAGGGTTATCTTCATTTGTCATTTTTTGGGTGGAGGCAATAGCAACCCATTGAACACAGAAAGCTGCAAAGTCCCTATATGGAATTGCTTTTGTGAGGGCTGGCAGATTGTTTTTGCAAAGATACATTTGTTTGGCAGAGCAATTCTGATGTTGCAGGAGTTCATTTTTACCCGCTTTTAATCCGGGAAATCGCTACCTTTATACTCTTCAACCAAGGGTTGATTGAAGTTCCGGGGCTTTAACACAGCAGTTGGAGAGTTTGGCAGACCTTTTGCTATTCATGGGTGGTTAGTCAGTAACCGGGAAATGTTAATGGGATAAAAATTGTATTATATGAAAAAATTAGGTGTCACATATTTGTTTGCTTTTTTCATGTTCAGCGGGCTGATCCCCTTTAGCCTGTCAGTGATGCAAACTACCAATATCTCTCAAGAGGTTGCCACCGGTATCCGCAATGGTAATGCACGAGATATAGCAAAGCATTTTGGTACTACTGTAGATCTGAAAATTCCGGGCAATGAAGGAACTTTCAGTCGTAATCAGGCAGAGCTGATCCTTCGTAATTTCTTCAACCGCAATGCTCCCTCAGAGTTTACCATACAGCATCAGGGCCCATCGCGCGATGGTTCTGTTTATGTGATTGGCAATCTGAAAACCCGAAACGGAAATAACTACCGTACCTACTTCCTGATCAAAAAGATCTCAGATGACATGGTGCTGCACCTTTTGCAGTTTGAGGTTCAGTAATCTTTGCTTGACAGGGCATAATTGACCCTGCACCTTATTACAACGATTGTGAGATTTCCATATCTTTACAGTCGTTTTTTTTTAGGATATGGAGCAGATAAGAGAAATTATTAAACGTGCATTGCAGGAAGATCTGGGGGAAGGCGATCACACATCCCTTGCCTGTATTCCTGATTTTGCCCGGGGTAAAGCACAGTTGCTGGTAAAAGAGCCCGGAGTACTTGCAGGTATGGAAGTTGCCAGGGCAGTATTTGAAGTGGTGGACCCACAGGTGGAGTTTGTTGCGCACATGGCTGATGGCAGCAGGATACAGCCCGGCAATGTGGCCTTTGAGGTATCGGGGCGCGTTCAGTCCTTGTTGAAGGCAGAGCGGCTGGCTTTGAATTTCATGCAACGAATGAGTGGTATAGCCACCCGTACTGCATATTATGTTTCGCTGGTAGAGGGCACTGGTGCCCGTATTCTGGACACCCGAAAAACCACCCCCAACTTTCGATTGCCGGAGAAGATGGCGGTAGTGGCCGGCGGAGGATACAATCACCGCATGGGGCTGTACGATATGATTATGATCAAGGACAACCATGTGGATTTTGCCGGCGGAATTGTGCAGGCCATTGAGCGTACTCGCAATTATTTGCAGCAGAAAGGACTTGATCTGAAAATAGAACTGGAGGTACGCGACCTGGAAGAGCTGGATCTGGCATTGCAAACAGGGGGTATTCATCGTATCATGCTCGATAATTTTTCTGTCAGCAATCTTGCACAGGCCGTCAGGACTATTGATGGCCGTTTTGAAACAGAGGCCAGTGGTGGCATTACCGAAGCTACCATACGGCAGGTGGCTATGACTGGCGTTGATTTTATTTCTGTTGGCGCTCTTACCCATCACATAAAAAGCCTTGATCTTAGTCTGAAGGCAGTTAAATAAGCAGTAATACGGTATTGTTAAACATGGTTTAATTCCCAACGTATGCTATCTCTGGAGGTAATCATTGTACTTATTGTACTGGTTCTGGCTGTAATTCTTTTTGCCACCGAACTGCTCTCGGTCGATGTAGTGGCTTTGATCATTATGGTTACCCTTATCATTACAGGAGTCATTACTCCGGTAGAAGGGGTTTCCGGTTTCAGCAACTCTGCAACCATTACCGTTGCGTCAATGTTTATACTCAGTGCTGCCTTGTTTAAGTCGGGCGCTGTGGTGGGGCTGGGAAACCAAATGGCGCAACTGTTTCAATACAATTTCTGGTTTGCCATTGTGGCAACCATGCTGGTAGTGGGTACCATCTCAGCTTTTATCAACAATACTCCTGTGGTGGCAATCTTCATCCCCATACTTGCCGGGGCAGCAGCCAAATCGGGGCATAGCCTGGGTAAAATGCTCATTCCGTTGTCGTATGCTTCCATGTTTGGAGGGGTTTGTACACTCATTGGTACAAGCACCAATATTTTGGTAAGTGGTATTGCTGCCGAGAATGGGCTGGAACCCTTTTCCATGTTTGAGATGTCTAAGCTGGGTTTAATCTTTTTTGGTACCGGCATGTTGTACATGATGTTGGTCGGGATCCATTTGATCCCCAAACGTGAAAATGGCAACGACCTGGTAAAGAAGTTTGGGATGGGAGATTACCTCACTGAGATTATCCTGCTGGAGAATGCTCCTTCGGTGGGGAAAAGTATCCGCAACAGCCCGTTGAAGAAGCTTCTTGATATTGATATCCTGGAGATATCAAGAGACAAGAACCGATATTTCATGCCCAGCGACCAAATGGTACTGCAAAAAGGCGATATCCTCAAAGTAAGGTGCAACCTGGAAAAAATCAAAACACTCAAGGAACGCGAAGGGATTGCCCTGAAATCGGATATGAAATTTGCCGATTCTGATATCACCTCCGAAGAGGTTGTGCTGGTGGAAGCAGTAATTGCTACCAATAGCCAGTTTGAAGGAAAAACAGTAAAAGAAATCTCTTTCAGGCAAAAATATGGAGCAACGGTTCTGGCCATCCGTCATCGTGGTGAGATCATGCGCGACAAAGTTGCCAATACTGTTTTGCGGTCGGGCGATACTTTGCTTATAGAGGCATCGCGCGATAAGCTCGACTTTCTCAGGCAACTACAGCTGCATGGGCGAAACACTTTCCTGATTGTTTCGGAAGTAGGTTTTCCCGAGTTCAAAAAAGAAAAAATGTTGCTTGTGGTGGGAGCCATTGTCACCATTATCGCCCTGGCATCTCTCAATATACTTCCCATTATGGTGGCAGCACTCGCCGGATGTGTATTCCTGATCCTTACGGGCTGCCTGTCCATGGAGGAGGCTTACAAAGCTATCGACTGGAAAGTTATCTTTCTGCTGGCAGGAGCTATGAGCCTGGGTGTAGCCCTGGACAAAAGTGGTGCCGCCAGGTTGATCTCTGATTTCCTTATACAGGGGGTAGGAGCATGGGGGCCCATTGCCATTGTATCCGTTCTTTACCTTATAACCTCTTTGATGACCGAGACCATGAGCAACAATGCCAGTGCGGTATTGCTTGCTCCCATTGCCATTGCTGCGGCCATTGCCATGGAAGTGGATGCCCGGCCCTTCCTGATGGCCATCACTTTTGCTGCTTCCTCAAGCTTCATGACCCCCATTGGCTACCAAACCAATACCATGATCTACGGTGCCGGAAATTACCGTTTTGCAGACTTTGTGCGCGTGGGAACTCCGCTGAACCTGATATTCTGGCTCATTGCAACCTTTATGATACCGGTGTTTTTCCCATTTTAACACAAATCACCTGAAGCCAATCATCTGAACCATGAAAGAGATTTTCAATAACGTTTTGCATTTTTTGCGCGATCCGCTTTTCAATCTTGGAAATACCCACGTAAGCCTGGGTTTGATCCTTTATATTGTGGTTTCTGTATTTCTGCTTTTCTGGTTGTCGGGTATATTAAAAAGGCTTTTGCAAAATCGTGTACTGGTGCGGTACAATGTAGATGTGGGTGTACGGCAGGCCATCAGTACCATTGCACGCTATATCATTGTGGTAATCGGTTTAATGGTCATCATTCAAAGTGCTGGTATCGACCTGAGTTTTCTCACGGTATTGGCAGGTGCACTGGGCGTAGGTATTGGTTTTGGTTTGCAAAACATTACCAATAATTTTGTCAGTGGTATCGTCATCCTCCTTGAAAGACCCATAAAAGTGGGCGACAGGATCGAAACGACCAACTCTGCAGGCGATACCATCAATGGCGATGTGGTAAACATTTCCGCAAGAGCCACCACCGTTCTTACCAACGACAATATTGCTATCATTGTGCCCAATTCTAATCTGATTACTTCGACAGTAATCAACTGGAGCTACAACGACCGCCGTGTAAGATTTAATTTCCCCATAGGAGTGCACTACAAAGAAGACCCTGCAGTGGTGAAAAAACTATTGCTCGAGGTTGCCAAAGAGAACGATGGTGTTTTGCAGTCGCCCCCTCCGGATGTTTTGTTTGATGAGTTTGCCGACAGCAGTCTGAATTTCCTGCTCAGGGTATGGACCACACGCTATATTCAAAAACCAGGAGTTTTGAAAAGTCAGCTTTATTTTGCCATTCATCGCAAATTTAAAGAGCATGATATCGAAATTCCTTATCCTCAGAGGGATCTGCATCTGCGAAGTGGTTTTGACAAACCGTCGCAGGGATGATTATTTTTTGTAATTTGGCACCCCTTTAGATGGACAAATCAATCTATATGCTATGATATTCAGTAGTTTACCTCATTTGTTTGAAAGCAGTACTGCACAATTTGGTGAGAATATCCTTTTGTGGGAGAAAAAGGAGAACCAGTACAAAGGCTTAACCTATCTTCAAACCCGCGAAAGGGTTTACCGATATGCCGCAGGACTTATGCAGCTGGGCTTGCAAAAAGGCGACCGGGTTGCATTGATCTCTGAAGGTCGCAACGACTGGGTTATTTCTGAGCTGGCGGTTTTGTATTGCGGAGGAGTTTCGGTTCCGCTTTCTGTAAAAATTGAAGAAGATCTTGACCTGCTCTTTCGCCTAAAGCACTCAGGTTGCAAAGCCCTGGTGATCTCGGGCAATCATCAGCTGAAAGCCTTCCGACTGGCAAGTCAGTTGCCTGAGCTGCAATTGATTGTTTTGTTGGATGGAAAGGATTACAACAACGGCACCCATGCGCCCGCCTGGGTAGAGGTAGACAGACCCGATCTGAAGGTATTGGGAGTTGAGGAAATCCTCCAGCAAGGTGATTTGCTGCTCAAAGAAAACCCCAATATCGTTAAGGAAGCAGGTGAAAGCCTCCAACCCGATGATTTCGCCAATATCTGCTATACCTCTGGCACTACTGCCGACCCAAAGGGGATCATCCTGAGCCATAAAAACTACCTGTGCAATGTAAGACAAGGCTCGGCTTTATTTGAAGTGCCCGAATATTATACTTCGTTGCATATTTTGCCCTGGGATCACTCCTTTGCTCACACCGTAGGGATTTATACCCTAATGCTCAATGGTGCCAGCCTGGCTTCCCTTAAATTAGGCAAAACCCTCAACGAAACACTCCGCAACATCCCCATTTGTATCAAAGAGGTAAGACCCTTCTTTATGCTCAGTGTGCCTGCTTTGGCCAAAAACTTCCGCAACAACATAGAAAAAGGGGTAAAAGATAAAGGAAAGGTGGCTGCATGGCTTTTTGACACAGGGCTGAAAGTAGCCTATGCTTATAATCGTGAAGGATACAATAAGGGGACTGGTTGGCGTATTATCCTTAAGCCTCTGAATGCTTTGTTCAACAAAATCCTCTTTAGTAAAATCCAGGAAAATTTCGGAGGTCGCCTTAAGTTCTTTGTGGGTGGAGGGGCCTTGCTGGATATTGAACTGCAGCGATTCTTCTATGCCATCGGCATGCCCATGTTTCAGGGGTATGGCCTTACGGAAGCTTCACCGGTAATCTCTTCCAACACCCCCGATCACCATAAGCTGGGTTCGTCGGGTAAAATAGTGCCTTTTCTTGACCTCAAGATCTGCGACGAGGAGGGGAATGAACTTCCGGTGGGCAAGCAAGGCGAGATTGTAGTGAAAGGAGATAATGTAATGGCCGGTTACTGGAATAACCCTGGTGCTACTGCCGAAACCATCCGCAATGGATGGTTGCACACCGGAGATCTGGGTTACCTGGATAAGGATGGCTATCTGTATGTGCTGGGCCGCAGCAAGAGCCTTCTGATCTCCAGCGATGGAGAAAAATACAGCCCCGAAGGAATTGAGGAGGCCATGGTTGAAAAATCAGATCTCATTGAGCAGATCATGCTTTACAATAACCAAAACCCCTATACCACAGCACTGCTGGTTCCCAATAAGGCAAAACTGAAGGCCTGGGCCGAGAAAAACCATTTTAACCCGCTCAATGAAGATGGCCAGCACAGTATACTGGTCAAGTTGCAGGGAGAGATCAACCAGTTTATGCCTGGTGGCGAATACGACAATCTGTTTCCCCCGCGCTGGCTGCCTTCAAGTGTTGCCGTGCTGCAGGAGGGCTTTTCAGAGCAAAACAGGATGATCAACAGCACCATGAAGATGGTGAGGCCCATTATTACGGAAGCTCATAAAGAGACCCTGGAGTTTCTTTATACACCCGATGCCAAAGACATTTGCAACGCCAGAAATATGGAGGCCATATTGCGGATGTTTTCCTGATGAGAGACAAATACGATGAACTGAGTAATGCTGTGACAGACGTTAAGAAAATCTCCATTCAGGACTATACTTATGAGCTTCCCCAGGAGCGCATTGCAACTTATCCTCTGGAGAAGCGCGATGCCTCTTCGATGCTGGTATACAGGCAGGGAACCATTGACAAGGCTGTTTTTTCAGATATATCTTCTTTTCTTCCCCCTGGCGGCCTCATGGTGTTTAACAATACCCGTGTGGTGCAGGCTCGCCTGTTGTTCCGTAAACCTACCGGAGCACTTATTGAAGTGTTTTGCCTTGAACCTGCGGGTGAGCAAAAGGACATTCAGCTGGCGTTTCAGCAAAAACAACACTCCTCCTGGTTTTGCCTTGTAGGCAATGCAAAAAAATGGAAGGAGGGTACCCTGGAGATGCAAACTTTGCAAGGTGCTGTTCTGCAGGCCACCAGGGGAGAAGCCCGCCAGGAAGGGTATGTGGTACATTTTCAATGGAATAATCCTGAACTGTCTTTTGCCGAAATATTGGAAATGGCAGGCAAAACACCCTTACCACCCTATCTGAACCGCAAGGCAGAAGAAGAGGATAAGACCCGGTACCAGACGGTATATGCCCGCCACTCCGGATCGGTGGCGGCTCCAACAGCCGGATTGCACTTCTCCGATGAGGTGTTGCACAACCTGGCTCAGCAGCAAATCGAAACAGCGTATGTAACATTGCATGTGGGCGCTGGTACCTTTAAGCCCGTTTCGGCATCTACCATGGATGAACACCAGATGCACAACGAACAGATTGTAGTGGATCGTACTACCCTTAAGCAGCTCATTCGCCATTGCAACAATCAGATCATCAGTGTTGGAACCACTTCGCTGCGAACTCTCGAAAGCTTATACTGGCTGGGGGTTAAGATACTACGTGGGTATGAATTGCCGCAGCATGGGTTTGCCATCGATCAGTGGGAGCCCTACCAGTACAAAGATCAGTTGCCCGATGCCAGAGAGGCCCTGGAGGCCCTGGTGAAGCTGCTTGACAAGCATAACATGGACGTATTGCATGGCGAAACCTCCCTGATCATTGTACCGGGCTACAAGGTTAAAATGGCCCATGTGCTGGTAACCAATTTTCACCAACCTGGCAGTACCTTACTGCTGCTGGTGGCTGCCTTTATTGGCAGCGACTGGCGAAAAGTATACGATTTTGCGCTGAACAACCATTTTCGCTTCCTGAGTTATGGCGACAGTTGTTTGCTGTTTCGGCCACAGGATATCCCCTGAGCCCATCCCCAAACCACAAATCCTTGCACCATGTCAACAGATATTTTTGGAATTGCCTTTGAAGAATACATAGCAGGGCATACCTACGAACAGATCCGGGTGAAGATCGATATTTTTGATGAAGAAAAGCTCGATGTAGCTTATTTTTTCCGAACTTTTGAGCAGATGCCCGAATGGGAACAATTGGTGCTGGAGAACTGCAGGGGTCGGGTACTGGATGTGGGTGCCGGTGCCGGAAGCCATGCCCTTTTCCTTCAGCAGAAAGGGCTGGAGGTAGTTGCCATTGATGTGTCGGAGGGAGGAGTAAAGTGTATGCAGCAAAGGGGGGTGTCTGATGCACGAAAGATTGATTTTTTCCACCTTGAAGATGAGCAGTTTGACACCATCCTCTTTCTGATGAATGGTGCCGGTATAGCCCGCAGGCTCGAAAACCTCCAGGAGATGCTCGAAAAAGCCGCTTCGCTATTAAAACCCCAGGGGTGCATATACCTTGAATCGACCGATCTGCTTTATATGTACGAAGATGAAGAGGGTGCTGCCATGATCAACCTGGCAGGCGATTACTATGGCGAAGTAAATTATCAGCTGGGGTATCGCCATTGGGAGGGAGAACCATTTCCCTGGTTGTTTGTTGACTATGAAAACCTCTCCTATTTTGCCGAGCTGGCAGGGTTGGATTGTGAAGCCTTTTACCGGGGCGATACCGATAACTTTATCGCCCGTCTGATGCGCAGAGAATAAATGCTCAACACCTTCAGATCTGATGCATAAACCTTTTGATGTTGAATTCATGGAAACTTCCGATGGGTCGCATACCCTTCGGCTGATGGGTGCAGATGAGCAATATCATTCGCGCAATGGGGCATTGCAGGAATCTCAGCATGTCTTTATCAGGGCTGGCTTGCACAGTGTAATGCACCTGAATGATCCCCTTCATATTCTTGAGGTGGGTTTGGGAACAGGCCTCAACGCCTTGCTCACTTGCATTGAGAGTGTGGAGGGTCTTAGAAAGGTATTATACCATGCTCTTGAGCCCTTTCCTCTTGATCCCGAAATCGTTGAAAAATTAAACTATCCCCGCCTGTTTTCTCAAAACTGGGTACCAGAAGCCTTTCAAGCTATCCACGGGGCAACGGAGGATCCATACCAGTGCGTGGGCGATGTTTTTTTTCTGAAACGCTTCAAAACAACAGTACAGGAGGCAAGTCTGGCCGACAATATCTATAATCTTGTTTATTTTGATGCATTTGGGCCGGATACACAACCCGAAATGTGGACCACCGATGTGTTTTGCCGGATTGCAAAATGGATGCAGCCACAGGGAGTCCTGGTTACCTATTGTGCCAAAGGGGCGGTGCGCAGGGCATTGAAATCTGCAGGATTCCAGGTGGAACGACTACCAGGCCCCCCGGGGAAAAGAGAAATGACGAGAGCTGTAAAACTTTAAAGCATGCAGATAAGCAAATTCAATATCAGGGTATATGGTGTAGTAATACACAAGGGGAAAGTACTGCTTACCGATGAATTCAGGCTGGGGATGCGAATGACCAAGTTTCCGGGCGGAGGTCTGGAGTTGGGAGAGGGTACCGCCGATTGCCTCAAAAGGGAGTTCATGGAGGAGATAGGCCAGGAAATTCTTATCCGGGAGCATATCTATACTACCGATTACTTTCAGCCCACACAGCTGCTGGCAGAGCCACAACAACTTATCAGCATATACTACAGGGTGGAGTTACCCAATTATGACCGGTTGAGTGTTTCGGAAAAGGTATTCGATTTCAAGGAAATAACCGATGGTGCTCAGTCATTCAGATGGGTAAATCTTGTCAGGCTGGATGAAAGCCATCTTACTTTTCCCATCGACCAGAGAGTAGCCCTGATGGTACGGGAGAAGTACAGCAATTGTAAACACTAATAGTCGGTGAGAAAATGACACAAAAAAAAAGACAAGCATCATTTGCTTGTCTTTTTTTTGTGAGCGGAAGACGGGACTCGAACCCGCCACCTACAGCTTGGAAGGCTGTCGCTCTACCGGATGAGCTACTTCCGCAAGGATAAAAAAGTGGGGGGGGAAGGATTCGAACCTCCGAAGGCGAAAGCCAACAGATTTACAGTCTGCCCCATTTGACCGCTCTGGAACCCCCCCATTATTCAATGAACGATGTTTTGAAATCGTGAGGGCAAAAGTAGGAAAAAAAATCCATGCATTGCCAGATTTTTTGCGCTTTTTTAGGGGTTAAAAGCTTGCAGTCTGGTTTTGAATTGCTTCCATTCCTGCCGGTCGAAGGTGCGGTAGCTTTTTGAGGGTTTGGCAGCCAGAAGCATCTCCAGTCGGTCGGCTCTGTCTACCGATTGTGGATGTGTGCTGATCCATTGCAACTGTTGGGGTACTGATCCAAAGCTTTCGGCAAAAAGCATAAATACTTTTACCAGTGCCATGGGGTCGATCTCAGCAGCATACATGTAATCAAGGGCCAGTTTATCCGCTTCGTTTTCCAATACCCTGCTGTAGGAGTTGGTGGCGATAAGTGAAGCGATCTCGCGCATCAGGTCAAGATTGTAATTGCCCGATACTAGCGATAGTAAGGCTGTAATCCCTATTTCCCTGCGCAATTTGCGCATTACATGGTCGGCCTCCAGGTGAGCAATTTCGTGGGCTATAATCGCAATGAGCTCCTCTGGCCCATCTACAAAATCGATAAGCCCCGAAAGCAAAACTACATTGCGGCCCGGCAATGCAAAGGCATTCACCGCATCACTACGCAGGATGTAAATACTGATACTCTGCGGGTCGATATCGTTGGCATCAAACAAGGGTTCCAGTATTGAGTTAAGATAAGCATCATTGAGCGGATCATCGATCCTCTCACTCTGCATCTTGTATACATTCAGCAATAACTCCCCAAGTTTTTTCTCACCTTGTTCGAGTTTCTGTTGTGGACGAAGAATCTTCACGAAATCGATTTGTGTAAAGAATGCCCAGATGGCTGCCATGATCAGCAGCATTACTGCAAGTTGAAAGATTAGTTTCTTCATGCTGTTTTGTTTTGACTTGTTGATGGGTGCCGGTTCAGGCAACAAAAGTTTCTTCCTGGTCTGGTTGAGGCGCTTGTACCAGTAAGTGGGTCAAGGCACCCAGGAACCACCACTCAATATGGCCTCCCTTGCGGGTTTTAATGGCTGTAATAATTGTGGCAATAAACTCAGTAAGGTTTATGGCAAGCAGCATGGCCAGATAGGCGAAAAAATGATTGTTAAATACGTTTCCACCAAAAAGAATGCTCATAAGCCAGGCGAATCCAACGCCGTTGGTCAATACAAGCAATAGCTGCGATAATAATGCCTGTGTGCAATGCCATCGAACATAGTAAGATTCTTTCCGGTTGGCCATGTAAAAAATGAAGGTGGCAATAAGATTGAACAACGGCAGGCCTAAACCCGCCATTATAGCCACCATCGACATAAGGTAACTGTTGGATGCTTTTTCGGCATCGTGCTCGTTTACCTTGATTGTGTACAAAGAATTGCTCATAAGTATCGGAATAAATTCATAACCCAGATTGCCAGGATAACAAATATTGATACAATGGCAACGGGTTTTTGTTGAAAGAATTTTTCAGTTTTTTGATAAAAGATCAGGAAGGTGTTTTTTCTGCGCAGCACATCCCAGGCGATCCAGAGAGGGAAAACCAGCATGGCCAGAAACATCAAGATGCCCAGGGGGTGCCATTGCAGACTGCTAATCCAGTGTCCGTGCGCGGCTGAGGTTACTGAGCGTGTCATTCCACATGAAGGACAGGGTACTCCTGTAAGGCTTGAAAACAGACAGAAATCAAAGGAAGTTGTTTCCTTTTTTATGGAGAAATCTGCTGCTTTGTTGTAGTGGTAGCCAATCCAAAAGTACCCTGTCAGACAGAAAAAGAATACGAATAAATAAAGTTTATTTCGATTCATTCATATGGTTAGTAGATATAAGGCTGTATCTTTTCCCAGTTTTTCTTTTTGGTGGCGCCCTGGATCAAAAACCAGTCGACAATGGTCCAGATGCCAAACCCTCCACAGGTTAATAATTTTCCAATTCCCAGACCTGTATCTCCGATCATAAACCTGTCGATACCCAAACTGCCTGCAAGCAGTGAAACAATAAGAGAGGTGGTTGGATTCTTCAGATTCAATGATTGAATCATAACCCATTTAGAGTCATCTACCCTGAGCAGCATGTCTCTGATTTGTGGTACCTGCATGTTTTCAAAGTATTTCCCATTTGCCATGAGGAACATGTCAACTTTGTTTTCTTCCATAGTTGTATTTTTGTTTGGTGATCCTACTCTTGAGGCTTTTCGGTTTCTCCCCGTTTGTGTTGGTTGCGGCTCCTGGTTACGACTGCCTGAAGTGAAATTCTTCTACATAGGGCACTATTCTGCAGTCGCAAGCCACAAAAATAAAAAAAAACCGATAGGTAATTAACATTTTTTAAAAAACAGGCAAATTCTTCGGCAGTTTGCAATTATTGGGGTAAGGAGAAGAAGAATTCGGTACCCTTTCCGGGTTTGCTTTCTGCCCAGATTTTTCCGCCATGCTTTTGCACAAAATCACGGCAAAGTCCCAGGCCAATGCCAGAGCCTGCCTCATTGCCTGTGCCGCGGGTGGAGATTGATTTCTCCCTGTCAAAAATATTCTTAAGCACTTCTTCCGACATTCCCACTCCGTGGTCTTTAATTCTGAATGTGCAATAGTTTTCGTCTTTCTCCATGGAGATTTCAATCCCTCCCTCTTTGAGTGAATATTTAATGGCATTGGACAGCAGATTACGAATCACGGCAGAAATCATATTCTCATCGGCGATCACGGTACACAGTTCATCGGGATTGAACTCAATGGCAATATTTTTATGGTTGGCCATGGGGTTGTACAAATCTATTGTGGTAGAGATGAGCTTTTGCATATCGAGGGTTTTGGGCTTGAAAACCAGGTTTCCATCCTGCGATTTAGCCCAGAACAGGAGGTTCTCGAGCAGATCGTTTACGGCCTGCACCGAACGTTGCAATGCGCTGAACGATTCGTTGAGGCTGGCAGTATCGGATGCCGCCAGATCTTCCCGGATCAATTCTATAAGAGCTTTAATATTCCATACCGGCCCCCTCAGGTCATGCCCTATTACCATAAACATCTTGTCTTTGGCCTGGTTTACCTGCCGCAACTCCTCTTTTTGCCGCGTAAGTTCTATATTGTTGCTTTTAAGTTTGTTCAACAGGATAAAAAGGATCAATCCCACAGCCAGGAATACCACAGTGGCAATAATGAGCAGATAGTTTACGGCTCTTTGCCTGTTGATACGCAACGACTGTATCTCTTTGTCGCGCTCAAGGATGTCCATCTCTGCCTGGCGTTTTTCTCTCTCCCATTGAAATTCAATACTTAGTACTTTTTCTGCGAGTTGCTGGTTGAAGAGAGTATCAGCATATTCGGTCATTTCTTTCAGCCGATAGGCTGCACTTCTGTAATCGCCCAGATGCATGTCTACATCTGCCTGCACTTTAAGTGCATCTTTGATCAGAAGCCTCGAATTAACCTCACGCCCTATTTCCAGTGCTTTGGTGGCAAAGGGTCCGGCGGAATCCAGTTGCGAGCGCATACTCTGCATCTGGGCTTTACGTAAAAAAAGGTTGCCGTAAAGGTGTCTGTCTTCCTCCGGATTGATGGTTTCCAGGGCAAGATCGTAGTTGAGGATGGCCTGGTCAAAGTGATCGCGAGCAAAATAAATATCACCCAGGTATTTGTAACAAACAGCCTGACCGGGCAGGTTGCCTGCTTTTTTGCGCAGTTCAAGCGATTCGCGGATATTTTTTATGGCATCTGTATATTCTTCAAGGTGCATCAATACCCGGCCCTTGTTGAGCAGAACATACGATAGCATGTCATTGTCGTTGATCTTTTGGGCTATTTCAAGGGCCTGATTGAGGTTATCCAGTGCATTGGAGTAATATTCAAGGTAAATATAAAGGTTGGCAATGTTGATGTGGGCATAACCTTCCTGCTGCGGAATGTTATACTCTTTTGATAAAGCCAGACCTGTAAAGAAAAAATCAATGGCATTGGAATAGTCGCCCAGCAGGCGATAGGCTACACCCGTAAAACTGTATGCTTTCAGCAGATTGTAATGGTCCTGCAGGCTATCGGCCATGGAAATGGCCTGTAAGCCAAATTGCAAAGACCTTTCAGGGTGAGAGTTGCGAAGGCTCCATGCCTGTTGCAGCAGTTGTTCTAATTCATGGTTGCTTTCTGACAGGTCCGAAAATTCGGGCAGGGAAATCTCTGATTCCTCATTGGGGAAAGCAAAAGCAGAATAATGAAAAAACAGCAGCAATAGCGTTAGTGGGATAATCTTCATATAAATCAAAAGAAAAGGGGGCTGGTTTTTTTGTTTCGTTAAAGCTACAAAGAATTTTTCGGCTGATTGCATTATTTTTGTTACAAAATTCACGGCAATGGGTGTTATTTGAACAGGAAATACGATGAACAGAATCAGAATAGAGTTCAGGGTATTTTATTATGAGCCATGTTGACATCTTTGTCGTAAATCCAATGAATATAAAAAATCCGACCCGTGATACACCATAATCTGGATTGGGACAAGCTGATCCCGGAATGTACTTTTCAGGCCAGCCGTAGCAGCGGTGCAGGAGGGCAACATGTAAACAAGGTAAGCAGCCGGGTGGAACTTCGCTGGGATGTATATGCTTCTGACTTTTTCTCCGAGGAACAAAAACGGCTGATTGTAGAAAAACTTGCCAGCCGGATTACCCGGCAGGGAATACTTATACTTGCCAGTGAGCAAAGCCGATCGCAGCACCGCAACCGGCAGGATTGTATTGTCCGGTTTATTTCTTTGCTGCAGGATGCTTTAACCCCCGAAAAAGATCGTATCCCAACACGGCCCACCTCAGCCTCGCGCCGAAGGAGGGTAGAGAATAAAAAACGACGCTCTGTGCAAAAAGAAAACCGCCGAAAACCAGACGTTTAGCCTGCAAAAAGAGGCTGTATCCCTTCAGAATCTGGATGCCGAGCTTTTACAATTGCTCAACACCTCCAAGGGGGATGAGATACAGCCTCTTTGACTTAATTATTAGTCTGGCAGGTTACTTCACAGGAGCATTTTTCAGGGTTTCCAGCAAGAACTCCCAGAAAAGTGCCACCGACTTAATGTGTACTCTTTCATCGGGTGAATGAGGGTTGCGAATGGTAGGCCCACAGGAGATCATATCGAGGTTGGGGTATACACCTCCAATAAGGCCACACTCCAGCCCAGCGTGTATTACTTTTACCTCAGGTTCTTTCCCATACTTTTTCTGGTAAACATCCATCATAGTTTTCAGAATGGGTGAGTTTACGTTGGGTTTCCAGCCCGGATAAGATCCAGTATGTTCCACCTCTGCGCCAGCCAGCTCAAATACCGAGCGTATCATATTGCAAAGATCCTCTTTTGCTGAATCTACCGAACTGCGCTGTAAGGCACAAACTTCAATTTTACCATTTTCAGATTTTACAATGGCCAGGTTGGTGCTGGTTTCAACAATGCCTGGCATATCGTCAACCATACGTATTACCCCGTTGGGGCAGGCATATACAGCATCAAGCAATCGCTGTATCACAGCAGGGTCGATAATGGTTTTGGGCACCTCCACCTGGCTGATGATCAGCTGAAAGTCGGGTTCCGTATTCTTCAGTTCATTCTTCACCTTGGCTGAGATATCTTTGGCCATGGCTTCAAATTTATCGGCATTCTCCATGGGCACTACCACTGTGGCAACTGCTTCCCTTGGAATAGCATTGCGCAGGCTGCCACCCTCTATGTGGTGGATCTGGAGTGTAAGCTCACGGTGGGCTTGCCACAATAGACGCGTCATGATTTTATTGGCATTGCCCCGGCCCAGGATGATATCCATTCCGGAGTGTCCTCCTTTCAAGCCTTTTACTTCCACCTTCCAGGCTTTGGTGGCACCTACCACATGGAGCTCTTTGTACGGAAAAACAGCAGTGGTGTCAATGCCACCCGCACAACCGATGTAGAGTTGTCCTTCGTCTTCAGAGTCCAGGTTGATAAGGATGTCTCCCTTCACAAATCCTTCTTCAAGTCCGAAAGCACCGGTCATTCCGGTTTCTTCGTCAATGGTGAAAAGGCATTCGATGGGGCCATGCTCAATGTTTTTGTTTTCAAGAACAGCCATGGCTGCAGCTACTCCGATGCCGTTGTCGGCTCCCAGTGTTGTGCCACGCGCTTTCACCCAATCGCCATCAATGTAAGGTTGTATGGGGTCTTTGATGAAATCGTGTTGTGTGTCGTTGTTTTTCTGGGGTACCATGTCGAGGTGCCCCTGGAAAACAATGGTTTGCCTGTTTTCGTAACCCGGTGTGGCGGGCTTACGGATGATAATATTGCCTACTTTGTCGGTTTGGGTTTCCAGCCCGAGCTTTTTGCCAAACTCCTTCACCCATGCCATGATCTTTTCTTCGTGCTTGGAAGGGTGGGGGATATTGCAAATCTCTTCAAAATAACGCCATATGGCTTCAGGTTCCAGGTTTGATAAAACTTTACTCATAATAATCAAGGTTTAAGGATTTCGGTAAAGGTGATAAGTTTTTGCATGTAAAGCCCGGACAGGAAAGTAGTAATCCTGTCTTCAGCGGGTTCAATTTTTTCCGCGTGTTTCTGGCGGAGCAACTGACAGATCTGGCGTACGGTATTTTTTCCATCGCTCAGGAGCCAGGTATCGGCTCCCAATGCATCCAGTTCGAGGGTAATGTAGGGATATTTCAACCGGGATTGCAACAAGTGTTTTCCCAGCCAACCCCTGAAACGAGGGATCAGGACTACAATGCCTCCATTGGTGCCTTCTTTGTGTTCGAATTTGCCTATGGGTTTGAGGTCGAGGAAATTTGCCTCCCTGAGAATTCTTTTGCGCCGAAAATAGCCTACCTGCCTGAACATAAATAAGAATGGATTGCTGGAAAAGTTAATACCGATATATTTACAAACCTAGTGAATTTTCACCCAAACGGGTGGTAATTCCTCTTAAAAATGACTAATTATTTTTTCGCCGGAAAAAGGTGTACTACCTTTTTGGTTTCAAAAAAGGGTTCTTCGAACCACTCTGAAATGGGATACAGGTTGTACTGCAGTTCCAGGGGGGTAAGCTCCTGTTCAAAATCTCCCCCTTTCAGATAGAGGATGCCGTTGGGGATGGAGTGTCGCTGTTGTTGGGCAATCTTGCCTTTAACCCATGGCACAAATGCAGGTAAGGCAGTTACTGCTCTGCTCACAACAAAATCAAACTGACCTTTTACCTTTTCAGCCCGTTCGTGAATGCCGGTTACATTTGTGAGTTGAAGAGAGCTGGCTACTTCATTTACCACTTTAATTTTTTTTCCGATACTGTCTACAAGAGTAAACTGGCACTGGGGAAAAAAAATGGCCAGGGGTATGCCCGGAAAGCCTCCCCCGGTGCCCACATCCAGTATCCGTGTATTGGGCTGAAAAGATATGAGACGTGCTATGGCAAGAGAATGCAAAACGTGGTTGGTGAAAAAATTCTCCATGTCCTTGCGCGAGATCACATTGATCTGTGCATTCCATTCCTCATACAATCCGCCCAGTGCTTCAAGCCGTTCTATTACATCAGCGGGCGCCTGCCCAAAATACTTTCGGATGATTTCCATTTGTCGAAATTGGTTGATGATGCGAAATTATGAAAAACCATCCAGATGGCTTGCTATTTTATAGCGATTGTGCCCGGCTGGAAGAACTTCATTTTTGCGAAAAAATCTGTAGGTTTGTAGTTTGGTTCTATATGCTGATGTTAATACATTATCCCTATGATTGGTTTTCGCTTTGTTTATAATGCTGCTGTTAAGTTTTTCCTGGTTTCAGTCCTGGTGGTAATTTCTTGTACGAAGGTGCAGGCACAGGTCACCATTCAGGAGTACATTGAGCGTTATAAAGATATAGCCATGGAAGAGATGCGGCTTCATGGCATTCCGGCAAGTATCAAACTGGCCCAGGGTATCCTTGAATCTGGTTTTGGCAACAGTGATCTGGCGCGTATTGCCAACAATCATTTTGGTATCAAGTGCCACGGATGGCCTGGCAGCACATTTTACAAAGACGATGATGAGGTGAACGAGTGCTTTCGGGCCTACGACGATCCTTATCAGTCCTTTCGCGATCATTCGGAGTTCCTGACGGGTCGTCCGCGCTATGCTGCCTTGTTTGAACTTGATATTCTGGACTACCGTGGATGGGCAAGGGGGTTGCGGCAGGCGGGATATGCTACCAACCCAAGATATCCTGAGTTGCTGATAGGGGTAATTGAGCGCAACAGTTTACATGAGTTTGATCAGCTTGCATTGCAGCAATTTGGACAGATCCGGCAGGGCAGCAGTGGGTCGCGCAGTGCTGGCAGCTCTACTGCAGCACAAAGGCCCTCCAGGGGAAGCGAAGAGTTTCCTGCAGTAGGAGTGGGGCGCGAAATCCACGAGAACAATCGTATCCGATTCGTGTATGCCCGGGCAGGAGATACTCCGGAAAGCCTTGCCGAAGAAATGGGAATGTGGCCCAGGGAAATTTATCGCTACAACGATATTGAACGCAGTGGTACGATCAAGCCCGGACAGATTGTGTACCTGCAACCCAAGCGCAGAAGAGGCAGCGAGCCCTATCATTTTGTGAAAAGCGGTGAAACCATGTACGAGATATCACAAAAATATGGCATTCGACTGCAAAGTTTGTATCGCAGGAATGCCATGGAAGAGGGTACTGAGCCTCAAACAGGTCAGCGTTTATTCCTGAGAGGCCGGGTTCGCAGGTAGTCGTGTTTTATCAGGGTTCGCCGCAGTGAATGCGAATGTGGGTTTCGGCTTCAGAAAAACCCAGCTCATAGGCCTTGCGCAAATCAACGCAGCCAGAACTCAACTGACGGTTTTTGATCTTGGCCTGGCCACGGTTAAAGTAGGCCTCGGCATAGTTGGGGTTGAGCAGGATAGCCCTGTTGTAGTCAGATATTTCACTGCTGGCACTGTAGCGAAGACGGTACTTGGTGTAAGCTCTCCAGAAATAAACCTCAGCATCGTTGGGGTAGATTCTGATAGCCCGGTCGAAGTCGGTTTTGGCACCCTGAAAATCACCCGATTGAAATTTTGCATAACCTCTTCCGAAGTGCGCCTGGTAGAGTTCTTCGAATCCGGGTTGCAGCCTTATGATGCTTGAAAAATCGTCTATGGCGCCTCTGTAGTCGCCCAGATCCATTTTGGCTTTTGCCATACGGGCAAAATCTCTTACAGTTTGAGCAGGCAGTGAGGTGAGCAGAAAAAAGGCGAGAAAAATGGTAACACCCAGTCGTTTCATCGTTTTAATGTTTTATAGTGTGCCAATAGTTTTACAAAAAACCATGCCATAGAGTTACAAAAGTAAAACTTTTTTTTCTGCCGGAACTAATAGTAATACCCCGGAAGTTTTTACGGGTTTAGGGACTTTTTTTGCAAATTAAGCACAAACGCCCCCTGGTGGCGTACCGACCAGCAATCTAATCCCAGGGTGTCGCATTGCTGTATCCATTGGCTTGTTTGTCTGAAACCAGAGGAACTGTCGATAATGATCTTAGTGGATTGCAAGTATTCAGAATGATATGGAAGATCGAAGGGGGCATTGTCGGAAAGTATAAGGAAATCTAACGAAACGGGCACCAGGGAGATGTCGGGTGCCGGGTTTTGCTGGTTTACCCATAGCAACGTATGCATACCAAGCTGAAGAAAGGGTTTTCGTAAATAAAAATGGCCTCCTTTTACTACTGTATCGCCAACCCATACTCTTCTGGGCTTAATGCCTGCCCTTAGTCGGTTTTCGCCCAGATGAAAATCCAGATTGCCTGCCCGTTCCTCCGGGATCTGACCTGACACAAAAAAACAATTCCTGCCCTCAATGATGTCAATGGCAGTTGTGTTAGGTACATGGTATACAACAAGACTTAATTGTTCCTGGTTTTTTATGCTGCGCAATGCCAGGCTGCTGCTAAACATAAGCAAGAGCAAGAAAAAGGCGATGGAGAGGCTTTTTCTCGACATGCTCCAGAAAAGCCCTCCCAGCAGTATCAAACCAAATATCAGGAGGGTGTCGGTAAAGCTTATATAAACGTGATTGCTAACGGAATAGGGGAGTCCTTCAATTATTCTTACTGCATTGTGCAGAACCAGAATAATCCATGCCAATACCTGCCCCGCTATTTGCCCCAGAATGGAGATGGGCGATACAATAAACATGATAATCCCTGATTTGATGATCAGGCCGGTAAGGGGTATCACCACCAGGTTGGTCAGCAGGAAATAGTTTGGGAACTGGTTGAAATAAAACAATGCCAATGGCCCGGTGCCCAGCTGTGCTGCAAGAGATACCGTTATGATTCCCCATGCATGATCCAGAACCGGGTTTTTGAAATGTGCCCATTTGTAAAACATGGGTTGGAGCCACACAATGCTCAGCACTGCTACATAGGAGAGTTGAAAACCGATCCGTTGGATGATAAAAGGGTCGAGGATCATCAGCAAAAGGGCAGATGCGGCCAGGGTGTTGTAAATATTGGTTTTGCGGTTGAAGCTCTGGCCAATGGCCACAAAGCTGAACATGGTAGAGGCACGCAGCACGGAGGGTGAAAAGCCTGTAATGGCAGCATAGAACCATATCATTGCAATGATGGCCGCGGTCTTGAACAGCTTACCCCGGGGCAGCCGGCCCAGGAAACCAAAGATGAGGTTCAGCGCAAGGAATATGATCCCCACATGCAAACCCGAAACACAAAGAATGTGCATGGCGCCCGCTCCGGCAAATTCTCTCTGAAGGTCCTCGTCGAGGTATTCGCGGTAACCCAGCAGCAGGGCTGAAGCCACTGCAAATTCACGACCTTTTATGTTGTTTGCTTCCAGGGTTTTCAAAGCCTTTTCGCGCAGTTGATGGGCAGATGCAATCAACGGATTACCCTGGTTGTGCCCCGAGTGGTGCCATTGCCCTGACCGGCGATAGGCCTGGTGGAAAATGTTCTGAAAGGCAAGGAATCTTTTGAAATTGAAAGCATGTGGGTTCATGGGTTCACTCACTTCCTGCAGCTGGTTTTCAATGTATATCACATCACCGTAGCGGAGCCCTGCAGCTAAACTGTCTTTCTGCAACCACACAATAAGTTTGCCCCGGGTGGAGATCGCCATCAGGCTGTCAACCACATGTGTTACACGTGCACGGATCTGAAAGGAATTGGCTTTTTCTGATATGGGTTCAGTAAGCCGAAGACGCAGCAGCGTGCCTTCGGGTGGGTGATGAATGAAGTGATCGGGGCGGCTGAGCTGATGTCGTTCCTGTGCCAGCACATATCCCGCAAAGATCAGAAACAATGTTGCATTGATCCCAAATGCAAAACGATACTCAAAATTCGCAAGCAGGTATCTTTTAATCAGAAAGCCAGAAATCAACAGGGTTATGCTCAGAATTACGATGTGTTCCCATGCCAATTGCCTTTGCAGGTTGGCAAAAAGTATTACCCCTGCCATAAAGGGAATAGTGATACGCACCATGGGTATATGGGAAAAGGAACTCATGTGGTTTTGTTTGTATGAAAATACAAAAAATCAAAATCAAACCACAATAAATTAAGTCAAAATATTGATTGAGAGAGATGGGCTTCAGAAAATAATTTCCGGTTCCAGCCAGCGAATGGTGGCACCCTGATAATAAAACCGCAGAATCTGTTCGCGATTGTACCCTCTGGCTGCTCTTTGTATGGCTCCTTCCTGGCAAAGTCCTACGCCATGTCCGTAGCCTCTTCCGCTCAGGTGAAGGGTATCGCCACGGGTTTCTATTGAGAACCAGGTTGAGCGCAATGCAAAATGCTCTCTCATGTGCCGCAAATGCACTCTTTTTTCATCATCCAAATGATGAATCCGTTCGGGTTGCCTCATTTGCAGCATTCTTTCCCACTGCTGTGTGCCTGGGTTTATGCTGAATTTCTGCTGTAAAAAATCTTTCAGTTGTCGTGTAGTGATTTGGCTCTGCCAACGCGCACCGGGCATATCCTGGCAATAGGTATCCTTTCTTGAGCGCAGGTAGGGCAGTGCATCGGGCCACAGATCTTCAGAGTTCACAGTTTCTCCTCCGCAGTTGGCATGGTAAACAGTATTGAGCAGCAGTCCTCTGGTATCGGTAACAACCTCTCCCCGGGTTTGCTCAACAGCCAGTATAATAGCCGGATCGGTTGTCCGTCCGTAATAAGCCTGGCAATGCACTTTGTCGCACAGGTGGAAGCCTTCCCGCTGGTGCCTTTGCAAATTGCGCAGTGCATAGGTCCTTATTATGATGGCCTGCACCTGGTAAAACACATTATGGCGGTTAAAGCCCGACTCCCACTGCACGGTACCGGCAACATAGCTCTCAAGAGGCGTAGCATTGATCAGCCTGAAATTATTTCCATGCTGCGATATCTTAAGATCACCATCGTAAGAGCGGGCGCCCAGGTTTGGAGATAGGGGCTTTAATACAAAGGAGTTATGAAAACCTGCACCCTGCAAGGTAATTTGTGTTTGGGTAAACAAAATGGTGTCATTACGACTTACAGTAAAACCGTTTCGTCCTGCCTCAATAATAAGTGTAGTAAGAGGGATCACCTCCAGCAATTTTTCATGGTTTTTATCGCAGATCATGTATCTGCCATTGAGGGGTGTAAAGGAGAATTTCCGCACATTTTCTCCCGAAAAGATTCCCACCTCAATGATTTCGGGTATGGCAATTGCCTGCCCCGTAAATCGATTGAGCAGTAAGAGTAAGAGAAGGCAAAACAGGCGAAAACTCATCTTATGAATTTGTAAAATCTACAATGGCCCTTGCAGCTTTTTGGGATGCTCCGCTGCCCCCCAGCTTGCCTCGCAAGGTAGCGTAATTTTGGGTCATTTCATTGCGGTAATCACTGTTTTCAAGCAATTGTTTCAACTCGTTCTTCAGGGTTGCCTCATTGAGTTGGCCCTGTATGAGTTCCTTAACTACCTGCTGGTCCATAATGAGATTTACCAGGGATATATACTTGAGGTTTACCAGTTTTCGTGCAATGAGATAGGAGAGTGTTCCCGCTTTGTAGCATACAACCTGGGGTGTGCCGATAAGTGCGGTTTCCAGCGTGGCCGTTCCTGAGGTAACCATTGCTGCAGTGGCATGCCGGAGCAATCTGTAGGTTTGGCCAAACACTATCCTGATATTTTGATTCGGGATGAATTGCTTATAGTAAGCAAGTGTATGGGCCGATGTGGCAGCAATTACAAATTCATGCTCCGGGAAATGCTGCGCCATGCGTGCCATGGGAGCCAGCATACGTGCAATTTCCTGCCTGCGACTACCCGGCAGCAATGCTACTATGGGTTTAATGCCCAAATCATGCTCTCTTCTGAATGTTTCTGTGTTGTCTTCTTCCTTTTGTCCCTGTAATGCATCCAGCAATGGGTGGCCCACAAAATCGACAGAATAGTTATATTGTTGATAAAAGTCTTTTTCAAAAGGCAGAATGACCAGCATTTTATCGATGTCGCGGATGATCTTTTTTACCCTCGACTGATGCCAGGCCCAGATCTGGGGCGAGATGTAGTAGACAGTGCGAAAGCCTTTTTTGCGTGCAAACTCAGCAATGCGTAAGTTAAATCCGGGGTAATCGATAAAGATAATTGCATCGGGGGCAAATTCCAGGATGTCGTTTTTGCAACGTTTGATATTCCCGAGGATGGTTGGCAGGTTCATGGCAACCTCAACAAAGCCCATAAATGCCAGCTCGTTGATGTGTTTTACCAGTGTAGCCCCCTGGCTGGCCATCAGGTCGCCTCCCCAGGCTCTGATCTGTGCGCCTGGATCGAGGAGTTTGATCTCTTTTATCAGATTGGATCCGTGAAGGTCGCCAGAGGCTTCGCCAGCTATGATATAGTATTTCATCAGAAAATCATTTGTTTAACTCTCATTGGTCTGATGGAACTTGCATGAACGAGCTTTTTGGCTTCGCCGAGCTTCGGTTCATTCTCTTTTGTGAGCGCCCGGTGCTCATGCAAGTTTCATGGAAGGTGGTTCTTTGTTGCATGCAAAGATATTTGATTAAGTTCCTCTTTGATCAGGAGGCGGCGATTTTGCAATCATTTTTTATGTACTTTCGGGGCTGTTTTGCCAAAATCCAGTTGTATGTTACAAGAAAAAAAACCGGGTCTTTTTCCATTATCTGTTGCCATACAGGGTTTTGCAGGTTCTTTTCACCATATGGCGGCTCAAAAGTATTTTCCGGATTATACGCTGGAAATACTTCCCTGCGAAAACTTTCGCGATTCCTTTGAGTATGTGCGTCAGGCAAAGTCCCAGGTTGCCGTTGTGGCTATCGAAAACTCGCTGGCCGGGTCCCTACTGCCCAACTATGCCTTGTTGCGCAATTCGGGGCTACAGGTATGCGGAGAAGTTTACCTTCGTATAGAACAAAACCTTATGGCTCTGCCGGGGCAACGCCTGGACCAGATTCGCGAGATACAATCGCACCCCATGGCCATCATACAATGCGAAGAGTTTCTGGATCCGCTGCGCAAAAATGGCGTTAGAATTCTGGATACAGTAGATACTGCCCTGAGTGCCCGAAATATAGCTGAAAACAAATGGTTGGGAGTTGCAGCCCTGGCATCAGAACTGGCTGCAAGTATGTATGGCCTTCAAATCATTGCCCCCGCAGTAGAAACCAACAAGCGAAATTTTACCCGCTTTCTTGTTTTGGCCCGCAACGACTGCAACCTTTTTGGTTCAGCGGATCAGGATAAGGCTTCAGTTTGTTTTTCGTTGCCTCACAAGGCTGGCAGTTTATCGCAGGTTTTGTCGGTATTGGCCTATTACCAGATGAATCTTACCAAAATTCAATCGGCACCTATTGTCGGAAAAGAATGGGAATATTTCTTCTATGTTGACCTGGTTTTTGATTCTCTGCCCCGATTGCATCAGGCACTGGCAGCCATTGAGCCCCTGACCGACCAGCTGCAGATTTTAGGGCAATATAAAGCAGGGACGGTTTAGTGTTTTTACTTTTATCTTTAAGCACATAAATTATTGTATCTTGTATTTTGTTTATTTCAAAACAATCCATATTTTTACCCCCGACTATATGTTAATTTGTCTAAAACAAAAGGGGAAATATGGACGAACAAAAGAAAATTTACCGGATCTTTCAATTGATAGCCCGGATGCGAACACCGCTGGGTTGTTCGAAAACAGAAATTGCTGAAGATTTTGATGTAAACGTACGAACCGTTGAGCGCTATTTTAAGCTGCTCCGTGACCTGGGCTTTGAGATTGAAAGGGTCAAAAATCGTTACCGCATTCAAAAAATTGATAAGGGAGGAGTAATTCCTGAGGATCTTATCGTATTTAACCTTGAAGAGGCTGCCTGTGTAAGGGAGGCCTTGTTGGCCAGCAGGGTGGATGGGCTGATCCAAAAAGGGCTGCTCGACAAACTTTACGCCCTCACCGACCTTGAAGAGCTCTCTGAAACCATTTCCAAACAAAGCACTTCTCGCAATATCAGCGATCTGCGTTATGCTATCAAAAACAAGTTCCAGGTGCGGCTCAAAGGCTACCATTCTGTTAACAGTGAGCAGATCAGCGATCGTTTGGTAGAACCCATCCGGTTTCATAACTATTACCGATATCTGCTGGCTTATGAACATGATAGCGATATGATCAAACAATACAAAACGGAACGCATCACCTCCGTTGAACTTACTGCAGTTCCTTACCGGTTTGAGCATAAACACGAACAAATGAAGATCGATATTTTTGGGATGAGTGGCATCAAGCCCATACAGGTGAGGTTGTATTTAAGCAGACGTGCCCGTCAATTGCTGGAAGAAGAGTTTCCGGGAGCTACCCGGTACCTTGGCACCCGGATGAGAATGGATTGTTTTGAAGGGCCGGTTTTCTCTCTGGAAGGAGTGGGGCGCTTTGTTCTTGGATTGGCCGATGAAATTGAAGTTTCGGCCCCCAGGGAGCTTAAAGAGTATGTAAAGGCAAAGCTACAGAGGGCTTTGCAGAATGCCTGATATCTCCCTGAGGTAAGAAACAAGCGGGAGGCCAGCATGCAATGTTGCTTCCCGTTTTTATTTTGTAATTTTCTCTTTCAGATACTTCCCGGTGTAGGATTGTTCGCAAAGAATGATTTGCTCTGGAGTACCCTCAAAAACCAGACTTCCTCCGTTGTCGCCCCCTTCAGGACCCAGGTCTACGATCCAGTCTGCTGCTTTGATCACATCGGGGTTGTGCTCTATAATCAGAATGCTGTGTCCGTTTACAAGCAGGGCTTCAAAAGCCTTGAGCAGAATATGGATATCGTGAAAGTGCAGCCCGGTAGTGGGTTCATCAAAGATGAAAAGTGTTTTCTGGTGGTGGGTGCCTTTGCTCAGAAAGGATGCCAGTTTGATCCGCTGTGCTTCGCCTCCCGATAAAGTGCTTGATGACTGGCCCAGCTGAATGTACCCCAAACCAACGTCCTGAAGTGGTTTGAGTTTTTCGGCAATCCTTTTGGCTACCTGTGGCTTTTCTTTGGCCTGGCCGAAAAAATCAATGGCCTGATCCACCGTAAGAGTGAGTATCTCGTTGATGGCCTTTCCCTGAAATTTTATATCGAGTATCTCTTCTTTAAACCTGGTGCCATTGCAACTTTCGCAAAGCAGGCTGATGTCGGCCATAAACTGCATCTCAATCTTTACCTCTCCTTCTCCTTCGCACTCCGGGCATCGTCCGCCATCTATATTGAAGCTGAAAAACCCCGGGGTATAACCTCTGGCTTTTGAAAGAGGATCCTGGGCATAGAGGTTGCGGATCTCATCGTAGGCTTTAATGTATGTAACAGGATTGGAGCGCGATGACCGGCCAATGGGGTTTTGATCGATAAATTCCACGTCGCTGATGGAACGGTAATCTCCTGTTAAAAGATCAAATTTTCCTGTCTTCTCCCCATAGCCTCCGAACATCTTTTTCAATGCAGGAAAAAGAATGTTCTTGATCAGGGTGGTTTTGCCCGAACCACTTACGCCGGTTACCACGGTCATAACATGCAGTGGTATCTTAACCGAAAATCCTTTGAGGTTGTGCTGTCGCACTCCCTCCAGCCCGATGTACTCTTTCCACTTTCTTCTCTTTTCAGGAACCGGTATTTGAAGGGTGTGGTTCAGGTATCGTGCAGTGTAGCTTTCCTTTGATTTGAGCATGTTCTGATAATTGCCCTGGTAGATCACCTCACCTCCCAATGCGCCCGCCATGGGGCCTATGTCAATCACCTGATCGGCGGTTCGCATAATGTCCTCATCATGTTCTACCACAATAACGGTATTTCCCAGGTCGCGCAACCTTTTGAGAACTTTTATAAGCCTGTGAGTGTCGCGCTGATGCAGCCCGATGCTGGGTTCGTCGAGAATATACAATGAGCCTACCAGGCTGCTTCCCAGTGAGGTGGCAAGGTTGATTCGTTGCGATTCACCTCCTGAAAGTGTTGAAGAAAGCCGGTTGAGGGTAAGGTAGCCCAATCCCACGTCGTTGAGGTATTCCAGACGGTTGTTGATTTCGGTCAGTAACCTTCGGCCCACCTCCTGCTCATGGGTTTCCAGGTGCCTGGGTAATTCCTTGAAAAATTCATATAGCACCTCCAGGGGCATCAAAACCAGTTCACTGATTCCTTTTCCGGCAATCTTCACATAATTGGCGTCTTTGCGCAATCGGGTGCCCATACAGTCGGGGCAGGTGGTTTTGCCACGATAGCGTGCCAGCATAACACGGTATTGTATCTTATAGGTGTTTTCCTCCACCATCCTGAAGAATTCGTTGATCCCGCCAAAATATTCATTGCCCTCCCACAGCAACTTCTTCTGCTCTTCGCTGAGCTGGTAAAAAGGTTTGTGAATGGGAAAATCAAACTTATAGGCACTGTTTACCAGGGCGTCTTTCCATTCGCTCATTTTTTCACCCTTCCAGCATACCACAGCTTCCTCGTAAACAGATAGGCTCTTGTTGGGTATCACCAGGTCTTCATCAATGCCTATGATGCTTCCAAATCCTTCGCAGGTTTTGCATGCACCAAAAGGATTGTTGAAAGAGAAAAGGTTTACGGAGGGTTCTTCGAAGGTTATTCCATCCAGCTCAAAGCGGTTAGAGAAGTATTCTTTGTGTTTCCCTCTGAGATTTTCATATTCCAGCATGCATTCTCCATGACCTTCATAAAAGGCTGTTTGCACAGAGTCTGCCATTCGGGCTTTAAGGTCGGCATCTGTTTTGTCTACCGAAAAGCGGTCTACCACAATGGCGGGCTTTTTTCTGATGCTCATCTGATCTATGGTGGGCAGCAGTTCGTCGATGCGCACAATATCATCGTTGATCAGTACCCGCGAAAAGCCTTGTTGCAGAAGAACAGACAGTTGCTGGGCAAAGCTTCTGCCCGCATCCACCTCAATGGGGGCAAATATCATAATCTTTGTATCTTCGGGCAGATCCAGGATGAAATCTACCACATCGGTTACCGTGTGTCTTTTTACCAGGTTGCCTGAAACAGGAGAATAGGTGCGACCTATCCTGGCAAATAGCAATTTGAGGTAATCGTAGATCTCGGTTGAGGTTCCTACGGTGGAGCGTGGATTGCGTGTATTTACTTTTTGTTCGATGGCAATGGCGGGCGAAATTCCCTTGATGTAATCTACCTCGGGTTTGTGCATACGGCCCAGAAACTGCCGAGCATAAGAGCTCAGGCTTTCCACATAACGCCGTTGCCCTTCAGAATACAGGGTGTCGAAAGCAAGTGATGATTTTCCGGAGCCTGATAGCCCGGTGATGACTACCAGTTTTTTACGCTCTATGGCAACATCAACAGATTTCAGGTTGTGAACCCGGGCTCCTTTGATGATGATATATTCTTTGGGGTTGAGTTGATCAACGGGTTTTTCCTTACGCATGCCTTGGGAGAAAATAAATCCTGCAAAATTACCACAATAGGTTGGAATAACAACAAGAGCTTATGTGCTAAAATTGTTCAGCGGACCACAAAAGAATAGAGCCTGCTCTTGTGAAGGGCAGGCTCCGGGTTGTTTAATTGCGGGAAAATGTAAGGACGCCTTTGCTGGGGAGCTGTGGGATGCGTCCTTTGTGGTTATGTGTTGTGTCAGAACGGATTTTTATTTAATAAACTACAGGAGAGTGGTTTTATTGAGTCCATTGCTGGCTTGCATGCCAGCCTTTGTGCAACAGTATTTGGTTGGCCATGCATGATAACAATTATTTTCTGATCAGTTTAATGTTTTGCTGCTCATTACCAGACTGAATATTAATCATATACATTCCCTGGGGGAGATTTTCAATGTTCAATGTATGCTGGTTGACGAAAGCTTCCATTCTGGCATATTGAATCATTTGTCCTGAAAGATTGAAGATCCTTATTTCTGCAGCGCTTTCAAGGTTGGGCATCTCCAGGGTAATTTGCTGGCTGGCTGGATTGGGAAACAGACGAGCCATCAGGTTGATTTGCGGAATCTGAGGAACAGATGTGTTGGTGTCGTATTCAAAAATCTTGCGCGATACGGGAACCCAGTTTTTGTCATTCCATTCATCGAACATTCTGATCTGGATATCCAGGGGTTTGCCATCATCAGAAAAAGCTCCATCCATAACCAATGCATCGCTCATTACCCAATCGTCCTCCATGTATTCGTAGAATAAACCTGTTTTGAAATTGAACTCGTTAAAGGTGGTTCTTTCACGGTATATGGGCATCCAGTCTTCATCCCAGTCAGAATAAATCTCTTCGAGCATAAGGGTTTGTATGTGTAGCTCTGGGTGATATTCGAAGGACAAACGCAGGAAGGGAAACCATTCAATTTCTTCGCGCTTTTTGAAGTCATCATCCCAGTCGTCCCAATCATCACCCAGGTTTAACCAAACTGTAAAGGTGGTCATCTGCCATTTTTCGAAATTGTGCCATTCAATATCGGTCCCTTTAAGGGTCAGAAACCATTCCTGTTCCAGGTGGTCAAAGTTGTATCCGTAAGCTTTGTAAACTACCCCTGCATCGTTGTAAAAGTATTCTTCTTTATAGTCAATGATGAATGTGAGCTGGTCGAAATCAGGGAGGTAAGAAGTTTCTGATGTCCGATGTCCCTGCTCGTTGTAGGTGTACTCCAGCTGGTAGGAGGGCAGCCATGTATCGGCCAAAAACAATGACCAGAAGTGAGCAGTTTCTGTCAATATTTTTCCGGATTCATTGTAGGTATAATCAATTTTAAACCTGTAATAATCTTCCCACTGGTTGTTGTCAAAACTGGCATGCACCTCAAGGGTTGGATTCTGGTGCTCATCGTACAGGAAGCTTTTTTTCATAGAGGGGGTCCACTGTTCATTCTTGTCCATATCGAAGTAGAAACTGATCTCCTCGAAGAGTTGTCCTGCAGTGTGGTAGGTCATTACGGTTTTGCTAATGGGTTCGTATTCATCCCAGAAAAGTGCTTCGACAATAATCTCAACAGGTCTGCCTGTTTCATCATAAACGAAATTTTCGCGGTATTCAAACTCCCAATCGTTCAGTTGATCATCCCAATAGTGGTTGAGTACCCTGTTGGCACTGTGTTCAATTTTCATTTGCTCATCAAAAAAACGAGCACCTTGCATGATTTTGCTCTTTTGGTGCTCTGCAGATCTTTGACGCAGAAGCTGTGTTTGTGATCCTGGTTTAGGTTGGTTTGCAGAAGCACCAGAAGGTGTTGCAAAGCAGGTTGTGGTTAATAGTATTGCAATAGCAATGAGGCTGATGCGGTTTTTCATGGGTTTGTAGCTGTGTTGAATAGTGATTTTTTTCGTTTCAGATTATTCAGATCAGATTCTTTGCAAAGATTTCTGCAGCGAGGTTTGCAATTGTTGTGCCAACTATTGGCTTTGGTTGATATTACTGGGTGTTTCATCGGATTCGGATGGGTACAGGAAGTGTTTCATGTGTTCGATTACGTACAAATAGTTTTGCAATTGTGTACAATTTCGATCGGGTTTGTTAAGATTAAGAAAACCCCGGATTTATTATTTATTGCTGGCATGTTTATATTTTTCTTGGGTTATTGATTTGTCTAAAGTGTTGTTATGATGGTGTATAATGATGTTTGATCGAATTATGTGCAAAAAATAAATGCTAAAAAATCAAATAGATGTTAAACGCTTTGAAAATTATTTTATATTTGTGAGCAATAATCTGAATTCTTTTCGTTACCCACCATTTTAAAAATATAAAGGAGACTGCCTATAGATAGAACTCTACTCTTGATTTAACTAAACTTGGAGGCCATTGTCATGAATGACCGTATCGTTAGCGATCAGGAGTTGGTTCGCCTTTATATTGATGGTGATCACACTTCCCTGGAAACATTAATCAAACGTCATCAACGGAAAATATTTTCCTATATCATGCTTATTGTGAAAGATCAGCATGTAGCGGAAGATGTTTTTCAGGATACGTTCATTAAGGTAATTAATACTCTTAAGGCTGGCTCGTACAATGAGGAAGGTAAGTTTCTTCCCTGGGTAATGCGTATTGCTCACAACCTGATCATCGACTATTTCAGGAAGAACAAGCGAATGCCCTTTATTGAAAACAGTGAGGAGTATGATATTTTTGAAACACTCAGGATCTTCGACCAAACAGTGGAGGATAAAATGATCGTGGAGCAGATACACAAAGATGTTAAGCTTCTGATCGAGTACCTTCCGGAGGAGCAGAAGCAGGTTTTGAAGATGCGTCATTATGCCGATATGAGCTTCAAGGAAATTGCCGAACAGACCAATGTGAGTATCAATACAGCTTTGGGCAGAATGCGCTATGCGCTGATCAATCTGCGCAAACTCGTCAATGAGAAATCCATAATTCTCACCAGATAACGGTTTGGTATCATTGTATAACAATGGATCTCCCGGGCTGCTCAACGATGCGCAGCCTTTTTTCTTACCTTTGCCGGAAACCTATCCGGCTTTTCTATGCAAGTAATTACAGATTTCCCCCTTAAAGGGCTGAATACATTTGGCTTTGATGTAAGGTCAGCTTTTTATACCGAGTTGAGTGATATTGCTCTTTTACCCCGGCTTATGGAGATTGTTCCGCAATACGAACAAGGGTTTTATATTCTTGGAGGGGGGAGCAATGTTTTGTTTGCGGAAGACTTTCCTGGCCTGCTGGTAGGAGTGAATTGTAAGGGCAGATATGTGCTGGACCAGTCGCAGGAGCATGTCTGGGTAAAGGCCATGGCAGGCGAAGACTGGGATGCTTTTGTAGATTGGTGTGTAGAAAATAATTGGGGTGGACTGGAAAACCTGACCATGATTCCCGGGCGGGTAGGCACCAGCCCCATGCAAAATATTGGTGCATATGGCGTAGAGATCAAAGATTGTTTTCATCAGCTGGAAGCCTGGGACCTGAGTAAGGGCAAGATGGTTGTATTCGGACCTGAAGAGTGCAGGTTTGGCTACCGCGACAGTATCTTTAAACAAGAAGGCAAAGGGAAATACATCATTGTTTCGGTCACCTTCAGGCTGACACTCAAAGATCATAAACTGACCCTTGATTACGGCCCTGTAAAGCAAGAACTGGAGCATCTGAGATTTCCAGGGCTCAGAGATGTGGTAAATGTAATCCGTGCCATTCGTTCAGAAAAACTGCCCGATCCGTTGCACACAGGCAATGCCGGAAGCTTTTTCAAGAACCCTGTGATTGCACCCGAACATTTTTTAACCCTGCAGCAACAATACCCCGGGATGCCACATTTCGACCTTGGGCAAGCAGGCGTGAAAGTGCCGGCGGGATGGTTAATTGAACAATGTGGCTGGAAGGGAAAACGATATGCAAATGCAGGAGTGCACCATAAACAGGCATTGGTTCTGGTAAATCTGGGAAATGCAACTGGCGGAGAAGTGCTGAAACTGGCTGAGGCTATTCAACAGTCTGTAAATGATAAGTTTGGCATCAGCCTGGAAAGAGAGGTAAATCTGGTCACTCCCCTTACTCTTATGGGTTGATGCTTTTTAACGGCATCCGGTTGTATCAAAATCGGACATTAAGTTGTATTTTAATGAAAAATCATGCATTTTTGCATGCGTATTGTGGCCTTTTTTAACTATTTAATCTGCTTCAATCTAACCTTAACAAGCCAATGCCTCTTTTTCAGGTGTAGTTAGGTTGTTGTAAAACAACGGCTTATCCTTTTATTTAGCCGAAACCCTAAGATTTTACTCAAGTGAAGAAAATTGAATTTTATACAGTACTTGTAATTGCAGCTTTGCTTGCGGTAAGGATATTTGCAGGTATGTACATGTATGTGTTTTTGCGCATACTCCTGGTATTGGTTTCTATTTATTACATGTGGTTTGGATTTTTCATTTTCAACGAAATGGGATTGAAGGACCTCTTTAACCGAAGCCAGCGCCAGAAACTCTCTCCCTTGCGCGTTATTTCAAGTATAATCGCAGGATTAATCTATTCATTGAGCTTTATTACCATAGTGCATACAGTGGAGTTTTACCGGGGGATGCACTTTTTGCTTGGGTTTTCATTTGCCATGAACCTGGGTTTTACATTGTTCTGCTTTTTCATTCTGAAATACAAAAAAACCGAAGGGGCCTTTATGAAGCAATTTCTGAGCCGTTCTCTGCTTTTTAGCCTTTTCTTTTTGTTTGTTATGCTTGTGCCGGTTGAAAAGAGGCTTACCACCCTTTATAAAGGACATCCGCGGTTTATAGAAGCCTACCAGGCTCACCGGATGGATCCGGACAATGAAGAAAAACTGCAACACCTACGCGAAGAAAGGAGTGCTTTCAGGTAACAGAACCGGGAAAACTACCACTTTTTGAAGATAAAGAATGCTGCCAGTATCAGGAACAGGAAGCCCACGGCGTAATTCCATTTGAACTCCTCCTTTAAATACCACACCGAGAATACGGCAAACACCACCAGGGTAATTACCTCCTGGATGGTTTTGAGCTGTGCTGCATTGAACTGGCCATGCCCCAGACGATTGGCCGGTACCTGAAAAATATATTCAAACAATGCAATGAACCAGGCAATCAGGATGACTTTCCACAGGGCTACATGCTTGAATTTCAAATGACCATACCATGCGAAAGTCATAAAAATATTGGATATTATCAGCAGGATGATGGTGCGCATAGGACAAAAAAATAAACCTCATTACTTTTGAAAAACCGGGCAAAAGTAATGAGGTTTTTTAGTTTAGGTTGAGCTTGCTGAATTTTTTTTTGTTAAAGGTTGAGGCTCTTCATCAACTGATCCAGTTTAAGGTCAATTTCCTGGTTTACTGCCTCGAAATCTTCCCTCCTTGCCAGGGGAAGGCGGGTGCCAAAATAGAACTTTATTTTGGGTTCGGTACCACTGGGGCGCATGGTTATTTTGCTTCCGTCTTCAAGGAAAAACTGCAGTACATTCGAACGGGGCATGTCAATAACTTCCTGAGTTCCTTTTTGCAGATCGCGGCTGATGCTTTCCTTGTAATCTTTGATCATCAACACCCTGGAACCATTTAGTGAAGTGGGTGGGGTGTTTCGGAAATTTTCCATCATCTGCTGTATTTCTTCCATGCCCTCTTTTCCTTTACGGGTAATGGAGAGAAGTTTTTCCTTGAAGAAACCAAACTGCAAATAGATATCGATAAGCAGTTCGTAAAGCGACTTACCACTTTCTTTGGCCCAAACCAGTGTTTCAGCAATAATACAGCAGGCTACCACAGCATCTTTGTCGCGGGCATAATCTCCCACAAGGTATCCGTAGCTTTCTTCTCCTCCTCCAATAAACTGTTTCTGCCCTTCCAGTTTGCGAATGATCTCGGCAATGAATTTAAACCCTGTAAGCACATCGTAGCATTCAGTTTGAAAACTGGCAGCAATCTCGCGCAGCAATTCAGTGGTTACGATGGTTTTTACGATGTATTCTTTGCCTTGTAGTTTACCGGTTTCTTTCCATTTTGTAAGCAGATAAAAAATGATGAGGGAGGCGGTTTGGTTTCCATTGAGCAATTCAAATTCGCCGCTGGGGTTTTTTACTGCAATACCCACTCTGTCGCCATCCGGGTCGGTAGCCATAACAAGCTCAGCATCAATTTCGCGCGCTTTGGTCAATGCCATTTCCAGTGCTGCAGGTTCTTCGGGGTTAGGGGAGTGCACTGTGGGGAAATCACCACTGGTAACATCCTGTTCGGGTACATTGTGCAAATTGGTAAAACCATAAGCCTTTAATGCTGAGGGTACAATGTCTACACAGGTTCCATGAATAGGGGTGAAGACAATGCATGTATCGCTGTGTTTTTTAATCAACTGGGGCGAAAGCGATTGCTTTACCAGTTCACTGATGTACGCTTTATCGGTCTCCTCTCCAAGAGGGGTAATGTTTTCAGACTTGCTATTGAAATTTACCTCTCCAATCCCTTTGATGCGCAATACCTCCTCGATTACATTGGTGTCGTGGGGTGCTACTAACTGGCCACCATCGTTCCAGTATACTTTGTAGCCATTGTATTCCTTTGGGTTGTGTGAAGCCGTAATTACAATACCCGTGTGGCAGCCATGGTGTCTGATGGCAAAGGAAAGCTCTGGAGTGGGGCGCAACTGGTCAAAAAGATATACTTTAAACCCGTTGGCTGAAAGTATTTCAGCGGTTATTTGTGCAAAGAACTGGCTGTTGTTGCGGCAGTCGTAAGCGATGGCAGCTTTAAGCTGCTGGCCGGGGAAAGATTTTTTTACGTAATTGGCAAGTCCCTGTGTAGCCATACCCACTGTATATTTATTCATACGGTTGGTACCCACTCCCATAATCCCTCTTAATCCTCCGGTGCCAAACTCCAGATCGCGGTAAAAGGATTCTGTGAGTTCTTTGGGATCATTTTGTATCATGTTTTCCACCTGCTGTCGTGTTTCTGGGTCAAAATCACTTCCCAGCCATACCTTGGCTCTTTCCAGTATTTGTTTGTCAATTTCCATAAAAACGATATTTGGTTTGATAATACGTTAAAAAAGCTGCCAGCAGGGTGGCTGACAGCTTTTACTATTTATTTTCAATGCCTCTAGGGGCGGTTTCTGTTCATGATCCTTTCGGCTTCCAGGTTGCCCAGGTTGTAGGCCCTTTGAGCGTAATCGTAGGCGTTGCGCGAGTCGCGCAGATTGGCATAAGCCATGGCCACGGTCAGGTAAAGCTCACTCCATTCCCGGTCAGTCATCCGGAATTCATAGCGTTGCATAAGTTCAATAGCTTTGAGTAAGTCGTTTACCTCACGGCGATATTCTCTGATCTTATTGTAGGCCACCGCTCTTCCCAAAAAGCCATCCCAGTTCTGATCATCGTTGCGAATGGCATCGGTATAATCGTCGATGGCAGAGTAAAATCCAGGAGTGCGGTTGGACTGCATTTTAACGTAAGCACGATTGATCAGTATTTTGGCTCTTTCCTTTTCCAGTTCTTTTCTCTCCTGGCTGTTGCGGGGTGTAGTGCCAATCTTTCTGTCCACAATACGGATGGCATTGGTGTAATCGTTGATGAGGCCAATGTAATCGCGATCGCGCACCCTTTCTATACGTTGTTCTAGGGTAAGGCGTATTGATCCTCTGAATTTGTATGCCTCAATATTCTGATCATTCAATGCTATGGCCTCATTCAGTAAGTCGAGGGCCTGCTCAAGATTGCCCTGCTGAATAAGTCTCTCTGCCTGGCGGGTAAGATCGTGCGAGGTGATCAGGTTTTGGTTGCGTTCATCCAGTTCCACTGCAAACTTGTAAAGCATCTCACGGCCCTGGTCAAATATTTGAATGGCCTGGCGCAGTTCCCGGTTCTGAAGCCGGATCAAACCTTCATTCATCAACCTCCTGACATCCGCTGTATCTATCTGGGCGCTGAGAGGCAAATGGGTTAACAGGAATAAACCAATCAGGATACAAATCTTGCTAAAAGAAAAACCTTTCTTCATGTGCTGCTTTAAGTTTTATTGGTCTGCCAAGAGATCCCTTTTGTTTGATGGCTCAAGATCTGACCAGTGGGTGTAGAAATGTCTGAATTAATATGATATAAACTGATTTTCAGTATAAAAATTGCCTAAAATGCCAGGATGCAAAAATACGATTTTTTCCCATTGTGAGGTTTAAAAAAAGCTTAACAAGGAGTATAGGCCTTAACTGATTAGTAGTTTCACAGCAACGGTTTGAGCTTTTCCAGTGCAATTCCTCTTGATCCCTTCACCAGGATGGTGTATCCTTTCAATGGATTTTTTTTCAACCATCGTGCTGCCGTATCGGTGCAGGGAAACTGGTGTATGTGCCCGGGTAACGACTGCAGGACGTCAAACTCCTGGCCCACCAGCAAGCAGAGTTGAAACCCTTTGGCCTGAACCAGATCGGCGATGTATTGATGCTCCTGCAAGGCTGTAGATCCCATTTCAAGCATATCGCCAAGGATAAGAGCCTTGGGGGAATCCGACATGGCTGCAAAATTTTCAATGGCCAGGCTCATACTGGTAGGGTTGGCGTTGTAGGCATCCCAGATTACCTTGTTGGTACCCGTATCGGTAAATTGCGAGCGGCTGTTTTGTGGAGTATAGCTGCCAATTGCCAATGCAATTTCCGGGAGAGAAACCCCAAAGTGGCTGCCAACGCAAACGGCCATCATTACATTCTCGAAGTTGTAACCTCCGATCAGTTGGGTGGGTATGGTCTGGGTTTCGCTGTTGCCATCTGCCGGGATTGTGGCTTCAACCACAAGAAAGGGTTCTGCCGATACTATCTTCCCCCAAACCTGGTGGCCGGGTTGTTTTCCAAAGGAAAATACATTGGGGAAACCCCTGAGGTGCTCCATGAGGGTGGAGTTGTCGGCATTTACAAAAATGCTTCCCTTTCTTTGAATCAGGTAGCGATAGAGCTCTGTTTTGCCTTTTACGATATTTTCTACCGATCCAAAGCCTTCAATATGTGCTTTGCCGGTGTTGGTAATCAGCCCGTGATCCGGGTCTGCGATCTGGCATAATAAATCGATTTCACCCATATGGTTAGCCCCCATTTCAATCACAGCCATTTGATGTTGGGTATTCATCCGAAGCAAAGTAAGAGGCACTCCAATGTGGTTGTTGTAGTTGCCCTGCGTAAAATGTGTATGGTATTTTTGTGCGAGTACAGTGCTTACAAGCTCTTTGGTAGTGGTTTTTCCATTGGAGCCGGTTATGGCCAGCACTGGTATGTTAAAAGTATTGCGATGAAAGCGGGCAAGCTGCTGAAGCGTTTGCAGGCAGTTTTTTACTTTGATAAGGCGTGGCTGATCAGCGGGCAGGGAGGGTTTGTCGGCCACTGCCAGCAGAGCACCTTTCTGAAGGGCTTCAAGGGCAAAGTCGTTTCCATCGGCTTTTTCTCCTTTCAGAGCGAAGAAAATGGTGTTTGGCGAGATCTGGCGGCTGTCGATAGATATCTGGGCTCCCTGAAGGATAGCCTGATGAAGCGTTTGGATATCTTGTTGCATATTGGGTTGGCGGGGCTGATATTTAAAAAAAACCCCATCTCCTGAAAGCAGATGGGGTTGCATTACTATTTAAGAATCCCAGTTTTAAGTCTTAGTATCCCACGGGGCTTCCCACGCGGGTCATTGCGCAGCGGAAACCAATATCGTTGGTGGCTTCGTTCTGATCGAGGAACCTGCGGGTTCCGGGAACGATCCAGTAGGGGCGATCTTTCCAGCTACCACCTTTGTATACGCGGGCTTCATCGTTGATAAGTGATGCTACACCATATTCGTACATCAAACGGTTGGGCTGCGACTCCAGTCTTTCGGGTTCTGCAAAGAAAATGCTGGAGGAGAAATCGCCATCGCGGTGGCCGATATTGTCGGCAAAACGGTAGTTGCGGCGGGTGGCACTTTCTTCAGCCGTTACATCACGATAGATCAAACGTCCCAGGCTGTCTTTGGGAGCAATATTGCCATCCTCATCGCGGAGAGGAGTCTGGAATACATTACCGCGGAAAGGGCGGAAGTCGGCAACATCTTCATGAGAGAGCGGACGGAATACATCGGCTACCCATTCATTTACGTTTCCGGCCATATTGTAGAGGCCATAATCGTTGGGCCAGTAGGCAAATACAGGAACTGTTATTTCTCCGGCGTCATTGAGGTTTCCGGCAACACCCATAAGGTCTCCGCGGCCTCTCTGGATATTGGCCATAATGGTACCCATGGTTTTGCGGTCGCTGCTGCGGATCACATGTCCGTTCCAGGGGTACAATCTTCTTTCTACTACTCTTTCGTAAATAGTATTTCCGATCAGACCCAGTGCAGCAAATTCCCATTCAGCTTCGGTGGGCAGTCTGTAAGCGGGTAATAAAATACCGTCTTCGCGTCTTACCCTGCGTTCACCCGTACCTCTGGGGTCAAGGTCGCGCATGTTTCTTCTAACCATACCTTCGTATTGGCCGGCAAGATAGGCTTCGGTATTAAAGTTTCTTTCGTTTACCTGGTCGGGGTCCCACTGAAGGATGCCTTCGCGGATCAGGATCATTTCGTTAACCCTGTCGGTACGCCATGCGGCATATTCGTTGGCCTGTAGCCAGTTTACACCTACCACCGGGTAGTCTCTGTAAGCCGGATGGCGCAGGTAATTGTATACATAAGGTTCGTTGTAAGCAAGCCTTTCTCTCCATACGAGTGTATCGGGAAGCGCTTTTCTTACTACCTCGGGATAGGTTTCGCCAAAAACACGGCTCAGCCAGTAAAGGTATTCTACGTAGTCGAGGTTGCGAACTTCGGTTTCATCCATATAAAAAGATGAAACGGTAACGCGGCGAGGCTGATTGTTCCAGTCGAACATCACATCCTGCTCGGTGCGGCCCATTACAAAGGTACCACCTTCGATAAATACGAGGCCGGGGCCTGTTTCCTGCTCCTGGTAAGGTCTTACCTCGAAACCTCCGGTACGGGGATCGTTGTAGGCCCATCCTGTGGTAGGAGAGGTTTCCTTCTTACAGGAGGAAAATGATGTAATGGCCAAACCCAGGGCCATTAATACGAGAAGGGTTTTGGGATTCCTTGTCATAATCGTGTTCTTTTTTGAAATGCGTACAAAAATAACTAAAAACTCGGACAATTTAGTATGCGGTATTTCATATTTGGAGCCGCACAATTAAAATTAAGTAAAACACCTATTTCATGGGCTCCCCGGCCAGTGGCAGAAAACCCTGATAATGAGTGGTCATAACTATAGCCTATGGCGTAATTCACCTGTTTTATACCCAGTAGAAAAATCAGTGAATTTGGGTGTTTTACACCGTGCCTGAACCAAATGCCTGCCACCAGGGGGTTGAGGTGGGTGTAAAACCCGTAATTTATTCTGTAATAATCTGATTGAGATTGTATTATAAGATTTGGCGAGAAGCTAACCCCCTCTTGTGTAGCATGGCTGGCCCGTGCTGGTTTCGCACTGAATTCGTAGCCCAGATGCAGGGTAAGTTTGAGCGGCAGTTTCTCGTCGGGAAAAAGAGATGAGCCTGCCTGGTTGAGATGGTGTGCCGCCAATCCGCCATAAAAGCGCCCATTGTAGATTACTACACCTGCAGCCAGATCGGGCAAATGATCTGACAACTGTCCGGGGGGCAGTTCCTGGGCCGGTAGTGCCGGCCCTGCCGGATTGAACTGATCGGCAAAGATCAACTCATCCCAGTTAAGGTAATGATTGATGTAGTTGGCCTGAATGCCAAAATTGGCATACCATGTTCGGGTGAGTTGGGTCTGGTAAGCATACACCACTCCTACCTGTGTGGTGTTGAGCAGCCCGCCCTGGTTGTCGTGCATTGCAAGTATACCCAGCCCTCCGGATACACTGCTGAAATGCTGGTCGGCAGAAACACTATAGGTAGAGAAGGTGCCAAAAGCTGGAAATGGTTGATTGCGATAATTGAAGACCAAACGACCGCAGCCCTCTGCACCGGCAAGGGCCGGGTTGAGATACAGGGGATTGGCATAGAACTGCGAAAACAGAGGATCCTGTGCTGAAACCCGCTTCCCTCCATACACCCATACAAACATAGCTGCGATGAATATAAACAATTTTACAGGATTTGGTTTTAACATTTGTACGGATTTCTGGTAATTAGGTTGCACACTCTGTGATAACGCTTTTATGCGGCTAAAATTTTACAACCCCTGTTGGTAAAATAATACTAATGGCTCAACGTTTAAATAAAATGTCGAAAGATTGTAGTTTTTTACGGAATTTTGCAAGAAGGGTTTTATAAAACCCTGCAACGATTGTTACCTTACTATGATTTGCCAATGTTTTAGAAGTAATACGCATTATAATCATGATCTTGAAAAATCGGTTTTTATCCGGAATAACTGCGCTGTGGTTGTTTCTCCTGTTTCAGCCAGTGGCTTTACGGGGACAGGAAAATCGCGTAGAAGTGCCATGGCAGCAGGCTTTTGCCGGGAGTGAGGAAAGTACCTTTGTGCCGGCACTACGTTTTGCCGGAGCCATACATTCCGACAGCATGCCGGCTATCCCCCTTTATGTGCATCGCAAGGTCCTGTCATTGCCTCATTTCTCTTATCAGTTTGAAATGGAGGAGATTGAGATAGAACTCTGTACTGCCCAGGAGGCTGAGATTCTCGGGCAAATGGGTTTCAATGAACCTGACTTCCGGTTGATTTCCTCCCATGAGATCAGTGGGGGCGAGCATTTCTCGGTTGCCAAAGTGGTACCTGTTCGTTTTGTCAACGGGCAATATGAAAAACTTGTGAGTTTCAACCTGAAATCTCATCTGGTTTTTGATACCACATTACAGTATTCTCCTCTTCACAGCTATCCTGAGCAATCTGTACTTGCCTCCGGCAACTGGTACAGAGTATGCGTGAAGCAGGATGGCATTTACAGGCTTACCTTTCAGGATTTGGTGAGTCTGGGCATGGATCCGGCACAGATAAGCAAATCGACCCTGCAGCTGTTTGGAAACGGGGGGGGGATGTTGCCTGAAGCCAATGCAGATGATCGTTTTACCGATCTTCAGGAAAATGCGATCTGGATCAGTGGTTCGGGAAGTGGAAATTTCTCCGGCGACGATTACATCCTTTTCTATGGGCAGTCTCCGCATCGATGGGCTTTGGATGAAACAAGGGGTGTATATCGCTACCAGATGCACCTCTATGCCAATGAAACTTGCTATTTTATTACCCACAGCCAAAACAACGGTAAGCGAGTTGAACAATTTCCCAGCATTGCCGATTCTCCCACTCATCAGGTAACTGATTTTCTGGATTATGCAGTGCACCAAAGAGAACTTGTAAACCTTGTCGGGAGCGGGAAGCTATGGTTTGGGGAGCTTTTTGATGTAACCCTGAGCCGTGAGTTCACCTTTACCTTTCCCAACCTGCTCACTCAGTTTCCTGTAAATGTACAGTTGCATACAGCTGCCCGTTCACCTGTGGCAAGCAGTTTTTCTGTCTCTGCGTCGGGGCAGTCGGGGAGTATTGCAATGCCGGGAGTTTCCATGGGCAACAGCACAGGTATGTTTGCTACTGATGCTACGCGCGATTTTCAATTCACTGTATCAGGAGAAAGCATCCCGTTGAATCTTACCTACAATCGCAGCAGTACCAGTGCAAGAGGCTGGTTGCGCTTTATTCAGGTGAATGCACGCCGGCAATTGATTATGACCGGCGACCAGATGTTTTTTCGCAATCCGGCCATTGCCGGACAGGGGCATGTGGCTCGTTTCCAGCTCAATGGCATTGCCTCCGGATCATTGATATGGGATGTTACAGACCCTCTCAATGCAGGCCTTCAGCAATTTCAGCTTTCTGGCAGCGCCGCAGCATTTTCTGCTCCTGCAGAACAGGTAAGGGAATATGTAGTGTTTCGCAACCAGAACTATCTCAGACCTGAACTCCGTGGCAGTGTAGCAAACCAGAATTTGCACGGATCGCAGGTTCACGATCTTATTATTGTGGTGCCAGATCTTTTCAGACCCCAGGCAGAAAGGCTGGCTGAATTTCGCAGGATCTATGACGGGCTCACCGTGAAACTGGTTTCACCCCAGCAGATCTACAATGAATTCTCATCTGGAGTGCCCGATATTGCTGCCATCCGCAATTTTATGAAAATGTACTACGATCGTGGACATGATACGGGTGCCTTTCCACGCTATCTTTTACTTTTCGGCAGTGGCACTTACGATAATCGCAACCGTCTGGGTTTTGGCGGCAATTTTATTCCCACCTTCCAGACCCGCGCCTCGCTAAGTCCTTCATCCTCTTTTATTACCGACGACTTTTTCGGACTGCTCGACGACCACGAGGGGCTCGATGCGTTTGGTGCCATTGATCTGGGTATTGGCCGGTTTCCGGTACGTTCGGTGGATGAGGCCCGGTTTGTGGTAGATAAGATTATCCGCTACAATCAGCGAGTACCGGGATTGCAGCCCGGTACCGACGATCCGCGATTTGCCGGTGTTGTATCCAACTATGCCGACTGGCGAAATATAATCACCCTTATTGCCGACGATGAAGACAGCAACACACACTTTACGCAATCGGAGCAAATTGCCGGTTATATGGCTGCTCATCAAAGAGTATATAATATCGAAAAAATTTACCTTGATGCTTACGAGCAAGTAACTCTTGCCGGAGGCTCTCGCTATCCGGAAGTGAACCGGGCCATCAACAGCCGGGTTAATCAGGGGGCATTGCTGATCAATTATATAGGTCACGGGGGTGTGTTGGGGCTTGCACATGAGAGGATACTCACTTTCGATGATATTACCTCCTGGGGCAATTTTTACAACCTGCCTGTGTTTATGACTGCCACATGCGAATTCAGCAGTTTTGACCAGCCTGATCCCAATGAGCTTTCTGCCGGGGTGCGTATCTTTTTGAAACCCAATGGAGGTGCAGTAGCACTTTTTACCACCACCAGGCTGGCATGGTCGGGGAGTAACTTTTCGCTCAATGACGCATTTATGCGCAATGCATTTATCCCGATGGACAATGGCGAAATGCCCCGTCTTGGCGATCTTATCAGGATGTCGAAGGTGCAAAGCAGTTCATCAGATGCTTTGAAAAACTTCGTTCTTCTGGGCGATCCTTCCATGCAAATGGCTTATCCCCGCTATACTGCAGTAACCACCGAAGTCCCTGATACCATAAAGGCATTGCAACAGGTTACCATCAGAGGGGAAATTCACGACCCCTCGGGGGTAAAAGCTACTTCTTACAATGGCGTAATCTATCCCACCATTTACGATAAGAAAGGCAATTTCTCTACCCTGGGCAACGACCCCGGGAGTACTGCCGCACCATTTACCATGCAAAACAGAATATTGTACCGCGGTAAAGCAAGTATTGTGAACGGCGAATTTGAATTCTCCTTTATCGTTCCAAGAGATATTTCCTACAATACCGGTTTTGGTAAAATAAGTTATTATTTCGATGATGGCGAATATGCCGATGGCAATGGATATTTCGACCAGTTTATTGTTTCGGGAACCGCTTCGGATTTCATTCCTGATCACCAGGGGCCTGAGATCGCCCTGTACTTGAATAACACCGGTTTCCGCTCTGGCGACCGAACCGGCCCTGACCCCATTTTACTTGCTTACCTGAGCGATGAAAGTGGTATCAATACCACCGGGCACATTGGGCATGATATTGTTGCATTTCTCAACGATGATACATCCAGGCCCATTGTGCTGAATAATTTTTACCAGGCCAACCTCAACGACTTCACCTCGGGCAGGGTGGTATATCCCTTCTTTAATCTGGAGAAAGGGGAGTATACCCTTACGCTCAGGGCATGGGATGTGCATAACAATGTTTCCATAGCTTCTATTGATTTTATTGTTACGGCAGCTCCCGGTATTGAGATTTCCAATCTGCTGAATTTCCCCAATCCGTTTCGCGACAACACCGAATTTATTTTCTCACACAACAAACCGGCCTCGGAGTTGCTGGTCAGAATTGATATACACAGCCTCAATGGCCAGTTGGTTAATACCATTGAGGAAAAGATCTATGCATCGGGGTTTGATATTCCACCCATCAGGTGGGATGGGCGCGACAGTGGGGGGACATTGCTCAATACCGGCATTTATGTGTTCAGGGTGTTTGTAACAACCGACAGGGGCGAGCAGGTGCACAAGTCGGAGAAACTTATTATAATGCGGTGATTGCCCAAAGGAAAACCCTTGCAGGGTATCGGGGGATTGCGGATTTTTTGCTTTTCTCCAAACCGCCAGACAATAAGGAGGGGTAAGGTTCGTTAGTATTTTCCGGTATCCGGCGGCATCAGGTTTTTTGCTCAGGATTGGGAAAAAAAGCGTAGGTTTGCGGTTTATTTGCAACCTTCTTTCTTTAAGGACATTAGTCTTCAAATGCATCACATATTTACATTAATATTTCAATAGTAATGACAAAGTTGATTTTCAATAAGACAGTATATATGAGTTTGGCGCTGTCTTTTTTTCTTACCTCCAGTTTGCTGTCACTGGGTCAGGATACACCTCCCAACTATAGCGACCTTTTGGGTCAGAATCGTGTTCGCACCATTACCACTGCGGTGCCATTCCTGATGATCGCTCCCGATGCGCGTTCCGGGGCTATGGGCGATGTGGGGGTTTCTTCCAGGCCCGATGCAAATTCCATGCACTGGAACCCTGCCAAATTTGCTTTTATAGAACAGGACATGGGACTGGCACTGAATTATACCCCCTGGCTGCGCAACCTGGTAAACGATATCAATCTTTCTTACCTGAGTGGCTTTAAGCGAATCGACGACATGCAAACCATTGCAGCTTCGCTTATGTTTTTCTCCCTTGGCGACATTATGTTTACAGGAGAGGGAGGGCAGGAATTAGGCCTTTATCGCCCCAGCGAGTTTGCCCTTGATGTGGCCTATGCACGTAAACTCGGAGAGAACATCTCAGGTGCAATTGCACTGCGCTACATTCACTCCAACCTTACCCAGGGGCAGGATGTGGGAGGGCAGCCCACCAATCCCGGACGTGCACTTGCTGCCGATGTTTCTGCTTACTACGAAAGAGAACTCGACTGGAGAAGAACTCCTGCTACCTTCTCTGCAGGGATCAATATCTCCAATATCGGTAATAAAATTTCTTACTCCGATGACTTCAACGCTAATTTTATCCCCATCAACCTGCGCTTAGGGCCTACCCTTCGTCTTGATATCGACGAATATAACTCCATTGCCTTTAGTCTTGATCTCAATAAGCTCCTTGTGCCTACACCTCCCATCTATATGCGCAACGAACAGGGCGAACTGGTGAGAGATGACGATAATAATCTGGTGATTTTCAGAGGGCAGGACCCCAACCGCTCTGTAGTTGCAGGGATGTTCGGTTCTTTCAATGATGCACCCGATGGATTCAGAGAAGAAATGCAGGAAATAACCTATGGCTTTGGTATGGAATACTGGTACGACCGGCAATTTGCCATCCGGGGAGGATATTTTCATGAGCATGAAACCAAAGGAAACCGTAAGTTTTTTACCCTGGGAGTGGGCTTGAAATACAATGTTTTCGGTCTGGATTTCTCTTACATCATCCCTGTAATGCAACGCAGCCCGCTGGAGAATGTACTCCGGTTCTCACTTACATTCGATTTTGATGCCCTTGGCTCAATAGGGCAGTAACGATTTTTCTTCCTTTTTTCGGAAGGCTCAACGGGTCGGGATGTTGCAAAACACCTCGACCCATTTTTTTTGATTTTGCAGGCACAAACATACTTTGTATTTTTGCCTTCTCTCATGGTACTGGTTTTGTTTCCTAAGGGGAGGCAGGGATTATTTTTTAGATCAGAATATTTATGAAGATTAAGGTTGGCTTCGGATATGATGTGCATCGGCTGCAGGAAGGCCTTGTGCTTACCATTGGAGGCATCGGAATTCCTCATGAGAAAGGCTCGCTGGGTCATTCGGATGCCGATGTGTTGCTCCATGCTATCATGGATGCTTTGCTGGGAGCAGCCGGTATGCGCGATATAGGGTATCATTTTCCAGATACCGATCCATCGCTCAAAGGGGTTGACAGTAAGCTGCTGCTGCAACAAACCGTTGAGTTGATCCGCACAAAGGGTTTTGAGCCCGGAAATATTGATGCAACTGTATCGTTGCAGAAACCCAGAATTGCAGAGTTTATCCCCCGCATGCAGCAAATCATTGCCGGAATAGTAGGTCTGGAAGAGGAAGATGTTTCCATCAAAGCCACTACCACCGAAAAACTTGGTTTTGTGGGAGAAGAAAAAGGGGTTGCCGCACATGCTGTGGTTCTCCTGTATAAAAAATAGCATGGAAGAAAAAATTACAGTTCCCGGTGGTGTGCCTGTAGATGCTCCACAGTCAGAAGAAAACATAAATCCTTTGATCCGCTGGATCATCCACCACGATTCCAGCACCCTGTTCAATGTGCTTTATATTGGGCTGGCCATAATTTTAAGTATATGGCTGGGGTTGTTCTGGCTGGTTGCCGTTGTGTCGGTACACGGGTTGCTGGAAATTCTGCGGCAGTATCTTCTGAGCAAAAATGGGAAGTATGCCTTGCTGGAAACGCTCTGGGAGCTTAAACTGGATATTGGCCTGATTGTTTTTGCCTTTTGGCTTGCCCTTTATCTCGATGTTTTATTTGGTATGGCAGGCTTATCGGCAGGAGCCAGGGCTGTAGCCCAAACCAGCAGTCGGGTTGCACGGGCCGGCACCCGTGTAGCCATCTGGGAACGGATCATCAGAGGGGTGTTTATTACCATTGATGACCTGGGGCTGGCTTTTAAGTTTCTTGCCAAACGCAGGCAAGAAGCACAGGGAACATCCATAGTTGCAGAGGCTGCTGCCAGAAAAGATTTTTCGCTTACATCATGGAGAGGTACCTATACCAGAGGCGACTGGTTCAGTATCGGGTTTCTGGCTTTTTTCGGACTTCTTCTGGTACTGGCACCCTGGCTTACATCGCAGGGAGTGGCACACGTATGGCAGATCATTCTCATGGAGATGAGACCTTTTTAGTATCTGTCAGCGGCGCAGCTCGAATTTCTCACCCAGGTAAACTTTCCGTACCTGCTCATCGCCGGCAAGGTCTTCGGCAGTGCCGGCCTTTAGTATGGAGCCCTCAAATAGCAAGTAAGCCCTGTCGGTAATATTGAGGGTTTCGTGCACATTGTGGTCGGTAATGAGCACCCCGATGTTTTTCTCCTTAAGCTTGCTTACAATGGTTTGAATATCTTCTACGGCAATAGGGTCTACACCGGCAAAGGGCTCATCCAGAAGAATGAATTTGGGGTCAACGGCCAGCGATCGGGCTATTTCGGTGCGTCGCCGCTCACCTCCCGACAAGGTGATCCCTTTGCTTTTGCGAATGTGCTGAAGACCAAACTCATCGAGAAGGGTTTCCAGCTTTTCCTCCTGCTCTGCTTTCGTTTTTTTGGTGAATTCCAGCACAGCTTTTATGTTGTCTTCTACACTCAGGGTGCGAAATACACTGGCTTCCTGCGCCAGGTATCCAATGCCCTTCTGTGCCCTTTTGTACATCGGCTCATTGGTAATCTCAGTATTTTCCAGAAAAATGCGCCCTTCGTTGGGTTTGATCAAACCCACTATCATATAGAAGGTGGTGGTTTTACCCGCACCGTTGGGGCCCAGCAACCCTACAATCTCGCCCTGGCTTACCTCAACGGAAACCTTTTTTACTACAGTTCTTTTTTTATACTTCTTTACAAGGTGTTCGGTGTAGAGCTTCATAGAATTTGCTGTTTGGAAGGGATTGGCTGAAAAACCCGGCGCAAAGTTAGACAAATTAAAACATTTGGTGTGTTAAGAGTTCGTTTTTACAAGCTCCTCCCAGAACTCAACAGCGCGTCGCAAATGGGGTATTACAATGGTGCCACCCACAATGCTCGATACGGCAAACACCTCAAAAACCTCCTCGGTGGTTACACCCAATTCATGACACTTTTGCAGGTGATATTTTACACAATCGTCGCAGCGAAGCACCATCGATGCCGATAGCCCTATCATCTCCTTCACTTTGCTGCTAAGGGCACCCTCTGCATAGGTGTTGGTATCGAGGTTAAATAATCTTTTGATCACCAGGTTGTCGGCTCCCAGGATTTTTTCGTTCATTCTGGCCCTGTAATCATTGAAATCGTTTATAAGCTGGCTCATAAAAGAGAGAATTTACGTTAATAGAAAAGTTAATAAAGTGTGCAACCTACCGATGGGTTGAATCAAAGTTTAGGGTTGGGTAATCAGATAATCCCCTCATTGAGGATATCATGCAAATGCACTATGCCCAGGTATTGTGTATTGTTTACAACAAGCAATTGAGTGATATTGTTGTTTTGCATCATGTGTAAAGCTTCCACTGCCAGCATGTCGGGCGGAATAGTTTTAGGGTTTTCACTCATGATATCTCTGGCGGTGAGAGATTCGGTAGCAACGCTTTTCTGGAGCATGCGCCGGAGGTCTCCATCGGTAATGATCCCCAGTAGGATGTTGTTTTCAATTACGGCGGTAGCTCCCAGGCGTTTGGTGCTGATCTCCAGGATTACCTCCCTGATGTTGGCAGTGGGGTGTATCTGGGGTTTTTCGTTGTTGATGTAGAGGTCTTTTACCTTCAGATAAAGCTGTTTGCCCAGAGCTCCTCCCGGGTGGTACCGGGCAAAATCCTGGGTTGAAAACCCCCGGCACTGCAGCAGTGCAACAGCCAGGGCATCTCCCATTACCAGTTGGGCGGTAGTGCTGCTTGTGGGAGCAGGGTTGCCCGGGCTGGCCTCTTTTTCTACTGTGGTATTGATGATCAGATCGGCCTGGCGGGCCAGGTAAGAGTCCAGGTTGCCTACCATGGCTATCAGGCAGTTGCCCAGCGCCTTGAGCATGGGTGTCAGCACTTTTATCTCGGGAGTATTGCCGCTATTGCTGATGCAGATGGCAATATCTTCTTTTTGAACGATACCCAGATCGCCATGAATGGCATCGGCAGCATGCATGAAAATAGCAGGCGTACCCGTAGAGTTTAAAGTAGCAACTATTTTGGAGGCAATAATGGCACTTTTCCCAATCCCGGTAATGACAACCCTGCCCTTGCTGTTGATAATTTTTTCAACACACCATGCAAAGTCGTCGGTGATGTAGTTTTTCAGGTTTTCAATGGCTTGCGCTTCGATTGTAATGGTCTCAATAGCAGATTGTTTGATCTCGTCACGTGTTTTCAACGTCAAATAGGTTTATTAGCGTTAAATAATTTTGCACTGAATTTATTAAATAGTAAATTTACTCTACAAACCTACGGTTTTTTTTGTTTCCGTAATTGCAAATTCCTGCTGAATGCTAATATGATTGTTTTGTAGGTTTGTCTTTCTTTGCAAGGGTTTTGGCCACTTTCTCCCGGAGAATGTCAATTACTGCCGGGATAATTTTTGGGGACTTTTTTGTAAATTTTGTAATTCATTAAATAGGTAAATGGAGACTAAAAGTGAAGTTTCTCTTAAAATGCTTTTAAAGCAGATTTTTGGTTACGATAAGTTTAAGGGAGACCAGGAGGCCATTATTCATAACTTATTGGAAGGGGAGGATAGTTTTGTTATCATGCCCACCGGTGGAGGCAAATCTATGTGCTATCAATTGCCTGCCCTTATCAGCCCGGGTACAGCAATCATTGTTTCGCCATTGATTGCATTGATGAAAAACCAGGTAGATGCCATCCGTAATTTTGCCACCTACGACAGTATCGCTCATGTGCTCAACTCCTCATTGAGCAAAGCAGAGATACTGGATGTAAAGAAAGATCTGAGCAACGGACTGACAAAACTGCTGTACGTTGCCCCTGAGTCGCTTACCAAGGAAGAAAATGTTGAGTTTCTGAAAACCATCAACCTGTCATTCGTGGCGGTAGATGAAGCTCACTGTATATCAGAATGGGGGCACGATTTCAGGCCCGAGTATCGCCGCTTGCGTACTATCATCGATTCTTTCGAAAAAAAGATACCCGTAATAGCTCTTACTGCCACTGCCACTCCCAAAGTGCAGCAGGATATCATAAAAAACCTTGGCATGAGCAATGCCAGGGTGTTCAAATCCTCCTTCAACAGGGCCAATCTCTACTACGAGGTGCGCCACAAATCGGAAGAAGTAAACAAGGAGATCATCCGTTTTATCAATAAGCATCCCGGCAAATCGGGCATTATCTATTGCCTGAGCAGAAAGAAAGTGGAAGAAATGGCAGAAACCCTTCGCGTAAACGGGATCAATGCCTTACCCTACCATGCAGGGCTTGATTCGCAGGTGCGTGTGTCTACACAGGATAAGTTTCTGAAAGAAGATATCGATGTCATTGTGGCAACCATCGCTTTTGGCATGGGAATTGACAAGCCCGATGTGCGCTTTGTGATTCACAACGACATTCCCAAGAGCCTCGAATCCTATTACCAGGAAACCGGCAGGGCAGGTCGCGACGACGGAGAAGGGATTTGTGTGGCCTTTTACTCCTACGACGACATTCAGAAGCTGGAAAAATTCCTCAAAGGGAAGCCAGTAGCTGAGCAGGAAATAGGCATGCAATTGTTGCACGAAACCGTTTCGTACGCCGAATCGGCCATTTGCCGCCGCAAACTGCTGCTGAATTATTTCGGAGAGATCTACCCGGAAGACAATTGCGGATCGTGCGATAATTGTTTGAACCCGAGAGAAAAGTTTGAAGGAAAAGAATATATTTGCCAATTGTTAGAAACCATTTTGGCCGTAAAAGAGATTTTTAAAACCAAACATGTAATTAATGTTATTATGGGTAAAAGTACCGGAACTGTAAAATCCTGTAAGCACCATCAGTTGGAAGTGTTCGGCAAGGGTGCCGAAAATGACGAGAAATTCTGGCAAGGTATTGTCAGACAAAGTATTATTGAAAGATTAGTTGAGAAGGATATTGAGAATTACGGAACCCTGAAGGTTACCCCCAAAGGGAAAGAGTTTCTGGATAATCCCAAATCTGTTAAGGTAAGTAAGGACCGGAAATTGGGCGAAGAGGGAGATGAAGAATTCCGTGGCAGTGGCGCCAAAACCAGTGCTACCGATAAAATGCTCTTTGCCATGCTCAAAGATTTGCGCAAAGAGATTGCCAAGAAAAATAACCTGCCTCCCTTCGTGATCTTTCAGGATCCTTCCCTGGAAGATATGGCTATACAATACCCGGTAAAGATTGAAGAACTCAAACAGATTTCTGGCGTTGGGTCAGGAAAAGCCGAAAGATTTGGTAAACCCTTTGTTGAGCTTATCAAAAAGTATGTAGAGGACAACGAGATTGAACGCCCCATGGATATGGTGGTAAAATCTGTTGTCAATAAATCGGGTATCAAGGTTTACATCATTCAGAATATCGACAGGAAAAAGCCCCTGGAAGATATTGCCTATGCCAAAGGGCTTGAGTTCGACGAATTGCTTCAGGAGATCGAAAGTATTGTGGCCTCCGGTACCAAAATCGATATCAATTACTATATCAACGAAGTAATTGATGAAGACAAGCAGGATGAGATCTTTGATTATTTTAAAACTGCTGAAACCGACTCCTACTCCGATGCATTGGTTGAACTGGGTGAAGATGATTTTACCGAGGAAGAGATCCGGCTGATGCGCATCAAGTTTATGTCGGAAATGGGCAATTGATCTTTCATTTGCTGTTTTGAAATCATATCCTGAAATATACTGCAACAACATAGCGAAGGTCCGGACCCGGAATACGGCTGCGGATCTTCGTGATTTTTTTAATCAACTAACAACAAGAACAAACAATGTCAACAGAAATCAACACTCCCGGGTCAACCGAGCCCACCCGTACTGAAATTCCTGCCCGTTCCAGAATTTCCAATGTTACGATTATCAATGTAGTGCTCTTTGTGGGGCTCATCGTACTGTATGTACTTAATGTTTTTCCCTTGCGGGGTACTGGATCCGTGAGCGGTATTGAGGATGAAATGACTGAGCTCAGCGAAAGAATTGCCGAAGGGGCATTTAATATTGCCTATGTAAATTCCGACTCGTTGATGGCCCGCTACAAACTTGCCTCTGCCATGCGCGAAGAGATGCAGCAGGAACAGCGCCGGCTGGAAACTGATCTGCAGCGCCGCCAGAGGTCTTTTCAAACTGAAGTGGAAACTTTTCAGCGCCAGTTGCAGTTTGGGTCTATCTCCATGGAAAACGCCCAGGTGAAAGAGCAGGAACTTATGCAGCAGCAACAGGAGCTCATGCAGCTGAACGATACTTACACCAACAGGCTTATGCGCAAAGAACTCGAAATGACTACCGATCTTTACGAAAAGATCACCGAGTTTCTTAAGAGAAAAAATGAGACCTGGGGTTTTGATTATATCCTGGGGTATTCTCCCGGCGGAGGAATTTTGTATGCCAACAGTCAGCATGATATTACGGATATGGTAGTAGAGAAACTAAACCAGGAGTATGATGCACAAAGGTAACTTTCTGCTCACGGGGTTAATGCTGATGGCGTTAACCCTTTGTTTTGGGTTGCAGGGCAGTGCCCGGCAGCCTTTTGCCATTGTTGTACATGGAGGTGCCGGGAATATTCAGCGCGAGACCATCGACTCCCTGCAATACGAGGCCTACAGCAACAAATTGGCAGAGGCATTGAAAGCAGGGGAGGAGATCCTGAAAAACGGAGGCTCCAGCCTCGATGCGGTAGAAGCAGCTGTAAGGATACTTGAGGATTCTCCTTTGTTTAATGCTGGCAAAGGTGCCGTGTTTAATATTGATGGAAAAAACGAGCTGGATGCCTCCATCATGTGTGGTCTTACACACAACGCCGGGGCGGTAGCGGGCATTACCACCGTAAGAAACCCCATTGCTGCTGCCCGCAAAGTGATGGAAAACTCTCCCCATGTATTGCTTACCGGAAGAGGTGCCGAAACCTTTGCCTATGAGCAGGGGCTCGAAATTGTTGAGCCCGGTTACTTTTTTGACCAGCGCAGGTGGGAGCAATACCGCCAGTATATCCGCAACAATGTGCAACGCAGTCGTAGCTCACTGGATGCAGAACAAAAGATGGGTACCGTTGGAGCGGTTGCCCTCGATATGCATGGAAATATTGCGGCGGCTACCTCAACCGGGGGTATGGTGGGCAAACGCTACGGACGAATTGGCGACAGCCCGATTATCGGAGCAGGAAATTATGCCAGTAACATGGCTTGCGGCGTTTCGGCCACCGGTCATGGCGAATACTTTATACGCAACATGGTGGCATACGATATCGCTGCCCGGATGATCTATGCAGGACAAAGCCTTCAGGAGGCCGCCCGCCAGGTAATAAGTGTTAACCTTGTGGAACAGGGTGCCTATGGCGGAATTATTGCCATCGACAAAGAGGGTAATGTAGTTATGGAATTCAATACCACCGCAATGTTCAGAGGTTTTATTGTTTCCGATGGCAAAAAAGGGGTGTTTATTTTCAAGGAATAACGAACTCTCGTACTCCTCCCTGCACTCCCCTCCGGGGTTTATAAATCTCAGCTGAGATATTACTGATTTTCGTATTTCACAAAGTCTTCATTGAAATACACCAGTTCCACGCCGGCATCGCGAAACATGGTTTCCGACTCTGCGCCGGCGTGGTATTTTTTTTCACATACTACGCGCTTGATCCCGCAGTTGATGATCAACATAGCGCACACCCTGCATGGCGTCATCCTGCAATAAAGGGTGGCACCATCAATGCTTATGCCCAGTCGTGCTGCCTGGCAAATGGCATTTTGTTCGGCGTGTACTGTACGCACACAATGCATGGTGGTGCGCCCGTCTTCATGCAACATTTTTTTCATCTGGTGGCCCACTTCATCGCAATGGGGCAATCCTATGGGCGAGCCCACATATCCGGTTACAAGGATTTGCCTGCCCCGGGCAATTACACAACCACTCCTGCCACGATCGCAGGTGGCCCGTTTGCTCACCGTATGGGCAATTTCCATAAAATACTCATCCCAGCTGGGACGTACATAGTGTTGGTCGGGTGATGAAGAAGTGTGTTCCATATTAATTAATGGGGTTTTGGATGTTTAAGGACAGGTGCTTCCTGATTTGCTCAAGGTTGTGGTTTTGATTGCAGAATGGTATGCAGAATTTTTTCGGTCTGTTCTTCCAGTTGCCCGATTGAGCCATCATTGGAAATTACAAAATCTGCACGTCGAATACACTCCGAGAGATTTTGCTTGTTGGGGTCGTCGGAATGCATTTCACGGGCTTCATTCTGTTTGAAAGTTTCAAAATCAACATTGTCAGTTTCAGATTGCCGCTGTTGTATACGCTGGTAGCGGGTGTAAATGTCGGCATCCACAGCCAGCAGCACAAAGCCCTCCTTGCTGCGCAAAGCATCAATCTCGCCGGGAGTACGTATACTTTCAATAATGCAGTTTTGCCCGCTTTGCTTTGCCTTGCGAAATAGCTCTTCAATAATAAAAGAGGGAGTATTGCTGGCCCGCAACTCATTGGCAGTGTGGGTCAGGCTATCGCGGTTAACCTCCTCGCCCCGGGCTTTGATCACCTCCGCAAGGTATCCACGCACCGAAAAGTGAGCAAAGCCTTTTTTCTCCGTCAGGTAGTCCACCACTGTCCCCTTGCCGGCACCCAGTGTGCCGGTAATGCCAATTATGATCATGTATGTAAGATTGTTAGTGTCAGTTAATGTGAAGGAACAAAGGTAAAAAAATGTTGCTCATTCCTGCTTCGCACAATTTTATTCCTGCCAGGGTTTTGATTTCTATGCGCGAAGTTCTAATTTTATGGCATGCATTATAATGTAAACAATCGATACGCTATGTTATTTCTCCGAAGGTTTTGTTTAACGGGTTTGGGATGGGGTAAGTTTTTGATTTTGATTTTTCTGTGTCTTAAGGCCAACGCCCAGAATGACGTTATGCTTCAAACCTTTTACTGGGATGTTCCTGTAGATGGGCAAAACAAAAAAGGTTTATGGTGGGTGCATCTTACCCGGAAAGCTGAAGACTTCAGATCTCTTGGAATAACGGGGCTTTGGTTGCCCGCCCCATCCAAGGGCAACTGGGGTATTTACGATATGGGCTATGGAGTATATGATCATTATGATTTGGGCAATTATGATCAGAGGGGATCGGTTGAAACCCGCTTTGGCAGCCGTAGTGAGCTTGAAAACCTGGTGCATGTGATGCAGGATACTGCAGGCGGAAGATCGTACATCGAAGTGTATGCCGACATCATCTTAAACCATATGTATGCCTCTGCCGAAAATGCAGAGCCTAATCCCATTGTAAAACAATATGTTTTTGATGAAGCTATACGCCATGGCGTGCAGCGCATGCCCTATCCCACCAATGAAATCAGATGGGTTATACCTCATGCCAGGGCGGGCGAGTACCTGATAGATGTTAAAGGGTACCACCTGGATTTTGAAACTTCCTATCTGCAACGGGGCTATGAGATCGAAATCGGGTTTGGAGATACCCAAAATCTATCAGGGTGGTTTTGGGCAGATAGCATATCAGAGGGATCTGCTGTTGTTGTCAGGCATCCGGGTTTGCCCATTCGCAGCTTTATCCATTCTCCCGATCATTTCGACCGCTACAGGATAGTTGCTCCCGGGCAAGAGGACCTGGTGATACGGCTCAGCGCCCGCCATCTGGAAGACGGACAATGGCGATGGGCTGAACAAACCCGTGGCTATTATCCGTTCAGAATTTTTTATGAGGGCATCGATATTGCCCCAGACCTGCTTGAGGCCCATACCTATACCCATTATTTTTACCCTGAACGTACCTGCCACACTGAACCCCGTTATACATGGCACTACATGCATTTCAACCCTGCAGATGACGACAGCTGGCTGGAGGGATGGAGCGAAAATGGTGCAATGATGCCCTTTACCAAAGCCTTCGGAAACGATTTGAATACCCTCGACACCCAGGTGCAACAGCGTTTGAATGACTGGGGGCGCTGGTTGGTGGAGCAGATTGGGTTTGATGGCTTCCGGCTCGATTTTGTTTGGGGGTACCAGGAAGAAGTTGCTGCCTCATGGATCCGCAATTTGCCCCTGAAAAACCAGCAACAGCGTTTTATTGTGGCCGAATACTGGGGGCCAGCACCTGCTATCCATTCCTGGGTTAAGAGGGTGGAGGCGCAAGGAGCAAGGGCCGCCGCCTTCGACTTCCTTCTTAAAGAAACCCTTACGGCCATGTGCAATGGCGATGACCGGTTCGATATGCGCCAGCTTAATCATGCAGGGATGATCCGAAACAATACAGGTTATGCTCTTCCGCCGCAAAGTGTTGTTACTTTCCTTGAAAACCATGACACAGGAAAAGAACACGACAAATGGGTTACCCGCGACTGGCACCTGGGGCATGCCTACATCCTCACCCACCCGGGGCGCCCATGCCTGTTTTACCCGCATCTGTATGGGGTAACCCTCGAAGATATGGCCGACAGGTCTATTCAACAGCCCGTACCTGCCACTGTTGGCGATGACATCAGAAAGCTGGTGAATGTCCGCAATACTTACCTGGGAGGAATGCTGAGTGTTTTGTCGGACCATGAAACTGCATTGCCTCAGGAAAACCTTGCACATGTTTATATTGCCCGAAGGCAGGGAAACCAGCAGAAACAAGGGGCTGTGGTGGTGCTGAATAACAGTTTTGAAACGCGCGGACTGCATGTGCAGGTCAATACCGATGGCTTTGATCATTGGACAGGTCAAAAGCTGGTAGATCTTATTAACCCCGGTGCTGAAGCATGGGTGGATGAAAACGGAGAAGTGTTTTTGTCTGCTCCCGGCAGAGGGTATGCCATATTCGTCAGGGAAGAGGACAAGAGCCCTCATTGAAACCATGTGATACGCGAATTTCTTCGATTACGAAAAAAAAACGATGCCCATAAGACCGGACAACGAAAGTATAGAACCCTAAAAATCAAACCGAACCACACAATTTTATTCCTATGCATCTTACTATAACCGAGAAATTTTTGCTGCTGGCACACCATCCTGAGAAAGGCCGTTTCCTTACTGCCGATCTTCAGCTGAATCATGCCATGACGGGGCTGCAGTTTCTGGAGCTTTCCTATGAGGAAGCATTCAGTTTAGACCCAAAGGAGCGCCTTGTGTTGCGCGATGATTATGCCAGCAACGATCCTTTGAAGGCCGAATTGGTGGAACGCATCCGAAAATCCAGGCGCAAATATAAAATCCGGGATTGGATCATCCGGCTATCTCCCCGTATGGCACGTAAAAGATCTGAGGTGCTTGAAGGGATGCAGGAGAAAGGAATCCTTCGCATTGAACCGCGCAAATTCCTTTGGCTGATCCCTTATAAAAAGACTTTCCTGGAACAGGTAATGTTGAGGAAAAGCTTGATAGATGTGCTTCGTATATCGGTTCTTGAAGGGAAAGAGCTAAACCAGGAAATGGTTGCTTTGCTTGGATTGATCCAGGCATGCAGGCTTGAGAAATTACTTACTGCTGACAAAGTCGAACTGAAGCTTTTGCAGCAGAAGCTGAAACTTCTCATGAAGGAAAGCCCCTATGCTGAGGCAGTAGACAAATCCATTCGGCAGGTTCAGGCAGCCATCATGGCATCCATAGCGGCTTCTACTGCTGCTGCCGGTGCCGCCGCCAGCTCCCGATAGCTATACTACCCTGATAGCCTTGCTTTGGCGGGTCTCCACGAAACCGATCAGGGCTGCCTCCCTAACGCCTGCCTCAATCAGTTTTTGCTGCATTTCGGTTGCGCGATCGGCAGGTAAGGCAATGAGTAATCCTCCGGAGGTCTGGGCATCGCACAGGATAAGCTTTACTATCTCAGGCATGTCTTCGGGCCATTCAATGTGGGTGTGTGAAAACTCCAGGTTGTTGCGGGTGCCGCCTGGCACAGATCCGCTATGAGCCAGTTTTTCTACTCCCTCTATCAAGGGGATATCTGCAGATTGTATGGAGGCTGAAGTTTGCGAGGCATCCATCATCTCTCTCAAATGGCCCAACAGCCCAAAACCCGTAATATCGGTGCATGCATTTACCGGAAACTGCCTCATTACCTCTGCTCCGGTTTTGTTGAGGGTGGTCATAACCACTTCCGCTGCTTTTGCCACCGACTCATCAGCCAGACCTTTCTTCAAAGCTGTTGCAATAATTCCGGTACCGATGGGTTTGGTCAGCAGCAAGGCATCTCCAGGTTGGGCAGTTGCATTGGTAAGGATCCTGTGGGGATGAGTTATTCCGCTGATCACCATGCCAAATTTGGGTTCCGGATCATCGATGGTGTGTCCGCCCAGAATACAGATACCTGCTTCTGCCGCTTTGTCGCTGGCTCCCTTCAGAATATCCTTAAGCACTTGCATTGGTAGCCTGTTGCTGGGAAATCCGGCAATGTTGAGGCCAAACAATGGCTGGGCTCCCATAGCGTAAATGTCGCTGAGGGCATTGGCGGCTGCAATGGCCCCAAAGGTGTATGGGTCGTCCACTACGGGAGTGAAAAAATCGAGCGTTTGCACCAGCGCAATCTCTTCACTGATTTTGTAAACGGCAGCATCATCGCTGGTATTTATTCCCACCAGAACATTTTTGTCAAATACTTGAGGCAGAACGCTGAGCACCTGCTCCAGGTAGCCTGGTCTGATTTTGCATGCACAGCCCAGACCCTGGGTGTAATGCGTAAGTTTTATTGTTTCCCGGGTGCCTTGCAATGGAGGATTGTAATGTTCATTGCCAGGCATCAGCTTTTTTGCTGCTTCAATGATAATTTCTGCGGCTTTTGCGATTTCCTCGTGGGTAGTCTGTTTGCCAGTAGAAAACCGTATGGTGCCCATGGCATACTCCAGGGGGATACCCATGGCTTGCAAAACATGTGAAATCTCGATTTTGTCGGAATGGCATGCAGCTCCGGCCGATGCGGCAATCTGGCGGATTTCGTCGAGTAAGATATTGGCTTCCACTCCCGGGAAACCCATGCTTAATGTGTTGGGCAAATGCAGCTGCGGATGCCCGTTGAGCTGTACCTGAGGGATAGCCTCCTTAATTTGAGAGAAAAGCTGGTCGCGTGTTGCCTGCATTACTTTCTGATTGTAAGGGAGATCGCGCAGGGCAATTTCTGCAGCCTTGCCCAGTCCGGCAATTTCCAGGATGTTTTCGGTGCCGGCGCGAAGGTTCTGTTCGTGGCTGGCCCCATGCAAAAGCTTCTGAAGTTTCACTCCCCTGCGGATGTAGAGGGCGCCCACTCCCTTGGGTGCATAAAACTTATGCCCTGCCAGTGTAAGCAGATCTACCCCCATGATGTTAACATCCGTAGGTATTTTTCCGGCACTCTGGGCGGCATCGCTATGAAAGATTATCCCTTTTTGGCGGGCAATACTCCCAATTTCCTCAATGGGTTGCAGTGTCCCCACTTCATTGTTGGCATGCATTACACTTATCAGGATGGTCTGGGGAGTGATGTGTTTGAGAATGTTCTCGGGGTGTACCCTGCCGTAGGAGTCTACTTCGGTATAGGTGATGCGGAAACCCTGGGTTTTCAGAAATTCGCACACCTCCGTTATGGCAGGATGTTCTATGGCAGTTGTAATGATGTGGTTGCCTTTGTGTTGGTTTTGCAAGGCTACCCCTTTCAGGGCCCAGTTGTTGGCCTCGGTACCCCCACTGGTAAAAACGATCTCATCGGGCCTGCAATGGAGCAATGCAGCTACTTGCTCGCGGGCCTTTTCCACTGCCTTCCGGGTTTGTACCCCATAGCTGTGATTGCTGGATGGATTGCCAAACCATCCCTCCAGAAAAGGGAGCATGGCCTGCCTTACTTCCGGATCGATTGGGGTTGTTGCATTGTAGTCTAGATAAACAGGGTTTTGCATAGCTGGGTGTATTACGATAAAAACTGCCGGGCAGTATCCAGGAGCGTTCGTGCATTTACAGAAGCATCGCCCGTATCGGAGTGTATGTGAAAGATTGTTGAGCTGTTTTTCTTTTTCAGGTCGAAAGAGTAGGTCTTGTCGTAAAACTGCAACACAATTTCGATGGCAGCGGAGATGTCATTTTGGTATAAGGCCGTGAGAGCTGTTTTTGCATGCTGGCCTCCAAGCCTTTTCTCTATTTTTAAAATAGACTCGGCCAGTATATCGGGATGAAAGGATGCGTAATCCCTCTCCAGGCGTTGGATCCGTTGCATTCGCGGAATGTCGAGGCAAAGCGTAAGAGCAGCCTGTTGCTGGCTGAAAAGTGGGTCGGGTATGTTTACCTTTCCGATAAAGCGACTTTCATCTTCCATCCATACTGGTTTTGTAAGATCGAAATTGAGCCAAAGAGCTGCCAGGTTGTTTTCAAATTGTTCGCTGGTAGGTTGGGTGCTCTCTCCCAGTGCCCCAAATGCAGAGCCTTTATGATGTGCAAGGGACTCCAGGTTGAGCACCTGATGGCCTTGTTTTTCCAGGAGGCTCAGAATCTCTGTTTTACCCGAACCTGTTTTTCCTGATACTACAATAAGGTGGGCGGGCCTTTTCCAGCACTCTCTGATGTAACTGCGGTAGGCTTTGTATCCACCCTGCAGCAAGGTTACCTCAAATCCTGCCAACGACAGCAGCCATGCCATGTTTTCCGAACGCATCCCTCCACGCCAGCAGTGAAGAAGTATTTTCCGGCCTGGTGCAAAACGACGGGCCTTTTTTACCAGCTGCTGCAATTTCTTTCCGGCAAATCCCAGGCCTTCCAGTATTGCTGCTTCCTGGCCTGCATTCTTGTAAAGTATACCCACCTTGCGGCGTTCCTCATCGTCAAACAAGGGCAGATTGATTGCCCCGGGGATATGGCCATGGGCATATTCGGAGGGTGAGCGAACATCAAACAAAGGTTGTTCATTGCTTAGCCTGATAAATACTTCTGCATGCACATCTTCAATCATAAGGTATTGTTTTGTTAATCAGGGGGTGAAGAGTGGTTCTGATATGGGTGCTTGCAAATTTGGTGATTCTAAGGCAGAAAAACACTTCCTTCAGAAAAAAAAGCAAAAAACAGGATGTATGAAGAATGAAAAAACCGGAGCTGAACCCGTCAAGCAAAACTCTGATCGGCAATCAGGTTTTGGAACTTGACCAGTTCAGCAACCGGAGGGTGGACAGACTTTATAAAACAGCCTGAGGTGTTTTAAGAGACCAGGATGTTAGTCGGGCTGGGCAAACACCTTTTCACTACCATGCAGCATAATCTTTGCCTTACGTATGGTGGTAAGGATGATCTGGTACATTGCCGGAACAATTACCAGGGTGAGAAAAGTGGCTACGGTAAGTCCGAAGATCACTGTCCAGGACATGGGCCCCCAGAAAGCGGCATTATCGCCTCCGAAATAGATCTGCGGATCCAGACGGGTCATCAGGGTTACGAAGTTGATATTGAGCCCAACGGCCAGCGGTATCAGGCCCAGTACAGTAGTAATGGCCGTAAGAACCACCGGGCGAAAACGGGTTTCTCCCGCTTGCTGTATACAGGCAAGTGAATCCTCAGGCGATAGATAGCGGTTGTCGGGGATGCCCAGTTCTGCCTTTTTTTGATCCTGAAGGTAATCGGTATAGTCGATCAGTACGATGGCGTTGTTTACCACAACCCCTGCCAGGCTTATGATCCCCACTCCCGTCATGATGATAATAAACTCCATGTTGAACAGGGCCAGGCCAAAGAATACACCTGCCGTGCTGAATATTACACTGCCAATGATGATAAAGGGTTTGTATACCGAATTAAACTGGGTAACCAGGATCAGACCGATGAGTGAAACGGCAATCATCAAAGCCGTAATCAGGAATACCCTGGCTTCATCCTGCTCCTGTTGCTCGCCGGTAAAAGCATAGGCGTATCCGTCGGGCATCTGATAATCTTCAAGCAATTCGCGAATCTCCTGGTTGATGCGGGTGGGATTGTATCCCGGCAGGATATTGGAAGAAAGTGTAATGGCCCGTTTGAGGCCGATCCGGTTTACCGATCCGTAGGTTTTGCCGTATTCTACCGAAGCCACAGCCGAAATGGGTACCTGCATCAACTGACCTGTGCTTTGACTACGGAAAGTGATGCGCTGGTTCATCAGTGCCGACAGATTGTTGCGATATTCTTCCTTCAGGCGCAGCTGAATAGGGAACTCCTCCTCCCCAATCTTGAAACTGGATACCTCCAAGCCAAACAAAGCCGTACGAATGTTATTGGCAATGGAGTAGGTTGAAAGGCCAAATCTGCGGGCCATGTCGCGGTCGATGCGCACAACAATCTCTGGTTTATCAGTGTCAAGATCCATCCTTAACCCTTCAATCCCTTCTATTCCTGATGCTTCGATACGCTGCTGTATATCTTCGGTAACGGCAATAAGGCGATCGAAATCGCGCCCGGAGATCTCCAGGTTGATGGGGCTGCCTGTGGGAGGGCCATTCTGGTTCTTGGAGATATTGAACTCGACCCCCGCATAATTGCCCAGCAACCCTTCGCTGATCTCCGCCATGATATCATTGGTGTTGAGACCCTGGCGGTTTTCGAATTCAATGAAGGTAACCGTAATTCTGCCACGATTGGGTGTGTCGCCCGAAGCCATTTCGAACTCACCCACAGCACCACGTCCAACGGTAGTAAGTACCGATTTCACGATATGCCTGTAGGGGGCAATGATCTCCTCCACATGATCTTCGATGATCCGCACCTGCCGGTTGGTTTCCATAATGTCGGTGCCAATGGGCAACTCGGCTATGATGTTGATATACTGAGGTTCATTGTCGGGGAAAAACAAAACGTTGGGGCTGCGCAGAGCAAAGAACGTGATGGATGCAAAAAGGAACAATAGGGTTCCGGCCACAAAAAAGTAAGGACGTTTTCCGCGCAATGCAAACCGCAGGGTACGGGCATACAAACGTTCGTTGAAAGGGAGAATCTTTTCCTGGAAAAACTGAGACAGCTTCCTGAATACAAAATAGCCCAGACCCAGCAACAGAGCTGCCAGCACAAAGAGATTGCCCCATAGGGTAGATCCCAGAAAGTGAATGATTACCCCAATAAATGTAAGAGTAAGCACTATCATAAGCCAGTTGCGGTTTCTTTCTTTTCGTTGCTGAGGGCTCAGGGTTTCCTTTTCCTGTGCTTCTTTGTCGCTGAAGAAAGTTTCGGAGAATACCGGGATGATTACCAGAGCCACAAAGAGAGAAGAGGCAAGCACAATGATAAGGGTAATGGGCATGTATTTCATGAACTCACCCACTATTCCGCTCCAGAATGCCAGCGGAAGAAAGGCTGACAGGGTAGTTGCGGTAGAGGTGATGATGGGCCATGCTATTTCGCCAATGGCTCGTTTGGCGGCTTCAAATACCGGAAATCCGCGCTCCACATAGCGGTAAATGTTGTCGACCGCCACGATGGCATTATCCACAAGCAACCCCAGGGCAAGTATGAGGGAGAACAATACGATTAAGTTGATCTGGATATCGGCAATGCCAAATACCATAAAAGAGATCAGCATCGACATAGGAATGGCAATCCCTACGAAGAGCGCATTCTTGAGGCCCAGGAAGAAATACAATACCAGCACCACCAGTATTACGGCCATGATCACGCTGTTCTCCAGGTTGCTGAGCTGGTTGCGGATCTCCTCGCTCTGGTCGTTGGTTATGGTGATGGTAAGATCGTCGGGGAGGTTGCCCGATTTTCGGGCCTCATCAAGTACCACGAAGATTTTGTCGGTGGCAGACAGCAGGTTTTCACCGGCTTTCTTTACTACCTGCAACGAAACAACGGGCTGATCGTCGAGGCGTGCAAAGCTGGTGGGGTAAGCCTGGGTATCTTCAATGGTGGCAAGGTCGCGCAGATAAACTATATGGCCGCCTTCCTGTTTTACGATGATCCCCTCCAGTTCGCGCACATCGGTAAATTCGCCGTCGGTGCGGATGGCCCAGCGGGTATTGTCATCAAACAGCAGCGATCCGCCTGCCATGGATACATTTTCTGAGCGGATGGCATTTTCGATATCCTGGAAGCTCAATTCAAGTGCATCCAGGCGTATGGGGTCAACATTGATCTGTATCTCCCGCTCATCAATACCGGTAATGTCTACTTTGGAGATCTCGGGGATGGCTTCGATCTCTTCTTCCAGGAAATCGGCAAAACGTTTGAGCTCATTGATGGTGAAATCGCCCGAAAGGTTTATATTGATAATGGGGAATTCAGAAAAGTCGATGTCAAGCACAAAAGGATCAGCCGGAAGGTCGCCTGGCAGGTCTCCCTTGGTGCGGTCTACGGCATCTTTTACGTCCTGTAGTGCAGCTTTGATGTCGACATCGGTCTGGAACTCCACAAAAATGCTGGAGTTGTCCTGGGTAGAGGAAGAGGATAACCTTTTAATGCCCGAGATGGTATTGATCTCATTTTCCAGGGGTCGGGTAATAAGGTTTTCGATGTCGATGGGAGGGTTGCCCGGATAAACGGTTTGCACCATGATGGTGGGGATTACCACATCTGGAAAAAGTTCTTTGGGTAGAGATAAATAAGAAACAGTGCCAAATATTCCAAAGAGGAAGGTAATCAGGAAGATGGTGTTCTTGTTTTTCAGGGCAGCTGTGGTAAGCTTGAACTCCCTGAATTTTATTTGTTTGGATGTATTTTCGCTCATGGGTTGAAAAATCTTGCAGGTTGAAAAACCAACTTAAGGCAATGTTTTGATTTGTGTGGATAAAAACTTAAGCGGCAATGGCTATCGCACCTCAATGAGGCTTCCGTCGCTCACGCGGTTGTGCCCATCGCGGATAATGTTGTCGCCGGGCTGCAGGCCGTCAAGAACCATGGTTGTGCCTTCGCCTGCCAATCCACGTTCAATATAAACTTTGCGTGCTACCAGGTCATCCTGTTCTGATTGCCTTGCTACATACACATAGTGTCCTTGCAAGTCTTGTTTGATAAGGATGGAAGGGATGGAGATGGCTTCCGGGGCAGAAAATGAGCGCACACTGATACTTGCAATCATGTTGGGTTTGAACCGTTCGCCAGGGTTGTTGATAAGCAGCTGGAGCCTGAAGGTCCTGTTCTCAGGGTTGATAACATTTCCAAGCCGGTGTATGGGTACACGCTGTTCAAACTCAGGAAATGCGGGGAAACGCAGAATAGCCTGATCGCGTGGGTTGATCATGGGGAGGAATGTTTCGGAAACATCGGCGTTGATAAAAATCTGGCTTAGATTTACCAGTTGCATGATGCGTGAACCCGGCATGGCCAGCTCTCCCTCTTTGGCAAAGATTTCATCCACTATACCATCAAAGGGGGCCCGCATTACCGACATCTCCAGTTGCGATTCCAGGGTTCTTACTCTTGCCTGCAAACTTTCGTAATTGTTTCGGGCTTCCAGAAACTGTATCTCGCTGCCGATCTCCTGCTCCCAGAGGCTTTTTTGTCTTTCGAAAACGGTTTGAGCCAGTTGCAGTGAGGTTTTCAGTTCGCTGAGGTTGTTTTCAATCACCGATGTGTTGAGGCGGGCGAGCACCTGGCCACGGTTTACCTTTTGTCCCTTGGTTACTGCAATCTGTCGGATTTGTCCGCTGGCTTCAGGACTGATCATGGCCGTTTGTACTGCCTCTACACTGGCATTTACTTTAAAGAAGTGGTCAAAGGGCTCAAGATCAAGGGTGGTGAGCGAAACAGGAATGCGGGCACGGTTTCGTGGGCGTTCGCCCAGGGCTTCCAGCTCCCGCTCCAGATCCGATACTTTCTGGGTAAGCTCCAGTATCTGTTCGTTGTACTGGCTGATCTGGCTGCGGATCTGCTCTGCATCGGAGTTGGCAGCGCTGCCTTGTCCCTGCCCACACGAGCTCAGGCCCATCATTGCAGTTGCGATCAGAGCGATCAGCAACATGCCGGGGATGGAAAACATATTGCGGTGAAGGTTCTTGTTATTGCGGAAAGGTACTTCTGTCAGGAGTTTTTGTGTGGTAATCATGATAAGGTATTCCTTTTATGGTTTTTTACTTTGTGATTTCTTACAAACGGCCCATGGCCTTGTCGAGCTTATTGGATGCATTGAGCAGTTCAAACATCGCGTTGATGTAATTGGCCTGTGTGCTGATAAACTGATCGCTGGCCTGTGTGAGTTCAAGGCTGGAGGCCAATCCTTCGCGAAACATGATCCGGGTGCGGTTGAAGATCCTCTCGGCCAGTTGCAGGTTCTCCTGCTCGTTGCTATACTTTTCAAGGGCTGTTTTGATGCCCGAGAGCGCCTCCTGCTGCTGCAAACGCAGCGATTGCTCTACCTGCAGGGTATTGTTTCGGGCCTTCTCCAGCTCCAGACGGGCTTGTTGCACCCTCGATGAGCGCATCCCCGACGAAAAGATGGGGATGTTGATGTTAACCCCCACCAACGAGGTAGGGTACCAGGGCTGGCTGCTCTGGAAAAAGTTGAACTCGTTGCGGTATGCATTCTCCTGGCGGGTGTAAAAGGCACTCACAGTGGGCAGGTAAAAGCTCCACTCGCGGCGCATGGCCATGAGCTGCATCTGCTCCTGCGACTGCAGGATACGAAAGTCGATGTGGCGGGAGGGGTCGAATTCTTCCACCGCGAGGGTTTCCAGGGAGAGCGATGCAAAAAGGCTTTCCAGCTTATCGGTCAATTCGATGGGGGTATCCAGGGGCAACCCCATTTGAAACTTCAGCAGGTTAAAACTAAGTTCCCTTTGCCGTTCCATGTTGGCAATGGTGTTTTTAAGGTTGGCAACCGTTAGTCTGAGCTGATCCACATTGATAGCATCGGTAAAACCGGCTTCAAACATCTTGCGGGTTTCAAAGAGGGTTTTTTCCAGGTTGGTAAGGTTCTGGCGCATAATCTCCAGGTTTTGATCCGTAGCCTGGCACATGTAGTAGGTTTCAGTTACCATACTGCGGGTTTCGATCTCCGAGCGAGTGAAGATCCTTTCCGACAACTCCCTGAAAATACGTGCAGCCTGTAAACCCACGATATAGCTCCCATCGAAAATCAACTGGTTTATGTTAAGGCTTGCCGACAGGTTTTGCTCTGTACCAAACTGCACCTCGGCAAATTCGCCGGGCTGTCCTCCGAAGAATTCTGCAGGGATAAGGTTGGTTGGGATATCGGTAAAATACTGGTAGCCTACCGATCCACTCACCTGAGGCAATCCTTGTGCCGTGATCTCCCATACTCTGCGCTGTGCAATGCGTGCATCTGCCCTTGCATTCTGCAGCTCCAGGTTGTGCTCAAGGGCATGTTGCCGGGCTTTGTCTAAACTCACCTGCATGGGTTCGGGGGTTTGCCCGGCCAGCTCAGTCCCTGACAATAACAGGATGCAAACAATCAAAATGGTGTGGTTACTTATTGTGCTAAACATGATTATTTTTTTTCTTTTTTTGGATGATGTTGCGAAATTAGCTGGAAGACATCTGCCCTGAAAATCATTGTCGGTAAGCAGCGGATATAGGCAGGTGAATGGCTGTTTTGGCAATCTGTACACGAAACAGTCGGAAAATCTGGCCTGAATTACTCCCCCGTAATGCTATTGTCCTAAAATTGGGGTTTACTTCCTGAGCAGTTTGTCTTATTACTTTGTAGTGATTTTGTATAAATAATTACAAGAACGGAAGAAACTTTTCGTGTTTACGGCGTTTCCGATATATAACCCCAGATATCGCAAGCTGTTTAATGGCTGACCTTTTTTTTTGAAAAAATCTGAAAACAGCTGGTTTGGGCCTCAGTGCAAATTTCCGTTCCCTGGTTGCCGGTAGTCTGTGGTTCTGGAAGAAAAAAATCCGACAGTTTAATAATCCATAAAATGTAATGCACCCCCTTGTCTTTGAGGTTGCATTTGCTCAAATAAGCTTACTTTTGTTTAGGATATTTTTGTTGTTTGAATATAAAAATCAATCATTCAGGATTTTATGAGTTTTGTATATCCCTGGTTTTTGTTTGCATTGCTGGCTGTCAGCATCCCCGTAATTATTCACCTTTTTCAGTTTCGTCGTTTTCGGAAGGTATATTTTCCCAGCATCAGGTTTTTGGAGCAGATCAGCGATGAAACCCATCAGCAGGCGCGATTGAAGCATCTGCTGGTGCTTCTGATGCGGATCCTGGCCATTGTTTTCCTGGTGATGGCTTTTGCCCGGCCTTACTTGCCGTCAGAAAGCGGAGCACCCGCGGGAGATTCGCAGCAGGTGAGTATTTATATCGACAATTCCTTCAGTATGGAAGCAACCTCAGTGCGGGGTACGCTGCTGGATCAGGCCCGGATTGCTGCTTCTGAGATTGTTTCCTATTTTCAGCCCACCGACCGGTTTATGCTGCTTACCAACGATTTTGAAGGGCGCCATCAGCGCCTGGTAAGCCGTGAAGAATTTCTTGCCATGCTCCAGGAAGTCGATTTCAGTGCAGTGCATCGCCCTTTGGGGCAGGTGGTGGAGCGCCAGCGCGAATTGCTCTCGGCACACAGAGAACACTCCTGGCTTTTTGTGGTGAGCGATTTTCAAAAGATCATTTCTGATTTCTCATCTCTGGCACCCGATACCCTGATTCGCCATTTTTTTCTGCCCGTGCAGGCTGATCGCCCTGCCAATGTGTTTATCGATTCTGTCTGGATTGAAAACCCGGTTCGCATGAGTGGCCAGCTGGTGCAACTGAAAGTGAGGGTTGTAAACGATACGCCGGAGTCATTGCAAAATCAGCCTCTTCGCCTTTTTGTGAATGGCAGCCAGCGCAGTGTTGCCACTTTCGATGCCACCCCCGGTGGCCAGGCCGAAGTGTCCATGGGATTTACCCTGGGAAGCAATTCGTTGCAGCAAGGTTGGGTGGAACTCACTGATTTTCCTGTATTGTTCGATGACCGCATGTATTTCAGTTTTCGGCTTACCGAAAAGATACCGGTGCTTGCCATTGGTACAGGTACCCCCAATCCTTTTTTGCAGGCACTGCTGGGGCGCGACACTACTTTTGTATTCACCCGGCAGCAGGTGGGTTCGGTCGATTTTTCCACCTTTGCCGGCCAGAATCTCATTGTGCTGGATGGGCTGGAAGCCATCGGTGATGGCCTGGCCCTCGAGCTGCGCCGTTTTGTGGAGGAGGGAGGCAAACTGGTAGTTTTTCCTTCGCAGCGGGCTCAACTGCCATCTTACAACAGCTTTCTGGGCTCTTTGGGACTGGGTACCTTTACAGCGCTGGATACTGCTGCAACCCGGGTGGCATCTTTCAACGAGCTGCATCCCATCTATGCCGGTGTGTTCGACCGCATTCCGGAAAATATTGATCTCCCCAGGGTAAGCAGCCACTTTGTGCTTTCGCGCCCCACTGCCAGCCGTCAGCTCGACATGATGACCCTGCAGAACGGCAATCCTTTCTTCGTTTCTGCACCTGCAGGGCAGGGGGAGGTATATGTGTCGGTGGTTCCGGCAAATGATGGGTTCAGCAATTTCCCAAGACATGCCATGTTTGTGCCCACCCTCTACAACATAGGGTTGCACAGCGCCTCTCGCGATCCATTGTATATGGTGCTGGGGCGCGACGATCAGTTTCAGCTCAGACAGCCTCTGCAAGGGATGAACCATCTGCTGCACATCCGTGGCGAGAACAATGAAGTCATTCCCGAAACCCGCCTGGCGGCCAATTCCACCCGTTTGTTGCTGCATGGGCAGATACACCAGGCGGGCCATTACCTGCTCATGCTCGACGATCAGGTGTTGCACAGCATGGCATTCAACTACGACCGACGTGAATCAAGACTGGAGAGTTACAGTATGTCAGAGATAGAGCGCCTTTTGTCGGGGCAGCCCAATGCTGTAGTATTCGAACCAGGTAATGTGTCGTGGGTACGCCAGCTGGAGCAATTTACCGGCGGACGCCAACTCTGGAAGATCTTCCTCTGGCTGGCCCTGGCCTGCCTGATGGCAGAAGTGCTGCTGCTGAGGTTCTGGAGATAGCAACAGAGCCGATAAGTGCCCGTGCCGGTCTTTTGCAGCAAACATCAAGAGCTTGGCGGACCATACTACCTGTTAACAACTTTCCTGTTCACGGAATGAAAACGGCCTGCCTCTCCCGTAAAAAATTTTTACCTTTGCAGCACTTTTTATCCGGCAATGCTTTTCCTGCCTTTGTTTCAAGCCCAAAGCACAGTACCTGATCCGGATCATTGAGATGAACCCCGAAAAAAGCTGAAATTAACTAAATGGACGAAAATACCCATCAACTGCCTGATCAAGACCCACAAGAACCCCGGGAGGGATTTTCCACTGGCGATGGTCATGAGGTGGAGCCTGCCGACAGGGTTACCAAAATATCGGGCATGTACGAGGACTGGTTTCTCGATTATGCCTCCTATGTAATCCTGGAAAGGGCTGTGCCTGAAATACTGGATGGCCTCAAGCCTGTGCAGCGCAGAATTCTGCACTCCATGAAAGATCTCGACGATGGGCGCTACAACAAGGTTGCCAACATCATCGGGCATACCATGAAGTATCACCCCCATGGCGATGCTGCCATCGGCGATGCCCTGGTGCAGCTGGGACAAAAAGATCTGCTCATCGACACCCAGGGAAACTGGGGTAATATCTATACGGGCGACAGCTCGGCGGCCCCACGTTACATTGAGGCAAGGTTGTCGAAATTTGCCCTTGATGTGGTTTTCAACCCCAAAACTACCTACTGGAAAAGCTCCTACGACGGACGAAACAAAGAACCCATCAACCTGCCGGTAAAGTTTCCGCTGTTGCTGGCACAGGGGGTGGAAGGTATTGCCGTAGGGCTGGCTTCCAAAATTCTTCCCCACAACTTTGTTGAACTCATCAATGCTTCCATCGCTTACCTGAGGGGCGAGGATTTTGAGATCCTTCCGGATTTTATTACCGGGGGGCAGGCCGATTTTTCGCGCTACAACGATGGTTTGCGGGGAGGGAAAGTGCGCGTGCGTGCCAAAATCAGTATCCAGGATAAGAAAACACTTGTCATTACCGAGATACCCTTTGGTACCACCACCTCAAGCCTTATGGACAGCATTGTAAATGCCAACGACAAAGGAAAGATCAAGGTGCGCAAGATCGAAGACAATACAGCCCAGAACGTAGAGATTCTGGTGCACCTGGCACCCAACATCTCTCCCGACCAGGCCATTGATGCGCTCTATGCTTTTACCGACTGCGAAATAAGTATTTCGCCCAACTGCTGCATCATTGAAAAAAATAAACCCCGGTTTATCGGCGTATCCGAGATCCTTAAGGTTTCTGTAGACAATACCGTTGAGCTGCTGCGCAGAGAGCTTGAAATTGAAAAGCACGAATTGCTCGAACAGTTGCTGTTCTCCAGTCTGGAAAAGATCTTCATCGAAAACCGTATCTACCGCGATATCGAAGAGTGCGAAACATGGGAGGCGGTGCTGCAGACCATCGATAAGGGTCTGGAGCCGTTCAAACCCCAGTTTTACCGCCAGATCACCCAGGATGACATCATCCGCCTTACCGAGATCAAGATCAAGCGTATATCACGTTTCGACACCTTCAAAGCCGATGAGATTATGCGCGGCCTTGAGGATAAACTGGAAACGGTAAACAAACATCTTAATGCCCTGATAGACTACGCCATAGCATGGTATGAGAAGATACGGGAGAAATATGCCAAAGGGCGCGAACGCAAGACCGAGATCCGCTCGTTCGAAAATATTGAGGCAACGCGTGTTGCCGTAGCCAACGAAAAACTCTATGTGAACCGCGAGGAAGGCTTTGCCGGTACAGCCCTCAAAAAGGACGAATACGTGTGCGATTGCTCCGATATCGACGACATCATCGTGTTCAGAGGCGATGGTACTTTCCTGGTTACCAAAGTCTCCGACAAGTCTTTTGTGGGGAAAGATATTGTGCATATTGCCGTATTTGAAAAGAACGACGAGCGCACCACCTACAATATGATTTACCAGGATGGACCGAGGGGTGCAGCCTATATGAAGCGGTTTTATGTAAAAGGGGTTACCCGCGATAAGGAATACGATCTTACCAAGGGCACCAAAGGTTCTAAGGTGCTGTATTTTACTGCGAATCCCAATGGTGAGGCCGAGGTAGTGGCCGTGCATCTGCGCCACAAACCCAAACTCAAGAAGCCGTTGTTTGATCTGGATTTCAGCGAGCTGGCCATCAAAGGGCGCAGTGCTGCCGGCAACATGCTCACCAAACACCAGGTACGCAAGATCGTACTCAAAGATCAGGGCGTTTCTACCCTGAGTGCGCTCAATCTGTGGTTCGATGAGAATGTGCTGCGCCTCAATGTGGACAAACGTGGTAAATACATTGGTGCCTTCAAGGGTGACGACAAGATTCTTTCTGTTTTTAAAAACGGAACCTTCCGGACTTCAGGTTTCGAACTGTCGCTCCATTTTGAAGCCAAGCCCCTGCTCATTGAGAAATTCAACCCCAACCGTATTATCACCGTGGTGTATTTCGATGCCGAAGCAGGGCACCATTATATCAAACGGTTCCAGCCTGAACTTTCCGATAAGTTTTCGGGTTTAATTGGCGATCATCCCGATAGCAGGCTGATCTCCATCTCTGTGGCAACCTACCCCATGCTGAAAGTAAACCTGGTGCCGGGGGGTAAGAAGCTCAAAAATGAGGAGGAGATTGCCGTGCACGATTTCATCGGGGTGAAAGGCTACAAGGCCAAAGGAAAACGACTGTCGACCTACGATGTGGAGTCGGTAGAATGGCTCGAGCCCCTGGTGGCCGACGAACCTCTGGAGGGTGACGACATAGCTGAGCCGGTGGAGGAGAGTACCGGCAACGGTAAGCCTGCTCCCAAATCTGCTGTCATTAAAGATGAAGGGTTCGATGAGGATATTGATGCCAGGCAGATTACCCTTGATTTTGATTAATTCAACAAAAACCCTTATAAAAAATGAGAGACCCTAAAGTTCCCGACACACAGGTTCTGGATATCAATGCCGATGTGAAATGGATTGGTATCCTTGATTACGACATCGTAACCTTCGATGTAGTAATGGAAACCGAATTTGGTACCACTTACAACAGCTATTTTATCAATGCTGAGAAAAAGGCCATCGTGGAAACCAGCAAACTCAAATTCTGGGATGCCTACCTGGCCAAGATCAAACAGGTTTGCGATCCTTCGGAGATCGAATACATCATCCTGAACCACACCGAGCCCGATCACAGCGGCAACCTGGCCAACCTGCTGGAGGTGGCTCCCAATGCCACCGTGGTAGCCAGCCGTATTGCCATCAGCTACCTGCAGGATTTTCTCGGTCGCTCCTTTAAGCATATCGTTGCCAAAGATGGCGATACGCTCGATCTGGGCAACAAAACCCTGCGCTTTATTTCGGCTCCCAACCTGCACTGGCCCGATAGCATGTATACCTACCTGGAAGAGGACAAATACCTCTTTACGTGCGACTCCTTTGGCTGCCACTACTGCCACCATAAGATGTACGACGACCAGGTGGGCGAGTTCGACGATGCCTTCAAATACTATTTTGATGTGATCCTGAAGCCTTTCAGCAAGTTTATGCTCAAGGCCATCGAAAAGGTGCGCCAGCTGGAGCTCAATGGTATTCTTACGGGCCATGGCCCCCTGTTGCTCACCCAGTGGAAAAAGTGGGTGGATGTTTCTGAACAGTATGCCCGCCAGGCGCTGGAGGAACCCGAGAAAACCCATGTGTTCATCCCTTACGTATCGGCTTATCAGAATACGGGCATGCTGGCAGAGAAAATTGCAGAAGGAATCCGCTCTGCAGGCGATTTTGAAGTAGAGGTGGCCGACATAGAAACCATGGCCCTTGGCGATATCGACGAAAGAGTGGCCAAAAGCAAAGGTATTATCGTGGGTTGCCCCACCATCAACCAGAATATCCTGCTGCCTATCTATCGTATGTTTGCCGTTATCAGCCCCATTCGCGACAAAGGTAAGGTGGCCGGTGCTTTTGGCTCTTACGGATGGAGCGGCGAAGCTACCAGGCTGATCAATTCGAACCTGACCAACCTGAAGCTTAATGTGGTGGGAGAAGGTGTGTTTGTGAAATTCACACCCCACGACAACGAGTACACCCAGGCATATGAATACGGCAAACAGATCGCCGAAAAGCTTCTTGCCAACTAGCTTCAACCCTTTGGCAATTTTATAAAGCTGCATGGGCCGGAAAGATACCTCCGGCAATGCAGCTTTAATGTTTTATAACCGGGAGCTGCAAAACAAAAAGTGTATCTTTGACGTTGGTTTTATATTACTTTGATGGATATGAGAAGACCCCTTCTGTATATTTTCTTTCTCTGGGTGTTGCTGCTTGCCTCCTGTGCTCCGGGTAAAAGAGCTGCAAGAAGCTTTGTGGCACAACCCGACCCCATCGCTGTAATGATTGTTCCGCCATCGTTCTCTTATCAATACTTCTATCCTTTCGATGCGCAAAACCCCGGCGCACAGTTTGACGAACCTGGTGCTACTGAAGAGAGTTTCTTTCTGAAAGACCTGGATCTTGAACGTGCCGACGAGATCTTCTTTTCTTCCCTTATCAATACTTTGCGACGATATCCTGTTCGGGTGTATACCCCCGAAAATTTTGATGTATTCCTTGGTCTTTCAGGCGAAAGATACATCTTTACCATTGCTCAGACCGAGATCAAGGAGTACGAAGAGCCTTTTGTGGAAAGGGCGCTTATCGATACCATCGTTTACCGGCAGGCGTTTCTGCTCAACCAGGTAGCCCGCAACACATGGTTTGAAATGGTGAAGGTAGACGACCATGCTGCCGAACCCTCCATGCAGGTTTTGTTTTCCAATTTCTTTACCTCCGACATTGTGGAAGGGCGCTTCCGCTACCGGCCGTTTATTGGCGATGTAATCTATGAATACACCGCCGATGTGCTTGATCTGAATGATGTGTATAACCTGCAACGCCAGGCTGGACAGATGAACGCACGCTATATTTTCGAGTTTCTTCTCAATAGCCATGTGCAGCAACATGCCCGGCCCCTGCTGGGCAGACCCGCTCATTTCCGCTACGACCCCCGTACCGGCCAGATAACCCGCAGCCGAACCCGCGACGGGTTTTTGGTGCTGGATCAGGAGTAAACAGCTTTCTGTGGCAGGTGTTTGTTGGCAAAAAGATTTGTTTGAGCGGTGTTGTTAATAATTTCGTTGATAAATAAATTGTATTTGCTTCGAAATTGCTTCTATCTTTGGCTCCGGAAATTTAATCATGTATTTTAAACACGATCCTGAAGTCTTTGCTGGGGGTGTAAATCTAAAAAATTTATCCTGGGAGGGTGTAAATGATCATTAAAAAAAAGAAGCAAGGAAATGAAAGTAAAAGGGACAGCCGTAAAAACCATTCCGGAGTTTATCCAGGCGCAACATGCAGACAAGTTTGTAACCTGGTTGGGACAATTGCCTGAAAAATCAAGGCATATTTTTAACAATGGAGTAAAAGCCTCAGACTGGTACTCTGTGGAAGAGGCCATTATTGAACCCACACGCATCATGTCGGAGGTATGCTACAACCACCCCACCCGCGGAGCCTGGGAATGTTGGCGCTACAGTGCCGAAGCGGCCTTGAAGGGGATCTATAAGATTTATGTGAAATTCTCCTCGCCCGGACATATCATCGACCGGGCAGGCCGTGTGCTGCAAGCCTACTATGAACCATCAGAGCTGCAGGTGGTAAGCAAAGGCAAAGATCATGTAAAACTCCATATTACCAAATTCCCCAAGCCCAGCCCTGTGATTGATAACCGCTTTGCAGGCTGGATGGAGAAAGCCCTGGAGATCTCCGGGTGTCAGGATATCGAAATCAACATCCCCCGCTCCTTCATCAATGGCGACTCCTACACCGAGTTCGACATCAGGTTTGTGTGCCGGTGATGGAGGTGCTGTAACCTCAATCCTGCCCAGATTTCAGGGGTTGTCTTTTTCTGAAGACAGCCCCGTTTTTTTTTGATGCCCAACCAACCCCCTTGCGGTAGGGGTATGCCAATGGTAAGCTGTGAACATACAGTTCACAGGTAATATCTACCTTCGCCGTTTCCTGGGAAAATACTTGCCTGCGACGCTCGTTGTCGCTCAGGGTTAGTACTTTTGGTTGCAGGAGATGTATTGGTAAAGGATTGTGGTTTTTGTTTCACTTAACTTGACAATCATGCGCAAAAAGTTGTATTTTAAGCGGACCGAATCAGGGGAATGGGATTGGCTTATTGCTGATCTGGGTTGGGGATTACCCGATATTGAAAGTATTGAGGGTGTAAGTCTTTTGTTTGATAGGTGCTGTGATGAAACGGTAGTTTACGCAGAGATGGAATATTCCCTGGAACCGTTTCCCGGAAGTGGTGAGCTGATTTTGCTTTCTGTGGAAGCCGGATATCATGGCGTATACTGGTTGCCTGAATACAATGGAGAAAAGATGAACCAGCGGGTGGATATTGTCTTCTCTGTCAGATTATCCAGGCCATGTGTTCCGGAAAGGCTGTATGTGGATTTCTATCCTGATCCGAAAAGTACTGTAAAAGAAAAATTTATGCTCAGATAGATGGATGGCATTGCAGCGGCAAAGCCAGAACAATTTCTATACCTGGTGTAAGATTTACACTGTTGTGAAAAGGATTTTTTAAGGGGGAAAATAACTTAAAACTGTTTTTATGCAACATACCATTGACGTGCATCGTGTTTTTGCGGAATACTTTACAGGCGTTGAAGCCCTGGCCTATGCTGTTTCCACAGCACTTGAGGAAGGGAGCATCTGCCTGGATACCGGAGAATATCTCTCCACAATGGGTAATGTGGAGAGTGCTGAGCAGAAGAACCCTTTCTGGAAGAATGCAGCGGATTTCAGGAAGCAGATGCAGGAGGGGCGATTTGTGGCCATGCATCCGGCTGTGCTAAAACCCTTTATGGTATATGGTAGCAGGGTTTACCTGCAACGGTATTTTCATTACGAGACCCTCATCCTGGAGCAGATCGCGAAACCCGGAAACCATTTCCGTATCATCACCGGTGGGCCCGGAACAGGAAAGACCTATGGCGTGGCCCAGGAGCTTGTGAGACAATATGAACAGAATCCGGCACTGAAGGTGGCTATGGCGGCCCCCACAGGCAAGGCTGCGGCACGTTTGAATGAATCCATCAGGAAATTTGCTCAGGACAACAACCTTAGTGATGAATTGCGGCAAAAACTCAGATCACAAAAAGCCCGGACATTGCATGGCCTGCTGGGCTACCAGCACAACAGTGTATTTTTCAGATACCACAGGGAGCATCCTCTCCCCTTTGATGTGCTGGTGGTGGACGAAGCTTCCATGATCGATGGCCCTTTGATGGCCAAACTGCTGGATGCCACAGGCGACCATACCCAGCTGTTTCTCCTCGGCGATAAGGATCAGCTGGCCTCGGTGGAAGCAGGATCGGTGTTTGGAGATATCTGCAGGGCAAAGGATTGCAGTCTGCTTAAAGACAGAATTGAAGTAAAGACCAAAAACTGGAGAGCAAAGGATTATCCGCAAATCATTGCTTTGAGCGAAAAGATCATTGGCGGCGATGCAGCTTATGTGCAGAGTCTCTCGCCCAATGAGCAGGTGGTGATCGATACCGCATACCATGAGGCGCTCTTTAATGAGCATGCAGCGTTGTATCTGAATTATGTTTATCAGGACAGCATTGAAGGAGCGCTAAAGGCCCTGGATGATATCAGATTTTTGTGCGTGACCCGCGAGCATGACCGCAGTGTGAAAGAAACCAATAAGAAGATTGAAGCTTATCTGAAGGCGAAAGTAAACGACCCTTCCCTGTTCAGCCCAAAACCCGGCTTTTACCACAACCAACCTATACTTATCACCCAAAACAACCGGGAACTGAACGTATACAATGGCGATACAGGCCTTGTGCGCAAAGATCCGCAAACGGATGTGTTCTACGCCTGGTTTGCTTCTGATGAAGGAGGCCTGAGAAAGATTCCGGCAGGCTATCTGAGTCATTTTGAGACCGTTTTTGCCATGACCATCCACAAGAGCCAGGGCTCCGATTTCGACCATGTGGTGGTACTGCTGCCCGAGAAAAGAGGAGGAAAGCTCTTAACCCGCGAACTGCTCTATACAGGCGTTACCCGGGCCAGAAAGAAAGTAGTGCTGCAGGCCACCCCCACGATGCTTGAAAAGTGTATTAGCACCAGTGTATCGCGCGCCTCAGGATTAACCGAACGTTTACAATCTGCGAGCCTATGAAAAAGCTATATGTATCCCACAAAATGGAGTCGCTTTGCCAGAAGCTGGCCCACAACCTTAAAAAGCAAGCCGGTTCCATCTTCAGCCCAAGCATGATCATAACCCAGGGAGGTGGGATGAATGCCTGGCTCACTACCCAACTGGCAATGGAGAACGGCGTATTTGCCCATTATGCTTTTCAGAATCAGGATGGTTTTATGGGGCAAGTGAATGAATTGTTATTGGGAGCAACGCTACCCGGAAATATCGACAACCTGCGTTTTGCTATTTATGGATTGCTGGGTTCTCCGGCATTCACAGAGAGCTTTCCCAAGGTAGCTGAGTACTACCGGGAGAATGAACTGCGCAGGATGCAGCTGGCCTCACGGATCGCCGATCTTTTCGACCAGTACCAGCTCTACCGGGCTGAGCTGCCGGAACGTTGGAATGCGGATGCCCTTTTGGGAGATCATACGGCAGAGCCTTGGCAGAAATGGTTGTGGAGAGCCCTGGCGTTGCAGTCGAGAGCGGAGAGTAAAAAGACCCTCCTTGAAAAAATATCCACACAGGATCACCTGCTGAAAGACAAATGGCCAGAGATTCATTTGTTTGGCATTGCCATATACACCGATTACCACCGGGATTTTTACCAGCAGCTTGCATCCTTTGTTGATGTTCACTTTTATGTTTGCCTGCCCACCCAGCACAAAAGCTTTCAACACACTTTACTGGAAGGTTGGGGCCGGAAAGCCCTGGAGCTTATGCAGGGTTTTGAAGGGATAGCGCCTGAATTCCAGGAATATTCTCCCGGAAATCATACTACATTGCTGGGCCGGTTGCAGCAAAGCATAGTACTTAATACCGATCTGGATGATAATACCTCCGATGATTCCATACAGGTGCATTGCTGCCATACCCCCGTGCGGGAGGTGGAATCGCTGTACAATTATCTTCTGGACTTGTTTGAAAAGCATAAAGGAGAATTAAAAGCGTCTGATATCCTGGTGGTGGCTCCAGATATCAACGTGTATGCTCCTTTGGTTAAGGCTGTTTTTCGCAATGCCCCCGTGAAGCTACCCGTGAAGGTGTCGGGTGCCGCAAGCAATGCTGACGATTCGATGACTGCTGCCCTGGAGCTTATCATGAACCTCAGGGAGGACGACTTCACCCTTTCTCAGGTATTGGGAATACTGGAACACAATCGCATCCGCAAAGCTTTTCAGATACAGGATTTTGCATATGTTCGGCAAATGGCCGACAAGGCCGGTATCCGGTTTGGAAGAGAAAACCGTAAGGAGGACGATACGCACTTCGTGAGCTGGAAGTATGGCCTGGATAAGATCATCCTGGGTTATGCCATGTTAAGCGGGGAAGCGTTTGAAGATATATTTCCCTTTCAGGATGCCGAGGCAGCCGGCAGCTATGATCTTTTAAGACTCAAAGCTTTCGTGGATGCACTGCAAAATCTTCTGGATTATCAGCAAAAGACACTTACCCTGACGGAATGGCGAAAATTTTTTCTGGAAGAGATCGTTGAAAAAATGGTTTGGAGCAACCCTACCAGCAAGGATGACCGGCTGGAGGTCAAGGAAATTTATAAATCGCTGGGTTATCTGAAAAATGCCGACGAATCGTTGAGGATATCCTATGAGGTTTTTCTATCTGAACTGGCAAAAGCACTTTTTGGTGAAACAAGAGCACATCACTTCAATTCCGGACGTATTACACTCACCTCTGCCTTACAGGCCCGCGGTATCCCGCATAAGGTGATTGCGTTTCTGGGTCTTGACAATGGCGTTTTCCCCCGTAAGGATCAGTTTCTGGGGTTCGACCTGATGGGTGATGCCTACAGGCCTGGCGACAGATCCAAAGCCGAAGCCGATAAGTTTCTGTTTCTGGATTTCCTTATGGGGGCCCGCGAAAAGCTTTACCTGAGCTATATAGGCAGAAGCGTAAAGGATAACACTGTACTTTCGCCCTCCATCCTGCTGGATACCCTGATGGATTATTTGGATATGCAACCAGTGGTTCATCCTTTGCATGGGTTCAGCGCAAAATATGACGGACAGAAGTTGTTTACTTACCTCTATGGAGGACCATCGCAGCAGTTCTTGTTTCAGAAAAATGCAGATACTGTAGCTGATGAACCTGTAGAGGCTGATCTTCCGCATTTTCTGAAGTTCTTTGAAGCACCCATTGACTGGTATTTCAACCATGTACTTGGAATCTCCTATGCCGAAAAAAATGACATCATCTCGGATACAGAATTATTCGATCTGGATCATTTGCAACAATGGATGATCAAAAATTACCTGATGGGATACGATGGAAGCTTGCAGAGCTTTATCGACAGAGGAGTTAAAAACAGCTTACTCCCCTTGAAAAATGCCGGACATCTGGTGGCTGCGGAGTTGATGGCCCAGACTGAACCCGTAAAGGAAACTTTTGTCCGGCTCCTCCACAACCATGCCCCACAAAGTGTTCTTATCGACCTGAAAAGAAATTCCTGCAGGATTACCGGCACGCTGGGCCCTGTGTTCAACAATAGCTACATAGCCTATACCTTCTCCGACAATCAAAAATACAGGGTGAGTGCTGCACTGAAAACCTTGTTGCTTTGCACACAACTGCCCCTCACAACCTCCATGCTGATCCTGAAAAACGGTGATGTGGCTCATATGCCAGTTTACCCGCCCGGACAGGCGCTTGAGAGGCTGGATCGGCTCATGGAAATTTTCATGAAAGGCAATCAGCGCCCTTTGAAATTTACCCTCTCTGCTGTACGCAAACCTTCCAGAAGTGAGCTTACCTCCGAAAGTGTAGTCAAAGCCTTCCAGAATGAGGCATTCCCCTATTACAGAAACGGTATGCCGCCCAACAAGTACATCCGGGTTTTGCTTGACGAAGGATATCTTCAGGATTTTACGGATGAAGACATGAAGCAGCTCATGGAACTGAAACAATTGTTACACCTTTAATACATCTGTACATTATGGCAGCCTTTGATGTTAAAAAAGTAGACCTGCAAGGCACAAACCTCATTGAAGCCAGTGCCGGCACAGGAAAAACCTGGTCGGTAGCTGTTATGGTACTGCGTCTGATACTTGAGAAAAAGATCCCGGTGGAGAAGATCCTGATGGTTACCTTCACCAATGCTGCGGTGGCGGAGCTGGAAGAGCGTATCCGTAAGTTCGTCAGAGAGGCCTTTAGGTATGCCAGCCATAAGCAGACAGACAATGCTGTAATACGCGAGGTGGTGGGTGAACCTGATGAACAAAAATTCCGCCTGCTCAAAAACGCTGTTCAATCTCTCGATCAGTTGGCCGTAATGACCATACACCGTTTCTGTCAGGAAATGATTAGCTGTTATCCTTTCGAGGCAGGGCAAGCCTTCGACAGTACGCTGATGGATGATCCCGCCACACTGGTTGAATTTCATGTGAATGAATGCTGGCGACAGCAGATCAACACCCTGGAAGATTTAAAAGTGTTCGGGCACATCAGCAGGCAGCTCTCGCGGCAGGACATGATGGCGGTTGCCTTGAAAATGCTGGGCGACAGGGAGTATGTGTATCCTGAGGTAGATCGTGCTGCGATCGAAAAGGAGCTGAAAAAAGATATTGAGGCTTATGAACAGGCCATGAAAGCTTACGAAGATCATATGCAGGAAAACTGGGAGGAGTTGTCGGCTCGCAAATCAAACTCTTACGGAGATAAACTTAAGGCAGACAATCCCACCCCAGAGGCTTTCGCAAAGGCATTCCTGAAGAAGGCTGATGGCGCACCCGGCTATTTCACAACCTATTTCCCCCATGAGCTGGCATTGGCACAGGAAATTTTCACGAAACAGGAACAGCTGAAGGAGCGTACGCGCTTGTTTACGTTCAACTTTTATGGGCAGACCATTAAAACCATCAGGGAGAATGTGACACGCCACAAGCAAGAGCGTAATCTGATCAGTTTCGACGATCTGATCTCCATTCTGCACCAGGCTGTCAGCAAAGGCGAAATCAATCGTCTGATCCTGAAAAAATACGATGCGGTGTTTATTGACGAATTTCAGGATACCGACAAGAAGCAATACGAGATCTTCCATACCCTCTTTGCCCCGGAGCAGGATAAGTTGCTCTTTTATATCGGCGATCCCAAGCAATCTATTTATGGATGGCGCAAAGCGGATATGACCACCTACAAGGCAGCAAGGGCGCAGGTAAATGTGCTTCACACCATGAACCAGAACTTTCGCTCCACCAGTGATTTTGTGGATGCACTGAATACATTCCTGGGTGTCGACAACCCATTTTATGATCAGGATATTGAATACCAGCAGGTTGAGAAAGGCGATATACCCCTTGGGAATTTTGAAGAGGATGGAAAGCCGGTGAAGCCGCTTACTATCAATAGCTTAGATAACAATGAGCAGATAGTGGACTATGTAAGAACCGAAATACTTCGTTTGCTTACCACCCCCGGAGTGCTTATAGATGGAAAACCGCTGAAACCTTCCCGTATTGCGGTGCTGGTAAGGGGAGCCTACCAGGGCGATGCCATTCAGGCAGCCCTTAAAGCGGCGGGTATTCCTTCAGTTACCCTGGATGATGCCTCTGTTTTCTCCTCTGCGGACGCAGCCTGGATGCAAAACCTGCTGGAGGTGGTTATACAACCCCACCGGGGTTCAATCAACAAACTGCTCCTCAGCCCCTATGCCGGTTTCAGCAGGAACGACATAGAAAAACTTAACCATGATGCGTACCTGGATGTTTTCAGGCAACTCAGGAAAGAATGGGCAGACCAGGGCATCTACAATATGCTTTTTTCCTTTTTCGACAGCTGCAACCTGATTTCGAACTGCCTTTCCCTGGGGCTGAGCGGACAAAGAAGCCTTTCCAATATTTTTCAGATGGCCGAATTGCTGCACCTTCAGGAACAAAAGACCCGATGCTCGGCGCAGGAACTGCTGGTATGGCTGATCAGCCGGCCCCATGCTGCCTCCGAAGCTTACGAGCAACGCCTGGAAAGTGAAGAAGAGGCGGTAAGGATTACCACCATCCACAAATCCAAGGGGCTTACCTACGAAGTCGTGTTTGCGCCCTTTCTGGATCTGCGTATAAAAGAGGATGTGGCATTGTTTGACTTCAGAGACTCCCAGGGGTACAAATTCGCCCATCGCCTCACGACAGAACAGGAGAAACTCTGGAGGGAGCAACAGGAGCAGGAAAACCGAAGGCTGCTCTATGTAGCCCTCACCCGTGCCCGTTACAAAACCTATATCTGCCAAAACAGAGCTGTAAAAGAATCGTCTCTGAAGCCTTTTCTGAGCACCCAGTGTCCGCTCTTTGAACACGACAAGGTGCAGCAAGCAACCAGTTCCGTATATGAGGCCGCGGCCGAACCCGTGAAGTTCTCGCCCAGAATACCACAAATTACCTATGCCGATGTGAAACCCACCTTTGGGATACACAGCTTCAGCGCGCTCAACAGCAAGCATTATGCTTCTGCTTTCGAAAGTGTGGAGCTGGAGCAAGGCTATGACCGCTTTATCTTCCAGGAGCTGGGTAGAGGCGCCGCTGTGGGCACAGCGCTGCACAGCATTTTTGAAAGGATCGATTTCAACAAGCCCGACACCTGGGGGCAATCCCTGCAGGAGGCTGCAAAATTTTACCCCAACATCCTCAAAGAGGAACTGTTGAACCATTTTAAAGCCCTGGTGGAGCATACCCTGGAAACCGACATTCCCATCAGTGGGGAATTCTTCCAGCTTAAGCAGATTTCCCGGGAAAAAATGTTGCCCGAAATGCAGTTCAACTTCTCCATCAAAGATGAAGTGAGCAAACAGAAGATTAATGATATGCTGGGCGATGAGGCAAGACTGGGCGGCGAAGCCACCCTGCAGGGACTGATGACCGGCTTCATCGACCTCATCTTTGAGCACAATGGCAAATACTACATCCTCGACTGGAAATCCAACCACCTGGGCAATACCCTGGAGGACTATACTCCGCAAGCCCTTGATGAAGCCATGAAGGCCAGCAACTACACTCTGCAGTACCTTATTTACACCCTTGCCGTGAAGCGCTGGTTGCAAAGCCGCATCCCGGACTTTGATTACCAAAGGCACTTTGGCGGGGTTATCTATCTGTACCTGCGCGGCCTGCGCCAGGGAAAAGATACCGGCATCTACTCCTGCAAGCCCGAAGCAGACAAGATACAGGCGCTGGATGCCCTGCTGAGCTGAGGAGGGGGTATGGGGTGTGAGGTAAAGGTATGAGGTATGGGGTGTTATGTGTGGGTGATGCTGAAAGGCTAAAAACCGGTGGCCCTATAACAGATCCCATACTCCCGGACCTGGATACCCAATCTCCGGATTCCCTGCCTGCCGTCCCCCGGTATTCTTCTTGCTGCACGTGAATTTTCATGCACACTTGCCGTTTATCTTTACTGAACCTTGTTTTTCCGTAAGATGCTTAACAAGCTAAAAGGTAAAAGCTAAGAGGAAAAAGGGTAAACAGGCCGTGGCCAACGTACAAAAGCAAAAGCCAAAAAACATAGCCCTGGAGCAAGGGGCCCAACCCCCCAAATCCCTGAATGCAGGCCTTCAGTATACTGCTTCCTGCTCGTTAATTCTTCCTTACGCTTAGCAATCAGCATTACTAATCCTTGTTTTTCTGGAATATGCTCTCTGAGAAATCCAAATTCTTGCAAACATATGGTAGAGCAGCAGTCTTAATCCTTGTTTTTCTGGAATATGCTCTCTGAGTAATATGAATGAAATGGATAAAGCCACTGTTAATTAGTCTTAATCCTTGTTTTTCTGGAATATGCTCTCTGAGTGTCTGAGGGTGTTCAGGTGCCTGGGTTGAACGAGTCTTAATCCTTGTTTTTCTGGAATATGCTCTCTGAGTTTTTTTATGCTTATTTCTCCTAACCTGAAAACCTGTCTTAATCCTTGTTTTTCTGGAATATGCTCTCTGAGCGAGTTTTTAGTGAGGTTGCCCCTACTGGATATGTGTCTTAATCCTTGTTTTTCTGGAATATGCTCTCTGAGTGCAAACAGAAGGTTATATCCATAAAGACGTTTCTGAGTCTTAATCCTTGTTTTTCTGGAATATGCTCTCTGAGCGTTAAATTCGTTCGCATGGCGTACAGATGTAAAGGGTCTTAATCCTTGTTTTTCTGGAATATGCTCTCTGAGTCTTTGTCAATGGCAGACGGTAACGATAAAGTAGTCTTAATCCTTGTTTTTCTGGAATATGCTCTCTGAGGAATTGAAAATGTTCCAGAATTCAAAAAATGGGGGTCTTAATCCTTGTTTTTCTGGAATATGCTCTCTGAGCTCGAATACTACCGCGGAAACGACAAAACCGCCGCAGTCTTAATCCTTGTTTTTCTGGAATATGCTCTCTGAGGAAATCTCAAATAACACTGAGGAAGAAGACGAAGAATGTCTTAATCCTTGTTTTTCTGGAATATGCTCTCTGAGGCTATTAGAATTGATGATTTGGCTACAGTTGATAAAGTCTTAATCCTTGTTTTTCTGGAATATGCTCTCTGAGGTTGCAGAACTCAGACCTACCACTCTTCCAACAGTAGGTCTTAATCCTTGTTTTTCTGGAATATGCTCTCTGAGAATTACACCGAAGCCTTCACACTCACAGAAATTAAAAGTCTTAATCCTTGTTTTTCTGGAATATGCTCTCTGAGAATAAACAAAGGTGCCAAATCAACAATGGTTATTTTGTCTTAATCCTTGTTTTTCTGGAATATGCTCTCTGAGTATTATCGACGACGACGAAGGGGTTGAATACCCCATGGTCTTAATCCTTGTTTTTCTGGAATATGCTCTCTGAGATCTAATGAAAAAATTAGTAATCAAGAACTACAAAGCGTCTTAATCCTTGTTTTTCTGGAATATGCTCTCTGAGAAAAACCTGTTAAGTCCGCAAATAAAACCATTGCCGTCTTAATCCTTGTTTTTCTGGAATATGCTCTCTGAGATTTTTTAGTCTTAAAGAAAAAGCATGGCACGGCCTCGTCTTAATCCTTGTTTTTCTGGAATATGCTCTCTGAGATATTATTTTTACTAGTTCTCATGATGGTAGCTCTCCGTCTTAATCCTTGTTTTTCTGGAATATGCTCTCTGAGAGCCAAAAAAGAGACGTTTTACAAGCCTGTTTTAACAGTCTTAATCCTTGTTTTTCTGGAATATGCTCTCTGAGGGTACTTTAAACCGTTGCAGGGCAAAACTACAAAAGAGTCTTAATCCTTGTTTTTCTGGAATATGCTCTCTGAGAAGATTTTACAGGTATATATAATAAGTATTATCAACAGTCTTAATCCTTGTTTTTCTGGAATATGCTCTCTGAGCCCTTTTTTTATGCCCGAAAAGCAAAGAACGATTTTAGTCTTAATCCTTGTTTTTCTGGAATATGCTCTCTGAGAAAACACTACAATAAAGTTGGTTTTTCAGAAATTTGTCTTAATCCTTGTTTTTCTGGAATATGCTCTCTGAGTTTTAATGAGGTGTATAAAAAATATCATAGTTTAGGTCTTAATCCTTGTTTTTCTGGAATATGCTCTCTGAGACGTTTCAGGTATAACAAAGATTAGCCTGAAAAAATGTCTTAATCCTTGTTTTTCTGGAATATGCTCTCTGAGACCTTAGCAGACTATGTATAATTCACGTATTGAAGTGTCTTAATCCTTGTTTTTCTGGAATATGCTCTCTGAGTATGCAGAAGTCGGCCCCAACCGACTTCTGATAAAAGAGTCTTAATCCTTGTTTTTCTGGAATATGCTCTCTGAGACCTTCTGCCAGCTTTACAAGCCCAGGCCCAACAAAGTCTTAATCCTTGTTTTTCTGGAATATGCTCTCTGAGTCTTAAATCCTACAAAGTTATCACTTCACCTAAAATGGTCTTAATCCTTGTTTTTCTGGAATATGCTCTCTGAGATAAAAGTCAAAGTTCGGTACTTTACCGTACCTTGCGTCTTAATCCTTGTTTTTCTGGAATATGCTCTCTGAGGATAACCTTGATGCTCTTAAAGGACAGGCTGCTAAGGGTCTTAATCCTTGTTTTTCTGGAATATGCTCTCTGAGCTATCGAAGAACCTACCGAAGAACCTACCGAAGAACCGGTCTTAATCCTTGTTTTTCTGGAATATGCTCTCTGAGTTTCGCAAACATGAACGGTGCAAAATTCATATCTTTGGTCTTAATCCTTGTTTTTCTGGAATATGCTCTCTGAGTGATGGTATGTCCATTAAAGAGATATGTGAGATATTGGTCTTAATCCTTGTTTTTCTGGAATATGCTCTCTGAGCTGGCTCAGGAACTTCTTGAAGAAGGCGAAGAATTAGGTCTTAATCCTTGTTTTTCTGGAATATGCTCTCTGAGGAGAACCCATTTCTACCATCAGTATGAATGTTACTCGGTCTTAATCCTTGTTTTTCTGGAATATGCTCTCTGAGTGCTACTATGAGAGATTATATCAGTAAAGTTCCTGAAGTCTTAATCCTTGTTTTTCTGGAATATGCTCTCTGAGCCTAATGTATCACAACCTATTGTGC
>JBKBSF010000007.1:0-163616 GCA_046291875.1 Bacteroidales bacterium | reverse complement strand
GTTGCAGCGCAATGCAGCCCGGCGGGGGGGTGATGGGTATGGGGTATAAAGTTTGGGGTTGGGCAAAAGGATGGGAAAGGGATTAGGGATTGGGAATCCGGAAGCAGGGAGCAGGAACCAGGGAACAGGAAACTTCCGCAGGAATTTCCAGCTTCCCGGAGTTACCCTACGGGGTTTATGGCTCGCAAAGGCGCAAAGACGCAGTTGAAAAAACCGCTACGCGTTTTTTTTGCCTTTTCAGACCAGGTGGTAGGATGGGCAGGTCCCTTCGACGGGTGTCACAATGAGCCTGTCGAATTGCTCAGGGACCACCCTTCGACGAGCTCAGGGACCACCTGTCGAATTGCTCAAGGACCACTTCCTGAATTAAGGGACTTCTTGTCGAATTGCTCAAAGACTAGGAGCATTCACTCCCCTAAATGGCAATTACCATTTTTTGATTTCCATTTTTTTCTCCCAAAATTGCCGGTATATCAGAGTATAATAAGGCCAGGGTGAGATGAATCATAAATGGTTATTTTTTTCTCCAGGATTGGATTGATCTTGGCAAGCCTACTCATACATCATGCCACTCCAAATTTCTTTATCTGATCAATAACAGAGGATAGCTCCTTTTTTATCCTGTTGAGTTTAGCTCCTTTCGTTATAGATTGAAATAGTTCCCCACATTGCTTAACTATCCAGGGAGAGGGTAGAGTAGTTAGAAAGTAAGCAACAGCCCAAGGGAAAGATCCTGAAATCAGACCAAAAATAATTGCTTGCAGAAAGAAAAATACAGGGTAAAGCACCAACATACCCACAAACCGAACGGAGCTTTTAAAATGAGGATCTTTTACTTTCTTAAGAATGCTTTTAAGGATCAGGTTGGGAAGAAATATCTGGATCCATGCATAGAAAAACAGGGGCATACTTAGCATAAAAAGAACACCTCCAAATATCTGTTTACCCATTGAGGTCCAGGGTAAAAAGGAGAGATCCTGACTGGTAAGGTTTTGTTTTGCTAACAGGGAGTTAAGTTTCTGTATTTGAAGGGTAAGGGTTGTCCATTCACTTCCTTGCTTTTGGTAAAGTTCTTCTGTACGGGTAATGGCTTGTTGCCAGAAATTCAATTGATCTTCTGCAGAACTTTTCTTCCCTGGGATATTCAGAATAATATCTACTATTTCTAAAAGGTCCTCCTGCTCAACATGAAGTGTTTGAGCTTTGATCTGAATTGCGATTTCATTTAACAATGCCTGATAGCCTTTGGCTGGATTTGACGCAAAGAGGTCAGAAAAATCTGCTACTTTGATTTGTTTTCCAAAGCTGATATAAAAAGGGCTGCCAGTTTTGTGGTAATTTGTGTAGGTTAATCCTACTGGCACAATTGTCATATCCTTGTTCTCTTGGCTGCGGACCAGATAATCAAATGCAATGCGGGCAATCCCCTTTTTAAAGCTTCTGATCCTCTTTACTCCAAGGTGATTACCTTCCGGGAAAATAACAATGGGATTTCCTTTGTCTAATATTCTGAAAGTTTGTTCAAAACTTTCCTGGTTATTGGCAAGCTGATCATAGCCATCTCGTATCCTGTAAACGGGTACAATTTTCAGAAATTTCAGGATGGCCGCAAGGGTTGAATTGCGAAATATGTCGGATCGGGCCAGGAATATCGGTTGCCATGTAAATGATGTAAGGATGGCAAGAGCGTCCATAAGTGCATTCTGATGGTTTCCTGCAAAAATCAGTTTACCCTTTACAGGGGTTTCTTTCTTATGGATGTATTTTACATTGTAAAACCATCTAAAGCACAGATCCACATATTTTTTTAAAAGGTAGTATTTGAGGGAAAACTTTTCTATTCCTTGTGTTTTCGACATAGGTAAAACAATTAACAGACCAGGTGGCCTAAGATAAGTTAGTTTTTAAACCGATAGTAGCAAAGGAGATTAGCTTTTATTTGCCAGCACTTCAGAAGTTTTCAGCTCCTGAGAAGGCAAAGGCTTACGCGACCAAAGCCATGCCATCGCCAAACCAGAAATAATATGCCAGATGCCCCACCATGCAGCAATGAAGGCCATTCCTCCCAATCCATCAAAAAGTCTGGGGTTGAAAATGAGTACCAGTCCAAGGCCAGAATTCTGAATTCCTGTTTCAATGGTCAGGCTCCTTCGGTCTGCAATGCTGGTTCTTCCCAAAGTGGCAATGCTGAAGCCGGTGAGAAGGGCCAGGGCATTATGAGCCAAAACGATAAAAAAGATGAGGTGTATATAGGATTTGAAGAATTCAAGATTGCCTAAGAGAGCCATAATCACAAAAACAATAAAGATCATCATAGATATCTTTTTGAGAGGATTTGTGATCGTGGTAGTAATGCCAGGAAATCTTCTGGCAAACCATATGCCTGCCACAACAGGAATGCCTAACAGCAGCAATACGGTTCGCAGCATTTCAAAAAAGTCGATCCGGATGGGGATTACCATGTTGGCGGTTTCTGAATAAAGATTGCCCCAGAATGCGAAGTTTACGGGGGTCATGAATACTGCCACCAGGGTTGCAAAAGCGGTGAGACTGATAGACAATGCTGTATTTCCTTTTGCTACCGAGGACATAAAATTCGAAATATTTCCGCCCGGGCAAGCAGCTACGAGTATCATTCCCAATGCAACGCTTGGAGTGGGTTTAAGGAAATAAACCATAAGAAAAGTCAGTGCCGGCAAAGCCAGAAACTGACTGAAAATTCCGAGAATCAGTGATTTGGGTTCTTTAAGCAATTGGCTGAAGTGCTCCAAACGAATTTGAAGTGCCACCCCAAACATGATGAATGCCAGTGTAATATTCATGATCAGCAAAGCTCCAGGACTAAAGTTCAGTTTAACCCAGTCCAGCTTTGCCAATCCTGTTTGCCGGTGCGAATGCACCGCTTCAACCTTGCTTTCGTTGATCTCAATAATGTGTTGACGATCAGCGTAATACCAGTCTTCTCCGGATTCAATCCGGGTGGGGTGCCCGACAATCTCTTGCAGGACAGCCAGGTTGTTGCCAATTCTTACAAAGCGGAGCTTGTTTTCAACCCTATCACGGTTTTGCCTGAAATTCCATGCTGGGCTGCTCTCCGGATCATTCTTGTCAAGCCTGATGTCGAATACTTTTTCGTTCAGAACAACAGCTTGCCCCATGCCATCGAAGAAATAGCGGGTAACCTGCAAAACATGCTCAGGTTTTCCCATGATCGTTTCTACTTCTTCTGTGGTCATTCCAGGAAATATCCTTCCATCGGGGCTTTGATAAGCTGTGGCATATAAGGATGGAATGTTGGATAAAAAGGTTACCAAAACCAGTATCGGGATAACAAGAAACCGAATATTTCCGGGAAACTCATAGATCTTTTGCATAGCATAAGGTTTGTAAAACAGATTTGCGAATTTACAAAAAAGATTCCTCTGCTTTACCAGTTGTCAATCATCTGGTTGTTTGCATTCTATGAGTGTAAGCATTATTCATCCATATACACAAAAAGGGCAGAAACAGGTAAACCCTGAAATCTGCCCCATGTAAGACACATCGTCAATTATGATTAGAAAACCACGATTTTTATGGTTTCACTTATGTCGGCTGATAAATTTACAATGTACAAGCCCTGTTGAAGTTGAACTGGAATTTGTGCAGAACCATTTAATAAACTAACATTTTGCCACTCTACTAACCTGCCACTGATATCGCTGATCAGAACCCTTGCAGAGGCCTGGGCGGGATCAATATTCAATGAAAGGATCTTGTTTTCCTGATCCCAAAGGATACTGTGCTTACGCGGTGTTATGCCAGGGATGCCTAATTGTGGATCTACTGATATCTGGAAGGCAAATACCTCGCTTTGAACAAAGCCATTGTGTACAGTGAGTGGAACGTTCAAACTTCCGGTGAACCCTGGTAAGGGTTCGATGGTAAACGGTTCCTGTAAGTCATAGTTCTCTCCTGTTGCAAGTGCAATGCTGAAATCGGAAGGAAAGGAGAAGAAGGCATCTTCAACCTGAATCATTTGAGGTTCGAACACCAGTGTGCTACCGGGTGCAATGGCAATGGGGGTTTGCCCGGAAACAACAGGTGCAGGCACTGCAACGGCAGAAACAATAATGTTTTCTGAAAGCACAATGTCCTCATCTGATAAGGTAAGGGTAATGGTTTCGCTTCCGGTCCAATGAGGATCCTGGTTAGCGAAAACCAATCCCAGAATCCCTTTTTGACTGACATTTATATGATTATTGTTCTCCCAGGTAAGGATAGCTTCAGCGCTGGTTTCCCACGAAACAAAATCGCTGAAGTCTATTTCCTTGGTAAGGTGTTGATAAAAGTCAATCTCCTGAGGAGGGAAGAAAGCAAATCCGGTCTGGTATTGAAGCGTAAATATCTTAAAATCATCGAAGTAGAACCCCTCTTTGTTGATAAAACCATCACTGATCAGGCGAAATCTGAACCACACCTCCGGTTGACCCGCCAGGTTTGCCAGATCAATGGTTTCGTGAACCCATTGGGTTTGTAAGCCATGATACAGAGGTTTGCCGGTATCCTGGTTGGAGCCTCCCGTTTCAGTGTAATTTCCTGCCAGGGGGATCCAGGTCTGTTTGTTATCGATCGAGTACATAAATTGCACGTAATCCCAGTTTTTCTCAATGTCGAAACGGGTATGAAATTCTGCCCACACCAGCGCAACATCACTGAAGTCGAACGATTGGTTCAATACAATCTGTGTGTTGGCATTGTTTGCATAATTGCCCAGTGGGCTGTCAGCTATGGAGGAGGGAGCAGAATAGAATATGCTGTTACTTATGCCCCAGCTGCTGGTTGTCCAGTTGTTGAGATTATCGCACGGATCATGAAATACCAGTTGAGGAAGCCCGAAGAATTTTGTAATGGTATCGTTCCAGGCAAAGGATCCGTTGTGAAGGGAAACAACGAAACGTATTTCAGCCCCGGTATTGAGGTAAGGTTTCAATTCAATACCGATAGAGGATGTTTGGGTTTGTAATACTTCCATGTCTTCAAATACAACCGGATCGCCAACTGACAGAATATTGGAGGTGAGAGGTATGAGAGAGACAGTGAAACCGGATGGAGCAGATTGCCCCAGGTTGATGATTTCAAAATCAAAACCAGAATTTCTGCTGCCAATATAGGGTCCCGTAAGGTCAACGATTTCGGCATAGGAAAGGGCAAGGCGTGCCAGGGACAAATTCATGTGTGTATGCCCTGCGCAAATTTCTTCGATGCGGTTCATGGCAGGCCAGAATCCATCGCTGGGCTTTCCGGCTTCAGGAGTAAAGGCAAACACCTTGTTTTTGGTGGTTTGTTCGCCGTAAAACCAATCATCCGATCCTCCATTTGCGAAATAGTTCAAGGTTTCGTAACAGGTTCCGTATATATAATTGTTTTCACGTGTCATTACTTTGGCATATTCGATAAAGATCTCCGCATCAGGAGTAAGCAGGTTTGCATATCCCCATGGGTAGATCAGCAGATCGGAGTAAGTATGGTTGTTAAGTGCCAGAGAGAAATTGAAGGTTTCTGCAAACTGTTTCTGGATCTGGGTTTCAGGTTCAGAGAACGGTCCAGTACCCCGGTAAGTCATCGATGAAGGATTGGGCGAGGATCCGCTGTTGTCATGTCCCCACATGTAACCGAAGTTTCGGTTCAAATCTACCCCCAGGCTGTTGTCAGCGTTTACACGCATATTTTTGCGATGCATGGATCCTCCGTTGGGATGGGTAGTTTCGCAAAAGATATACCCATCAGGGTTTACACAGGGTACAAAATACATTTCAGTATTGTCTACCAGATATTGAATTTCAGGGTCGGTGTCGTAATTCTCCAGTAAATACCACATCTGAAAGAGCATTTGCTGCATGGAGGCTGGCTCGCGTGCATGGGTGAGGGCAGTATATAACACTCTTGGTTTGTCTTGCGTAACCTGAGGGTTGTTGGAGATTCTTACCCAGAACACAGGTCGGCCCTGTATGGTAAGGTTCATGCCAATAGACTGCTTTGGGCTTATCAGGTTGGGGAAAAGGGCATGCATGGCATCAAGATCGTCGAGCATCTCTGCATAGGTATGAAAACCTCCCATGGATCCCAGCATGAAATTCTGCGGTGTCTGGTATCTTCGGTCGACTTTTAGGGTGCGCATCTGGCGGTTGAGTTCATCGCGGTCCAGTCCATGGTTTCTTTGCTGGTAGTAAGCGGTCATATCGCTAATTAGCACTTCCCAGCTGAAACCGGCCTCTTTAAGCAGCTCCAGTTCCGATTCTGCAAATTCTCCGATCAGAAACAAACCTTGTTTGTATTCTGCAATTTCAAGAGAAACCCCCAGCTCTGCAATTTCTTTGAGGGAGCGGTCCTGTATATCCAGTTTTACTCTTTTATGGTTTTCAGAAGCAATGCCTTGTGTTGCTGATGCAGTAATGAGCACCATGTTAATGATAATAGCCAGTAAAGTCTTCATGCTGTGGGTTCTAAGGTGAAAGAAAAACGGGTAATGGGTTTGGTTTTGGGCTAGATATGAATAAAATCAAAATCTTTGCAAGTTATAACTTTTTTTCCACAGACAAAATCAAAAAGCAGCATTTCTGTAACCATCAGAATCCTTATCTTTGCAAACTCTTTGAAGGCTGTGTCAACAGCCCAATAATCAGGGCGGAGAGCCCCCCGAAATATTAGAAATACTTTTTACAACCAACAATCATTATGGCTATTCAATTGAGCGAACAAGAACGTTTCAGGCGCGAGGCACTGAGGGAAATGCAGGAACTGGGTATCAATCCTTATCCTGCAGAGAAATATGAAGTAAATGCAACCATAGACGATATTCTTAAACGCTTCCCGGAAAATACAGACTTGTTTCAGGATGTGCAGCTGGCTGGCCGGATAATGGGGCGAAGGATTATGGGTAGTGCCTCTTTTGCTGAACTCCAGGATTCAACAGGCCGCATTCAGGTATACTTTAACCGCGATGAAATTTGCCCCGGAGAGGATAAGACCTTTTACAATACAGTATTTAAAAGACTTCTTGATATCGGAGATATCATTGGTATAAAAGGATTTGTTTTTGTTACCAAGATGGGTGAGATAACTATTCACGTGAAGGAATTCACTATTCTTTGTAAATCGTTGCGCCCTTTGCCTGTGGTTAAAGAGAAAGAGGGTCAGGTGTACGATGCTTTTACAGATGCTGAGCAACGGTATCGTCAGCGTTATCTTGACCTGATAGTAAATCCTCAGGTGCGCGATACTTTCAGACAGCGTGCACGCATGATACAGTCGATGCGCGATTTTCTTCTTACCAGGGGATATCTTGAAGTAGAAACTCCCGTTTTGCAACCCATATATGGTGGTGCGGCTGCACGCCCTTTCAAAACGTATCATAATACACTCGATACAACTCTGTATCTGCGTATTGCCAATGAATTATATTTGAAAAGACTTATCGTTGGAGGATATGATGGGGTATTTGAATTTGCCAAGGACTTTCGCAATGAAGGAATGAGCCGTTTTCACAATCCTGAGTTCACGCAAATGGAGCTTTATGTTGCGTATAAAGATTATCAGTGGATGATGGATCTGGTGGAGGAAATGGTTGAGAAGATCACCCTGGATCTGCATGGCACAACCCAGGTTCAGGTTGGAGATAAGGTAATAGATTTCAAACGTCCGTGGAAACGTTTCAGCATGTATGAGGCCATTGAGCACTTTACAGGTGTTGATATATCGCAGATGGATGAGGCACAGATGCGCCAGGCTGCCCGCAGCATGGGGGTTGAAACGGATGATACCATGGGGCGTGGAAAGATCATAGACGAGATCTTTGGAGAAAAGTGTGAAGCACAGCTTATTCAGCCAACTTTTATTACGGATTATCCCATAGAAATGTCGCCACTGGCAAAGAAACATCGCAGCATGCCTGGCCTGGTGGAGCGTTTTGAAGCCATATGCAATGGAAAGGAGATTTGCAACTCTTTCAGCGAGCTCAACGACCCCATCGATCAGCGGGCACGTTTTGAGGAGCAGCTGGAATTGGGTCGCAGAGGAGACCCCGAAGCAATGTTGCTTGATGAAGACTTCCTCAGGGCCATTGAGCATGGTATGCCTCCCACAGCAGGATTGGGTATCGGTATCGACCGGCTGGCGATGATTATGACCAATAGCAATTCGATACAGGATGTGTTGTTTTTCCCCCAAATGCGTCCGGAAAAGACCTCTGCTGCTGAAACGGATTCCTCCCATGCGTTCCAGGGTACTGGGGTGCCTGAGCAGTGGGCTCCTGTTCTGGTTCAGGCGGGCTTTCCTACTCCCGCAGCTCTTAAAGGCGCCAACCCCAATAAGGTTTTCAATCAATTGTGCGGATTAAGAAAAAAACTTAAGCTTGAGTTGGCTGCTCCTAAACCAGAAGAGGTTAAAGAGTGGATCGACAGCGTTGAATAATGCCATATAGTATATTGCATTATTGATTATTTTTGCTAATTCCAACAGACTTTGTGCTGATTGACTGTTCACAATTAATAACCAACTAAAAATCAGAATTATGCCACTATTAGGTTCTGTTATCAAACGTGCCATTTCTCTTCGCAGCAAACTACCCGTGATCTTTAAGGTTGATGATCCGGGCATTGTGCAGGAAAAAGAATTGCGGAAATTATTGAGAAAAGCTTCCAATACTGCCCTTGGTGAGCACTTCAGGTTTGATCAGCTGTTAAAGAGCAAAACTCTTGTGCAGGATTTTCAGCGAACAGTTCCTACCTACGATTACAACAAGATTTTCAAAGACTGGTGGTATCGTTCTCTGCAGGGTGAGGCCTATGTTGCATGGCCCGGCAAGGTGAAATATTTTGCACTTAGTTCAGGCACTTCAGAAGCATCCAGTAAGTATATTCCTGTTACCAATGACATGCTCCGGGCTATTAAAAAAACAAGCATAAAACAAATATTCTCACTGGCCCGTTACGATTTTCCCACCGAGTTTTTCGAGAAAGGCATTCTCATGCTCGGCGGGAGTACGCATTTGCATTACAACGGAACTTACTTTGAAGGAGACCTGTCTGGAATTACTGCCAAGAATATCCCTTTCTGGTTCGAACATTTTTACAAACCCGGCAAGCGTATCTCCAAAGAACGCGACTGGCCTACCAAACTCAATGAGATTGTAAAAAAAGCAAAAGACTGGGACATTGGGGTTATAGTAGGTGTGCCCGCATGGTGGCAAATTCTGATCGAGAAGATCATTGACCACTACAAAGTGAAGCATATCCACGAGATATGGCCCAATTTATCCATCTTTGTGCATGGAGGAGTATCTTTTACTCCCTATGCGAAGGGGTTTGAAAAATTGCTGGGCAAGCCTTTGACCTATATTGAAACCTATCTTGCCTCGGAAGGTTTTGTTGCTTTCCAGAGCCGGCCCAACACCAGCAGCATGCAGCTGGTGCTGGATAATGGGCTTTTTCATGAATTTGTGCCCTTTAAATCTGAAAATTTCGATGAAGATGGCAACCTGAAACCAGAAGCCCAGGCACTTACCATTTCTCAGGTCGAGGAAGGAGTAGAATATGCCTTGTTGTTGACCACTTGTGCAGGAGCCTATCGCTACCTGATTGGCGATACCATCAAGTTCACTTCCAAAGAACTCAATGAAATTGTTATTACCGGCCGAACCAAGCATTTCCTTAACCTGTGCGGAGAGCATATGTCGCAGGAAAATATGAATATGGCTGTTAAGATGGCCGAGGATCAGCTCAATATTGAGGTCAGGGAGTTTACTGTTGCCGGAATAAAACATGATACCATGTTTGCCCACCGTTGGTATATTGGTACAGACAGCGAGGTAGATCCTTCATTACTTGCCAATGCCATTGACGAAAATCTTAAAGTGCTCAACGATGACTATCGCGTGGAGCGAATTGCTGCTATAAAAGATGTTTTTGTGGAAGTTTTACCCTCCCGCTTGTTTTATGACTGGATGCGCATGAAAGGTAAAGAAGGTGCCCAGAATAAATTTCCACGTGTTTTGAAAAGTAAACAGCTGGAAGAATGGGAAAACTGGGTGAACGAACAAAAAAGCAAGTAATCAGTATCTTGTAAAAACGCTATGGCCACTTCACTCATAGAAGGGATTGTGTTAGGGTTTACCCTGGCATTTTTAATCGGCCCAGCCTTTATAGCTCTGGTGCAAACCAGTATCCACCGGGGCCTGAAGTCGGGGATGCTTTTTGCCCTTGGCATTGCCCTGAGCGATCTTACCCTGATCTCTCTCAGCTACCTTGGAGCCATTCAATTCCTTCAGGAGTCTTCCAACCAGTTTTATGTGGGTATCATTGGAGGATTCATTCTGATCGGTTTTGGTATTTTTACCTTTTTCAAAAAGTACAAAGTGAGCACGCACAGAGGAATAGAGATAAAAGTGACGGTTACGGGGGGTGGCAATTTCCGCTATATCATCAAAGGGTTTTTTATGAACATCCTTAATCCTTTTTTGCTGATTTTCTGGCTGGGAGTTATGAGTTTCGTTAGTGCCAAGTACGGTGTGGGTACAAAGGAGGTGGTTACATTCTTTACTGCAGCCATCGTTACAGTTTTTGTAACCGACAGTTTCAAGTGCCTGATCGCAAATCATATCCGGAGATACCTTAATATCCTGATCCTGACCTGGGTCAATCGCCTTGTGGGTGCATCACTGGTAGTTTTTGGACTGGTAATGTTTATAAGAGTTTTTATTTATTTCAAATAACATTCAGACAGATCAGCCCGGTTTAGCCGGGCTGATCTGTTTTAAGAAGGATACGTGTAATTATCTCGTAATGGTAACCCTATGCGTGCTTTTCTTTTTGGCGCCCTTCAGTTCAAGCAGGTAAACCCCTGAAGGCAAACCTCCGATGGGGAGTGCTATTTTTCCTGATTCTCCGGAATATACCCGTAGAATCTGTTTTCCTGATAAGTCAATCAATGTAATGTTTTCAATCGCTTCCGGAGTCTCAATGATGATCATCTCCGAGGCAGGATTTGGGTATATCAGGGGGGCTACCGGATCAGCGAAATCCGAAGTGTTGAGAGTAGATTGGAAAAGTGCTGTTACGATCAGGTCGGAACCGGGCATAATGATGGTTATATGGTTTTCGGTTCCCATTACTTGCTGGTTGGAGTCAATCCACTGGAGAAAAATGAAATCCTGGGAAGGGGTTGCCAAAAGGGTTACCTCCTCATTTTCGGCATATTCTCCGGCTCCTTCTACTGATCCTCCATCTCCAGGCTCGATAATTACTGTGAGTTGATACAATACTGGAGGAGCTTCTTCGAAGGTGAGCAAGATGGTTTTGTTGGAGTTCATTACCAGGCTTTCAGAGGGGTTCGAAGAAATCAGATCGCCACTCCAGCCAGCAAATTCCCACCCATCAGCTGGAATTGCAAGCAGGTCAACTTGTGATCCTTCTTCAAAGGTAATGGGTTGGGTGTAAACCTGGCCGTTAACTTCAAGGCTTCCCAGTCCTTCTACTTCAATCTGTAATGTAAATACCTGCGGTCCTGTAATTCCCAGCTGGCCATTGGCCAATAGGTTCTGAATGTAAATTCCGGGTGCATCGGGCCTCTCATCCTTCCATGCAAAGGCCCACTGGGTAAGGTCGAAGGAGGATACATTCGGGTGTGATTTGGTGGAAGGTGCATTGCTGATGATGGCTTGTACAGATTCCCAGACAAAGCCTCCATCAGGGTTTACCCTTACAGCATGATAGGATGACTGCATGGGAGCTTCCATGGGTTGAGAGAATACTATCACAAGGTCATCTTCTACCGCGAGGGCATTCATAGGTAAGTATGCAGTTTGACCCACTTCAAACAAGGGTGTTCCGTTTTCTCCCCATTGACGTGTGCCATCGGGAGCAATTTTCTGGCCGTAGATGCCCCATTGATTCTGGTTGCCATTTACCTCGTTCCAGAATACATAAACATTCGGATCATTGGCAGGTTTGGCAGCTTTCAGGTAAAGCTTATTGAAATTATTGTTCATGGATATCTGTGCCCCATTGACGGGAAATTGAATCAGCCCCTCCGGGTTTACATGTTGTATCCAGCCTGACGAAATTGTGCCAGAGAGCCGATAATCATTCCAGGCAATGAAGAAACCATCGTTTCCATCGTTGAAAAACGGCAGTATCTGGTTCCAGGCCTGTATAGATCCCTGGTTGTACACAAGGGTAGGGGTGCTCCAAACGGGCTGTCCGTTGCTATTATACCTCTGTGCAATGATATGGCGTGTGGGTGCGTTAATAGGTCCGCTGTCCTCATATAGCTTCAGGATAAAATCATCTGCCCCCACCGGGATCATTTGCGGCCATGTGAGCCTGTTGGCAGAAGTAAGGGTAATGCCCCATTCTCCCCAGAGTTTTTCTCCTTCTGGATTGATTTGCTGAATGATAACATTGTTGTTGGAAGACCAGGCAAATACTGCATTATTGCTTTGAGTTACGATAACCTTCGGGGACACTTCGAAAGCTGAGCTTGCAGATAGTTGCACACCATCGGGCCCCCAGACAAATTCGCCCTGTGGCGAAATACGATAGGCCACCACATTGTTTTCTCCCGCCAGCCGGATGTCCTGCCATGTAAGTATGGCATATCCCTCATGATCAACCGTCATATCCCAATCGGTAAGCCAGCTCATGGAAGGATGATCGCTGATCAGAAGTCCATTCTCCTGCCAAAGAGGATTGCCTTGGTTGTCGAGTCTTTGAAGTCTGACGTTGTAATTGCTTCCATCGGAGGAGAAAAATCCAATGTAATAGTCTCCGGTGGGGCTCAGGGCAATTTTGGGCAGAGCCTGTTCGTTGGGCAAATTTGATATCCGAAGGTTTTCGGTAGGGTTGGAGCTCCACTGTGCCCAAAGAGTAAGGGGCAGCATCATAATGCACAAAAGGCAGATAGTTCTTGGATTCATCTTAATTGGGTTTTGGTTTCAGGAATAGATCAGGATGAAACGAGCATGAAAAGTGTTTTACACAAAGATAAATCAGCAAAATGCGCGTTCCCCCGCAAAGGCGGGGCAGGCATACGTTCTGCTCAAAACAACCTATCTTCGGTTGAAAAGGTTGCCCATGCTTAAGAAAGCACATGAGGCGTCTGATAGTATCAAATATATTAAAAATCAGGTAAATACAGTGTCTGATTACAAAAAAAGGAGCCACAAAGGCTCCTTCTTTGGGAATCATATTGAGGTGTTTTTATTGTACAACCAGCCTGGTGATTTCTGTAGCACTTCTGCTGCGGAGATTTACGATATAAACTCCCGGAGACAGACTTTGAATATCCAGCCTGTGCAGTTCCTGCTGATGATCCAATGTATACTGGCTGATCAGTTTTCCGTCGAGGGAGAAGATCTGTAGCATGGCTGTTTCATGCATGGCGGGAGTTTGTATGTTAATGCTTCCATTTGCGGGGTTGGGGTAAATGCGAAGGGTTTTGCTTTCGATATCCTGCACCGAGGTTGCATCCTGGAAATTGGCAGTCAGAACCACATCGTGCCCTGGCATAGTATACTGGAGGGTTAATGCGGTCCCCAGAACCGTTTCGCCATGGGTCCAGTTTACAAATTTAAAATTGGTTGCAGGGATGGCAGTAAGTGTTACCTGTGTATTTTCAGGATGATTGCCATGGCCCGTAACCACTCCTCCATTAGCAGGATTGATCACTACATTGAGGTTGTAAACCCCGGCATAGACCATGTCGTGTCGTTGCACCTCGGTAAAGATCTGGCTTTCCCAATTGAAATAAGAGATAATAAGATCATTGATAGATCCATTGGGGTTGTAAGTGTAAACGATCTTCTCACCTCCATCAACGACCCATCCGTTTCCATCAAAAAAGCTGTAAAGGTCCAGGGTAAGATTGTTGAGTTGATCAAAGCCTCTCTCTTGTCTGAAAATGGGAATCCATTCTTTGGTCTGGTCTTTATCTCCCATCCAGATAGAATATTCATTTAGGATAAATTCGCCATTATCGTTGTATTCATAGGCATCTTTTTCAATCTTTATCCAGTTTATTTCGTCTTTGCCAGAGTCTTTCCACCACATATCTTCATACTCTTCATTGATGTTAAAAACGATTTGCTCGTATTTGAGTCTCGAAAAATCAAACCACTCCACATCAGTGATCTTAAGTACGGGTATCCATTCAATTTCCTGATCCCGAGCCTGCAATCTGTTGTTTCGGATTTGCTTCCAGTCATCATAGGGATAGATCTCAAACTCCAGGAACAAGGTATCTGCAAAAACCACGTAAAGGCCCGGAGAAAGGTTTGTTATCATTATAGGAGCCACTTCAGGGTCTTCTGCTGTGGGGCGATAAGCAAGGCTTCCCCAATACTTGTCATCTTGTATTTCATAACCCCATTCAGGAATGGTTTGGCCAGGCACAGAAATGAATTTGATCATATCCCCGTTTTGCCTGAGCTCTGCAAGTATAGCAAATTCGCCATCTCCTATGTAGGTCATTTCCAGAGCTTCATTGGCATCCCACCCGGCTGATGTGCCGGTGCCATAAAGATAAATGGGTTTAGGTTCTATGAGGAGTACAGCGTTATAGAAAACAGTTGCCTCTGCCCATTCTTCATTTTCATTGAGAGTATATACTTCTTTGCCTACCGGGAACCATCCCTTCCAGTCTTCATTTTCGTAATAAAGTGTTTCGATAATGGCTCCATTTTCGTTCAGGGTGTAAACTTCTTTATGGACTTCATACCATTGACCATCGTTAAAATAGGAATACAGTCTTTGGGTAATGTGTCCGTTATCATTGTAGGTTTCTTCGGTTTTATCTGCCCACATCATCATGAATTCTCCGGTCATCCAGTCTCTTCCCCAATAGGCATAGAATATCTCCTCGTCTCTGAAGCCGAATGCTCTTTCATAGTAATGATCCAGGTCCCAGTTTTTGTCATCCATATCATAATAATATACCATAAACTTGATCATTCGGCCCTGCTCATCCCACTCATATCCTTCCTTTCTGTAGGTTGACCAGTTGTCTTTATCCCAATCCCAGCTGTAAGCATATTCTATTTCTTTGATCCGGTCAGTGTCGGGAAAATAAACAGGAGTGAGTCTTTCATTCAGTATCCATTCACTGTCATGGTTGAAGTATTTGTACATTTCGCCCACATGAGCGGTGTTGTTCAATAGTTGCAGATCATAGTCATCGAAATAAAAACGCACATGGGAATTTTTTTCCCTTATCTCGTTTTTTTTCTTCTCCGCTGCATTCCACCGGAATTGTCCGGGATGCTGATCTCCGGCATAACTTGCCAGGCTGGTAAAAAGAACCGCCAATACAAACAAAGTAATTTTTTTCATAGGTAATAGTTTGTAAGTGTTTGAAAATAAAGAATTGAATTGTGGGGTTTCTGGCTCTCCATGGGTGTGGAGTAGTTACTGCTTTTCAATGATTAAAATTAGTTGGTAACTGAACGCGATTTTCACTTATGTAAAAAAAAAAGTGCTTCTGCAGTGATAAAATGTTTTTACGTAGAAGCCGCGATTTTTTATCAAACATCGGACCAAAGGGTTTATCCTTTGTGCCTATGTTTTAAAAGTTTTTAGTCTTCATGCCTTCATGCTCAGTTATGTGGTGGATAAAACTCCGGAGTAGTCTTACTCTTATAGTAATACTCATCCATAAGACTGTTGCTGATTAATCTTTAAAGATGGCTGACCCTGGTGTTTGATTAAGGGTTTTACTGGCTGATGCACTATCGGGTATGGAAAATAATGTGGTAACATGTGCCGGTCAATTGGTTAAAAATTCGTTCATTTGCACTTTGTTTGTCAGAACTGCAGAGGCATTTCGACAACAACCTAAATCCCTAAAAAACATAAATTAAAAAGATGACTGACCGTAGAGTTCGGGTAAGATTTGCCCCCAGTCCTACCGGCCCCCTGCATATGGGTGGAGTGCGTACAGCATTGTACAACTATTTATTTGCCCGCAAACATGGGGGCGATTTTTTGCTCAGAATTGAGGATACAGACCAAACGCGTTTTGTGCCGGGAGCTGAGGAGTATATCATGGAATCGCTGCGTTGGTGTGGCATTCTCTGGAGTGAAGGACCCGATATGGGAGGCCCGCATGCTCCTTACCGCCAATCTGAACGCAAAGAACTGTACCTGCAGTATGCCATGCAACTTATTGAGCAGGGAAATGCCTATTATGCCTTTGATACTCCTGAAGAACTGGAGGAGATGCGCAAGAGAATGGAGGCAGAAAAAGGTATGGCGCAGTATGATGCCAGAACCCGTGGTGAAATGAAAAATTCTCTTACCCTTGATGCAGCCCAAACAAAGGCGATGATCGACTCTGGGGTTCCCTATGTAGTGCGTTTTAAAATGCCTGCTGACCACGAGATACATATGCAGGATTTGATACGGGGAAGTGTAAAAGTACATTCAAGCCAGCTCGACGATAAAGTTTTGTACAAAAGCGACGGGATGCCCACCTATCACCTGGCCAATGTGGTTGACGATTATTTGATGGAGATTTCGCATGTAATTCGTGGCGAGGAATGGCTTCCTTCTTTGCCACTGCACGTTATGCTTTACAAAAGCTTTGGGTGGGAGGCTCAGATGCCACGGTTTGCACATCTTCCGTTGTTGCTTAAGCCCGATGGCAATGGCAAACTCAGCAAAAGAGATGGCGATCGGCTCGGGTTTCCGGTTTTCCCCCTGCTCTGGAAAGATCCCTCCAGTGGAGAGATCTCCTCTGGCTATCGTGAATCAGGATACTTCTCCGATGCTTTTGTGAATATGCTTGCCCTGCTGGGATGGAACCCCGGTACTGATCAGGAATTATTCAGCATGGATGAACTCGTGGAGGCTTTCTCCCTGGAGAGGGTCGGAAAATCAGGGTCAAAGTTCGATCCGGCAAAAGCGCGATGGTTTAACCATCAGTATCTTATGCAAAAGGAGGATACCCAGGTAGCCTCGCTGTTCGATTTGTTGCTCAAGGACAGGGGAATATTCGAACCCATGGAAAAGGTGGTGAAAGTTGTATCGCTGGTAAAAGACCGTGTAAATTTTGTTCATGAGATTTGGGAGCAGTCTGCATTCTTCTTTAAGGCTCCTGAGCAATACGACGAACAAACGGTAAAGAAAAAGTGGAAAGAGGATTCCGGAACCATATTATCTCAGGCGGCCAAAGTACTGGAAGCGCTCTCCGATTTTTCTGTAGATTCTATCGATAAAGCCCTGCATGATTACATGGAGAGTCAACAGGTAGGAGCCGGTAAACTTATGATTGCTCTGCGCCTTTCCCTGGTGGGTGCCGGCATGGGGCCCGATTTGAAAGAAATTATGGTTTTGCTGGGCAAAGAAGAAGTGCTGGCCCGTATTGAGCATGCTATTGTAAAGCTTGCCTGAGATAATGACCCGTTATGCCGGCACATCCTCCGGTTATTCCTCCCACCAGACCGGTTGCTAATACCGCCAGCAGGCTGTGTGGCAGGAATAGCAGATCAGCCAGTTTTCCGGCAAGTATTGCCTCGTTGTCAAGATACACCCAAAGGCTGGCAAGGGTCCACAAAAGAAAAATTCCTAAAAATCCATGCAAAAAGGCCCACAGGGCCTTTTGCTTTATGAGCAAGCCAGCCACAAATGCAGCAATGGCGATACTCCACCAGGGGAGAAAAAGCTGCAGCACGGCTGCCAGCAAAAGGGTTATGATCCATTTCATGTTCGCAAAGGAGTAAATGAAAAAAATAATGAATTGACCTTATCTGGCAGGGACCAGACGCAATGTAGACTCGCTGCTGTAGATCGCTTCCTTTACATGGGTGTAAAGATGAAGCGGATAGTATCTTCCTTCTGTCCAGTCTTTTGTGAAAGCATTGTACCCTTTTGATGCCGGGTTGCCCGTTTGACCCCCCGGGTATATCCCCCAGGCTTGTACCGGTTTCTCCATACTGGCTACCATACGCCATGAGGGGCCGTAATTGTTTCTGATGGCATTGGGAGAGAGGTTGTTGCCTCCCACCGGCATCCGTTCGGTACTGAGGGCTTTGATGTTGAGCAAATGGCTTAACCAGGGCCCGTTGATACGCCACCAATGCCAGTTCTCTCCTGGTTGTCCGTGTTGCTCGGTAAGTTCTTCAAGTGCCAGGGTTAAACTTTTTGTGAGAATTTCACCCGTGTTGGGAAATTGTCCGAAAAGCTGGATGTAAGCCTGTACCGGCTCCTGGTGAAAAAGTACAAGGTAACTGATGTCCAGTTTGGGCATTATGCGTGGGAAGTCCTTCAGGGGGGCTGTTAGAGGTTCCCATAGCACTTCACGCATTTTGTCCTGCCAACGGTTGAAAATACCAGGGGCAATACTGTAGGCAGTGTTGTATTGGTTCCAGTTGTTGAGGCTGTCGAGTGCCTGGTGCAAGTATGCGTGTGTGGTATATTCGGGGTGGATACGCAGGTATTGCTTTACACTGTCGGTCATGGATTGCAGCCATAGATGGGCCTCCAGATTGGTTTCATCGAGTTGCAGCTGCTTCATTTGAAGGGGGGTAGCCTCTTGTAAACTGTCAAGTTTCTGGTTGATGATAATGGCACGTGAGTTTCCGGCAAAATCCCAACCGTAATAAAGAGGATAGGTTTCATTTGTGGTAACCTGGTTAGCAGAACTTACGAATCCTCTTTGCGGATTGAGCTCGAAGGGCATGTCGGCGAAAGGGATGAACCCCTGCCAGTCGTAAGCTGCCTGCCGTCCATCACTGATAAAATCTCCCTGACGTGTCCATCGTAAGGGCCATAATCCGTTGGTATGTATGGCAATATCTCCGCTGGTGGCTGCATATGCATAATTCTGGGGCGGCGAACCAACCATGGAAAGACCCTCACGAAAATCTTCATAACTGCTGGCCTGGTTGATACTCAGCAAACCTTTGACGGAAAAAATATCCTCATGAGCAATCCAGCGCAGAGCATGACCCGTTGGTATCTGTGCCGAAAAAGGTTTTTCACTATCCCGGTATACTATCGGGCCATGGTGGGTATACCATACTGTATCGGTAAGGGTTTTTGCGCCTCTCACCCTGATTTTTTCTATGCGGTAGTGCAAGGGGTGCCATGCTCCTTCAAACAGATAGCGGGTACCTGTTTCGTCCATTTCTATTTCATAAATATCTGCCACCTGGTTCATGCTGGCAGTATTGCCCCAAGCAATGTATTCATTAAATCCCATAATGATTGCAGGTGCTCCGGGTAGGGTAACACCATAAACGTTGAAACCGGGTGCGTTGAGCTGCATTTCGTACCACATGGAAGGGAGGCTGAGGCCCTGATGAGGGTCGGTGGCAAATAGAGCCTTGCCGTTATGGGTTCGTTCTGGCGATACCGCCCAGTTGTTGCTGCCCGTTGCCTCTGGGCGTTCTTCAGCAAAAAGTTCTCCCACGAGCCGGGGTATAAAAGGTGTTTGAGGTGCTTGCGGAGGTGTTGCAAACAGATGCCAAAATCGATCGTCGCTTACAATGGGTTCGGCACCTTTGTGCCATGGAGTAAAGAGGGCGTCTACAACTTCTTTCCCCCACTGGGCCTTCATGAAGGAGAGGCGCTGGGCCTGGGAGTAGAGGCTCAGGCCTCTGCTCATGGTCATTACCATTGCACAGGTTTTCAGGGGGTGCCATGGTTCTGGTTTGTAGTCAAGCAGCTTATATTCCAACGGCAGATCCTTGTATCGTAAACCGGATATCCAGGCATTTACCCCCATCGTGTAAGCCTCCAGTACCAATGCCGTTTCTTCATTTTGCATCATCAGGTCCAGGATGTTCTCAGCGCCGTAGGCCATGCCAATGTGTCGCAGGTATCGATCAAACTCCAGCGCACGTTCTCCTACTACTTCCGAAATTCTTCCCAGACCTGAAAATGCGGTAAACTCCATTTGCCAAAGCCGGTGCATAGCCGTTACATATCCTGCTGCAAAAAATAAGTCGTGATGGTTGTTTGCAAAGATGTGGGGCACTCCTCTCTGGCTGAATGCAATTTCAACGGTGTCGTGAAGACCTGGAAGTCTAAGCTGTCTTTTTTTCGGAATGTCGGGTATGCGGGCATTATGCCATGCACCCTGAAAAGGGTCGAGAAATTTGCCCAGAGGAGGCACCTGTCCCAGTCGGGTATTCAGAACAAAAACAATGGAAAGGGTAAGCAGGGAGGCCAGCAACAATCTTGTAAATTTTGCCATACGATTGGGTTGTTTCGATGGAGGTCCGGTTTGTGTCTACGAATATAGCAAAAAAAACAATTACGTTGATTGAGGTCGGACCTATTCCTTTTTATAGCCCAGTGTAAATTTCACGTATTCATCCAGCTGGTTGTACCAGTCTTCGCCGTATTTCCGTATAAGAGGCTCCTTGAGGAATTCATAAACCCTTACGTTGAGTTTTTTGCCGAATTTTCTGGCAGGGTCGCAGATCTGCCAGCGATGGTAGTTCACTGCTTCATAATTTGAATAGCGTGTAATACGGATAGGGTAGAGGTGACACGATACCGGTTTTTTGAAGTCTGTTTTGCCGTCTTCAAAGGCTTTCTCGATGGCACATTTGGCAATGTTATCCTTATCGAAAAATACATAGGCACACTCCTGGCGATTTACCAGCGGAGTGGTGTATTCTCCTTCGAAATCCTCCACAAAGGCACCGTTTTGTTCTACGGCTTCGATGCCTTCAGGACGCATATAGGTTCTTACCTGTGCGAAAATGTCTTTCAGCAACCGGGTTTCTTCTTTGTTAAGAGGAGCGCCTGCATCGCCATGCACACAACATCCGCCATGGCAGGCTGGCAAATCGCAAACAAAAAACTCTGTGTAGATCTCGTCGGAGATCAAGGTATCGTCGATTATGATCATGTTGCAAAAGTAGGTATAAATGTTTTGTCAGAACAGCGATTATTACGCAATTTGTGGCCCGATTATTTTGTGAAACAGAAAAAATGATTTTACTTTACGCCCTTTAAATACGGTACCATCCCCAAACTCACCAATCCTGATGACCCAGCAGACAGAAACGCGTCGACCCACTCTTTTTCAGGCATTGATCCCGGTGATCTTTCTTACGATCCTTATCTCGATCAATGTTTTTATTTTTAAGGAAGATGCCCTGGATGGTTCGAACCAGATTGTGCTGGTGCTGGCCGCTTCAATAGCAGCAGTGGTGGCTATGAGCCTGGGGCACAAATGGCTTGATCTGCGTGCAGGTATTGTGAAAAGTATCGGGTCTGCCATGTCGGCAATCCTGATCCTGCTGATGATTGGTGCCTTGGCCGGAACATGGCTTCTGGGAGGTGTGGTGCCTGCCATGATCTATTATGGCCTGAAGATCTTAAACCCTACAATATTTTTGGTGGCAGCCTGTGTGGTAAGTGCACTGGTTTCGCTTGCAACCGGCAGTTCCTGGTCTACCGTGGCAACCCTTGGTGTGGCTCTGCTGGGCATTGGGCGTGCACTGGGTATTCCCGAAGGGGTTATTGGCGGGGCGATCATCTCCGGTGCCTACTTTGGCGATAAGATGTCGCCCCTGAGCGATACCACCAACCTGGCTCCCGCCATGGCTGGTACCGACCTTTTTACCCATATCCGCTATATGGCCTGGACAACGGTTCCCTCCATCCTAATCACCTTGATTATTTTTCTCATTATGGGATTGCGTAATTATGGCGGAACCGAATACCAGGATATCAACCCGGTGCTCAATTCCATTGAGGGCGCTTTCCAGATCAGCCCTCTTCTGTTCCTGGTTCCGGCATTGGTTATTTTTCTGATCATTCGCAAGGTTCCTGCCCTGCCTGCCCTTTTTATCGGCACTCTGGCAGGTGCTGTGGCAGCCCTCATTTATCAACCGCAGGTGATTTACCAGGTGAGCGAGATGGAAAACAAGTTTCATGTGGCAGCCTACATTGCCATCATGAAATCTATGTATACCACCATCAGTGTGGAAACTGACCACGAAATGGTGAATTCTCTCCTGAGTACCGGTGGAATGAGTGGCATGCTCAATACCGTGTGGCTGATCATCTGTGCCATGATCTTCGGCGGGATCATGGAGTCCAGTGGTTTGCTCAAGCGCATTACGGAAGCGGTGATCAAGCTGGCTCATAATACCGGATCTTTGGTAGCCTCTACTGCCGGCACCTGTATGCTTTTCAATGTAACGGCCAGCGACCAGTACCTGAGTATTGTTGTGCCAGGCCGGATGTTTGCCGAAACTTACCGCGAAAGAGGACTGAAACCCCAGGTGCTAAGTCGCACACTCGAAGACAGCGGTACCGTAACTTCAGTGCTGGTGCCCTGGAATACCTGCGGTGCAACACAGGCCAGGGTGCTGGGAGTACCCACGCTGGTGTTTCTGCCGTATTGCTTTTTCAATATTATCAGCCCGTTTATGACTATTCTTTTTGCTTATCTCAATATTCGTATTTCCAGGTATAAGTCAAAAGAAGAGGCAATGGCTGATCAGGAGAAGGTGGTGTAGGGGGCTGGATTGGGGTTTGAGGTGAAAGGGATTTGGGAGTAGGGAAGTGGAAACAGGAAGAGAGAATTGGGATTAGGGAAGGGTGGAGGCCATAGGCTTAGTTGGGGTGAGAATGGTAGGGTTTTGTTAAACTGAGTAAATCGACAGAAAGCGTTGAAAAAAATATGTGTTTCGGTAACCAATGATTTAGTCACCGATCAGCGGGTGTTGAAAGTTTGCGATACCCTGCTGGCAATGGGATTTAGCGTAAAGCTTATAGGGCGCAGGAGAAAGGGGAGTAAGGATTTCGCACATCCGGCAGCTGAGAGTTTTCGGTTTCGTATGTTGTTTCATAAAGGCTTTTTATTTTATGCCGAGTACAACCTGAAACTCTTTTTCTACCTTCTTTTTCAACGTTGCGATATATTGCTTTCCAACGATCTGGATACCTTATTGCCCAATTACCTGGTTGCAAAACTGAAACGGAAACCATTGGTGTACGACAGCCATGAATATTTCACCGGATCCACCGAGATAGTAAACCGGCCCTTTGTAAAGGGAGTGTGGCATTTTATTGAGAAAAGGATTTTCCCGGGGTTAAAGCATGTCTTCACGGTAAATCATTCCATTGCAGATCTTTATGAAAAGGAATATGGTGTGCGGCCCAGGGTGGTGCGCAATCTGCCCCGTCTTGATCCTGATATTCCCCAGATGAGCCGGCACGAACTGGGATGGCCCATGGATAAAAAGATCATCCTGATGCAAGGAGGGGCCATTAATGTCGACCGGGGGGCTGAGGAGCTTATCTATGCCATGAAACCCTGCTACGGGCTAAAGGATGTGGAGCTTTATTTCATAGGAGGAGGCGATGTATGGGAACAACTGCAAAAGCTGACAGCGGACCTGCATCTGCAAAGGGTTGTCAGGTTTATCCCCCGGATGCCCTACCTGAAGTTGATGCAATACACGGCACAGGCTGACCTGGGTGTGTCGCTGGATAAACCGGTAAGCCCCAATTATCGCTACAGCCTGCCCAATAAGCTATTCGATTATATCATGATGGGAGTACCGGTATTGACCTCTTCGCTGGTAGAAGTAAAAAATATTGTGAAGAAATATGATGTGGGCGATTGTATAGAAACGCACGATCCGGCCGTGATTGCAGCAAAAATAAAGCTCATGTTGAACAATGAAGAGCAACTGAAGCAATGGAAAGCCAACGCTCGTAGAGCAGCTCTTGAGCTGAACTGGCAAAACGAAGAAGGAGTGCTGAAAGAGGTTTACGCCGGGTTGCTGTAGTGCTACTAGCCTTCGGTTTCCTGCTTTTTATTGTTGTAGTAATCGGGGTTCAGATCTACTACCTTTCCACTTTCGCACCTGAAAATTCTACCGGGAAACTGTTCGAAAAGCGTATAATCGTGGGTTGCCATCAGAACGGCCCTACCTGTTCGGCTTATATCGAACATCAACTCCATGATACCCAGGCTTGTTTCAGGGTCGAGGTTGCCGGTGGGCTCATCGGCCAGGATGATATCGGGGTCGTTTATCAGGGCGCGGGCAATTACCACACGCTGCTGTTCTCCACCCGAAAGCTGATGGGGCATCTTAAAACCCTTGGTATGCAGCCCCACTTTTTCCAATACATCCTCCAGGCGCTCTTCCATTGCAATCTTATCGCGCCAGCCGGTGGCTTTCATTACAAACAGAAGGTTTTCTCTCACGCTTCGGTCATTGAGCAACTGAAAATCCTGGAAAACGATCCCGATCTTCCTTCTCAGAAAAGGGATCTGCCGGTCGCGCAGTTCATGAAGGTTGAAACCGGCAACCCGTGCTTTGCCTTCTACCAGGGGTAAGTCGGCATACAACACCTTCATCAGCGAACTCTTTCCACTGCCGGTGCGGCCAATCAGGTAACAGAACTCCCCGCGCTCTATGTGCAGACTAACATCCGAGAGTACAAGTTGATTCTTTTGAAAGACGGAGATTTTTTCCAGTTCGATGATGGTATCCAGGGGCATGGCGGAGTTTTTTTATGAGGTACAAAAATAATGAAGATAGTGAGACTATTACATCTGCCCACCTGAAGAATGCCTGAAAATGTTGTTAAAATAAAAAACCCGGGGAACCACCCCCGGGCATGCTCACTTAAATACTCCCGGAAATTGCTTATGAGAAAAACAAGACTAAAGGCTGGTTTTCCGGGGATTCTTTAATCTCTCGTTACACCAACCCCGCAAAGCCCATAAATGCCAGTGCCAGTATACCGGCTACCACAAGGGCTGCAGGGGCGCCTTTCATGGCCTTGGGAAGGTCCATCAGTTCCATATGCTCACGGATTCCGGCAAAAAGGATAATGGCCAGGGCAAAACCCGCCGCATGTGAGATGGCAAATACCACGCCCTGCATGAGCGTAAACTCGTTTTGTACCGTAAGCAGTGCCACACCCATAATGGCGCAGTTGGTGGTAATCAGGGGCAGAAATATACCCAGTGCCTGGTACAGTTCAGGACTCACCTTCTTTAGGATGATCTCTACCATTTGCACAAGTGAAGAGATCACCAGGATGTAGGAAATGGTTTGCAGGTACGTTACATTGAACGGCAGCAACACATAGTTGTATATCAGGAACGTAACAATGGTTGCCAGGGTCATTACAAACAGTACTGCTCCCGACATACCTACCGAAGTAGATACTTTGGCCGACACTCCCATGTAAGGGCAGATCCCCAGAAACTGAGCCAGAACAATGTTGTTTACGAAAATGGCTCCGATTACAATAGCAAAGTATTCCATGGTTGGTTATTTTAGGCAGTTTTTTTCTTCAGATAGTTGAACAGAATGATCAGATAGCCCATGCCAATGAAAGCACCGGGGGCAAGTACAAATACCAGCATGCCATCGCCCGGTATAAACTTATACCCGAACAGTGAATAGGCGCCCAGCATTTCGCGCAAACCACCCAGCATGGTCAGAGCAAGGGCAAAGCCCAAACCCATACCCAGGGCATCTATCATGGAGCTGAGGGTGTCCTTCTTGCTGGCAAAGGCTTCGGCACGACCCATTACAAGGCAGTTTACCACAATCAGGGGGATGAACAACCCCAGCGAATCAAACAGATCGGGCATATAGGCCTCCATGGTAAGCTGTACGATGGTAACGAAAGAGGCAATGATCACAATAAAGCTTGGGATACGAACCTTATCGGGGATCAGGTTTTTGATGATCGATACAACGATGTTCGAACCCAGCAAAACAAAAGTGGTGGCAAGGCCCATTCCCAGCCCGTTGAATGCCGATGTGGTTACACCAAGTGCCGGACAAAGCCCCAGCAGCAGGATAAATACCGGGTTATCCTTGATGAATCCTTTGGAGAAATTTTGCCATTGCTTCATAGTTCGGGCCCTCCTTCCTGTGTAGATTGTGCGTTAAGAAAATGCTCCTCAAGTGTATCGAATGCTCTCTGGATGGCATCGCTGTAAGCTCTTGAGGTAATGGTGGCGGCTGTAATGGCATCGATCTGCCCGTTGTCTTTGGTTACCCTGATATTGGCCGTAGCCGGGTGCAGGTTGCGAAACTGATCGCTCCAGTTACTTTTGTTTTTTTCAATTTTGTCACCCAGTCCGGGAGTTTCAGCATGTTGCAGATGTACTACATCGTAAATGGTGCCATCGGGTGTGAAGCCTACCATGGCGGTAATTCGGCCTGAATAGCCACGATTGGTCCATGTATTTACGGCAATACCCACCAACTCATTGCCCATATATGCAAAGTTAAACTCCAGAGAGTCTCCTCCACCAGGAGGAGCAAATCTCTTGCTTTCCAGGCGGTCGAACTCAGGTACCACCTGGCTGATGGCAAACTGGCGTTTGGCCTCTCGGGATTGAGCAATGGGCTCTGCGGTGAGGTTGTATACCGTTGCCAGTGTAAAGGATGCCACTGCCGTAACAATGAGCAGTGTAAGCACCATATTGATAAAACTGGATTCTCTTTTAGCCATTTTTTACCTCCTCTCCAAAGCGTTGGGGTTTGAACCCACGGTTAATTAAGGGTACAAAAGCATTCATGATCAGAATGGCAAAAGCAACCCCTTCGGGGTATGCCCCAAAAATCCGGATTACGATAGTCAGGAACCCGCATCCGATGCCATACACAATCATACCCCAGCGACTCATGGGGCTGGTTACCATATCGGTGGCCATATAAATGGCGCCCAGCATTAAACCTCCGGTTACAAGGTGAAACAAGGGGTCTACATACATCTCGGGATTGATCAGCCACAGAATACCAGCAAAAACCACTACAGAGCCCAGGTAAGATGAAGGGATTTCCCAGGTGATATACTTTTTGATCAGCATGTAAATCCCTCCCAGCAAAATGGCGATGGCGGAGATCTCTCCTACCGATCCTCCCATATTGCCCAGCAGCAGGTTTACATATTCAGGCACCTGGGGCAAAAGATCAGAAACCTTTTCTCCCTGCGAAATACCTTCTTTAACCACTGCAAGCGGGGTAGGGCCTGTTATGATATCGGTAAGCTGTGTGCTCATGGCAGTGGGCTTGGGATACATGTTCATCTCCACAGGAAAAGAGATCATCAGAAAAACTCTGCCAACAAGTGCAGGGTTAAAGATGTTTTTTCCCAATCCTCCGAAGGTCATTTTGCCCATACCGATGGCCACCAGCGAACCGATTACCACCATCCACAAGGGTAAGCTTGCCGGAACAATAAAAGCCAGCAACACTCCCGTGATCATGGCAGAGCCATCCAGTGCTGTTACAGGGCCCTTGATCAGGTACTTTTGTATGATGAACTCAAAAAACATGCACGATACCACTGCCGTGAGGGTTACCAGGATAGCTGCCAGTCCGAAAAAATAAAAGGACACCAGCGCGGCCGGGATCAACGACAGGAGCACCCCGTACATGATCTTGCTCACAGAATCTTCTGTGTACACATGGGGTGAGCCCGAAACGGTAAGTAAACTCATAGTTTGTTTTCTTTAGCGATGCAGTATAAAGTTTTCAACAGAGGGGTTATTTGTGGCGCGAACGCATAAGTTTGGCCACTTCCGATTTGCCAATGCGTATCTGATCGAGCAAGGGCCGGCCCGAAGGACAGATGTACAAGCAAGACCCACATTCCATGCAATCCATAATGCGCTCCGATTCGCAGCCTTCCGAACGTTTGTTCTGGGCCAGCACTGCAAGCAGGTAAGGCTCAAGCCCCATGGGGCAGATGCCTGCACAGCGGGCACAACGGATACAATTATGAACCGGCTTGCGATGGGCTTCCTCCTGCGGGAATAAAAGTATACCACTGGTACCCTTGGTTACAGGGGCATTTATATCCGTAAGAGCCTTGCCCATCATGGGGCCTCCATTTACCACTTTCCCTGTGTTCTGAGGCATACCACCGGCAGCTTCAATGAGATTGGCAATGGGGGTGCCGATACGAACCAGGAAATTGGAAGGCTCCTTTACCGATTTCCCTGTTACAGTTACTACCCTTTCAATCAGGGGTTTGTTTTTCTGAACAGCTTCATAAACTGCCAGTGCAGTGCCCACATTATGTACCACACAACCCACTTCAATGGGCAATTTACCGGAGGGGACTTCGCGGTTGATAAGAGCTTTGATCAGCTGTTTTTCTCCCCCCTGGGGGTATTTTACTTTTAAAGGTTCTACGCTTATGCCGGGGTATTGGGGCAACAATCCGCGCAAATGTGCAATGGCGTCAGGTTTGTTGTTTTCAATTCCGATGATGGCTTTATCCACTTTAAGAGCTCTCATTTGCAGGGTGATACCACAAAGCATCTCTTCGGCCCTTTCCAGCATAAGCCTGTGGTCGGAGGTGAGGTAGGGCTCACACTCCACACCGTTAATGATGAGGTACTCTGCTTTTTTTCCTTGTGGCACCATCATTTTTACATGCGATGGGAAGGTTGCTCCACCCATACCCACAATACCATTTTCGTTGATTCGGGCAACGATCTCTTCGGGCGTAAGACTACATTCTTTCTTCAGATCAGTGCCAAGATCAATACCTTCTTCCCATTGATCGCCTTCCACTTTGATATGAATGGCCATTCGACGGTATCCCGAAGTGTCGGTAACTTCATCAATCTTAACCACGGTGCCGCTGGCCGATGCATGGATGTTTGCCGAAATAAAGGCTTCTCCTTTGGCGATCAGCTGGCCGGTTTTTACCACATCTCCCTTCTTGACAACCGGCTTTGCAGGAACTCCCAGATGCTGTGAGATGGGGATAATGACTGTTTCAGGAAGAGGCAGAGGTCTTATGGGGGCCTGTTGCGAGAGTTTATTTTCAGGAGGGTGAACACCTCCAAGTTTAAATGTTTTCAAAATAGCTTCTCCTTTTATTGATCTGAAATGCAATTAAAAAGATAATATCAGGCCTGGGCCTGCTCCGCACTGGGTTCGGCTTTGGCTTTCCTTGGAGGGAAGTTGAGTTCGTGAATAGCACCGGTGGGGCACACAGGTGGGCACTTGCGGCAAAGGGTACATTTGTTGAAATCTATATACGCAAGGTTGTTTTCCAGTGTAATAGCATCGAAGTTGCACTCTTTTACACACTTTCCACAGCCAATGCAGGCAACAGTGCAATTCTTACGGGCAACCCCACCTTTTTCTTTGTTGATACAGGATACAAAAATTCGCCGGTCTTTCTTACCCCTTTTCCGTATTTCGATGATCCCTCTTGGGCAGGCCCTTACACAGGCTCCACAGGATACACAATTATCTTTTACGAGGGGCAGGCCCAGATTATTGTCCATCTCCATTGCTTCAAAATCGCAGGATACCACACAGTCTCCATAGCCCAGACAACCATTGGGGCAGCCAGTTTCGCCGGCAAACAGACTATGGGCAAAAGCACATGTAATGGCACCTTCGTATTTAACTTTCGGAGGTGCATTTTCACGCGATCCGGAGCATCGTACCACTGCAATGGTGGGGTCTTGCTGAGTGGCCTCCAATCCCAGAACTGCCGCAATTTCGGCCATGGATTCATTGCCACCCGGAGGACAGTTGAGTCCTTCAAGGCTCTCGTTTTTTACGATCACTTCCGCAAGGGCCCGGCATCCGGCATATCCGCAGCCACCACAATTGGCTCCGGGAAGTCGTTCTGCCACCATGTCGATACGGGGATCTTCAATAACTTTAAATTTCTGGGCCACCATATAGAGTACAATAGCGGCTATGGTTCCAAGCGAGCCCAGAGAAATGACGGAGATCAGGGTTATTTCATTCACCTTTGTATGTTTTGTTAGTGAAGGAAAAAAATGTGTTTCTTTTGTTTCCTCAGTTGTTATCCGGGCAAAAATAGAAAACAAAATAGTATGTAAGCCCAATCTGCAGTGTTTTTTGAGCGGTCTTTTTCAGGGTTTTGTCTTCAAAAGGAGAAAAAGGTCTTGTGCAATGCTGCGCAAGAAATTGGAATACAGTTTTTTGTGATGCAATTTAGAATTTGTCTAAATTTTTGCATTGTTAATAGATTAACAACTTGGTTTTCAGGGCTGAAAACCATGGCTGAAGTACATTTACTGCCAACAGGAGATGCAAATAACGCCTTTAAAGGTGCATTATTTTATATAAAAGCGAAAGGCTGATCGTATGAGGTCGCGTCTGGTGTATAAGATCAGGTAATAGGGTGCCATCAGCATAATGGAGATCAGAGCGGCAAGGGCTTCGCTCCCGGTAAGGACCAGTATCAGAATGAGTGAAGTGATAAGGATCAGGAAGGGAAGCAGGTACCCCAGCAGCAGGGCCTTATATCCTAATGATTTCTTAAGCGAAATTGTTACAGAGTCGCCTGCTTTGAAAGACCTGCCCACCGGGGGCTGCACTTCAACAATCTTTTCTGCAACCTCTGCCATGCCACAATAGGACTTACTATGGCAATTGCCACAAGCCGATTGTGGCTGGATACTTACCCACAGGCGACCATTCTCGAACTTTTCAATAATGCCCGGATGTTCTATATTCTCACCTCTGTCTGACATATACTACTAATTGGCTTTGGAGATTTAACAATCGGCTCACAGGTTATTACCTGCCACCTTTGCTGCAGACAAAGATAGCAAGTTTGAAAATCATACACCGCTACTCAGTACTTATTGCAGTGGAGCTTTGCCCAAGGCTCAGGGAGTTGAAAGAGAAACCGGTATGGTTTTGCCGTTGAAGACCTTGTGCCCATTGATTGCAAAATCGTGTATATAGGAAGCCATGTCGGATGCGCTTACACTTGCCTTGTAACCTGGAAAGGCCTGGCGCTGCATATCTGTATCAACCGCTCCGATAGCAAGGGTGTTTACAAAAATATCTAGGGGTTTGAATTCTTCTGCCATGCATTCGGAAAGGCTTGCCAATGCTCCTTTGCTGGCAGCATACAACGATAAACCCGGAAATTTTACACTCCCCGGATAGCCTCCCATGCTCCCAATATTTACGATATGCGATGGCTTGGTCATAAAGGGGAGCAAACGCTGGGTGAGCAAAACCACTCCCTTTACATTCACAGCAAAAATCTGGTCAAAATCATCGGCAGAAAACTCGCTGAAAGGCTTTTTGATCAGCAATCCTGCATTATGGATTACGATATGGATTTTGCGCGAAAAGAAGGTGTTGATAAGGGAAACCAGCTGGGGGTGGTTGTTGTCTGAGGTCATATCAAAAGGCAGATACCTGAGTTGCTCCTTTGGGCCGATCTGTTCCAGTGCTGTCTGATTGCGCGAAAGGGCTATTACTTTGTGGTTTCCTTCCCACAGAAACCTTTTTGTGAGCTCCAGTCCAATTCCTCTGGATGCCCCGGTAATAATAATATTCATGGTGGTTTTATTGTAAAAAGAAAAAGGGGAATGTTCACCCCTTTTTCCGTATTGGTGTTAGCAATTTCCTACTATTCTTTTTTCTGATGAACCTTCCATTTTCCGTCTTCCTTGATCAGGTCGATTACTTCGGTCTCGCCATCCACAGTATAGGTACATTTTGCTGTATCTCCGTCTATTTCGCATTTCAGGTCTTTGTGATTGCTTTTTTGCTCAAATTCGCTTCCTTCGCTGAAAGCAGCTGCCAAAGCTAGCATCTGGCCGGTTTGCTTGGAGGCATACTCTGAGGCTTTTTCAAATTCTCCTCTTGCAATGTGGTTGAGGAATTTGTCGGCTACTGCCTCTGGGTTGTCTTTGCTGCCGCATGATACTAAGCTCACCAGCATGATAGCAAACAAACTGAAAAGTGTAAGATTTCTGGTCATAAGTTAATAGGTTTGGGTTGATTACTGGATTGAATTGAACTGTCTAAATTAATGGCTTTTATTCAGGTAACAAAAATCTTTTTATAAAAACACTACTTGCGGGTTCTCTGGTATCGCCAAACCCCAAATACATAAAGGCTTAGTGCTAAAGAAACAATAAGCTGAATATATAACGCAATGCCAATCATTCGCTCATTGGGCATCAGGGTTTGAATGGCCAGGTATTTCATCAGGTAGTAAAATGCTTTACTTGCCCATATGCTTAAAAAGATGGCTGCAAAAATGTGCATATGCCTTTTGAGAATGTAAAAGATACCCACCATGGCCGCTAGCTCCAGAGCAATGAGCACCGATTTAACCAATACCGGGTGGGTTGCCATTACAAATGAAAACAGGGGCAGAGTGAGAGCCAGAATCCATGCATTGTTGCGGTGGGTATGCATCATAGCCAGTATCACCATCAAACGCATAGGCTCAATATAATAAAGGGGGAAACTCAATAGGTGCGACAATGTGGGCATTAGATAAATAAAGGCCAGGGCCGCAAAATCGAGCAAGGCACTTCTGAGGGTGATTTGCCATGCAGGGCTGGATACAGAGGTTTGCATACCGGAATTTTTTGGTGAATATTTAAAATGGTTATAAATAAGGCTTTTGCCTTGATTATCCACTGTCAAAAATAAGAAAATATTGCAAGGAATCGTATTTTTGTGTCAACAGCTTTTGGAAAATAATACTTTACGATAAAATGTTGTTTCAGGCAGCAGACCTGGCAAAAGCAATGGTGTAATGTATGGGTCTTTCAAAATCAGCCATCTGCCTGAAAGTACCATCCACGGGCTATAAACATTGAAAACTCAGCAATATGGACAGACGAGATTTTATAAGAAAGAGTGCCCTTCTGGGTGCAGGGATAGGCGCTTTGACAGGCCTTCGCCCGGCAATGGTTTTTTCTCAAAATCAACCTGCCAGGGGCCGCTACGCTCTGGTGGCTGTTCGGGGCGAAAACATTGTGGCCATGTTCGAGCGCGCTATGCAGGAAATGGGAGGGATGTCGCAGTGGGTAAAGCCTGGACAGACCGTGGTGGTGAAACCCAATATCGGCTGGGATGTGATCCCCGAAAGGGCTGCCAATACCAATCCTGAGCTGGTTGCTGCCATTGTCAGGCAATGTCTGGCTGCAGGTGCACGTCGGGTCAATGTGTTTGACCACACCTGCGATAATTGGCAAAGGAGCTATGCCAACAGTGGAATAGAGAAAGCCGTAACCGATGCAGGTGGGCGGATGATCCCCGGAAATTTTGAACGTAATTACCGGGATATCACCATTGCGGGAGCAGTGCGATTGAAAGAGGCAAAGGTGCATGAGCAAATTCTCGACAATGATGTATTCATCAATGTACCGGTATTGAAACATCATAGCTCCACCTCTCTTACCATTGCCATGAAAAATCTGATGGGAATTGTTTTTGACCGCCGTTTCTGGCATCGAAACGATTTGCATCAGTGTATCGCAGATTTTTGCCTGTGGCGAAAGCCTGACTTGAATATCATAGACGCCATGCTGGTAATGACCCGGAATGGCCCACGGGGTACTTCCACTGCCGATCTGGTGCGCAAAAACAGTTTGCTGGTTTCTCATGATATTGTAGCCGTGGATGCTGCCAGTGCTCTGATTTTTGGCGAACAACCGCAAAACGTTGGCTATATGAGAATTGCCCAGGAAATGGGCATAGGAAGCCTGGACCTTTCCAAATTGAATATCCAGCGTGTACATATGTAACGGCTGATTGCAATCCTGATTGCTGAAAATACTATCAATTAAATGAGGATGGTTGCTGTAAATACGAATTTGATTTGCACCTGATTGAATAATAACTGTTTAACCTGTTGAAAAAATGAAACTTACCCATTTAAGAAAGACCAGAATTGTTGTTTCACTTTTTGTATTCACTTTCTTGCTTTTGTTTTTCCTGAATATTCATGGAAGAATAATTGACCCGGTAGCCGAATTTTTTCTGCGTCTGCAGTTTTTCCCTTCTATTCTCAGATTGACAGCTATAACATTTGCCATATCTTCTCTGGGCTTTTTACTGGTTTTGCTGTTGACGTTTCTTTTTGGCAGGGTTTATTGTTCTTCCATCTGTCCCATGGGAACATTGCAGGATATATTTATTGCCATTGCAAGGAGGTTCAAATCACGGAAAAAGAGAAGATTTGTTTATACCCCCAACAAAAAACTGATACTCAGATATTCCATATTATCTGCCACTTTGCTGTTCTGGATTTTCGGAAGTTTGTTTTTATTGAACCTGCTTGATCCTTATTCTAATTTTGGTAAAATCAGTGTTACTCTTGTTCAACCTGTATTTACCAGAGGAGTAAACATCCTTTCTGCTTTGCTGGAGCGCATGGATTTATACATTCTGGCACCTATGCTGACACAATCGCTACCACGTGATGTAATCGCTGTTTCTGTAGGAATTTTTGGAGTCATATTCGTTTTAAGCGTATGGAGGGGCAGGTTGTTTTGTAATTCATTGTGCCCTGTAGGTTCAATTCTTGGGTTGGTATCCTCCAGATCCGTTTACAGGATTGCTTTTCAGGATGAAGCCTGCACCTTTTGCGGAAAGTGCGAAAGGGTTTGTAAGGCAGAATGTCTTGACAGTAAAAACAAAGTAGTGGACCACGGACGGTGTGTGAGTTGTTTCAACTGTTTTGACAGCTGTTCAAACAATGGTTTGTATTTTGAAAACACGTTCGGTAGCCGAAAAACCATCCCTGTAAAAAGCACGGACAAGAATATTGAGGCTGGAAAGCGTACATTTCTTCTTACAGTGGCAGGAGGAGTGTTAAGTGTGCCGCTCTTAAAGAAATTTGCCCGGGCGCAGGTTGCAGCAAGCGAACCAGGAATGATTCCAACGGGTACCCATAAGCCGGTTACTCCTCCCGGATCAGTCAGCTACGACCATTTTACAAATAACTGCATTGCTTGTTATTTATGCGTGGGGGCATGCCCTACCAATGTTATTGTACCTTCATTTTTTGATTATGGGCTGGAGGGGTTTATGCAGCCCAAGCTGGATTATCATAAAAGTTTCTGCAATTTCGATTGTGTAAGATGTACGGAAGTGTGTCCTACCGGAGCTATCAAAAAGCTTGACCGCGACACCAAAAGGATCACACAGATAGGCATTGCAAGATTTATGTATGAAAGTTGTATTGTAACTGTTGACCGAACCGATTGCGGGGCATGCTCGGAGCATTGTCCTACCAAGGCCGTAACCATGGTGCCATACAATGGCCTGTGGTTGCCGCATGTTGAACCCGACCTGTGCATTGGATGTGGAGCCTGCGAGTTTGCATGTCCTACCGAACCCTATAAAGCCATTTATGTAGAAAGCAACAAAACACACCAGACGGCAACACCTATTGACGATGACCAGGGTCCTCGCGACCATCATCTTGATGAATTCCCATTTTAGAAGAAGTTCAAAAAACCAAAAAAAACACGACATATGAACTCCAAACTTCTTATTCGCGACCTCACCCTGCGCGATGGTCAGCAATCGCTTTTTGCCACACGTATGACCCAACAGCAAATCGACAGGGTTTTACCTCTCTTTAAACAGGCAAATTTCTATGCCATGGAGGTTTGGGGAGGTGCTGTGCCCGACTCCGTGATGCGTTACCTGAACGAAGATCCATGGGAACGTCTTGAGAAAATCAAGGAGGGCATTGGCAATGCATCAAAACTAACAGCCTTGTCCAGGGGGCGAAACCTGTTCGGATACAATCCTTATCCTGACTCCGTTATTGAAGGGTTCAACCGCAATGCAATTGCCTCCGGGATAGATATCATGCGGATCTTCGATGCACTCAACGATGTGGCCAACATTAAGTCTACCATAAAATTTGTAAAAGACAACGGAGGTATTGCCGATTGCACGGTTTGCTATACAGTGGACCCTCGTTTTTCGAAAAAAGAAAGATTGATGGGTTTTTTTAAAGGCAAGCCGTTGCCAGAGAAAATTTTCACCATCGAATATTTTATCAATAAAGCCAGGGAGCTGGAACAAATGGGGGCCGATATGATCACCATTAAGGATATGGCCGGGTTGATACCTCCTGTAAAATCCGGGATCATTATAAGGCTGATGAAGGAAGAAGTTAATATCCCCATCGATTTTCACACCCACTCCACCCCGGGATATGGGTTGGCCTCTGCTCTTACTGCTATTATCAACGGAGTAGATATTATTGATACTTCCATTATGAATTTTGCAGGTGGGCCTGGCGCTCCCGCTTTCGAGATCATACAGATCTTCTGCGATAAACTGGGTATCGAAACAGGCGTAAACCTTGATGTAATAGCGCCCATCAACAGAGAGCTTGGCAAGATACGGAAGGAATTGGCCGATTTTGATTCGTTTAAGATCTTTCCAAGAGAGTTTGATGTTCTTAAAGATCGCCTTCCGCTGGAGGTAGATGATCTTTTCTACAAAGCCATTGATCTGGCAAACGGTCGCAAAGAGCGCGAGCTTTTAGAAACAACCCAGGCCATTGAGCAATACTTTAATTTTCCGCCACCCGACGAAAAAGTGCGTCTTGCAGAAGTGCCCGGAGGAATGTATACCAATATGCTGGCACAACTCAAACAGCTGAAGCTCGAAAAACTGTTGCCCCGCACCCTTGAGATCATTCCCACTGTAAGGCTTTCTGCCGGATGTCCGCCCCTTGTAACACCTACCAGTCAGATTGTGGGAGTACAGGCAGTGAACTGTGTGCTCGATGAGAATGCCGGAAAACCCATGTATACCACCAAATCCAATCAGTTTGTAAACCTTGTAAAAGGGCTTTATGGTACTACACCCTTGCCCATCGATCCGGATTTCCGGGCCCTCATTACCGGCTCGCCCGAGGAGGTGCAATACAATCCCGACGATTATGTAAAGCAGGAGAATCCTACTGTGGATGAATTTGGGGGAGTAAAGCTGGCCGCCAATGAAAAAGATGAACTTTTGCTGGAGCTTTTCCCTACTGTGGCCAACACTTTTTTACGCAATCGTATTGAGGTGAAATACCGTGAGCAGATGCGAAAAATCGAAGAGGAAAAACGTCGTAAATACCTCGAAGCTAAAGCTGCTTACGATAATCTATCGGATGAAGAGAAGCAGAAACGCCTGGAGGAAGGACTTTACAGCTTCCCGTGGCATGCAGATCATGGCTCCGAAGGTTTTTCGGAAGATGACTGGGAGGAGCTGGGCCACAGCTAAAAAAATAAAAAAGCCCCGTATTGGGGCTTTTTTGAAATATTCGGGTTAAAGGAAAACTTATCGGGTGGCAAGAATATCCAGTTTGATATTAAAGTTGTCGTGAATAAGGTTGTCTCCCAGGCCTTCGAAAAAGCGTCCGCTTCCAAAACGTACATCCCAGCGGGTGCGATCCAGGTCAAAGTCGGCTTGTGCGGTTACACTGCCATCGGCAACAGTAACAAAAGCAGGGAAAGTGATGCCATGGGTAATGCCCTTGATGGTAAGGTTTCCACTGATGGTATAGTTGGGCTGGCCTTCGGCAGCATCTTCTCTTTTTACAATGTTGGCCATTTCAAATTTGGCTTCGGGGAAAGATGCTACAGAAAAGAAATCATCAGATTCCAGGTGACCTTTCAGTCTTGCATTGGTAGCGGGATCCTCGATGTCAAGAACCACAATGCGGGTCATGTCAATTACAATATTACCGCCTACAATCTGGTTGTCTACCATGTACAGTTCTCCTGATTTCAGGGCAATGGTACCATCGTGAGCACCCGTAATTTTGGTGCCTTCCCAGGCTACTACACTTCTGTCTACATCAAGGGTTTTTACAATAGCATTCTCGGGCTTCTCACCGGGTTCAAGTCTTTCTGAAATTTCTGCCGCTTTTTCGCTGGGACCTGCACAACTGGCAATAAGCAGGGCTCCTGCAATCATAATGGTGATGTGTTTCAACGTTTTCATTTTTCTTTCCTTTTTTTGTTAAATAATTTGGTTTTGTCTTGTATGTTCAGTTCAAAATCAAATGCAGGGTTTGCTTTTCCTGCTTCTTCCCATTGTTAACAAAAACCACAGGAGAATGTTTAACGCATGCTTAAAATAATTCCACAAGTCACCATTGAGGAAAATGGAAAGAAATTCTGATGGGGGTAAAATTGACTTTCCGGGGTCTAATACTTGTACTTGTCTTTCCATAAACTTTTCAGCCGGGTACGAAGTTCTTTTTCCCGGGCATTGTCGCCGGGGTCGTAGAATCTGGTGCCGCTCAGGGGTTCGGGCAGAAACTCCTGGAAAGCAAAATTGCCCGGAAAATCGTGGGCATACTTGTACTCTTTCCCATAACCGATATCCTTCATCAGGTGGGTTGGGGCATTGCGCAGGTGAAGGGGCACCTGCAAATCGCCTTTTTGCCGGACGGCCTGCTGGGCCTTGCCAATGGCCATATAGGCTGCATTGCTCTTGGGTGAGCAGGCCAGGTAGGTGGCTACCTGGCTCAGAATAATGCGGCTTTCGGGCATGCCAATCATGGTTACGGCCTGAAAGCCCTGGGTGGCCAGCAACAACGCGTTGGGGTTGGCATTGCCAATGTCTTCTGAGGCCAGTATAAGCAAACGGCGGGCAATAAACTTCGGGTCCTCGCCCCCTTCGAGCATTCGGGCCAGGTAGTATACCGCCGCATTGGGGTCGCTGCCCCGGATGCTTTTGATGAAGGCCGAAATCACATCATAGTGCATTTCGCCCGATTTATCGTAGATGGCCAGGTTTTGCTGTATCAGCTCCAATACCATTTCATCGGTAATATGTAGCGGGTTGGAAGGCTCAGCCTGCAATACCAGTTCCAGTGCATTGAGCAGTTTGCGGGCATCGCCGCCACTTACCCTCAGCAGGGCACCATCCTGCTTCAGGATGATTTGGCGGTTCTGGCTTTGTTGCAGGTAGTTAATTGCATTTTGCAGCAGGTTTTGCAGGTCCTCCTTTTCCAGCTCGCGCAGTATGTATACCTGGCAGCGGGAGAGCAGGGGTGAGATAACCTCGAATGAGGGGTTCTCGGTAGTAGCGCCCACCAGGGTTATGATGCCTTTTTCCACGGCACCCAGCAGCGAATCCTGCTGCGATTTGCTGAAGCGGTGTATCTCATCGATAAACAGGATGGCATTGCCACCGGCCTGGTCGGCCTGTTCAATAACGGCGCGCACCTCCTTTACCCCTGAGTTGATGGCACTCAGGGTAAAAAACAAACGGTCGAGCTGGCGCGAAATAAGAAAAGCCAGGGTGGTTTTCCCTACTCCTGGCGGGCCCCATAAAATCATGGAAGGGATATTTCCGCTTTCAATGGTTTTGCGCAACACCGATTTTTCGCCAACCAGGTGTTTTTGTCCCAGGTAAGCATCAAGGCTCTGGGGCCTCAGGATTTCTGCTAATGGAGGCATAAGTGTGCATATTTTAAACCCTGGGCATCTACCCTGTGGCAGCTGCCGGCAGGCGGTTTATACCGTTCGAGAGTATTGTCCTGTTCCCTCTATGAGCAGGGGGTCAAACTCCATGGCAATGTTGCGCACCACCAGGAAGCCGTTTTCCAGCAGTTGTACCTTGTTGTCCTGCACTACCAGTAAACCATCCTCAATAAAGGGCTTGAGCTTTTCTTCCCGGAAACCTACAGTGGTTTTCAGTTGCTGTGTGCTGATGGCAAATTCGTCTGCAATCTGGTCGAAGTCCACAAAGCCGTTGCACATGATTTCGTTGATAACCCTTCTGCGGACCTGGTCTTCAGCCGTAAGTTCATAGCCCCGTTCAATGGCATATCCGCTGTTGCGGATAGCCTCAACGTATTTCTTCTGACTTTTGATATTCTGATAGTATCCGCCATTGAGCTGACTGATGGAGGTGGCACCGAAGCCATACACCTGTCCGGTGGTTTGCTGGGTGCAGTAGCCCTGGAAATTGCGGTGCAGTTTTTTGCTGTGCAATGCTTTTGCAAGCTCATCTCCGGGGCGGGCGTAGTGGTCCATTCCAATGGCTTCGTAGCCACCGGCAGTGAGCAGGTTGTAGGCCGTTTCAAACATGGCCAGTTTCTGTTCCGGGCTGGGCAGGCCTGCCTCTTCCAGTATCTTCTGTGCCGATTTTACCCACGGCACATGGGCGTAAGAAAACGTGACCAGCCGGTCGGGGGCAATGGCAAGCGCTTTTTCAATGGTATGGCGGAAGCTTTCAGGGGTTTGGCCGGGCAGTCCGTAGATGAGGTCGATGTTTACGCCATCCATCTTGTTTTCCTTCATGCGGGCAATGAGCTCCTCAACAGGATGTTTGGAAGGCTTTCGGTTAACTGTTTCCAGCACTTTCTCATTGAAATCCTGTATGCCCAGGCTCAGGCGGTTGAAGCCCATGGCCGCCAGCTGGTCGATGTGCCCGGGTTCCAGGTAGGCCGGATTGCACTCCATGGCAATTTCGGCACCGCTTGTGGGAGTGAAGGTTTTCATCAGCACCTCCATGATGCGTTCCACATGGCCCAGGTCGATGGCATTGGGAGTGCCTCCACCCCAGTGTATCTGGGTGAGAGGGCGACGGGTGTCCAGGTGCCGGGCAACAGCGTGTATCTCTTCAATGAGGGCATCCACATAGACTTTTACAAAATCTTCTCCCGGGAAACAACTGGTGTTGCATCCACAGAAGTGGCAAAGCTGCAGACAGAAGGGGATATGGATATAAACCGATATGTTTTGCGGCAGTTGTTCGTTTGATTTTTCCAGCATGGCCACATAGTGCTGGTTATTTACCTCCTCATGGAAGAAGGTGGCCGGTGGGTAGCTGGTGTAGCGCGGACCGGGTTTGTTGTATTTCTGTAGCAGGCTAATATCCATCGCTGTGTGGGTTTACCAGTGCACCTGCTTTACGAAGTCCACCACAAATTTTACATTTTCCACAGGTATGCCGGGCACCAGCCCATGGCCCAGGTTGAATATCCACTTGCTTTCCTGCTTGTGGAATGGCACAAAGCGGATGAGTTCCCTGCGTATGGTTTCGATATCGGCAAACAGAATGCGGGGGTCGAGGTTGCCCTGCAGACCCACGTTTTTGTCAACCATTTCGCGGGCGGTAAACAGGTCGGTCTGCCAGTCTACACTCAGAAAGTCGCACAGGTCATGGTTGATATGTTTAATGCCGGTGCCTATTCCTTTGGGGAAGAAGATAAAGGGGGTGCCGGTTTCACGAACTGCGCGGGCAATCTTCTCTACCGAGGGCATAAAAATCTCCTGGTAATAGGCAAAGGGCACACTACCGGCATGGGTGTCGAACAGCTGAAATGCCGAAATGCCTCTTTTTACCTGTTCCAGCGCATAGGTTATGGTAAGCTCGGTAACGGCTTCTGCAATGCGGCGGGTAAGCACCTTGTTTTTGAAGAAGAACTTCTCGGCATCGGCAAAGTTGGAGCGGGTACCCAGTCCCTGCAGCATAAATAGCATTACGGTAAGGGGTGCGCCACAAAACCCGATTAGCGGTGTCTGGTTGCCGGGTGTTTGCAAGATGGCATCGATGGCTTTGTAGATGTATTCGAGCCGCGAAGCATCAGGCTTAAGGCTTTGCAAGGGATTGTCGACCCCGATGAGCGGATTTTCAAATACCGGCCCCTGGTCGGTAAAGTCGAGCCCCATGCCCATGGCATAAGGGATTACCAGGATATCGGAAAACAGGATGGCTGCATCTACACCCAAATCGTCAATGGGCAGCAGGGTTACTTTTGCTGCCAGCTCCGGGTCCTGCATCATCTGCCAGAAAGTGTGTTTTTCTTTCAGCGCCATGTAGGAAGGAAGCACCCTGCCCGCCTGGCGCATAAACCATACAGGGGGGCGGGAAGTTGTTTTACCCTGCAGGGTATCGAGGAATATGTTTGACATTACTTATTGGTTTCAAATGGTTAAAAAAGGGTTGGGGGGAGTAAGGTTTGAGAGGTAAAAGGTATGAGGTATGAGGTGAGGAGTGACTATGTCTGGGAGAGGTTGACCGTTTTTTGTGTGTAAATAACTTATTAGCTTAGCCATCACCAGTAATTTAACTCTTAACTCTAAACTCTAAACCTTCCCCTATAATTCCTTCAACGCCCTAAAGCTCGCGTCAATGGTTTTTTCAATCTCTTCATCGGTGATGCAGGCGGGCACGAAGGCTGCTTCGTACTGCGACGGGGGCATGTAAACACCCTGGGCCAGCAGCTTGTGGAAGTATTTTCCAAATTTTGCAGTGTCTGACTTGCTGGCATCGTCGAACGATTTTACCTGGGGCAGCTCGTTGAAGAACAGGGTAATCATAGAGCCCACACGGTTGATAACGCCTTTGTGTCCGGTCTTTTCCAGGTTCTGGCGCAGCCCTTCTTCCAGGCGAGCCGATTTGGCTTCCAGGTTTTTGTGGAAGTCCGGGGTTTGCTCAATGATTTTGAGGGTTGCCAGTCCGGCGGCCATTGCCAAAGGATTGCCCGAAAGGGTTCCGGCCTGGTAAACGGGTCCGGCAGGTGCCAGGTGCTCCATAATAGCTTTGGGACCGCCATAAGCGCCCACGGGCAAGCCGCCACCAATGATTTTGCCCAGGCAGGTAATATCGGGAGTTATGCCGAAGTACTCCTGCGCACCGCCTTTGGCCAGGCGGAAACCGGTCATTACTTCATCGAAGATGAGCAGGGCTCCGTATTTCTGTGTCAGTCCGCGCAACCCCTGCAAGAATTCCATATCCGGAATTACCACGCCCATGTTGCCCACAACAGGCTCAAGGATTACTGCAGCAATGTCGTCGCCATATTTCTCAAACAAAGCAGCCACCCCTTCCAGGTCGTTATAACGTGCCGTGAGGGTATCCTGTGCCGTGCCCTGGGTAACACCGGGGCTGTCGGGCAATCCCAGGGTAAGGGCGCCAGAGCCCGCTTTTATCAGGAAACTGTCGGCATGGCCATGGTAGCATCCTTCAAACTTGATGAATTTGGCACGTGAGGTATATCCGCGTGCCAGGCGCAGTGCACTCATGGTAGCTTCGGTGCCCGAGTTAACCATGCGCACGATATCCATGGATGGCTTCATCTTCTTGATTTGTTCGGCCATATCGGTTTCGCCCACCGTGGGGGCTCCGTAGCTGGTGCCGCGGCGGGCCGCTTCGGTAATGGCGTCAATCACGCGGTCGTCGGCATGGCCTACTATCATAGGGCCCCACGACGATACATAGTCGATGTATTCGTTGCCGTCGATATCCCACATGCGGGCACCTTTGGCTTTTGCTATGAAAACCGGGTTGCCGCCCACACTGCGGAAGGCTCTGGCGGGTGAGTTTACACCCCCGGGAATGGATTGTTTTGCTCTGTCAAATTCTTTAATGCTATTGTTGTGGTTCATATGTTTTGTTTTGCCGTTTTACAATTCCATGCAAATTTCGCATTTGTTTTTTAAACCCCTCACGTTGGAGCTGAATAGTTTTTAAGACGTTGCCGCTAGAAATATTTTTCTCCTTTGAGCCACTGAGCAATTTCTTTGGCGTGGTAGGTCAGAATAATGTCGGCCCCTGCACGTCGGATGGATTTGAGAATTTCTTTGGTAATGCGTTCCCCGTCAATCCATCCTTTCTCTGTGGCAGCCTTCACCATGGAGAATTCACCGCTCACGTTATAGGCAGCAATGGGAATATTGAATTTGTCTTTGGCACGACGTATCACATCCAGGTAGGAGAGGGCTGGTTTTACCATGATGATGTCGGCCCCTTCGGCAATATCCAGTTCTATTTCGCGCAGGGCTTCGTTGCTGTTGGCGGGGTTCATCTGATAGGTCTGGCGGTCGCCAAACTGGGGAGCACTTTCTGCTGCTTCGCGGAAAGGGCCATAGAATGCCGAGGCAAACTTGGCCGAATAGGCCATGATGGGGATGTTGCTGAAGCCTTGTTCGTCGAGCTCCTCCCGGATGTAAACCACCCTTCCGTCCATCATATCGCTGGGGGCTACCATATCCACACCGGCTTTGGCAAAGGCTACTGCTTGTGCGGCAAGGGTTTCCAGGGTAAGGTCGTTGTCCACATCGTTGTTTACAATGGTGCCGCAATGGCCATGGGTAGTATATTCGCAGTTGCATACATCGGCAATCACATACATCTGGGGCAGACTTTCCTTAATTGCACGTATGGCCCGGGGAATGATGGCATGGTCGTGAGCTGCCACATGCCCGTGCTCGTCCTTTTGCTCGGGGATGCCAAACAGCAGCACCGATTTTATGCCCAGGTTCCACAGTTCTTTGCATTCCTCCACCAGCATATCCACCGATAGCTGAAAGTTGCCCGGCATAGAACCTATGGGGTTCTTTACTCCCTGCCCGGGGCAGGCAAAAAGGGGCATTACCAGGTTGTCGAGCGAAACGGTGGTTTCGTTTACCATCCCACGTATCACGGGGTTGGAGCGAAGTCTGCGAAGGCGGGTAATGGGAAAATGCATAGCGTTGTGTTTTGATGGCGGGAGGGGTCCCGCAGGTTTTACATGGGTTTTTGCCGGAAAAATTCCTCAATGGCCTCTGCCAGCGCTTGTGGGGTGGGGTGGGATGCTGTAGCAGCAACCGGGTATCCCGCCTCACGAATGGCACTGGCTGTGGTAGCGCCAATGGCAGCCAAATTTAAGGTCTTTGGATTTGTGAAAATATCTAAAAAAGCATAAAATCCGGAAGGGGAAGTGAAGATGCACATATGGGCCTTTTCCTGCTCTATCAGTGCTCTGAGCTGAGGGTCAACGTTTTTTACAGGATGGGTGTCGTACACATCCCACCGGTACACCTTTGCCTTGTGTGCCAGCTGCTCCTGCAGCAGGGTGGGGGCCAGGTTGCCCAGGGCCAGTAATATTTTCTCTCCCCCCTTCAGTTTTTCCTGCAATTGCACCGATAAGCTGGGGGCATTGCCTTCCGGGTTTATGAGTGTGGCCTTCTGGCCAAATTCATGCAGGGCTTCTGCTGTAGCAACCCCTACCACCGCTATGCGGGTTTGGGCCGGAAAACCAGAGGCTGAAAAATGATTTTGCAGATTTTCGAAGAATCCTTTCACTCCCTTGCGGCTGGTAAATACCAGCCAGTGGGGTGGATGCCCCGGCAGATGCTCCTCCATCAACTCCTTTTCAAGCGCCCGGGTGCGGGTTTCAATCATGGGCATGTTGCGGGCATCAGCACCCTTTTGCCTGAGCAGTTCAAGCAACGCTCCGGCCTGGTCGGCCGGCTGGGTGGTGATGACAATTTTGCCCTGCATATCAGATATTGTTTGCCTTTCTGATTTCCTCCAGGATGGCCTTCGAGCCCCGGGCAATAAAGTTTTCTGCCAGTTGCCGGGCCAGGTCGATACTTTGTACGGTGTTGCCCTCCAGCTGGTCGAGCAGCAAAACGCTGGCATCCAGGTTGGCCACAAAGCCTTTTATCCTGAAATGGTTGTCCTTTACCTCGGTAAAGCAGCCGATGGGTACCTGGCAGCCTCCTTCCAGCATTCGCAGGAAGGTACGTTCGGCGTTAACGGCCAGCAGGGTAGGCTGGTGGACGATGGGGTAGAGAAGGTTCTGTATACGCTCATCGTCCTGCCGTATCTGCATGGCAATGGCTCCCTGGCTAATGGCAGGGATAAAAGTTTCGGGGTCCAGTATTTCGGTAATGTAGCTTTCCAGCCCCAGTCGCTGCAATCCGGCGGCAGCCATAATCATTCCGGTGCAATGGCCGTTTTGCATTTTCTCCAGGCGGGTGTTTACATTGCCTCGGATGTCGGTGATTTTCAGGTTGGGATTGTAACGCAGCAGCATGGCACGGCGGCGCAGGCTTGAGGTGGCAATGGTATCGGTTTCGTCCAGTTGCGAGAGTTTTTTTTCGTGCAGATGCACCAGGGCATCACGGAACTCGCCCCTTTGCAGCACACCTCCCAGGGCCAGGCCTTCGGGAAAGCGGGTAGGCAGGTCTTTGAGACTGTGTACCGCCACGTCGATGGTGTCTTTCAGCAGCTCTACCTCCAGCTCTTTGGTAAACAGCCCTTTGTCGCCAATTTTCGAAAGGGCAACATCCAGTATCTTGTCGCCCTTGGTTTTGATGATGCTGATTTGCACCTGCAGGCCGGGGTGCGCCTGCTCCAGTTCTTCTTTCACCCGGTGTGCCTGGTAGAGTGCCAGTTTACTGCCGCGGGTGCCTATTACGAGGGTATTATTGTTCATTATTTTCCTGTAGTTCAAAAAGCCGGTTTACCACATCCATGTATTCTTTGTTCTTTCCGTTGAGGGTAACCGATTTGAGATTGCGGATAAACAGGCGTGCATACTTACGCGAAATATGCTCTGCATACCGGCTGATGAGTTCGTTTTCTGTAATTCCGTTGATGCGGATAAATCCTTCCAGTTCCGAAAGATTAACCGCTTCCATGTTTTTCTGGATTTTCATGATGGAAGGGGTCAGCTCCAGGGCACAAAGCCAGTCGTTGAATTCCTGCATCACAAAGCCAATTATCTCCATGGCTTCGGCCACCGCCTCTTTGCGCTTGTTCTGGGTTTCTTTTACTATCTCCTGCAGGTCGTCAACCGCATAGAGTTCCACATTGGCAAACTGGATGATTTCCTTGCTGATGTTTCTGGGTACCGAAAGGTCCATATAAAGCTGGTGGCGCGTGTCTTTTTCACGTGCCTTCTGCACCATGGGAGGGGTAATGATGTGGCTCTGCGCACCCGTTGCCACCAGTACCACATCGCTCTGGGGAAGAAACGCTTCCAGCTCATCCATAGCGAAGGCGGTGATGTTATGCTTTTGGGCAAGTTCAATGGCTTTGGCGTGGGTGCGGTTGGTGATAAAAATATTGTTGCAGTTGCGTTTTACCAGGTTTGCCAGTGCCAGTTCGCCCATAACGCCGGTACCCACTACCATGATGCTTTTATTTTCAAGACCCTCTATGCGCTGGCAGAGCAGTTCCACGGCTGCCGAGCTGATGGATGCCGAACCTTGGTTGATGGCGGTTTCTGTACGCACCCTTTTGCCGGCTTCGAAGGCTTTGTTAAACATCCGGGTAAGCACCGAACTGCTGAAGTCATTGTCGAGGCTCAGCTTGAAGCCTTGTTTTACCTGGGTAACAATCTGGTCTTCGCCCAGCACCAGCGACTCCAGCCCCGATACTACACGAAACAGATGTTGGGTAGCCTGCTCGCCCTCCAGCTGATAAAAATAGCTTCGCTCAGCCGGGTCTGTTTTTTTAAAAAACTCCAGGTTGCGCAAAATGGCATCAAAAGCTTTGTCGGAGCAGCATACATCGTAGTGGAAAAGCACTTCAATACGGTTGCAGGTTGATAAAACCACCGCCCCTTTCAGATCGGGATCAATATGCAGCTGACGTAAAAACTGAAGACTCTCTTCCTCTGTGAAAGAGTATTTTTCACGGATTTCCAGGGGAGCAGATTTGTAACTTATTCCGGTAAGTCCAAACATGTGTTTTCTTTAATTAAGGCTAATCAGTATTGTTTTACCTTTTAACAGGCGGATTTTCAGTGTTTTTGTTGGTTGAATCAACTGTAAAATCCCTAAAAAACAAGACGTTTGAGCCATTGGGCAACGAAGATAAGCATAATTCTTTTTAACAGAAATGCCTCAGGGCCTATTTTCTTAAAGCTTAGAATGGGTTTAAATAAGCATAACCATCTGCTTTGATTGATTGGATTGCCAGAGGCACAGATTATCTGGGTATGCATTTTCTTTTCATCCGTAAATAATTTGTTTTAAATAGGTCGTATGCCTGCCCCGCTTATGCGGGGGAACTCCATGTTTGCTATTTTGGCTTCGCCGAGCTCTGCCGCAGATGCGGTATCGGTTCACAGGTGTTTGTGTTTAATTCGCAAACAGGTTCGTTTCATCACCGGGATTGCCATAGTAAGTATGGTACAGAAAAAGTTGACTTACCTGGTTAAGTTTGTATCTTTATCCCCTAAAGTAAACCAAAATCAATAAGTATGCAAACCTGGAGAATTATCAGATTATTATCAGTTGTTTTTATGGGATTCCTCTCTGGCTGTGCCGGAGGGTCGGGCGAACAGACTGAAAAGGAGGAGCTCCTTGCCGGAGTGATCATTGTGGCCAGCAAAAGTGGTGATGATGTATATTTTATAGATCGTCATTCAGGACAAACGCTGGTTGTATTACCCACGGGTATCGAACCTCATGAGGTTGAGGTTTCTGATGATGGACGCATTGCGGTAGTCTGTAACTATGGTAACCGTGAGAATCCCGGGAATACACTGTCTGTTTACAACGTAGCTGCCGGACGATACCACAAAACCATTGACCTGGGAGAACATAAACGGCCCCATGGTATGCAATGGATTGCCGGTACAAATATGATCCTTGTTACCACAGAGGGAAGTCAAAGCCTGCTCAAGGTAGATGTGCAATCTGGCGAGATAGTAAAAGTAATGTCTACAGGGGAAGAGGTATCGCATATGGTTGCTGCCACTCCGGATTTCTCAAGGGCCTTCGTTCCCAGTATACGCACGGGCAATGTGGCTGTTTTTGATCTGGAAACCGGAGAGCTTTTGGCTCAGCTTTACAGTGGTGCCGGTGCCGAAGGTATTGATGTGAGCCCCGATGGCACAGAGGTTTGGGTAACCAACCGTGCCGACAATACCATTACCATTTTCGACACCCAGAGCCTTGAGCAGATAGCCAGCCTGGAATGTGCCGATTTTCCCATACGTGCAAAGTTTACCCCCGATGGTAGCCGTTTCCTGGTGAGCAACGCCCGCTCGGGTACCATCGCCGTTTTCGATGCCCGTAAGAAGGAACATATTGCCGACATCAAACTAACACCCCCGGTACCGGCAGATACCGATGCCCAGCGATATTTTGCCGAATTTGAAGGCACTTCTATTCCCATTGGTCTGGTTATCCCCGACAATCGCTTTGCCTACGTGGCCAACACACGTTCCGATGTGGTTACGGTAATCGATCTGAATACCTATGAGATTGTAGCGCATTTTGATGCCGGTAAAGAACCTGATGGGATCAATTTTTCTCATCTTAAACCTTTTGAGTGATATTGGTTTGATGTAAACCTGCAATAGCCCGTAAAATTGAAATGATTTTACGGGCTTTTTGCTATTTTAGCCACTCGTAAAACCTTTAAACAAAACACTCCTCTATGCTGAAAAATCTTACCTTTTTAGTTTTTTCGCTTTTCGCGATCGTAGTATATGCAGAGCCCGCTTCACGGCAGGCTTATTTTTTATCCGACCCCACCGTGTCGCCCGACGGGCAGACCATCGTTTTTGTGTATGATAACGACCTGTGGCAGGTTGCTGCCAACGGGGGTATGGCCTATCGCCTCACCTCCCTGCAGGGTAAGGTATCCTTGCCCCGCTTTTCGCCCGACGGACAATGGATAGCCTTTACCTCTACCCGCGACCGTAATGCCAATGTTTACATTATGCCTGCCCGCGGCGGCCAAATCAGGCAGCTTACCTGGCACGAGGCTGCCGATAATGTGGACAGCTGGTCGTGGGACAGTCGCTATATTTACTTTCACTCCGAACGCTACAACATGAGCTCAGCCTTCCGCATCAGCCTGGATGGTGGTACTCCCGAGCCCTTGTTTCCATTTCACTATTTCAATGTGGAACATCATGTGCAGCAGCACCCTCTCACCGGTGCATTTGTTTTTACCGAAAGCTGGGAAAGTCTGCGTTTCCCCGAACGAAAGCGCTACCGTGGCGAACACCGACCCGATATTCTCTCCTACAACCCCGAAACCGATGTTTTTGAAAACCTCACCGACTTCGAAGGACAGGACCTCTGGCCCAGCTTCGACCAGCAGGGAAATCTCTTTTTCGCTTCCGACCAGTGGAATGGCGAATACAACCTGAGCACCCTTAAGGATGGTGAAAAAGTGCAGCTTACAAGCTTCGAGCGATCCATCCGCACCCCCAGGGTAAGTGCATGCGGCAGTATCGTGGCTTTTGAAAAAGACTACGCACTGTGGGTGTACGATGTGGCGGCGGGTGAAGCACGGGCACTGGAAGTCAGTCTCTTTCAGGCTCCATCGCTGGCCATGGAGCAAAGCTTCCAGGTGAAGGGTACTATCACCTGGTTCGACGTATCGCCCGATGAGAAAAAACTCGTATTTGTTTCGAGGGGAGAATTGTTTGTGGCCGATATCGATGGTAAATTTATCCGGCAGATACCCGTAGAGCCTACCGAAAGGGTTATTGAGGTGAAATGGCTGAAGGATAGCCGCAATCTGGTTTATACCCGAACCCACCAAGGCTGGGCAGGTTTGTTTACCGTGGCTGCAGACGGAAGGGGTAGAGAGCGGAAAATTGAAGCCCTGGAGCAAACAAGCCGTCAGCTGACCCTGAGCCCCGAGCGGGACAAGGCCGTTTACCTGAGTGGACGCAACCAGGTGAAGCTGGTCGACCTGAATAACTTCTCTGCAAAAGTTATTGCAGAAGATGAATTGTGGGGCTTTCAGAATTCGTCTCCGGGCTTCTCTCCCGATGGACGTTTTGTTGTTTTTACCGCCTACAGGAATTTTGAACAGGATATTCTGGTGCATGAACTGGCCACAGGCAAAACCATGAACATTACCCGCTCAGGCACAACCCAGCGCCAGCCCTGGTGGTCGCCTTGCGGAAAACACATCTATTTCGCCTCCGACAGAACCACCCCCAATTATCCCCGCTCCAACGTGCAAACCAGTATTTACCGCATTGCGCTGCTGCGCGAATCCAGGCCTCTGCGAATCAACCGGTTTGATGAAATGTTTGCGGATAGTGGCAGGGATACCACCAAAAAAGTGCATGTAGTGATTGACTCGCTTCGCCTGGAAGAACGCTGGGAGAGAGTTCCCGTTCGTGGCGGAGCGCAATGGGCCCCGCAGGTTTATCCGCATAAAGATCATCAGCTCATGCTCTTTGTATCCGATCGCAACAAGGGGGAGAATGCATTGTGGAAAATGGAAATTAAACCGTTTGAACAACCCGAACCGGTTCGCATACAAGGGCCTGCTGCGGGTGCAAGCCCTTTGGTGGTCAACGTAAAGAATAATTTCTGGGTACTTGCCTCGGGCAATATCCATAAACTGGATGTTTCGGCCAGCAAGATGGAAGCCATTGATATGAATTTCAACTTCAGCCGGCGACTGGATCGGGAGTTCTCACAGGTTTTTCATGAAACCTGGACCACCCTGGAAGAAAATTTCTACGATGACGATTTTCATGGTATTGACTGGCTGGAAACGCGCCGGTACTACGAGCAGTTTTTACCCTACCTCACTTCTCGCGACAACCTCCGTTTGTTGCTGAATGATATGCTGGGCGAGCTAAATGCCTCGCACCTTGGATTCTCTGGCACCGGCAAAGAGGAAGAGCCATTCTTTAAAGGAGAAACGGCCGAAACAGGCATTGTATTCAGTACAACTGATCCGTGGCGGGTAGAACGCATTATTACAGGTTCTCACCTTGACCTGACCCAGGCCCTGGTGCAAGCCGGAGATATCCTGGTTGCGGTAAACGGCCAAAAGGCAGAAGCTTCTGAAAACCGCGATCGCCTCTTTTATTTTGCCAGTCGTCCGGCAGAGCTGGAAATGACCTTTGCAAGAAACGGACGCGAGTTTCGCGTGGTAACCCATACCCATACCCCGGCTCAGATCAGCAACCTGCTCTACGACGAATGGATACGCGACAACCGCCGGTATGTGGAGGAGCAATCGCAGGGGCGCATTGCCTATGTGTACATGAAAAACATGTCGGCCGGTGCCCTGGAGCAATTCCTGATTGATATGACCACATATGCCGAGCGCAAAGAGGCTTTGTTATTCGATATTCGTTTCAACCGGGGCGGCAATGTGCACGATGATGTGCTGCAGTTCCTTTCTCAGCGCCCTTACCTTGCCTGGAAATACCGGGGCGGCAGCCTGGCACCCCAGCCCAACTTTGCCCCTTCGGCAAAACCCATGGTGCTTACCATCAACGAACGCAGCCTGAGCGATGCAGAGATGACTGCCGAAGGCTTCCGTCAGCTGGAACTGGGACCGATTATCGGCATTGAAACCTACCGATGGATAATTTTTACCTCGGGTAAATCTTTTGTGGATGGTTCATTCTGCCGCTTGCCCAGCTGGGGTTGCTATGCACTGGATGGTCGTAACCTGGAACTTACAGGGGTGGCACCCGATATCGTGGTGCCCGAAACCTTCCACGACCGTTTGCATGGGCGCCGGCCTCAACTCGACCGTGCCATTGAGGAGTTGCTGAAGCAGCTGTAATCAGCGGTTTCTTTCGAACTCAATCACCTCAAGGTCTTTGATGTTGCTGCCATCGATAACGAAACGCAACATGCTTATCACTTTATGAAAACCACTTCTGCCTGCAGCCCCCGGGTTCATATGCAGGCAGTTGTGTTTTTTGTCGAACATCACTTTCAGGATATGGGAGTGGCCGCTGATGAACAGGCGGGGAGGATGTGTCTGCATAATCTGGCGAACCGCCGGAGCATAGTTGCCGGGGTATCCGCCAATGTGGGTGATCAGTACATTTACTTCCTCACATGTAAACCTCAGGAATTCAGAAAATTCATGCCTTATTTCAGTGCCGTCAATGTTTCCGTATACACCACGCAAAGGCTTTATTTTTCTGAGTTGCTCCACTGTTTCATAGCTTCCGAAATCGCCCGCATGCCAGATCTCATCGCAACCAGCAAAAACACGCTCAAGGTCAGGATGAACAAATCCGTGGGTATCTGAAAGCAATCCGATTTTTTTCACACCTTACATATTTATTTGTTGAAAGTCAGAAAACCAGCAGGCAGGTATCTTAGAAGTTTCCTGAGAAGTTCTGAAAAGTGATTAAGTTTTAACTTGCAAACCTAAACTTTTTTCAACTTTTCGGGGAAGGCTTTTTCACAACATGTTAATATTTTTCATGAAATGGATTCTCCAAAGCCCTGTACTATGCATAATTTTGTAATTTAGCATTTTGGAAAAACACAGTTATGGTATACACATCTCAGGGAAAAGATAAAATCCTGGTAAAGGACAGGTACTTTACAAAATACATTGATGCTGAGGAAATTCAGCGTGCTGTTGCCAAGGTTTCGGATGCGGTTTATGCTGATTTTAAGGATGAGGTGCCTTTGTTTCTGGTAGTACTCAATGGCTCTTTTATCTTTGCTGCTGACCTTATGAAGGCCTACGATGGCATTTGTGAGATCAGTTTTATAAGGCTTTCATCGTATCATGGTACCCAAACCACCCAGGAGGTAAAGACCCTGATTGGGCTTTCAGACGATATTACTGACAGAAGTGTGGTAATCCTTGAGGATATTATTGATAGTGGTATTACTGTAACGCATTTGTTGGAAGATCTGAAAAAATATAATCCACGGCATTTGAAAGTCGCCACTCTGCTATTCAAACCTGAAGCTGTAAAGACAGAAATCAGGCCCGATTATATCGGAATGGAAATCCCGAAAGATTTTATCGTTGGCTATGGGCTTGATTATGATGGATTTGGCAGGAATTTGGCTGATATCTATAAGATTGTGGAATAGGAGACCCGATGATGCTGCATAATATGCGAAAACATGTTGAACCTTGTGATTTTTGGACCTCCCGGATGTGGAAAGGGAACACAATCGCTCCGTATTGCTCGTCGCTACGGCCTGGTTCATTTGTCTTCAGGAGAGATCTTCAGAAATGAGATCCGCAGCAATACCCTGTTGGGCGACAAAGTAAGGGATGTGATGAACAAGGGGTTGCTGATCCCCGACAATATTGTGCTCAAACGCTTGTACAAAGCAGCCAGCCGTTTTATCAATACCCCCGGAATTATATTTGATGGATTTCCCAGAACGCTTTTCCAGGCGCAAATGCTCGACCGTTTGCTTAATAAAAAGTGTATTCCTCTTAACCTGGCCATTTTTATGCTGGTGGATAAGGATGAATTGATGGCGCGGTTGGTGGGACGATCTGAAGATTCGGGTCGTATGGACGATTGCAGAGAGGTTATTGACCGGCGGATGGCCGTATATGAAGAAGAAACGAAGCCGCTGAGAGAGTATTATATCAGGCAGCGGAAGATTTTGCAGGTAAGCGGTATGGCACCCGTGGATGAGGTTTCTGCCAAAATTGCAAGGGCAATTGATTTTTATATAGAAAAAGATGAGATAATTCCGGAGGTGATCTAAATCCACGGAGGCGAAAAACAGACTATGGCTACAAATTTTGTTGATTACATTAAGATCCATTGCAAATCTGGAAAAGGAGGAGCCGGGTCAGTCCATTTTTTAAGAGCGAAATACGTGCCCAAAGGAGGACCCGACGGCGGTGATGGCGGCGATGGTGGGCATGTTATCCTGAGAGGAAACAGCCACTTGTGGACACTCCTGCATTTGCGCTATACCCGACATGTAGCTGCAGAATCGGGCGAAGGGGGCAAAGGGCAGGGTAAAACTGGTGCCAAAGGCAAAGATGTTGTCATTGAAGTACCTCTGGGAACCCTCGCCCGCAATGCCGAAACCGGAGAGATTATGACTGAAATTACCGAACACGGTGAAGAAGTTATTCTGCTCAAGGGCGGTAGAGGAGGACTGGGAAATATTCACTTCAAGTCGTCAACCAACCAAACCCCCCGTTATGCTCAACCCGGTGAGGATGAAGAAGAGGCCTCTGTGATTATGGAACTCAAATTGCTGGCCGATGTGGGCCTGGTGGGTTTCCCCAATGCTGGTAAATCGACCCTGTTGTCGGTTGTGTCGGCAGCAAAGCCTGAGATTGCAGATTATCCCTTTACCACCCTGGTGCCCAACCTGGGCATGGTTCCCTACTACGATAACAGGTCATTTGTAATGGCTGATATCCCCGGTATCATTGAAGGAGCCCACGAAGGAAGAGGGTTGGGGCACAGGTTTCTACGACATATTGAACGTAATTCGGTATTGCTTTTTATGATACCTGTAGACAGCGATGATATCAAAAAAGAATTCGAAGTGCTGTTGCATGAATTGCAAATGTATAACCCGGAGTTGCTCGATAAACAAAGAGTACTTGCCATAACCAAATGCGATATGGCCGATGAAGAGCTCCGTGAAGCCATTGCCAAAGAGCTGCCTGATATTCCTTATGCCATGATATCTTCGCATACTGGCCTGGGCATCAAGGAATTGAAAGATCTTCTCTGGAAAACCCTTAATCAATAAGTAAAACCGAACCTCAACAGATCGAAGGTATGCTGGATTTTTTGATGCAACTGGACAGGGAATTGTTCCTTTTTCTCAACGGCTTAAATGCATCCTGGCTCGACATGTTTATGTTCTGGGCCAGCGATCGTTTTGTCTGGATCCCCTTTTATATGATATTGCTTGGGCTTTGCTACCGGTACTATGGCTGGAAAAAACTCCTTGTGCTGCTCCTGATGATTGTGGTGATGATCACTATTTCAGACCAGATTTCCTCTTTCCTTAAGTCTTCCTTGCAGCGGTTTCGCCCCTCCCGCGACCCTGCTCTTGAGGGCTGGGTGCATACAGTAAAAGGATACAGGGGCGGACGATTTGGGTTCGTGTCCTCTCATGCATCCAACTCTATGGCGCTGGCAATTTTTCTGGTTTTTTTACTTCGTCGCCATTTTCAATATATACTCCCGATGATGATTGTATTTGTTTTTCTCAAATCATACAGCCGCATTTATCTGGGAGTGCATTATCCGGGAGATATACTGGGTGGGTTTGTTGTAGGGGTATTTGCCGCCTGGGTGGTGATACGAATCTGGAAGTTTCTTATGGCGCGCTATTTTGCTGCAGACAAGACCACAGAGCTGCTCAGCTCAAGCTAAGACTTCCCTCTGATGGTTCAGTATCCTGAATATTTTGTTTCAAAGCTACCGGCAACTACCTTGTAAACCGCCACATTGTTCACGGCAGGAGCATTGTAGGTAAATTCCCGCCCGGCATACTTGCGCATGATTATGTTTAGCGCCCGTACTTTCTCTTCGTAGTCTTCAATAAAAACGACTTCCCCTTTTACCAATACGCTTTTGTAGCGCATACCGTAGCTGCAGGCCACCTGCTCGTGGCGGTTAAACAACTGATGATCGGTGCTGAAACTGACGCAAACATTGGGGTTGTTTTTGAGGATGTCGATCTTCTTGCCCACCGGACCAGAATGCAGGTAAACGGTTCCTTCTTCAAAGCCAAAGTTAAAGGGCAGAACATAGGGTTTGTTTTCCTGGTCTACCATGGCAAGATAGCAAACATCGCATTTCTCAATAATGGTTTGAGCATTGGCTACATCAGTAAAAAGTGTATTTCCCATAGGTGTTTTTTTTTGCCTGAAACTGTATCACAAATATACAACTTCGCGCAAAGAATACTTACCAGTCTTGCAACAATTATATAAGCCGGGGTAAAAAACGCCAAACATATTGAGAAAAAACTCTTATTATTGCATCACCGAATGCAGATTTTTCTAAAACAAGCCGTTATGGGAAAAGTGATCGCCATCAGTAATCATAAAGGAGGGGTAGGGAAAACCACTTCAGCCATCAATATCGGAGCAGGACTGGCCCGCAAGGGGAAAAAAGTTTTGCTTATTGATACGGACCCTCAGGCCAATCTGAGTCAGAGTTTGGGTATCAATGAGCATAATCCCAACCTGTATTCTGCATTGAAAGGGTTGACCCCTCTGGACCCATTGCGCATTCAGAAAAATCTTTTCCTGGTACCGGCCATTGGTGAATTGGGAGGTGCCGAGCTTGAACTTTCTGCCGAAGCGGGTCGCGAATTTATACTTCGTGAACTTATTGAGCCGGTAAAACCCAATTTCGATTATATTCTCATTGATTGCCCTCCTTCTTTGGGATTGCTTACCATCAATGCTTTTACTGCTTCCGACGAGATATTCATCCCTATGCAGGCTCAATACCTGGCATTGCAGGGGATCGGTAAACTGCTGGGACTAGTGGAAAAAATTCAGAAACGCCTCAACCCCAATCTTAAGATCAGTGGCATTTTTATAACACAATTCGATCGCAGAAAAGTGCTTAACAGGTATGTAATGGACACTCTGGAGTCGCACTTTTCCGACAAAGTCTTTAAAACCCGTATCCGAAACAATGTAGCCCTGGCAGAAGCTCCCAACGCCGGTTGCGATATTTTTACCTACCAGGAAACCAGCAATGGAGCTTTTGATTATCAGCAACTGGTGAAAGAAATCCTCAAGAGAGGATAACTACCCATTAAACTACTACAACCGACTATGCAAAAATCTCTGCGCTTATTTCTTCTGGCGGTAATGATACTCGCCTCTCAGAATAGTATTGCCCGCCAAACCGGCAATTGTTTGCAATCGCACTGGTTGCCCTTCAGTACAGACAGTGTTCATCTTACCATCTGGAATGGAAGCGAGTACCTGCCCTTTTTTGTGAAATCAATGAATATGGGCGTTGCAGTGCCGGGTAAGTTTCCGGGCGAGCTTGAAGTTTCAAAAGAGCAATACGCCCAATGGTTTCAGATGATCAAAGATGCGGGTTTCAACTCCATACGCTTGTATACTCTGCATTTTCCTCACTTTTATGAAGTACTCGATTCATTCAACCTGGCCAATGCGCACAACCCGCTGTTCTTTTTTCAGGGAGTGTGGCTGGAGGAAGAGCTTGAAGGGTATGATCATGATCTATACTTCCTTACGGGGCCATTTACCCAGGAAATAGAAGAGAATGTTGATTGTGTACATGGCAATCGTGTTATACCCCAACGACAGGGCAAAGCCTGGGGGGTGTATCAAACGGATGTTTCCCGTTGGAATATAGGATATATCATTGGCAGAGAAGTACACCCGGGAGAGGTATTGTACACCAATGAACTCTATCCTCAGGACACTTTTTTCGAAGGAGCCCATTTTGCCATTGATAGCGTGCTCCCAACCGAAACATGGGTTACAGCCCGTCTGGACCATTTGGTAGGATATGAATACCAGCATTATCAAACCATGCGCCCTGTCAGCTTTTCTAGCTGGCCAACGCAGGATCCTCTTCATCATCCCGAGGAGTGGAACCCATGGGAGGATACTACCAGTATAGATCTTAGCCGTATCAGGTTTCTCAATGCTCCGGCAGGCTATTTCGCCAGTTACCATGCCTATCCCTACTATCCTGATTACATTAGCTACGATCCTAATTACCAGGGTTATGCAGATCAATACGGACCCAATAGCTATCTGGGGTATCTCACCGCAATGAAGGCCTACTACAATCGCTTCCCTCTCATCATTGCAGAATTTGGGGTGCCCTCTTCCTGGGGTATTGCACATTATAGTACAAGTGGTATGCACCATGGTGGGTTTGACGAGTATGAGCAGGGAGAGGTCAACATCAGGCTGCTCAAAACCATTGAGGCAGCAGGCTGTGGGGGAGGTGCAGTGTTTGCCTGGATGGATGAATGGTTTAAACGCACCTGGATAACCGATCATATCGATTACCTGATGGACCGGCGGATTTTGTGGCATAATATAACTGCCGCTGAGCAGAATTTCGGCTTGATCAGTTTTCAGCGCCCACTCCAGCTTTCCACCTGGGAGGAGTTTTGTGATACCTGCCGTATACAACGTATGGAAGCTGCAGCCGATTATGATTTTTTCCATCTTACCCTTCATCTGTCTGAGCCCATGAGCCATCCCGACGAAATGTGGATATCACTGGATACTTATGCTGCCAGCCTGGGCGAGTCGATCCTGCCAACCGGAGATACCGTGTCCAATCGTGCAGAGTTTGCCTTACATATCACCAATCATTCTGCCAAGTTATATGTTACGCAAGCCTACGATCTGTATGGCATTTATCATGGTGTTTCATCGCCTCAGCAACAATACCGCTCTGTTGCTACTGATGGAGACCCCTGGTTTATTGTAAGATGGCGAAACAACGATTTTCATCAGGATGTGCAATACATCGGAAATATGAAAGTAAACTATGGATTTTTGCCTGCCAACTCCAAAGATGCCGTAACACTTTATACCGACCGGATCCATATCAGACTGCCCTGGTCTTTATTGCATTTTGTAGATCCCAGCGAGTATGTTGTATTTCATGATGATCGAGCAACACCCTGGCCCGAGGATACCATTTCTGATGGAATATCCGTTTCGGTATTTTACCGTGGAAAAGAGTATACACCTTCCGGGCGCTTTTTGTGGGAAAACTGGAATACCGCGCTGGATGCGGAAGAAGTGATAAAAGGCTCTTACTGGGCAATGAAAGACCGGCTTCATGAGTTCAACAACCCGGCCATAGCAGTTTGCGACAGTTTTTCCATACGTATAGGTCATGATCCGGTTCTGGAGGAGCATGTGTTCAATGTTCTGGATAATGATTTTGACATGGACGGAAATTTTATGCAAACTCTTTTATACAGCCAGGCCGCCTATGGGCGCGTAGACCTGCTGTTCGACGGATCTTTTTCTTATACACCTACATCAGTTTTCAACGGAATTGATTCCTTCTCTTATGTCATTTTCGATGGTTACAGTCTTTCTGCACCTGCTCAGGTTTCTCTGCATATTGACAATGCCAACGCGGTTGCCTATCAACCCATAGAACCGGCACGTTGGAAACTGTATCCCAATCCCGTGCGCGACCAGCTGACCATCAGCTCCGAGTTAGAGATAGAGGAGGTAATGCTGTTCGACGTGCAGGGTCGTAAATTATTTAGAGGTGCAGGTCGAGGGTTTGACTTCACCCTGGATGTGTCTCATCTGCCTGCAGGCAGCTATGTGTTAACGATACGCAGCCAGGGCAGGGCCGATGCAAGAACTATTCTTGTTGGTGGAAAAAACTAAACAGCGGAACCTGATGGGGAGCCCGGGTTTATTAAGCCCGGCTGCGCTATAGATCAGTCCCTATTGTTTTCCTTCCAGAATGCAAGTTTTTGGCGTATCTCTGCCGATTTGGCGGGCTTAACAATGTAGTCACTTAAACCACTTTGCATATACTTTTCGATATCTCCGGCCAGAACGTTGGCGCTCAACCCAATGATTGTTTTTGCCTGTGGGAACCGTTCTCTGATAATTCGTGTAGCAGTAATGCCATCCATTACGGGCATTTGTATGTCCATTAAAATGGCATCAAAAAGGGGCTTTCCCGGTTCTGAACAAACTTCTGCAAGTATATTGAGGGCAAGCTGACCGTTGGCGGCTACCTGAACTGTACAACCCATTTCCTCAAGCATAAGCCTGATCACTTTCTGGTTAACCTCCTTGTCCTCTACCAGCAAAATATTCATATTGAGAGGAGGGGTGTTTTCGCGGGTATACACCGGAGCAGGGGCTTTTTCTTTTTTGTGAACCTCTGTGGTGAAAATCCTGAACCAGAAAACTGAACCTTTCTCCAGCTGGCTTCTTACACCCAACTGGCCATCCATCTGTTCAATGATTTTCTGGCTGATGGCAAGACCCAGGCCGGTGCCCTCCTGGCTCCGTGTTAAAGAGGAATCAATTTGAGAGAATGCCTGGAAAAGTTTCTCCTGATTATCTCTGCTTATGCCAATACCGGTATCTTCTACTTCAAACAACACGCTGTAAATATTTCCGTTGACCTCCTCAACACTAACCGACAGGCTGATTTTTCCTGAGGGCGTAAACTTTATTGCATTGGAAAGCAGGTTCGACAATACCTGGTTGAGCCTGATGGGGTCGGTAAGGATAAACTGCGGTAGCTGTGGGTCGATAATCAGTGAAAACTCAAGGTTTTTTTGTCGGGTGAGGGCCGTAAATAGCCTGTAGGCCTCCTGCATGAACTTCCTGATGTCAACACTGGTATGTGTGATGGTCATTTTTCCGGCTTCAATCTTAGAGAAGTCAAGGATGTCGTTGATGATCTTGAGCAGCGAGTCGGAGGAGATCCTAATGGTTTCAACAAAATCCTTTTGCAGATCGTTGAGCGGAGTATTTTGCAAAAGGTCTATCATCCCAATGATTCCGTTCATGGGGGTTCTGATCTCATGACTCATGTTGGCCAGAAACTGTTGTTTGATTTCTGCAGATTTTTGCGCTACAATGATGTTTTTCTGCAACTCCTGGCTCTGCACTTCCAGCGATATGTCATGGCTTGTTATTACAATGCTTTCAATTGCGGGATTGTTGAGGTGATTTACCAGTACGGTTTTGAAATGCAGAACGTCTTTTCCTTGCTTTTTGATGCGGTGATTGATGATCAGGGGCTTGCCAGGTTGCTTAATAACCTGGTTGAACTGCTGCTGCCATAAAGGGCGATCGCTTTCGTGGATCAGCTCAGAAAATAATTTTCCGGTCAAGGATACAGGATCCTGGCCCGTAAGAAGGCTCGATGTATTGGTACACCATGTAATAAAGCCTTGCTGATTGGTCAGTGTAATCAGGTCGACACTGTTTTCAAGCAGAGCCTTGAGGCGTAGCTCGTTAGCCTGTACTTGTTTTTCAGCAAGTTTTTGCTGGGTAATGTTGCGTATAAATGCCCCGATGGCAATAACCTGGTTGCCATGAAATACCGGAAACTTCCGGGTTTCATAATACTGCCCCAGAAAGCTCTCTTCAAAGGCTATTGGCTTGCCAGTTTCCAGAATTTCCAGGTCAGCTTTGCTGTATTTTTCTGCCGCAGCAGGAGGTAAAATATCCAGGTCGCTTTTGCCAATAAATTCGTTGGGGTTTTTGTTATAGAAATCGGCAAAAGATTCGTTTACCAGCAGATATTTCAGGTTTCGGTCTTTTAAAAGTGTGAAATCGCTGGTGCCATTAATGAAACTTAAAAGCTGGTTCTGGTTTTCCTCGAGCCTCTCTTTGTAGCGAATGGTTTGATCCAGCATTTGCTTCAATTCTTCCTCATTGGATCGCAATTCTTCATTAAGGCTCTGCTCACGCTGAAGCATTTGGGTGATTTTTCGTTCCTGCCTTTTGCGAATGGAGATATCCTGAACATTGATGATGTAATAAATGATTTTACCGCTGTTATTTTTTACTGCAGTAATATCTACCATAACCGGAAAGCATGTTTTATCGGATCTTTGGTGTGTGGATTCGAAAACGTAATGGTTTTCGCGAGCTGCCCGCTCCAGGGCTGCCTTAATTTTTTCTTCCTCTCCCGAAGAGGTAATGCTTTCAATGGGACGTCCCTGCAATTCTTCAAGTTTAAATCCATGCATATGAGCAAAAACGGGATTAATCAGATCCATCCTCATGCTTTCGGGGTAAGAAATGATAACCCCCATGAGCGTGTTTCTGAAGATGTCTTCCCATTTTCTGAGTGCTGTTTCTGCTTCCTTTCTTTCCTGGATATCACTGATGGAGCCTACCAACCGGTATACTGAGCCCTTTGAATTGCTCACAGCAAAGGCTTTGAGTTCAATCCATTTGTATTTTTCTTCTTTGGTAAGCAACCGAAGCTCAAACGCACATGAGGATTTCTCCCCTGAAGTCAGCATGTTGAATTGATGTTTAAAAACACCCAGATCCTCGGGATGTACATATTTGTCAAACTCTTCAATACTAGCAGGTGTTTGATTTGGTTGGGAATACCCCAGGATTTCATTGAATCTATCAGCGGTAAATAGTATGTTGTCCTGTAAGTTCCAGTCCCAGATACCATCCAGTGTGGCTCGGGTTGCCAAAGCATACCTCTCTTCACTCAAACGGATCTTCTCGCTGGCAAGCTTTTTCTCCGTAATATCTATAATGGTTTCAATGACCCCAAATTTTTTGGTTTTACGGCTGTATATGGCCGATTTGTAAAAAAGGGCATCCCTTATCTTTCCTCCAAAGGCCAGCACATTTCCTTCAAAAACAACGGGTTTGTGAGTGATCATCAGTTCCTGGTTCAAAGCCAGCTGATTATGTATTTGCGTGGGGAGATAAATGGAGGGCAGGCTCTTTCCCAAAATCTGGTCTTTCGTTGAGCCTGTAAGTTTCTCAAAAGCCGTATTGCAGCCATCTATGCTTTGATTGTCGAAACTGTAAAAAACCGGATTGGGCAGCGAATCCATCAAAGCCTGCTGAAATCGGATCTCCATTTTCATAACCTGCCGTATGCGGCGGTCGGCATACAGAAATGCCATGAAGAACATAAAAAACACCGACAAACCTGCCAGCACCCCCCTTATAATGAGCTTGTTTTTTTCAAAAAAGGAGAGAGGTTTGTTAATAATAGTACTTCCCGGTGGCAATTGTCGTTCCGAAAGGCCATGCTTTGCCAGAATATTGTAGTCGAAAAAATACTCATTGGGGCTCTCAGTGAGTACAGGAACATTTGCAGGGTTCTCGCCATTGAGAATCTGAACAGCCATTCGGGCTGCATACTTTCCTTGCTGGTAGCCTGAGACCAGTTTGCCTCCAATGATTCCATGTCCCAGATTAAAATGCCAGAAGCCAAACAGGGGTAAATCTGTGGCAGCAGAAAGGGCTTGTGGAAGCACTTCCATTTCAATATTTAATCTGCCATGATGCCCTACAAAGGGCCATAATAATGCAATAGATTGGCTTGGTGCGGCCTGAGCTGTTCTTATGATTTCACTTAATGAATTGTGATGATGGTAAAAAATGGAATACACAGAAAAATCACCTGCATATTCTGTCTGGAAAACCTGGGTAAGATCGAAAGCGGTAGTAGACCTGTCGCCGAAGAAGTATATATGTTGTGTGCCGGGGAAAAGCTCCAGCGCAACATCCAGGGTTTTTTTTATGTCGATCTGTTCCATAACCCCTGTTATATGAGGGTGCTTGGTCTGTAGGTCGGGATCAAAAACATTTACACCACAAAAGACAACCGGAGTTCCGGGAAATATTTGGTTGCCATGGGCTTGTATAAAGCGTAAGGCATCATCATCGGTAGCTATAATGACATCGAATTTCCGACCTCTGAATTTGTGTGCATATAGTTGAATGAGATTGTGTTGATGAATGCTGTCGAAAAGCCTTTTGGAATCCATGTATTCCATCTCAAGGATAAATGCATCCAGTTCTGAAGACAACAGCTCTTTTATACCCCGGTTGATTTCCTGATTCCAGCTAAGAGAGGGATGGTAGCTATGCAGAACAAGAATATCAGGAGTAGCATGCCCCGGGGGTTGGGCCAATAGCATGAGGGTAGCAAGCAGATTTAAGATTACAAGGATGGTTCGTTTTTTCACTTTTTCCGTCAGGTTAACAGGTTTGTTGGTTGTTGTGTTTGGGTAGTGGTGCAAAACAAATGGCAACCCTATAAGCCGAAATGATCCATTATGATTTTCTTCAGTGTTTTATAATCTTCCTCCAATGCATCTGAGAGAATTCGGCTGTGCAGGAAGTCTCCCTTTTTGTGCATGCTATCCATATAATGTGTATGTCTGAATAATTTAACGGCTCCAACTGTAGAACTCAAACCCTTTAAGGCGTGGGTTGCTTCTTTGAGCAACTCGTTGTTTTGGTCTTTTGTGGCTTGCCTGATGGTTTGCATAAGGTTGTCAGCCTCCATCAAAAAAGTCTTATAAAGATCTGCAACCAGGTCAGGGTTGTTGCGCGACTGACGTTTGAGTTCTTCAATCACGTTTAGATCCAGATCGGTATACCTGTCGTTGTCAATCAGTTCTTCCTGAGTGTTTTTCGGGTTGTTTTCGATCTCAGATACCTTTAGTTTTCCTGGTCCGCTTTGGTCAAGCCAGAATTGAATTTTTCTATACAGGATCTGGGTGTCAACAGGTTTTGGGATGTAGTCATCAAGACCTTGCTGGATATAAAAACCGGCTTCCTCCTCCATGGCATTGGCACTGATGGCTATAACGGGAGGTAGCCCTGGAAATCTGGCCTTGAGCGCCTGGGTTGCCGTAATTCCATCCATGATGGGCATCTGAATATCCATCAGAATAATATCATAGGCAGGGTTTTGTGTAAAAGCATTCAGAGCCTCCTGCCCATTGGAAACACAATCTACCGAACAACCAGCATTTTCAAGCATAATGGAAATAATGCGCTGGTTGACGGCTTTGTCTTCTGCATAAAGAATTTTTGCATCAAGCTGAGGTATCACTGTAGCTTTGGTTTGCGTAGGTTCTTCTTTTTTTTCGGGAAGAGTTGCCGGAAAAACAACAGTAAATGTACTCCCGGAACCCTCCATGCTTTCTACTTTTAGCTCTCCCTTCAGGGAACTCACCAGCCTGGCACTGATGGTAAGGCCCAATCCCAGTCCTTCATAGTTTCGGCTTAGCGAGCTATCTGCCTGACTGAAGAGCTGAAATATGCGCTCCTGGGCTTCAGGCTTTATGCCAATGCCGGTGTCTGTAACCTTGATCTGCATAATAGCCTGATCTTCCTTGCTATCCAGGCAATTCATCTCAAAGCTAATGCCTCCTTTGGTAGTAAACTTAAGTGCATTGGAAATAAGATTTCGAGAGATCTGAAACAGCTTTTTGGCATCGCTTACGATCTCCTGGGGAACATTTTCCTGAATAATTATTTTCAGATCGAGTTTCTTCTTGCTGGCTGCACCCTCAAAGTGTTTTCTGATTTTATCTGCAAAATCTCTTGTTGTAATGGTTTCTGGAGTAACTGCTACCTGCGCAGATTCAAGATCATTAACATCCAGTAAATCGTTGATCATTTCCATAAGCGAATGACCTGATTGGCGGATAATATTTGCAAACTCAAGTTGCTTTTCATCGGCAGAGGCTTGCCTCATGAGTTCTCCAACAGCAAGAATACCATTGAGCGGTGTGCGCATTTCATGGCTTACATTGTTGAGTAGATTTCTCTTTAACTGTGTGCTCTGTTCTGTAATAAAAAGTTCTTTCTGTAAACGTTCAAAATCTTTTTTCCTGCTAATGTCTGAGGCAGTGGCAGCTCTTCGGTATTTCTGGTTTTTGGCATGAGAGAAGAAGGTATCGCGGTACCAGATGTACTTTATTTTGTCCTCTGGTAACAATACTCTTAATTCTTTTTCGATGGATCCCTGGCCAGAGTCTTCATGTCGGTTGAGAATATTTCGAAAATCATCCTTGTCGTCAGGGTGTATTACCTTGAAAATATTGTCGGAGTCTTCGTAAAAATCAGATAAGCTAATGCCGAAAATTTGCTCAAAGGATTTATTTACATAAAGTACTTTTCTGTTCTCGCAAAGCCAGAAAGCATCTTCTATGTTCTCGGCAAGCTGTCTGAAATTTTCTTCATTTCTACTTATGATCTCCTTCAGAGCAATTGTTTTCTGAAGGTTTTCCCGAAGTTCCCGCTCTTGTTTTACGAGTTTCTCATTGGTTCTTATGAGCTCCTGACGCTTTTGTTCTACTTCTTTCTCCATCATCACCTGTTTGGCGCAGGTATCAATGGCCGTAAAAAGCTTGTCGCGATCAATGGGTTTGAGGATGTATTGGTTGATACCTATATCAATGGAGTGCAGAAAATACTCCATATCGCTATGGGCAGTGGTAAGAATGATTTTGGCAGCCGGATCGATTTCCTTGATCCTGGCCGACATGGACAACCCATCCATAACCGGCATTTTTATGTCGGAGATTATGATGTCGGGTTTGTTATCTATGTAAAATTCCAGCCCCTCTTTCCCGTTTTCTGCCAGGAAAACATTGGTGTAGTGACGCGAAAGAATCTTGGAAAGAAACAATCTTACATCGTCTTGATCTTCTACGTATAATATGGAGATTTCGTCTTTCTTTTCCATTAATCGATAGTCAGAAATTGGCAAAACTTGTCAAATGTAGGAAATATTATCCTAAGGTTGCATCCGCAATATTACGGAAGCGGTCTTTTGAAGCTTATTTTTCCGACGCCAGGGTAATGCCTGTTGTGTTTGGTTATGAATTCCATCTCATTTTGTTTTGCAGGGGGTCGAAAAGGATTTTTCCATTGTCCATAAGCCATTGCAGTGTTTTTATTATTTTAGGTTCGCCAAGAGGGCTTTTAACCTGATTCAGTAATTCGTCCATGCTGAGCTCCTGGTTGATCAGCAGTGGTTTTATGGCTTCCACAAGGTTGTCGAATTCTAGTTTGCTCAGGTCCAGCTTGTTTCTTTCCAGGCATACATCGCACACCCCGCAACGCACCGCATTTTCCTCCCCAAAATAGGAGAGGAGCATAACACTCCTGCAGCGGTTCTGGGTTTGCACGTATTGCTTCATGGCTTCAACTCTTTGTCCTGCATACTTTTTTCGTTCACTGTAATTTTCAGGAGAAATGCTGAAATATCTTACGTCTTCCCTGGGTCTGATAAAACTCAGCAAGGGTTCCTTGTTGCGAGGCTCGTAATGCAAAACCCTCATCTGGTGAAGCGATTTGAGTGTTTTAACCACCCTGTCGGGTTCCAGTTGCGTACGTTTGGCAATATCATATTCATCGATGCGGGTAAAGTCGGAAAATAGGCCTGTATAGGATCGTAAAAGGACTTTGATGAAAGCATCAAAAGAAGGATTGGCCACCGAAAACCGGTACAGATCTTCCTTGTTGAGCAGCATATGTATTCGCGAGGGGTTGCTTAGAGCCTCCGAAAGTGCAATGTAGCCTTCCTTCTCCAGGATCTGAAGAGCACTGAACACCGGAATTCGTTCCAGCTGATAATGACTGCAGAAATTGCCCATGTTGAATTCATAACTCCTCTCGCGGCCGCTGCCAATGGCCAGCTGAAAAAAATTGCCCAGGGCATTGTAAACTTTGGCAATAAACTCCAGCGGGGGGTACGAGTTCTGAAAAAAGCTTTCCAGATCAATGATGTCGGACTGATTGTAAAGCAACACCGCATAAGCCTTTTTTTCATCGCGGCCAGCCCTTCCTGCTTCCTGAAAATAAGCTTCGGGGCTGTCGGGCAAATCCATGTGTACCACAAAACGGACATTAGGTTTGTCAATTCCCATTCCAAAAGCATTGGTCGACACAATTACCCTTACCCGCTCCCTGATCCATGATTCCTGCTTCTGGTCGCGGGTTTTGTTGTCGAGCCCGGCATGGTAAAAATCAGCCTTAACTCCCTGTTTGGCTAAAAACTCCGCTATCTCCCTCGTTTTTCTGCGGTTTCTTACATATACCACCCCGGTTCCCTGTACCTTCTTGCAAATATTTGCCAAGCGGCCCAGCTTGTTCTCTTCCTGTAAAACTGCATACACCAGGTTTTTTCTTTCGAAACTTTTTCTGAAAATGCGCGCATTTTTCATGGAAAGCTTCTGGCAAATATCATCCATTACCTCAGGGGTGGCCGTGGCGGTGAGTGCCATGAAAGGGGTTTGGGGTAAAAACTCCCGGATTTCGGCTATTTGAAGGTAAGGCGGGCGAAAATCGTAGCCCCATTGCGAGATGCAGTGCGCTTCATCAATGGCTACCAGATTTACTTTCATTTTGGGTAGTCGTGCACGCACCATATCGGTGGTTAGTCGCTCAGGGGAGAGATAAAGAAATTTTGTGTTGCCATAAATGCAGTTGTCTATGGCAATATCGATCTCGGCACTGCTCATACCGGAATACACAGCCACAGCCTTAATTTCCCTGCGGTTGAGGTTGGCAACCTGGTCTTTCATCAGGGCAATCAGGGGCGAAACTACAATGCAAATGCCTTCCCGGGCCAATGCCGGTACCTGAAAACATATAGATTTCCCTCCACCGGTAGGCAGAAGTGCAAGGGTATCATTACCCTCAAGTACCGAATGTATGATATCTTCCTGTAACGGGCGAAATTTACTGTATCCCCAGTATTTTGTCAGTATTTGGGCAGGTTCCAAAATAAATCTATATTTGAGTGCATTTTATTCGTATTTCAAAAAGAGTAATAAATGGTACAAATTTTGATGTTTTGAAGGCGTTTTACGGCAATCAAAATAATCAAAATTTTTGATATAAGTAATGGATTTTATCCTGTTTGCCGATTGATATAGTAGAATTGTTATATGTTTGTTGAAATAAATGATATGAGGCAGGAATTTAGCAAGTTAGACAAGGTAATTATAAAAATCGGCAACAAGCTGTCTTCTCTGAAGCATACAAATACGCAAAAGATCCGTGCCGCTTTGCTTTTGGTGTCTTTCCTTTTTTTGTGGCCTGGTTGGAGTCTTGGTCAGCAAAATATGCTTACCGCTACAGAGTTAGCATTGATGGAAGCTGCATGGGTGGGTGAGGTTGCCGTTGTGCAGGATTTGCTTGACAATGAGGTAAATATTGATGTGCAAGATCATTTTAAACGTACTTCCCTGATGTTTGCCGTAATAGCCCAGCAAAAGGATATGGTGCGATTGCTCCTGGATAATGGGGCAAACCCCAACATTGCAGATGAGCAGGGGATGAATGCTTTAATGTATGCTTTATTGGGGGAGGGCTACAGCCTGGTAGATATTTTGCTGCCCCTTGTTGAGGATATCAATCATACGGATAATCAGGGCATGACTGCTTTGGCTTATATTGCGCAGACCCCTGAGGTGAGCCGTGCGCAGCAACTGATCCTTATGGGTGCAAGCCATGAAATTCACAACCGGCGCGGCGCAAGTCCTTTGATGTATGCAGCTGCGTTTGGTCAATTTTTTATGGTCGATTTTCTGATCTTTGCCGGTGCAGATCCCAACCATCGGGCCCATGATGGATCTGCTGCACTACATCTGGCTGCATGGTATGGTCATGAACCGGTAATGGGTTTGTTGCTTGATATGGGAGCAGAATTAGATGCTCCGGACAATAAAGGAACCACACCCCTGATGTATGCAATTCTTGCCGGAAACCATGCAGCAGCCTGGTATCTGATAGAAAGTGGAGCCAGCCTGGCGCATATCAACGACCTGCAGTATACTCCACTGGCGCTGGCGGCAGGGCGCAACGACACGGAGATGGTCAGATTGCTGGTATCATACAATTTTCTTGAGCCTGTTGTGCAAAAAAGAGATAATTCTGCACTGGCAAGAGCCATTTTCAGCCGAAACCCCGAGATGGTTTCGTTGGTGAGAAAGTTTCCAGGTATAAATCTAAAAGGACTCTATTTGTCTGACCTTGTTATGGGCACTGCTCTTGAGTTTAATAGAAATGATCTGATGGGAAGGATAGACCTGGGTGTTTTTGAATCACGCTACAAAATAGCCCTGGAGCTCTCTGTCGCCGGCCGGCTTTTCAGGAAAAAGGTGAAACGATTTCATCCGGATGAGATTACCTATTTATTTATGGAGGACCGTAAAACCATTTCGTTGAAACTTCAGCGAGAGATTCTGGGTTATGCCTGGGGAAAAAACCGCACCGGGTTATTGATGGGAGGGGGCGGCGTTTATTCCATGGCCGACTACAGGGGCACCTCACTCGAACCTCCAGCAGGGTTTAAGCTGGCTCCCATGTGCGATATGTATTATCGCTATGGTAATTTTTCTGTGCATGGATCGTGGCTGTTTCTCAGGACCGGGAACAGCGAAATACCAGCACATCGGTTTGCCGTGGGAGTGCGTTACAATGTTCCTTTATTCAGTTCACGAATGTTTAGGTTTCAGCCGATAATTCGGTAGTTTGGTGTGTTTAAAAACTTAGAGTATGATCCACTCTAAATTCAGAATATTTTCAACCCTTTTTCTGATCTGCCTGCTATTTGTTGTGCCGGCATGTCGCGATAAATATTCCGAATGTACCGATGGAGATTATAACAACTGCGATACTGAATATCCCACAACGGGCACGATCAGAGCAAGGATTTCGGTGCTGCCTGAAAGCCCGGAGGTAATCCTTCGGATTTTTGAAGGTCCTTTTGAGGATGGGGTTCTGGTGCTTACCGATACGATTATTAAGCTGAGGTATGTGGATTATTTGCTTGAGGTTGAGAAATGGTACTCCTTCACAGCTACTTATACCACCTCTCCCTTTGCAACCATCGCGGTTGATGGTGCCAGAATAAAACGTATCAGATACCGGACATGTGAGCTTACCTGCTATGAACTGGTTGAGCCGGAAGTAGACCTGCGTGCAGATTGATAAACAGGGGAAGAAGCTATTTTTTTAAATTCGTTATCAATGGGCATTGCTGACAATCGCTGCTACAGCCATCGCAATCCTTTTGATCTGATGGAGGTTTCTTCTGGCCTGCAAACTTCTTGACAAGCAATACTATTGCCCAGGTAATTGCTGCCAGCACAATAACGATTGTTGCAATCCATTGAAACATGCTGATCCCGATTTAAAAACCCAGTAAACTTCCCATCTGATATACCACCAATGCCATAAGCCAGGCTATGGCGGTGGTGTAAAATACTGTAAACAACCCCCATTTCCAGTGGCCCGATTCTTTAACTATGGCTGCCAGTACACCAATACAGGGGAAATAGAGCAGTACGAAAACCATAAATGCCAGTGCCACCAGGGGTGTAAAAACCTTTTGCCCTTGCCGCGGTCCTTCAGTATATACTTGATTTTGAAGCTTCTCTGTCAGTGAGGCACTCTGGGTTTGTACATTCTCATCGGCCTGGTAAAGAACTCCCAAGGTGCTCACAACAATTTCCTTAGCTGCCAGGCCTGAAAGGAGGCTGATACTCATTTTCCAATCGAAACCCAACGGGCGCATTGCCGGCTCAATAAAGCGTCCCAGAGAACCTATAAGGCTGTTTTCCTGCCTCTTCTGCATCCATTGGCTTTCCAGTTGGTCAAGCTTTTCCTGCTTCTCAAGCTCAAGTTGCTCCAGTACGGATGGGTCTGTAGTAAGGGCCATTTGATCGGTAAAAGTTACACGTAGGGAATTCTGTTGCTCTTCCAGCAGGCGGCTGTATTCAAATCCGTGTGGCAGATATCCCAGTACCCATATTATGACGGAAGCAATCAAAATGATACCGCTGATTTTCTTGAGGTAGTGCACCGCCTTGCTCCACATATGGATAATGATAGATTTGAGGGTGGGCACCCTGTAGGGCGGTAATTCCATAACAAATGGTACCTCCTCGCCTTTGAAAAGAGTGCGTTTAAATAGTATTGCTGAAACCACTGCAGTGGCTATACCCAAACCATAGATCAGAAAAAGTAGGGTGCCCTGGTAGCTGGTAAAGAAGGCTGTAATAAACAATACATAAACCGGCAAGCGGGCACTGCACGACATAAAAGGATTTATGATCATGGTAAGCAACCTGTCGTTGCGGTTGGCAAGGGTACGTGTAGCCATGATGGCCGGAACATTGCAGCCAAAACCCATCAGCAGCGGAATAAATGATTTTCCATGCAGACCTATCTTATGCATGAGTTTGTCCATGATAAACACCGCCCGCGACATATATCCTGTATCTTCCATAAGGCTTATGAAGAAAAATAACAGAACAATATTGGGCAGGAATACAATTACACCTCCCACACCACTGATTACACCATTGATGAAAAGATCCTTCAATGGTCCGCTTTTCATGTGGGCATCAAGCAGCAAACTCAATTCCTCCACTCCGGTTTCTATCCACTCCATAGGGTAGGAGCCCAGTAAGAAAGTGGCAGAAAACATCAACCACATAAAGAACAAAAATATGGGAAACCCAAATAGCTTGTGAGTAATCAGGGTATCAATTACGGTACTGTTTCTTCTGCGTTCATTCTCCGAGGGCTCAAGGGTTTCCTTGAGTGCACCATGAATGAAACCGTATTTGAGGTCTGTAATTACTGTTTCGGTTGAGTCATTGTATTGACTTTCGAGTTTCTGTACCTCCTTCTGGCTGCAATCCAGAATCTCCTGGTGGTTATGGCAGTTTTCCAGGATACGTCGTTTTACCTCCTGGTCCTTTTCCAGTAATTTAATGGCAAGAAAACGCGAGGAGATCCGATCGGTAAGGTGTTGGTTGCCCTCTGCATTGATCTTACCCTGAATCAGGTGTATTGATTTTTCGAACGACTCACCATAGTTGATATGGATATGGCGTTGTGTCTGATCTTTGTCTTCATACACCTCAATCACCCTGTTGAACACATCCTTTATGCCTTTTCCCTTTGAGCTTACAGCAGGAATGATAGGAATTCCCAATAGTTTGCCCAAAGACTCATGGTCAAGACGGTCGCCTTTCCTTTCCAGTTCATCATACATGTTCAATACCATAACCACTTTGATATCCATGTCGATGAGCTGGGTGGTCAGGTAGAGGTTTCGTTCCAGGTTAGAGCCGTCTACCACATTGATTACCACATCGGGCAGGTTCTCGTTGATGAAATCGCGAACATAAAGTTCTTCGGGGGTGTAAGCGGAGATGGAATAGGTGCCCGGCAGATCGGTAATATTGAAACGGTAGCCACCCTGCTTAAACCATGCTTGTTTGGCATCTACCGTAACACCACTGTAATTTCCTGTTTTTTCCCTTGAACCCGATGCATGATTGAAGAAGCTGGTTTTACCACTGTTGGGATTACCCACGAGCGCCACATTGATATTGCGTCCGTTCTGGCGCGATATTTTATATCCTTCGCTGATAAATACCCCCTCGTAACCGGGTTGTACAAACTCCTCCTGCCGTTCCAGGGGTAGTACTTCTATAAGTTCAGCCTCACTGCTGCGGAGCGAAACATTATAGCCCATTATATTGTATTCAATGGGGTCCTTTAGCGGGGCTTTTTTAATTACTTCAACCACTTTGCCGGCTACAAAACCCATTTCAATGATTCTTCTGCGAAAGGCTCCACGGCCTTTCACCTTTAATATTATGGCTTTTTCTCCGTTTTTAAGTTCAAGCAGTGTCATATGCAGGGATGGATAGGTTCAAAGGGAGCTAATCCTTATTTAGATTGATTAAATTTTGCAAAGTTATCCAAATTTGATGTGTAAGATGGACTGAACGAGCAAAATCCCTAAAAATGGGGATGTTTCAAATAATGACATTCTGAAGGCTGAGACGAATCAGGGTAGATGTTTTGATGGGAGTTGAACTGATGATTGTTGATCAAGTGTCAGATAATCAGTACGTATTCAGGTGTTTAAATGCCAGGTTGATCTCTGAGGGGTTTCAGCAGCAACAGATGATGTGTGAGATACTTTAATTTTTTACTTTTGTAGAAATTTTGTGTTTTACCAACACGCATTCATAATGGCATTAGAAGCAGGAGAATTACTTTCCCAAATACAATCACCCTCCGATCTGAAGAGATTAAACTCTGAGCAATTGGTGCAACTCTGCAGCGAGTTGCGTCAGTTTATTATCGATGCAGCCTGCATCAACCCTGGCCATTTCGGAGCCAGCCTGGGAGTGGTTGAACTGACCGTAGCCTTGCATCATGTGTTCAATACTCCCTACGATAAACTCATATGGGATGTGGGACACCAGGCCTATGCGCATAAAATTCTTACCGGTAGAAGAGATACTTTTCACACCAACCGCAAATACAATGGGGTAAGTGGTTTTCCGAAGATGAGTGAGAGCCCCTATGATGCATTTGGTACCGGGCATTCATCAACCAGTATCTCTGCTGCGCTGGGCATGGCCATTGCCTCTGATCTGCAGGGTCAGAAAGACAGACATCATATTGCCGTAATCGGCGATGGAAGTATGACTGCCGGAATGGCTTTCGAGGCGCTCAATCATGCCGGGGTGGCCAATGCCAATTTGCTCGTGGTGCTCAACGATAATGGCATTGCCATTGACAAAAATGTGGGTGCACTCAAAGAGTATCTGGCAGATATCACCACCAGCCGAACCTACAACAGGCTAAAGGATGATGTGTGGAATATCCTTGGATCTATTAGTCGCTATGGCCCCAACACCCGCGGATTGATCCAGAAACTCGAAAACGCCATAAAATCCACTTTGCTCAAACAAAGCAACCTGTTTGAGTCATTCAACTTCAGGTATTTTGGCCCTGTAGACGGGCACGATGTGCAGCATCTGACCAAAATTCTCAATGACCTTTCACACATAAAAGGCCCCAAGCTGCTCCATGTGGTTACCCTGAAGGGAAAAGGTTTTCCGCAGGCAGAGAAGGAGCAAACCAAGTTTCATGCTCCGGGATTTTTCAACAAAAAAACCGGCGAGCTGAAAGTAGCCCCCTGCGAAAAGGATCAACCTCCTAAATACCAGGTGGTGTTTGGGAAAACTCTGCTTGAGCTTGCCCGCCAGAATTCTAAAATTGTGGGTATAACTCCCGCAATGCCTTCGGGGTGTTCTCTCAATATCATGATGAGTGCAATGCCCGAAAGAGCATTTGATGTGGGTATTGCAGAGCAGCATGCCGTTACCTTTTCTGCCGGGTTGGCCGCACAGGGGCTTATACCCTTTTGCAATATATATTCGTCCTTTTTTCAACGTGCTTTCGATCAGGCGGTGCACGATGTGGCGTTGCAGAACCTGCCGGTGGTTTTTTGTCTCGACCGGGCTGGTCTGGTGGGAGAGGATGGACCTACACATCATGGTGCATTTGATGTTTCCTTCCTGCGCTGCATACCGGGACTCACCATCGCTTCTCCTTTGAATGAGGAAGAATTGCGCAACATGATGTATACAGCCCAGCATCAACCCTCCGGACCCTGGGTGATCCGATACCCCAGGGGCAACGGGGTGATGCGCAACTGGCAAACACCCTTTTCTGAAATGCCCGTGGGTAAAGGAAGGAAACTTTGCCATGGGAAAGATATTGCCATCCTCTCGCTGGGGCCTCTGGGCAATGTTGCCCTAAAAGCATGCGAGGCTATGAAGGATAGTCAAAAGATCAGTGTAGCTCTTTATGATCTGCGCTTTGCAAAACCTCTGGACGAAGCATTGCTGCATGAGGTGTTCTCCCAGTTTAACAGAATCATAACCCTTGAAGATAACGCATTGGCTGGAGGCGTTGGAAGTGCAATCCTGGAATTTATGTCCGATCATGGGTACCATGCAAAGGTGAAAAGGCTCGGGATACCCGATTCTTTTATACAACACGGCAGTCTTGAGGAATTGCACTGCGAATGTGGGTACGATCAGAAAGCCATTGAGCAGCAAGTTATTGCATTATGTCATGATGCATTGGCTATTTCTCCCGGAAGCCTCTAATGGATTGAAAACGGGATTTTATCTAACCTTGTTACCTGAATGATTGATTGGATATATGATTATCAGAATGTATTGATGGCCTTTGGGTTAACCCTTTTTGCAGGGTTGGCTACAGGGATTGGCAGTACTATCGCTTTTTTTACCAAAACCACAAATACCCGCTTTCTGTCTCTTGCTCTGGGGTTTTCTGCCGGGGTAATGATCTATGTTTCCTTTATGGAAATCATGCCCAAGAGCATTGATGCCATGATAGATGAGCTGGGAGCTCGCAGTGCAAACCTGATCTCGGTGGCTGGCTTTTTTACAGGCATACTGGTCATTGCTATAATTGATAAGCTGGTGCCTGAGTTTGAAAACCCACATGAGATAAAGAAGGTTGAAGATTTGAAGCCAGACGCAGAAACTGCCCGCAAACAAAAGCTTTACCGAATGGGTATCATGTCGGCAATGGCTATTGCTATTCACAACTTCCCCGAAGGATTGGCTACTTTTATTGTGGCATTGCAGGATATTAAACTGGGTTTACCCATTGCCATTGCCATTGCCATTCACAATATACCTGAGGGAATTGCTGTTTCGGTGCCGATCTACTACGCTACGGGCAGCCGTAAAAAGGCTTTTAAACACAGCTTCCTGTCAGGACTGGCAGAGCCACTGGGGGCCATTTTCGGGTTTCTTATTCTTATGCCTTTTCTCAACGATGTACTCTTTGGGTTTATATTTGCCTCGGTGGCCGGTATTATGGTGTTTATATCTATTGATGAACTTCTTCCGGCTGCAAGAGAGTACGATCAACCTCATCTCTCTCTCTACGGACTCATTGGAGGCATGGCACTTATGGCAGTAAGTCTTATCCTTTTTATTTAGACCTTTAGATCAAAAATTGCCTGATTTGTGTGTGTTGAAGTTGTGTTGGTCTAAGATGTAAGTGATTACATCAGGAAAAAATGTTGTTTTATCGGGAAAATTATTCTCTCAATAATTTTTTTAGTGTGCTTTTTTTTTACATTTGCATTGGCTTCTTTGTAAGTAAGCTAAGTAAGTCTGCCTTGAAGCATCTTCGGGCAGAAATGTAAAACGGGCATGTCCGTAAACGTAATTTGGGGAAGGTTTCAGCATGCGGAGATTTCCCTGGTACGCAAAAATAAAACACAATGAAGCGTATTTGGATATTTTTTGGTTTTCTGTTTCTTGCAGGGAATGTTCTTTTTGCACAGCGTTCTGTTCCCGTTCAGGAGGTCTCCCTTGAGCCAAAACCCCATATTGAGTTTGAAGCAACGGTGCATGATTTTGGCCGGATACCATTGCAATCTGATGCAACCTGTGAGTTTGAATTTACCAATACGGGTTCAGTCCCTCTTGTGCTGAGTCAGGTAAAGGCATCCTGCGGATGTACTGTTCCCGAATGGCCCCGTGAACCTATTCTGCCGGGCGAAAAAGGCATAATAAAAGTTAAATACACTACCGTAAATCGCCCTAATGTGATCAATAAGGCTGTAATTGTGCATTCCAATGCCGACAACAACCAGGTGATCTTAAGAATTAGGGGAGAGGTTGTTAATGAGGGATCGTTGTGAAAGGTATAATCAAACAGACTGGGCCGGATGATTTACCGGCCCTTTTTTTTCTGAGCCTTCAGTGTCTCCTCATTGATATTGTCGGATTAATTCGTTTAATTTGCCTGAAACTAAATTAATTTCAGAAAAACTCATCGTTATGCTCGTAAGTGAAACCCAGGTTAGGGTCAGATATTCAGAAACAGATCAGATGGGCTACGTTTATTATGGCAATTACCCGGAGTATTTTGAAGTGGGTCGTGCAGAAGCCATGCGCCAGCTCGGAATGACATACCGGGAAATGGAACAAAAAGGGATAATGATGCCCATCGCTTCCATGAATCTTAAGTATGTTCGGCCAGCATTTTATGATCAGTTGCTTACCATTCGCACCATTGTAAAAGAGCTGCCCACTTCGCGTATGCATTTCTTCTATGAAGTTTACAATGAAAAACAAGAGCTTCTCACTACAGGTGAAACTGTTCTGGCATTTATCGATACACGATCGCGCAGGCCTTGCCCTGCACCAGACTGGTTTGTGGATGCTTTGCAGTTGCAATGGAAAAAGATAAATGAGGAAAGATTTCAGAATAAATAAAAATCAAATCATTATGGAAATTCTACTTGGAGAAAAGCAAAAAGTGATTGCCCTTTACAAAGGGTTCGAGATTGTGACCGATCAACCCGAGAAAGCAGGAGGCGATAATTCAGCCCCCTCACCCTTTGATTTTTTCCTGATAAGCATAGGAGCATGTGCCGGATGGTATGTTAAATCCTTTTGCCAGCAGCGAAACCTGTCGGAAGAAGGAATAAAAGTATTGCTATCCACCCATCGTGATCCGGATCGGAAAATGATTGATCGTATCGAAATTGAAATCAGGTTGCCCCAGGATTTTCCTGATAAGTACCGCGAAGCAGTTATTAAAGCCGCGGAGGCCTGTACTGTGAAAAAGCATATTGCCCAAGCGCCTGAATTTTCTATCGTTACCACCAAATAAAAGATTAATTTTGAAGCAGCGTAATTGCCAGGCATTACCCCCCGGTATTTAGGCTTTTTTAGTTCAGGGAAACGTTTTTTTAACTCAGTATCGTATGCAAAAGAAAACACTGGTTTTGGGAGCCAGCCCAACACCGACCCGCTATGCCTACAAAGCTGTCAGGCGCCTGTTGTCTTATGGTCATGATGTGGTTGCCATTGGCAAGGTTGAAGCTGAAATAGAGGCTGTAAAGATCGTCAAGGAGATGATCGATATTCCTGATTTGCATACCGTAACACTGTATCTTAATCCAAGAAATCAGGAACCTTATCTGGACTATATCATTGACCTTGAGCCTAAGCGTATTATCTTCAATCCGGGTACATACAACCCCAAGCTGGAAAAAATGGCCAAAGATGCCGGGATAAAAACCATTGAAGATTGCACACTGGTGATGCTCGATACCGATGACTATTAAATATAAAAGGTTTTACCTGAAGCTCAACCTTAAAGTATATTGTCCGCATTTTCCTTAACAGGCTATCTGCCCGCTTCGAAAGTTGGCTTGAGCTAAAAACCCGGGCAAATGAGTGAGAGGAATGCGGTTTATTTTTTTAACCTATTTACAACTTAATGGATACAAAACATTTGGGATTTGACTCAAAGCTCATTCACGCAGGAGCTTTCGAAGATCAGTTTGGGAGTGCAACAGTTCCCATTTATCAAACTTCAACCTTTAAATTCAGGGATGCCGATCATGGTGCTGCCTGTTTTGCAGGAGAGGATGATGGTTACATTTACACACGTATCAACAATCCTACTATAGATGCCCTGGAGAACCTGGTGGCAGAACTGGAAAATGGATACAGAGGTGTGGCATGCAGCTCAGGTATGGGCGCTGTGAATACCATTTACATGGCTCTTCTGGAGCAAGGGTCGCACATGATCAGTACCGCAGCAGTGTATGGCCCCTCGAGAGTAGTTATGGAGAAACACTATTCGCGATTTGGAGTAGAATCCACCTACCTGGATACCTGCAACCCGGAAAATATCCGCAAAGCCATTCGTCCCAACACCCGGATGATATTCATTGAAACACCATCAAACCCTACTATGGATATGACCGATCTGGCAGAGGTGGTTAAGATAGCCAGAGAACATAACCTAATTACTGTTGCAGATAATACTTTTTGTAGTCCTTACCTGCAAAAACCTCTTGATTTCGGATTTGATGTAGTATTTCATTCGGTAACCAAATTTCTCAACGGCCATGCCGACATTGTGGGTGGTATCATTGTGGCACGCGAAAAGCATATCTATGATCCGCTGCGCTCCATGATGGTTACCATGGGATGCAACATGGACCCCCACCAGGCATATATGGTTATTCGCGGGCTCAAAACACTCTCGGTGAGAATGGAGCGTTCGCAGCTCAACGCCATGAAAGTGGCCGAATACCTGGAGAAACATCCTAAGATTGAATGGGTTAAATATCCCGGGCTGAAATCGCATCCGCAATACGAATTGGGCCGGAAACAGATGCAAGGCCCGGGTGCTATGATCAGTTTCGAACTAAAGGGTGGTATTGAAGCCGGAAAGATCCTGATGAATTCTGTAAAACTTGCACTATTGGCCGTTTCATTGGGGGGCGTGGAAACACTCATACAACATCCTGCCTCCATGACCCACTCAAAAATGGACAAACAGGCCCGCGAAAGCTCAGGCATAACCGATGGTCTTGTGCGTTTTTCTGTCGGAATTGAGAATGTAGAAGATATTATTGCCGACCTGGAGCAAGGGCTGGCCAGAATCTGATTCCTTTACTGGTAGCTAGCTTGTTAAAAAACTGCATGCGGTGATGCAATTCCTTGAATCACCGCATGCTTTGTTGTAATTATTTGTATTTTTGTACCCCTTTGTAGTGAGCTAAAATGTGCCATGCAAAGAAACTGATCGTAAACTTTTTTTCGATACAATTGTATCAGGTATGCTTCCTTAACTTTAGTTAGTCATTTTATAATAATTTGTTTGATGGAAAATAAAGAGCTGCTTAACCCCGGATCTGAAGAAAACAAGAAGGAACAAGGGGTAGAGAACCTGAATGCTGAAAATGCGTCTGAAACTACCCAGCCCTCTGCCGGGGAAACGCCGGATGTTGATAATGATCAAGAGCAAGCTGCAGCCCGGCAAGAGCCTGCGGCTTCTGAGCCAGAAGAGAATCTGCCTGAAGCACAAACACCGGCTGAAGAAGAACCCATAGTTGCTGATACACCTCAGAGTGAGAAATCTGTTCAGGATAATATCACTGAGGAGGTTGTTGAAAAGCAGCCTGATGAAACCCCTGCAGAGAAAAAAGATGACACCAAGGCCCCTGCTCAGATGCAGGTAGAGGAAGATGAAGATCTCAGTGAAAAGTACAGCAGGCTTTCCAAAGCTGAGCTGGTAGAAGCAGTGGAAGCTCTGGTACAACACGAGGATACCAGCTTCATCCGCAAACATATTGGATACATCAAAGTTGCATTCCGAAACTACCTAAAGGAAGAAAACCTGGAAGATTTCGAAAAGAACCTTCAAAAAGCCGATGACGAGACTCATGCAGAAGATCTGCCGGAAATCGTTGATGAATTGGTAATTCGGTTTGATAAGGCCTTTGGGGTATACAAACAAAAGAAAGCGGTTTACGATCAGGCCGTTGAAAAACAAAAACAAGACAACCTCTCTGCCAAAGAAACCATATTGGAGGAGTTGAGGCAGCTTATTGAATCAGAGGAAGAACTCAAGAAAACTTACGACCTCTTTAAAGACCTCCAGGATAAATGGAGAGAGATTGGTCCGGTGCCTCAATCGGCCAACAATACTCTGTGGAACAACTATCACTTCCTGGTAGAGAAATTTTTTGATAAGGTAAAGATCAACAAAGAACTACGTGATCTTGATCTGAAGAAAAACCTGGAAATAAAAACTGAATTGTGTGAGAAAGCAGAAGAGTTGCTCCTGGAGTCTTCTGTAAACAAATCTTTTCAGAAACTGCAAAAGCTACATGAAGCCTGGAAGGAAATAGGGCCGGTACCCAAAGACAAAAAAGATGAGATTTGGGACAGGTTTAAGGCTGCCAGCGATGCACTCAATGAGCGCAGACAGTCATATTATGATGGGTTGCGCGAAGAGCAGAATAAAAACTATGCAGCCAAGATAGTTCTTTGCGAAAAAGCAGAAAAACTTGCTGAGGTAGTTACTGAATCGCCCAAGGAATGGCAGGAAGCCACCGACCAGATCAATGAACTCTTCAAAGTGTGGAAATCCATCGGGTTTGCGCCCAAAAAGGTAAATGATGAGGTTTGGGTGCGCTTTCGCACTGCTTTGGACAACTTCTTCCGCAACAAAAAGAATTTCTTCCAGAAATACAAAGATGAACAGTCTGATAACTATAACCAGAAACTCAACCTTTGTTTGCAGGCCGAAGCACTCAAAGACAGTGAAGACTGGAAACGTACTACCGACGAGTTGATTGCATTGCAACAGCAATGGAAAAAGATTGGTCCTGTTCCGCGTAAGTTCTCAGATAAGGTGTGGAAACGATTCAGGGCGGCCTGCGATGAGTTTTTCAACCGCAAGTCTGAGTATTTCTCCAATATCGGCGAAAAACATGATGAAAACCTCCGCAAGAAGAAAGATCTTATAGAGAAGATTAAAACCTTCGATTATTCTTCAGATAGTACTGAAAATCTTAATACCCTTAAAGACTTTCAACGGCAATGGATGGAAATTGGTCATGTGCCCATCAAGGAGAAAGATGCCATTCAGAATGAATTTCGCAAAACCATCAATGAGCAGTTCGATAAGCTCAATATCAGCAGAAAGGCGAAGTCTACCATGGGTTTCAGGAATAAGATAGAGAACCTGAAAAATGTCCCCAATGCCGACAACATTATTTATAAGGAGAGAAACTTCATTCTTAATAAGATCAGTACTTTGCAGAATGATATCAAACTGTGGGAAAACAACATTGGTTTCTTTGCTTCATCCAAAAAAGCCGATGTGTTGAAGCAGGAGTTTGAAAATAAGATCGAAAAGGCCCGCAGCGAGATCCAGGTGCTTGAAGAGAAGCTCAGGATACTGCATGAATCTCAATCGTAAGCAATAAAAACCATCCCCGGCGAGTTTTTCTTTGTCGGGGATTCTTTTTTACCAACTAAACTGTATAAACATGAACCGTTTTGTAAGCATGGCAGCTCTGCTGCTGATTGTAAACTTCGCCAATGCCCAGTTTTCTGTAGGTTTGCGCGGAGGGCTCAATTTTACTTCTCTTCCAGAGAAATCTTATGCTGTAAATAATGATCAGATTGTTGCTCTTCCGGATAATTACTCTGGTTTTCATGTTGGGGTGGTGAGCCAGCTGAGGTTTCTGGGAGCTTTTATTCAACCTGAACTACTTTTTGTAAGTACCGGTACGCAGATGAAATACGTGCATGGGGGCGATGATCCTGATGCATTTTTCCATCAGCGTTTCTCCCGCCTGGATGTTCCTGTGTTGTTGGGTCTAAAGACCGGACCCTTGCGTCTTGGGTTGGGGCCTGTTGCCTCTGTTGTGCTTGACAACTCCAGCAATCTCTTGTCTGCAGAAAAGTACAAGGGCGATGAAAACCTTCGCCAGCGCTTCAACAGTGCCACCTACGGCTATCAGCTGGGATTGGGGCTGAATGTGGGCAATCTTTTGTTCGACCTTAAGTATGAAGGTAGTCTGAGCAACCTTAGCGAAGAGATTACCATTGGAAATACCACCTTCCCCTTCAATACACGGCCCAGGCAGTTTATTTTCAGTATAGGGCTGCTGTTCTTTTGATGGGATGCGCGAAGAAACAATTTTGAAGGTTGCCCCGAACAAGGCAACCTTTTTTTATCTGAAAGTAATGGCCTTTACAGGTGAAACCCGGCTGATCACATAACTGGGAATGATAAGCATAAGCATGCAAATCAGGAATGTACCTGCATTCAGACCCAGAATGTACCATGGGTTGAAATGAATAGGTACCACATCCACAAAATAAGACTCCTGCGATAGTTTTATTATGCCAAACCGGAGCTGAATCCATGCAAGGCCCAATCCGATTGTATTGCCCAGCAACAACCCACGCGCTATTAAAAAACCTGCATGGTAGAGAAATACCTTCCTTATCGCTTTATTGTCGGCTCCCAGGGCTTTGAGGATGCCAATGAGACTGGTTTTTTCCAGCACTGAGATGAGCAGAGTGGTAATCATGTTGATGCCTGCAACCAGGATCATGATGAAAATAATCACATACACATTCATGTCAAGCAAGGCAAGCCAGTCAAATATCTGTGGATAGATATCCCTTATGGTTCTTGAATAAAGGGTATAGGGCAGATGATCCTGCACGATCTCATGCATCCGGTTCATATGCCGGTAGTTGTCCAGCAGCACCTCAAAACCGCCGATCTGGTCTGAGGTCCAGTCGTTTAGTCTTTGCACATGTGCAATATCGCCAATTACAAAGATACGGTCCAGTTCTTCCAGGCCGGTTTCATAAACACCAGCAACCTTCAGTCGTCGTACCCTGGGGGGTTGCTGAATGAAGTACAGGAAAATATCATCGCCCACCTGCAATTGCAGGAGTTTGGAAATGTACTGAGAGATCAGTATGTCGTCGGTGCGTGTGGTATCGCTAAGGGAAAGAATATTGCCACGGATAAGTTTATCGGAGAAAAAATCCCAGTTGAAATCGCTGCCAATGCCTTTAAATATTACACCATGTATTTCATCGTCGGTTTTAATGATTCCAGGTTTGGTGGCAAAGATCTGAATGTGCCGGATGCCTTCAATGTCGGCCAGATTGGGGTAAAAGTCCTGGGTCTTGCTTATGGGGCGAGCTTCAAAGGAAACATTGTAATCGAAGTTGGTGATCTGAATGTGAGAGCCGAAACCAATCACCTTATTGCGGATCTCATCCTGAAATCCGGTAACCACTGCAACCGCAAGGAGCATTACGGCAAGCCCGAGAGAAATGGAGAGAATGGCAATGGTTTTTACCAGACCTGTAAGCCGGGGGTTCTCAGAACCCATTCGCCGGGCTATGTAAAAAGGTGTGTTCAAATGTTGAAAAAATTGGGGCGTTACGAAAATGATCCCTGCAAAAATAGCACTTTATATGCATTGCACAACTCTGAGTGATAATTAGCCTTCACCCATTGGCAACGATATTAATAAGTTTAAAAATGTTTGACTTTCACCCCCCAAATCCTTATATTGGGTCGTGATTATTTATGTTTCATCAAAAACAGATATTTATGGACAAAAGCATATTGGACCGGTTGATGGAGGTTAAAGAGTATCCATGCATATCCATCTTGTTACCTACCTACCGTACCGCCCCGGATAACCAAAAAAATGCCATTCGGTTAAAGAACCTGGTCAGGGAAGCTGCCGATCGCCTTGAGGCAGATCTGGGAAAACGACAATCGGTTGGGCTGATTGAAAAGATACAACAACAGGCCGAAAAAGTTGATATAAGCAGAACCCTCGATGGTCTTGCAATTTTCGTTAACAAAGACATGGCCCTGCAAATCGATATTCCATTTGGTGTAAAAGAACGGGTTATCATTGACAAAACTTTTGCCACGCGCGATCTTATCAAAGTGGTAAATCGCGGCACAAGCTATTTCGTGCTGGACCTTAGTTTGCACCGGGCTCGTTTGCTGTCGTGTTTTCGCGAAAATGCCAATGAGATTGTGCAAAACGGTTTTCCTATGGAAAGTGAATTTGACATGCTCAATCTCAATCCTTCCGATTTCTCTCGGGAGAAAGAGAAGCAGATCAAGGAGTTTTTTAACCGGGTAGATAAGAGTTTTATTTCCGGATATGCCAACCAGGGTGCCCGGTTGGTGATTGCAGGTGTTCAGAAAAACCTGGCCCTTTATCGTGAGATTGCTGATCAGAAAGAGTTGATTTATCAGCAGCTGGAGGGCAATTACGAAGCTACTTCGGTGCACGACCTGGGTAAGAAGGCCTGGGAAGTAGTAAGGGAGAAAAACCGCCAGGAGAGGCATGCTGCCCTCAATGAGTTGCAGAGAGCTGCAAGTGCCCGCAAGCTGGGCTCAGGTATTTGCGATGTATGGCGGCTGGCTTCGGAGGGGCGTGTAAATCTGCTGGTGGTGGAAGAAAACTACCTTGTGCCTGCAGCTCTTAACGATCAGAATGCTATTGTGCTCGACATTAGCGGCTGGGATGCTCGCCAGATCATGCCCGATGCAGTGGATGAACTGGCTGAAATTGTTGTGGAAAAAGGTGGCAAGGTAGTGTTTGTGGATGATGGTACCCTGGGCAACTTTCAGAAGGTCGCCGCTGTACTGAGGTATTAAAGACCTACCCATAGTAGGCAGGTGTTAAGGCTGGTTGGTAAAAACCAGCCTTTCCTGTTGTACCTCGATCCTGATGGCGCCATTCCGGCTCACCGTTCCTGCGAGAATCTGTCTGGATAGCTCATTAAGAATATGTTTCTGGATGGCTCTTTTGAGCGGCCGTGCTCCATACTGCGGGTCAAATCCGTTGCGGGCAATCCAATCGATGGCTTCCGGGCTCACTTCCAGCCGGATGCCGTTTTCCTGGAGGGTATGTCGAACTCCATTGAGTTGTATCTCCACAATCTGATGGATTTCATTGTAGTTTAATGGCTTGAACATTATAATCTCGTCGATCCGGTTGAGAAACTCAGGTCTGATGGTTTTTTTTAGTAGACTGGAGACTTCAAGCCGGGTTTGTTCAAGGATCTGATCGTGGTTGTGTTCATTGATTTGTTCAAATTGTTCGCTGATCAATGACGAACCGATATTGGAGGTCATGATAATGATGGTGTTTTTGAAATCGGCAGTCCGTCCTTTATTATCGGTAAGTCTTCCTTCGTCAAGCACCTGCAGCAAAATATTGAAAACATCGGGGTGAGCTTTCTCAATTTCATCGAGCAATACTACCGAATAGGGTTTTCTTCTCACAGCCTCGGTAAGCTGCCCGCTCTCTTCATATCCCACGTATCCGGGGGGTGCACCTATGAGCCTGCTTACAGCATGTCGCTCCTGGTATTCCGACATGTCGATACGTACCATGGCGTTTTCATCATTGAAGAGAAACTCTGCAAGGGCCCTGGCGAGTTCTGTTTTACCTACACCTGTTGTGCCCAGGAATATGAACGACCCAATGGGCTTTTTGGGGTCCTGCAATCCTGCCCGGCTTCGCCTGATGGCGTCAGAAACTGCTTCGATGGCCTCTTGCTGGCCTACTACCCGTTTGTGTAACTGAAGTTCGAGCGACAACAGTTTTTCTCTCTCGCTCTGCAGCATTCTGCTAACGGGAATTCCTGTCCATCGCGATACAACATCAGCAATGTCTTCCGCGGCAACTTCCTCTTTGATCAACGCTTCTGATGCCTGCATCAGGTTGAGTTCATTTTTCAGTTCTTCAAGTCTGGCCTCAGTGGTTTTCATATGTCCGTAACGTATTTCGGCTACTTTGCCGAAGTCGCCATTTCGTTCGGCCTGTTCAGCCTGAAGCTTGAGGTCTTCCAGAAGTTTTTTCTGTTGCTGGATGCCATCTACCACCTGTTTTTCGCTTTGCCAGCGGGCCATGAGCCTGCTTTTATCTTCATACAAATTGGCAAGAGTGGCACTCAGTTCTTTTAGTTTTATTTCGTCTTTTTCGCGTTTGATGGCCTCTTTTTCGATCTCCAGTTGCCTGATCTTTCTTTCCACCTCATCCAGCTCTTCGGGCACAGAATTCATTTCCAGTCTCAATCGCGAAGCCGCTTCATCAATAAGGTCAATGGCCTTGTCGGGTAAAAACCGGTCGGAGATATAGCGTTGGGAGAGGTCTACAGCTGCCACAATTGCTTCATCTTTTATGCGCACCTGGTGGTGGGTTTCGTACCGCTCTTTAAGGCCCCGTAAAATGGAGATGGCATCGGTTCGGTTAGGTTCATCTACCAGCACAGTTTGAAATCTTCGCTCCAGGGCTTTGTCCTTTTCAAAGTATCGCTGGTATTCCTTGAGCGTAGTGGCGCCAATGGCTCTGAGCTCTCCACGGGCTAGTGCCGGCTTAAGGATATTGGCAGCATCCATAGCACCCTCACCACTTCCACCTGCACCTACCAGGGTATGAATTTCGTCAATGAACAGAACCACCTCTCCATCTGAGGCGATCACCTCTTTAATTACAGCTTTCAGCCGTTCTTCAAACTCTCCCTTGTATTTGGCTCCGGCGATCAATGCCCCCATATCGAGGCTGAAGATCTGTTTGGATTTTAGGTTTTCCGGCACATCGCCATTGATGATCCGATGGGCAAGCCCTTCGGCAATAGCAGTTTTTCCAACTCCCGGTTCGCCAATCAATATGGGATTGTTTTTTGTGCGTCGCGAAAGGATCTGCAAAATACGTCGGATCTCTTCATCCCGTCCAATTACAGGGTCAAGTTTGCCAGACTGGGCCAGTTGGTTGAGGTTTTTGGCATATTTATTCAAAGCATTGTAGGTTTCTTCTGCTGATGGGCTGGTAACCCTGGAACCCTTGCGAAGCTCTGTAATGGCTTTTTTTAAATCTTTTTCTGTTAGGCCACTGTCTTTCATCATACGGCCCACATTGTCGCTATGGCTTAAAAGTGCCAGCAAAAGATGCTCAACAGAAATATACTCATCACCAAACTCCCTGGGTAGGGATGACGCTTTTTGCAACACCCTCGACAGATCAGAACCCATATAAAGGTTGCCGCCCTCCACTCTGGGATATGATTCTACAATACGGTTCAAAACCTGGCTGAAGTTCTGAAGGTTTACATTGCACTTGCGCAAAAGAAAGGGAGTTGCATTGTCATCCGTTTCCAGTATGCCCTTAAGCAAATGGCCTGTTTCCAGTGCTTGTTGCTGGTAGGCCGTGGCAATTTCCTGCGCTTTTTGCAATGCTTCCTGCGATTTTAAAGTAAGATTATCGGTATGCATAATGTAGATTTTTTCTGTTCTTTTTAGCTGGCCATTGAAAGAGGAGTGTGTTTAAGCCGAACGCAAACTCAATGATTTTTTTCAATGGCAAGATCTCTGTTACCAAAGCTTGCTCCAAAAGCGCAACCGCATCATATTGATGTCATTGTGGCGTATTTGGGTGTGATTTATGTCATGTTGGCATGTTTTGATTATTATCTTATCAGATATGAATGTCGAAACCCAATCTTTTCTTATCATTGCCGCCAGTTTGATCATATTGGGCTAACAGGATTGATCTGTAACCCCATTGGTCAAGTAAATGAAATATCCATGATAAGCTCTTTAACACACACGAGGATGACTAATCAGGATGTTCCATCTGACCAATAAAAAACAAATCATGATCAGATGAAAATATTGTAAGGCTAATTATAAACCAACAACCCACCCGTTTATGTTCAATAAAATTATGAAGCTTCAGCTGCATTGGCAGATTTTTATTGCCTTGGTACTGAGTATACTGTTTGGTATCAGTTTTCCTTCTTACGTGGTGTATGTAGAATGGATGGGGGATATTTTTCTGCGATCGCTGAGAATGATTATCATTCCGTTGATCTTTGCATCCATAGTGTCGGGCGTAGCAGGTTTAGGGAGCAGTGAGAATCTTGGTCGAATGAGTTTAAAGACTATTTCGTATTACCTGCTTACCAGTCTTTTTGCCATCATTACGGGCCTTGTGATGGTAAACCTAACTCAACCTGGGGTAGGGGCAGACCTGGGGCTGAGCCAGGTAGTAGAAGGCCTTGATGTAACCCATGAAGGTTTTGGACAAACCTTAATCAAAATCATTCCAACGAATATTGTTGATGCCATGGCCCGTGGCGATCTGCCGGCTATTATTCTTTTTGCCATATTCTTTGGCTTTTTCACCACCCGGGTTGACAAAAAACTGCAGGAACCCATTGTGGGCTTTTTCAATTCGGTGTTTGAGGTAATGATGAAGATTACCATGTTTATCATCAAATTTACTCCGCTGGGTATCTTTGGTATTGTGGCATCTCTTATTGCCGATCATGCCGACAACCTTCTTACTGTGCTGGCCCGATTGGGTATGTATATGCTTACGGTGATCGGAGCTCTCAGTATTCATGCGTTTATTACCTTGCCCATGCTCATGCGTGTGCTGGGACGAGTTAATCCGCTGAAACATGCCCGGGGCATGTCGGTTCCTCTTCTTACAGCCTTTTCTACCTCGAGCAGCAGCGCCACATTGCCACTTACCATGGAGGCTGTAGAGTTTAAAAGCGGGGTTTCAAATAAAACCACCAGTTTTGTGCTGCCTCTGGGGGCTACCATCAACATGGATGGCACGGCTCTCTATCAGTGCGTGGCAGTCCTTTTTATTGCACAGGCTTATGGAGTAGAACTTACTATCCTGCAACAACTCATGGTAATGATCACAGCATTGCTGGCTTCCATTGGTGCAGCGGGTATACCCATGGCCGGGCTGGTGATCATGACTGTAATACTTTCTGCTGTGGGACTACCTTTGGAAGGTATCGGGCTGATCCTGGCCGTAGACCGGATCCTGGATATGTTTCGCACTGCAGTAAACGTTTGGAGCGACAGCTGTGGTGCGGTAATTATTGCCCGTAGCGAAGGGGAGGAGTTGAAGGTTTAATGCTTGATGGTTTATAAAAAAAAGGCGGATGAATTGGTTTCATCCGCCTTTTTGTATGAGGAAAAAATCGTATTCTTAGTTGAAAGTTGAAGTTCCACCCTGGCCACCAATAATGTAGGTGATAGAGAGGATCTTCTGAGTAGTTCCATCATAGGTACCTGTACCGGAAACAGCAACACCACCGAAAGTTTGAGTGGGAACAGTAATTACAGCTCCATTAACAGTTCCGTTTACAATTACATTGTCGAACCAGAGTTCGTTGAAGCGAAGCTGGTTGAATTCAGTGCCACGGGTAACGGTAACAGGATATGGAGTGTAGGTAGTACCATTATCGTCAACATCGGTTACCTGGTAGGTTTTTGCAAGCTTATCGGCTTGTACAAATACGTTTCTGGTGGCAGTTTCACCCTCAACGGTGTAAGTAAAAGTATAGCGATCAACTTTTACATTGCTGAAAGTGGGGTTTGAGGTAACTACTACATCAGCAAGCTTGGCACCTTCTACAGTAACACCGGTCATGGGGTCGAAAGTAGCACCCAGGTCAATGGTGGCGTCGGCGGGAACGTTGAGAACTACATCTTTTTCACAGGCGGTAAAAAGAAAAGCGCCTACGGCAAGAATTGCTGCAAATTTTGACCATTTTTTCATAAATTTCAGGTTTTGAGTTAGTACTAAAAATTAATAGTTGTATTTATTGTCAACACAAAATTAACGGTTTTTTCTTTAATATGATTTTTTTCCTCGTTTTAAAAAAACCGTATCTTTGCGTGAAGGTTTATCAATACTAACAAAAAACAAACCAACTATGAGAAAAATTTTCGGTATTTTATTCTTAGCAGGCATTTTTGCCATCGCCTCCTGTGGTCCAAGCAAAAAGGAAAGAGAAGCTGCTGAGCAGGCACGTCTGGATTCAATTGCAGCCGCTATGGAGCAACTGCGTCAGGATTCTATCGATGCAGCAGAAGCTGCTGCCGCTGCCGCTGCTGCTGCCCAGCAACAACAGCAACAGCAAACCAGACCTGCAGCTCCAACCCAACCTGAGCCTGCAGCTCCCACAACCCCCACTCGCAGAGGCGAAACTGAAACCAAACAAGAAGAAGCTCCTACCCGCAGAGGAGATACCCGCCAGCAGGAGGAGACACCTCCCACAAGGCGTGGTAGCTGATCTAAGCTATAAGAACAAAAAAAGGTTGCTTTACATAAGCAACCTTTTTTTTGCTTTGTTGAAGCAGAGCGAATTGAGTTCTTAAACCCTGGATTGAGTAGATAAAAAATCCAGGATTTTTTTTGCAGTGATGGGTTTGCTGATAAACCCATCGAACCCCAGTTGTTGATAACTTTCTTTAAAATCCTCCGGGTCGTGGGCTGTAATGGCCACAACAAGGGGTCTTGGCCATGGCAGAACAAACCCCGGATCCTGTATGTACCGGGCTGTCTCCAATCCATTCATTACGGGCATTTCAATATCCATAAGCACCAGGTCGAAGTGCGATTGCTTTAGCTTTTCCAATGCCTGGGCTCCATTGGCTGCCTCTTCAAAATCCAGCTCCAGGGCACCCAGCACAATGCCGATCTGCATGCGGCTCGAAATCATATCGTCGGTAATCAATACTCTCATAGGTTTTTCTAAAGTGCACCAAAAATAAGACTTTTTGGTAAGTACAGGTTCAATACCCTATATACCTTTCCGTGAAACTCTGAAAAAACCACCTCAAATTTCGAGTACAAGCACGGTTTTACAGCCATTACAGGTTGACTATTTTTACCCATCAAAAGTAGAATTTGATCTGTAAGAAAATTCCAGTTACCAGTTTTAATTTCTCCGACTATGAAAACCCCGAATCGCAAATATGAGATGCTGGTCAATCAGTTTCGCAGCAATTTTTTCAGAATTCGCCTGGTCGAAAAAAACAGAAGAAGAAGAGATATCATTTTTGAAACCTTCTCAGATACTATACCTTCTACCCGTGAGCTACTGGAGCGGTATGCTCTGGTCAATGCCACCTCCTGAAGGTTTCTTTTATGATCTGATTTTGGTTTGAGATAAAAAAAAGCGGAAAGACATGCTTGAGCAAAAAAACCCCACATATCCTTCAGACGGCAAAATGCTGCAAAGCATCCTGGAGATCTTTTTTAAGATTGATGAGAAGATCATGGATCTGCATCAATGTTCATCAGATGATTTTCTTTCGCTCAACAGAGTATTAAAAGAGAACCATCAGAAAGCAAGGCAGATTACACAGGATGCAGGCAATGCCTTTGATCGTATTGGAGAGCAAGGGAATATTACCCACCTGGGGCAGTTGAGTGACAATATTACTCAACTCAAGGGGCTTATTTCCGGATTTGAAGAGGAGATAAATCAGTCGCTGAACACACTGGAGCTGCTGGAGGCAAACTTCAGCCTCATGTTTGTGCCTATTAACAATTTCAGACAAAATTTAACCTCCCTTAAGCTGTTGCTTTCCAATATTAAACTCACCAACACCCTGAAAGATCGTAGTCTGAAAAGTTTCTCAGATGAAGAGGCCATTCGTATTGATGGGGTAATTGGAAAAGTAAAGGACTCCTGCCCGGTATTCGAAGAGAACATTTATAATATCCAAAAACATGTAAAGTCTATATACCAGGAGTTGTCTGGTCTGAAGACCACTGTGTTTGCCGAACTATACCACCGGGTTGATCTCTTGCAGGCCGATCTTGCCAATATGAAACGGCTTAGTGGTGAAGCTTTGAAGAACCGTGCCAAGGTTGACGATATTGCCCGCAATTGTAACAAAAATGTAGGTAGTATCATTACCAATCTTCAGTACCATGATATCATCAGGCAGAAGATGGAGCATATTCAGCAAACCCATAAGCTGATCATTTCTGAACTTAATGGACAAAAAAAGGAGGGTGATAACGGGCATGCTGCCTTTTTTCTTCAGATACCCCAAATTACAGAAATTCAGGTAGCGCAGTTGTTGCATACCAATAAGGAATACCAGGAAGCTATTGATATTATCAGCACCAAAATGATCGACATTGGCAGCGATATGGTGTCAATAGCCCGTATTTGCAAGTGTTTGGGTAATGCTGATTCTGGCGTTGCAGAAGGTGCATGGGAAAAAATAGAGCATACTTTCAGGGCATTTGTAAAGGATTGCGAACTCTCACTCAAAAAGTACAACACCATCAGCGATGATATTTCACTGGTGCAAAAAATCATTGATGAGCTTTTCGATCGTTTCCAGGATCTGGAAATGATGGAAAATGCGATAGAACAACGGATCATCGACAAAATTAGCTTTGGAAACCTATTGGTGAGCGAGGAGGCTGAAACTGCAAGCCAGGCCCAGCAGATATTGAAACTCTATGCCGCCAATCATTTTGAAAAAAGCAAGTTGAGAACCTTGTTCGAGAGTTCATCGGTGCAACTGCGCCAATACAGGCAGAGCAATACTAATTATGTTTACGAACAGAAAGGGCTGGAGAAAATATTCGCTCTGCTGGATGATGCCCTTGCATTGTTTGATAAAATTGACGACAATGCCCGTTTTATTGAGAGTGTACGCTTCAATATCCTGGAAACCAGCCATGAGATAGAGAAAGCAGGAAAAGAGGTGGTAAGCCAGGTGAACTACTATGCTTTTTTTGAAAAAACCATTGATGAAGTAATTGCTCACTTTGAAAGGATCAATTCACTGGTAGAACTCTCGGGCAATAAGCCGGCACAAAGCATAGACAATGCATCGAGTCTGGAGTTGATTGAAAAGTATTATACCATGAAATCGCAACGAATCATTCATAATGAGACATTGCGTATTGGAAGAGATTTTCTTGAGGAAAAAATAAAATCAGGAGAGGTTTCCTCCAACAGAGAAGGAAATGATGTTGAGTTTTTTTAGTAAACCGGTAGCAACACATAATTCAATAGCTTATGCAAACTTTTACTTTTACCACCCAACGCACAGAAGATAAAGACCAGAACGGCCTTCGTCTGATCTTTCAAGGCAATCTCACTTTGCAAAACGCCGGGCAGATCAAAGCTCTTCTCAAAAGTCAGGATATCCCAAGCGAACATTGCCAGATCGTGGCCAAAGATGTGGCAGGGATGGATGTTTCCTTTCTTCAAATTGTAGAGGCATACAAAGAGCACCTCAGGCAAGAAGGGAAAAAAGTTTCTGTGATCATCGATCTGCCCTACGATCTGAAAACCCTGATGGTAAATGCCGGAATAGAATATCCTGCCCGATAAGATTTTACTGCTGATTTCAACCCATAAAAAAAAGCTAAGCTGCTATGGAAAAGAATATACTCATTGTGGATGATTCCCCAAGTATCAGAGAAGTCGTGATTTTCACCCTTGAAAATGCGGGCTATAAGGTGCAGAGCGCCTGCGATGGTGTAGATGCATTGACACATCTTGATGGAAGATCCATTGATCTGGTTATTACCGACCTTCACATGCCCAATATGGATGGGATTGGATTGATAAAGGAAGTACGAAAGATCGAAACCTATAAGTATACCCCCATATTATATCTCACTACCGAGTCGCAGCACAGTTTGAAAATGGAGGCCAAAGAGGCAGGTGCCACCGGTTGGATCGTTAAACCCTTTATGCCCGAAAAGCTTATAGCAGCCATAGCGAGAATTTTGCGCTAGTGAATAATAAAAAGAATACAAACACAAACAGGATTGCCGTATCATGGAAAAAACAATTGTAATTGTAGACGACTCTGAAAGTATTCGTGAGGTAGTTGGCTTTACCCTTTTAAATGCAGGGCACAAAGTGCTTTCAGCTGTAGATGGGCAGGACGCCTTGAAATACTTCAATGGAGAGAAAGTAGACCTTGTGGTTACCGACCTGCACATGCCTGTAATGGATGGTATTGAGCTTATCCGGCAGATCAGGCAGAAAGATGATTATAAGTTTGTGCCGATCCTGTTTCTGACTACAGAATCGCAGCAGGCCAAAAAGCTTGAAGCCAAAGAAGCGGGTGCAACCGGCTGGATCGTAAAGCCTTTTGTCCCCGAAAAATTACTTGCAGCAATCAGTAAAGTAGTAAGATAGTATGGAGCAGTTCAAAAAGAAATTTCTCGAAGAAGCACAGGATCTGATCAACAGCCTGGAGGATATTCTGCTGCAATTGGAGGAGAATCCTTCTGATAAAAAGATCATTGAAGAGGTTTTCAGGGTAATGCATTCCCTCAAGGGAGGTAGTTCCATGTTTGGTTTTCAGAAAATGGATGCTTTTACCCATGAGCTGGAAACCATCTATGATATGATTCGCAATGACTCTCTGGAAGTTAACCGCGACATCCTGGATATTACCCTTGCCTCTGTCGATCATCTGAAAGTGCTGCTGGAGTCGGAGGAAGAGATCAGTGATGCAGGGCAGAAGAACCATGAGCTGATGCTTGCCCGGATACACAGCGTAATCAATGGCGACTCTCATGCCAGTCCGAAAGCAGAAAAGCAAAGTAACGAAGAGGCCGCAACCCAAACTGCTTCAGCGCAGCAAAAATCAACTCTTTACGATCAGGTTCCTTTGTATTTCCTTACCATCGAACCTCATGAGGATATTTTCCGAAACGGTACCAATCCCCTATTGTTGCTTGATGAACTCAGCTCCATGGGGCACATCAGGGTATATCCGAAATATTTCAAGCTCCCTCCCTTTGAAGAGCTGGAAGCCGAAAAATGCTATATGGCATGGGAGGTGTTCCTTGCAACCGATAAGAGTACTGATGATATAAAGGATGTGTTTATTTTTGTTGAAGATCAATGCACGCTCTCCATATTTAAGGTAGCTGAAACTAATCTCATGACCTTTGCTGCCTTCAATAAAGAACTGGATGCACTGGTAAATAGTCAACGCTTCCTTGATCCCAAAGCAATTGAGCAATTTGCCGAAACATACCAGCACCAGAACAAATCGGAAGAGGCGGAAGCATTCCGCGATAAAGATCTTATTTCATTAGCCAAAAAAACCACTATCAACAACATCAGGGTTTCGTCGGATAAACTTGATAGTTTGATGAACCTGGTAAGTGAGCTGGTAACCACACAGGCCAGTCTGTCGCTTTTTGCCGAAAACAATGATATGCCTGAGCTGAATGCTATTGCAGAAAACATTGAAAAGCTTTCGCGTCAGCTTCGCGACAACACATTCGAGATTTGCCTTATCCCCATTGAAACCATCATGACACGTTTCAAAAGACTGGTTCGCGATTTGTCCAACGAACTGGATAAGGAGATACAATTTGTGGCAGAAGGTACCGAAACAGAGCTCGACAAAAGCGTTATTGAAGGGCTTACCGAACCGTTGATGCATATCTTCAGAAATGCCATTGATCATGGTATTGAAGGTGCTGATGAAAGGATGGCCAAAGGCAAGCCACGCCAGGGGAAAATCATCCTGAAGGCGTTTTATTCCGGAACCAATGTATATGTTCAGATCCGCGACGACGGTAGAGGGATTGATGTGGAGAAGATCAGGCAGAAAGCAATTACCCGCGGGTTTATTGCTCCGGAAGCCAACCTGTCGTACAAAGACCTGCTCAACCTGGTGTTTCTGCCCGGGTTTTCCACTGCAGCAAAAGTTACCGAGGTGTCGGGTCGCGGTGTAGGACTGGATGTGGTGGTGAAAAAGATCTCCGATATCAGGGGAGACGTGGAGATTGAATCGCAACTGGGTGTGGGTACAACCATTACCATCAAACTCCCCCTTACGCTCTCAATTATTGATGGCTTGCTGGTAAAAATTGATACTACCTATTTCGTACTCCCTTTGTCAAGTGTTGATAAGTGCTTTGAGGTTTCAGATGATGAGATCCGAAATGCATTTAACAGCCGTGCAGTGCTCGATGGGCAGCAACTAACCTTTGTAAACCTGCGCAAAGAATTTGACATTCAGGAAAACAGTCCCGATCTGCACCAAATGATCAGGGTGCACTACGAAGATTATAAGGTGGGCCTGTCGGTAGATACCATCATTGGGGAGTACCAGGCTGTTCTTAAACCCCTGGGGCGCTTGTTTAAAGATCAGGAAATCATATCGGGGGCCACCATCCTTGGCGATGGCACCATTGCCCTGGTGCTTGACCCTGCAAAAATCATCAGTACATTCGACCGTGAGGTAGTACTCCGAAGAGAAAAATTTTATAAAGAACTTGGCATCAAGCAAGGGGCGCTGGAAAAGCAAGCTACTCCTGCTAAAAACCAATAGTACAATCGTGATAATTTTAAAACCAATCAGCTATGAGTGATGTAAAAACCAGCAGCAATATTAAGTCCTATCTGTCTTTCCAACTGGGAGACGAGATGTTTGCTGCAGATGTAAGTAAAGTGCTTGAAATTCTGGAGCTGCGACCCATTACCAAGGTGCCCAGATCTCCGGTTTACATGAGAGGGGTTATCAATTTGCGCGGCAATGTACTACCTGTGCTCGATACACGCATAAAATTCGGTATTGATGCCCGTGAGGACACCAAAGATACCTGCATTGTGGTGCTGAGTGTGCTCATGGAGGGCGAACCCCTTACCCTGGGTGCTTTGGTTGACTCCGTGGAAGAAGTGCTCGAACTGGGCGAAGGCGATATCGAACCCCCACCAACCATTGGCAGTAAGTTTAACCCCGAATATCTGCATGGTATGGTAAAAATGGACGAGAACTTCATTATGGTGCTCAATGTCGATAAGGTATTTTCTACCGATGAGCTCGTATTTGTAAACGAAACGGCCGAAAAGACCCGCAATGAGGAATAGAAGCTGAGTCAGACTTGCACGGAGTTGGCAGCCTGCATGTTGTCTGTATTCAGGAGGGAAATAAACAACACAAACTATTAATTAAAAAAGGGAGGAATTATGAACTTCAAAAATTTAAAGGTAGGGGCAAAAATTCTCACCGGTTTTCTGGTGGTAATCCTGATTGCCGTAATCATTGGTATTATTGGGCTGATGGGGCTTCGAAATGTAGGTACATCTTTTCAGGATGTAGCCGGAAATCGCTTGCCGGGAGTGCAGCTTCTGGGCGATATGGAGGCCAACCTGGAAAGGGTGCAGAAGAGATATGTGCAGTTGCTCGACAATCAACTTTCGCGTGCTCAAAGAGAGCAGATACTTCAGGATATTGCCACTCACAGAGCTGCATATCAAAGAAGCAATGAGCTCTTCGATGCTTTGCCCAAAACAGAGGAAGAGCAGCGCTTGTACAGACAACTCCTGCAGAATATTGAAACATTGCGCAATATCAATATTCAGCAGGTAGATCGTATGCACGATGAGCTGATGGCCATCGATCTGCTCAACCCCATGCAAACCAACAGGGATCTGGAGCAATTCATGAAAGACCACTATGCTTTGCAGGTGCAGACCGTAAATGCCATACAAACCATGCGCATGTTTGATGGAGGTGATGATGCCACACGTTGCAACTTTGGGCAGTGGTTGCCAGATTTTCGCACCAGCAATGCGGAGATCAACCGCAACATGCGCGACATGATGGCCCATCACGACAATTTTCATGCGGCTGTGCACCGTATTAAGCAATTGATACAACAAGGTAGCCGCGACGCGGCTTACAGGCAGTATACAGATGTGATGATCCCGGCGGCAGAAAATGTTTTCAACTATTTTGCTGTGATCAACCGCGAGGCACAAAGGGCCGTAGAGAATTACAACCGCATGAGCTCTTTGATTGCCAATGAATCAGCCCAGGCGCACCAGCAGATGATGCTGGTATTTGAGCAGCTGCAAAGTATCAATGAGCAAATTGCCCAGCAAGAGGTTGATTATGGCGAAGCGGTAGCGATTCGTTCCAATGCCATGGTAGTGGCAGGGTTGATTATCGGTATTATCCTAGCCATTGCTTTGGGTCTGCTGATTACCCGTATGGTAACCACTGGCGTGAACAAGGGTGTGGAAATTGCCGAAACAGTTGCCAATGGCGACCTTACCCTTGATGTGGATCAGTCTCTTACCGACCAGGGTGACGAAATTGGCCAGTTGGCAAGAGCTATGCAACGAATGGTGGAAAAACTGAGAGAGGTGATTGGAGGCGTGGTGGCTGGTTCAGATAATATTGCTGCAGCCAGCCAGCAAATGTCTTCTACCGCCCAGGAAATGAGCCAGGGAAGTACAGAGCAGGCATCTTCGGCCGAAGAGGTAAGCTCATCCATGGAAGAAATGGCTGCCAATATTCAGCAAAATACCGACAATGCCCGGGAAACTGAAAAGATTGCCCGTCAGGCAGAGACAGGTATTGTGGATAGCAGTAATGCATCTGAACAGGCCGTTGGAGCCATGCGCGATATTGCAGAGAAAATCGGAATTATCGGCGAAATTGCGCGTCAAACTAATATTCTTGCACTTAATGCAGCGGTGGAAGCTGCCCGCGCCGGTGAGCATGGAAAAGGATTTGCTGTGGTAGCTGCCGAAGTGCGCAAATTGGCAGAACGCTCGCAAGTGGCTGCTGCCGAAATTGATAAACTCTCCAAGTTTGGTGTAAGTATATCGGAGGAAGCAGGTCAGAAACTCGCTGCCATAGTTCCTGATATTCAAAAAACAGCCCGTTTGGTGCAGGAAATTGCTGCTGCCAGTATCGAGCAGAACTCAGGTGCTGACCAGGTGAACTCGGCAATCCAGCAACTCAACCAAATCACCCAGCAGAATGCTGCGGCAAGTGAAGAAATGGCCACCAGCAGCGAAGAGCTCGCCAGCCAGGCCGATCAGCTTCTTGAGATGGTGAGTTACTTTAAACTGGATCAGCAAAGGGCTGCCCGTGAGAAAAGAAAAAGCTCTGCGGTTCATAAACCCAGCGCAGCAAATTTTTCTGCCGGCCAAACAACGCGAAAAACTGCTGCCTCTGCCCCAGCAAAAACAAAAGCTGAGACCAGGTCAACCCCCAACCCTCAGGCATCCAAAACCAATGGGGGGGTTAATCTGAACCTTAGCAACATAAAGGACGATGAATACGAACGTTTCTGATACCCCTGACGGGTAAGGGCATCCGGAAAGTGCAAATCTCCAGCCCTTGCCCTTTCATACTCCCGGGAAACACGACTTTTCCCGGGAGGTTTTTCCTGGTCAGGCACCGAAGGAAACCTCACCTCACACAGGACGCTTATAACTCAGAATCAAACAGACTGTTTATCTTTATCGCACCAACAGAACCCTAAACAAACCTATAAACAAACCTACAAAGCAAAATCAAATCAAGATGGATCAACAAGAACCTAATCTGCAAAAGTATGCAACTATTGATGTAATCGACCCGGAGACCCGCGCCATGTTTTACGAATATGCCCATGACAATGCCGAGATGGTAAAGGATATAATCGACTCGTTTCAGCCGGAAGCCGATGAACTCATAGACAATATAAAAGAACTTGCCCATGGCAATGACCCTGAGCAACTGCGCTATAATATTCATTCACTGACAGGTATCTGCGGTTCTATTGGGGCCATGCAACTCAGGCAGATTGCTGTAGATGTGGAGGTAGCTATCAAAGCTGGCCAAATGGATACAGCCTGTGCTCTGGCAAAAGTTATTCCGGAAAATTATACCCAGCTCCTTTCGGAGTTGAAGAAATTCTGATGTTCTCAAAATACTTTTTTCAATGGTAAACCCGAACCCAATTTCTAAGCAAAGGATGCTTATTGTAGAGGATGATGCCATCATTGCACGTTTCATCCAACTCAAGCTGGAAGAGCTGGGCTATGAGATTTGTGGCAAAGCCCGATCGGGCAAGGAGGCCATTGACATTGCCCGAAATGAGCATCCCGATCTGATCATGATGGATGTAATGCTCGATGGTGAGCTGGATGGGATTGAAACGGTGGAGGTGCTCATGCAGTATATGGATGTGCCGGTGGTGTATCTTACTGCAAGCAGCGACGATCAAACCATAAGGAGGCTGATGAAGACCGAGCCACATGGGTTTCTGATCAAACCATTCGATGATAAAATTCTTGAATCTGCATTACACATCGCGGTATACCGTCATAAAGCCCGTAAAGAGTTATCGGAGACCAAAGAAATGCTCCGCACCACTCTTGAGTCGATCGATGATATGGTCTTCAGCCTTGACGAGAATGGGGTGATTACCCATAACCACTCCGGGACACGCAATATTCCTGCATTTACAAGGTTTGCAGCATTGCAGGGAAAAACCATTCAGGATGCTTTCCCGGGAGAAGTGGCAGAAAGATTAATGCAATCCATAGAAATGCTGCACATGCAGAAAAACTCGCAATCGCTGGAGTTTTCTCTTGTGGAAGACGATCATGTTTATTGGTACAACTGCCGGTTTACCTTACGCAGGGGGCGTGCAGGCACCATGGAAGGAGTTACCATGGTAGTTTCTGATGTTACCCGCAATAAACAAATTTACCAGGAGCTGGCCCTCAGCCGCGAGAAGCTTTCAGAAGCCTTCTCCATTGCCGGACTGGGCAGTTGCGATTTCTTCTTCCGTGAACAAAAACATGTTTGCAACGATCTGTTTTTCGATATAATCGGCATTGCCGATCCAACACAAAAAAATACATACAATTACGATAAGCTCACTGAGCGTGTGCATCCCCACGACAGAAATCGGTTTAAAATAACCCTGCAACAGGCGCTGGATGCGCACCGGAATGATTTTTCCCTGGATTTCAGGGTGATGGACGATCAGAATCAGATTAAGTATATCCATGCCCTTTCACGTATAAAATACGATGTGCATGGCGAGCCGGAACGAATGATCATGACCTTCCAGGATGTTAGCTGGCAAAAAGCTAACGAATCCCTGCGTCACGATGTGGAAATGGCCATGAAAACTGCCGGAATGAAGCAAAAATTCTTTGCCAAACTCAGCCACGAAATAAGAAACCCTGTAAGTGGTATTACTGGCTTGCTGCATTTGCTCGAAGGTACTCAGATATCGCCCGAGCAGGCAGAGCTGATCGAGTCGCTGAAGTCTTCATCGGAATCCTTACTCGAACTGGTCAATGATGTGCTCGACTTCTCCAAGATCGAGTCGGGAATGATGTCGGTGAGAACCCATGAGTTTAAACTCCCCGAGTTATTCACCAAGCTTCGGTCGTTTTATAGGGCCAAAGCGAGAGAGAAAACGATCGAACTGCTTTTGCAGGTCGATTCTCGCATACCCGAACGAATAGCATCCGATGAGCATAAAATTTTAAGAGTGTTGTCGAACCTGGTTTCCAACGCATTAAAATTCACTCAGGAAGGGAGTGTTGAAGTAAGGGTAGGGCTGGCTGAACAGACCGACAGCAAACTACTTCTTAAGTTTGAAGTTTGCGACACGGGTTCTGGTATCAGCCCGCATGATCAGAAAAAACTCTTTAAAGAATTCTCTCAATTGGAGAATGGGGTGAACAGTCAGTACAAAGGTTCAGGGCTGGGTCTCTCTATCTGCAAGGAATTGGTTGAGTTGCTGGGTGGCGAAATAGGAGTGGAAAGCCAGATCGGACAGGGAAGCAATTTCTGGTTTCATATTCCGGTGATCGCTGTTGTACCTTCATCCTCTGTGAGAAATGAAGAATCACAATCTGCTGCTGTGCAGAAAGATCTTGATCTTTCCGTTCTGCTGGCTGAAGACATTGCGGTGAACCGCAAAGTGATCCAACTTATGCTCGAACAAATGGGGTGTAAGGTTACCCTCGCGGTGAACGGGAAAGAGGCGCTGGAAAAATTCACCGAAACTACCGTCAATGCTTTTGATATTTTCGGGAAAGTTCATTACGATATTATTCTGCTCGACCAGGTTATGCCAATAATGGATGGTGTAACTGCCTTGAAAAACATGAAAAAACTCCCGGCAGTTTGTCCTCCTGTCATTGTACTTACAGCAGACGAGTCTTTTGCCCATGATCAGAAATATGCAAGGGAAGGGTTTGATGATGTGTTGATCAAGCCAGTGAAACCTCACCAATTGTACAATATGCTTCGCAAGTGGAAAGAGAGCAGGATTGATAAAGGTAATCAGGCTAAACTGAAGGTTGACACTCTCAAAGATATTGAACTGAAGCCTGTAGCCAACGATGCTACCCTTGAAATGATTGTGCGCAATGCAAACGGCGACAGGGCGAGTGTAGAAAACCTTTTTCAATCGTTCTTTGAGGATATCGACAGGATCTATAAGCAAACCCTGAGTGCTATCGAAGTAAATGATTATAATGCATTGGGGTTGATAATTCTGTCCATAAAAGGATTGTCGGGAAACATGGGCGCCTCACGCCTGCATGCAGTAGCCCGGCTCATGGATCGTTATCTGCGCAATGAAGAGTACAGTAAAGCAGTAGACCTCATTGCACTGCTGGCCGATAAGTACAGCGAGTTTCGCACCTATATCGAAACGGAATTTATCCATCAATCTGTATCCAACCCTTCATAAGAAGCGGCTATTTTTTAGAAACTCTTTTTTGAAAAACCCATTATACGTCTATGTCTTTGCACAAAACCATTAATGCCAATAAAGAAAACCTGCAAACCCTTTCAGCAGTATATAAGTTGGAGATGCCCCAAAGTGTATTTGAAACGCTTAGTTCTTTTATTTTCAAAGAAACGGGTATAAAAATGCCTCCTGTAAAGAAGGTAATGTTGCAGAGCCGCTTACAAAAAAGATTGCGCGAACTGGGTATGTCTTCCTATGAGCAATATTGCGAATATGTACTCAGCAAGGAAGGAGAAGCCCTTGAGTTGGTGCATATGATGGATGTGGTTACCACCAACAAGACTGACTTTTTTCGCGAACCCGCCCATTTCGAGTTTATGAAGGAAGTGGTGCTTCCTGAATTTGTAAAAAGCCAGAGGGGTAATACTCCTTTGAAAATATGGAGCGCGGGTTGCTCCAGTGGCGAAGAAGCCTATACCCTTGCTATGGTTATATCTGAGTTTGCAGCCAGCCATAATAAACCTGACTTTTCAATCCTGGGTACCGATCTTTCTACAAGGATACTTCAGAAAGCACTCGATGCAGTATATTCTGAAGAAAGGGTGGCCAATATATCCATGGAGTTAAAGCGAAAGTATTTTTTGCGTTCGCGCGATAGAATAAAACCAACCGTAAGGGTTATACCTGAGCTTAGAAAAAAAACTACCTGGGAGCGGTTGAATTTTATGGATGATTATTACGACATAAAGGAAACTTTTGATGTGGTCTTTTGCCGCAATGTGCTTATCTATTTCGACAGGCCCACGCAACAGGCCGTGATCAATAAGTTGTGCAGAAACCTGAAATTAGGAGGATACTTTTTCCTGGGGCATAGCGAGTCGGTTACAGGAATGGATGTTCCGCTGGTTCAACTTAAGCCTACTGTTTTTATGAAGGTTTAATCAGATGCAAAAGTTGAGATGCCAAACAAATACCAGTGCAGGTTCAATTATGAAAAAACTAACTTCTGATATATTATGCTGACAGATGAGCAACTTTTAAGAGAACTGGAGAACCGTTTTAAAGCCAATAAGGATTCGGTATTGCAACTGCAGAAAATTACTGCAGAACTGCAGGAGTTGAATAAGAAGCTTGAAGAGTCTGAGGCATTGAAAACGCATTTCATTTCCAATATCACCAATGAGATCATCAATCCCTTTGCGGCAATCCTTGGGTTGAGCCGCAATATACTGGATGTGAAGAAGGAGGATTGGGCAAGGGTAATGGCCATGGTGCAGCTGATACATTCCGAGGCTTTCAACCTGGATTTTCAGTTGAAAAATATTTTTGCTGCAGCCAAGCTTGAGGCAGGAGAGTTTCTTCCTGAGATTATGAATGTTGATGTAAACCAACTCATCAAGAGCATGCTTGATACCTTCAGGTATGAAGCAGAGAAGAAAAAAATCAATCTGATATACGAACTGGAGCCCATACCGGGAATCCAGAAATCATTCTATTTTCTTACCGACCCGGAGAAACTCAGGATCATCCTTTCCAACCTGGTAAGTAATGCCATAAACTTTAGCTTCGAGGCTGGAGAGGTGGAAGTAAAAGCATGGTTGAAAGAAGATAACCTGTGTTTGTCAGTTACTGATTACGGACAGGGGGTTTCGGATGCCAATAAAAAGATCATTTTTGACAGGTTTCGCCGGCTTGATCCGGGCATCAACTCTCTGAACCGCGGGCATGGGCTCGGCTTATCGGTAAACAAAGCCATAATTGATCTGTTGGACGGTACTATTGAACTGGAAAGCGAACCCGGTCAGAAAACCACCTTTACCGTTTGCCTGCCCCCCGGCACCGAAAATGAGCATTCATCGGGTTTTGCTCTCGATGGCAATGAGTTTATGTTTGACAGTGATGACGAGCAGGTCTTCTAAGAAGGATAAGCCATGGAGTTTCAGACACACTTTCTTTATCCTTCTACACTTTTTGTAAGCAAAGAGCCCTTTATTGTGAATACGATCCTGGGTTCATGCGTGGCGGTTTGTTTGTACGATCCTGTAATGCAAATTGGTGGCATCAATCATTATATGCTTCCCCTGTGGAATGGAGAAGGGCTTGCCTCTCCCAAGTATGGTAATATAGCCATCGAAAGGCTGCTGGAGAAAATGGTGGCCTTGGGATGTAATCGTTCGCGAATCATTGCCAAGGTTTTTGGGGGAGGTGAGGTTATCGACACCCAGATCAGCCAGTTTCATATCGGAGAAAGGAATATTCTTATTGCCCGGCAAATACTAAAGGAGCAGAAGATCAGTATCAGTGGCGAAAGTGTTGGGGGTAAGAACGGAAGAAAGATACAGTTTAATACATATACAGGAGCGGTGCTTCAAAAAATCATTGCCCGCCAAACACCCCTGTCAACTCAAAAGTAGAAATCGTGAGCGAAAAGATCAAAGTACTTATTGTGGATGATTCGGCCGTTGTACGACAGGCCCTGAGCATGGTGTTTGCCTCTGATCCCTCCATCGAGGTGATAGGTACAGCCCCTGATCCGTTTTTTGCGGCACAGAAAATTCAGAAAGAGGTTCCCGATGTAATCACTTTGGATATTGAGATGCCCAAAATGGATGGGTTGACATTTCTGAAGAAGATCATGCAACAACATCCTATTCCGGTAATAATAATTTCGAGCCTTACAGCCACAGGCACAGAAACTGCTCTCAAGGCGCTGGAGTACGGAGCTGTTGAAATCATTACCAAACCCCAGTTGTCAAACCGGGAGTTTTACGAAGAGTCGCGTATTCGTCTTTGCGATGTTGTTAAAGCTGCAGCAGGGGCGAAAATGAAGAAACTCAGAGCTGCCAGTTCCTCATCCACCCTGAGGCCCGAGCCCAAATATTCAGCAGATGTGGTAATTCCTGCCGCTTCGCCCGGAACCAGCATGATCAAAACCACAGAAATAGTAGTGGCCATTGGTGCTTCCACCGGAGGTACCGAAGCTCTTAAAGAGCTTCTGGAGGTGCTGCCTCCCGATAGTCCGGGCATTGTGGTTGTACAGCATATGCCAGAGGTTTTTACTCGTTCATTCGCACAGCGGCTGAATGAGTTGTGCCGGATCACTGTGAAAGAGGCCGAAAACGGGGATAGTGTTATCAGGGGGCAAGCCCTCATTGCCCCGGGAAACAAACATACTTTGCTCAAACGAAGCGGGGCCAGGTATTATGTGGAGGTAAAGGACGGGCCACTGGTAAATAGACACAGACCCTCCGTAGATGTATTGTTCCGTTCCACGGCGCGCTATGCAGGTAAGAATGCACTGGGTATTATCATGACAGGCATGGGTGCCGATGGGGCCCGCGGATTACTTGAAATGAAGGAGGCCGGTGCGCGCACTGCAGCACAGGATGAAAAATCATGCGTGGTATTTGGCATGCCCAAAGAAGCCATTAAGCTGGGGGCAGCAGATAAAGTTTTACCATTGAATAAAATGGCTGATTTTATTCTGAAACCGTTCTAAGGATTGATTGCTCAGCAATGAAAAAGTTAACTGATTATGTTGATTCTTCTGTTTTAAGAAAGTCTGGTCTGGCTGTTCTGTCAGGTGTGCTTTGCTTTTTTCTCTCAGGATTGAGTATCAAGGTTCAGCTGGATCAGGTAACTGTAAACCTTGTGTGGTCTATACTTTTTCCGCTTGTAATTGCCCTGGCTTATGGCAGCAGGTATGGAATTATTGCTGGTCTCTCGGGTGGAGCCTTTTTCCCTTTTTTCCTTTGGGCAAACAATGGCTATGCAAACCTTTTCAATTTGTTTTTGCTGCTTGCTTTATTCTTTATGGCCGGCAAGCTTGCCTTCAGGCAATTGCCCTTCTCCTACAGATTTGTGGTGAAGCGGGTGTTGCTTGTTATGCTCGCCTTTGGCGTTTTGGCAGGGGCGGGTTATCTGATCCTTTTCAATCCTCTTTTAAGTTTCAATCCGGCTTTCTGGCAAAAAGAATACATTACGGGTATTGACACTGGTATTCTCCTGGGCTTTTTGTTGAAAGATATTACAAATTATACCTTTTTGATCTTTACAGCAGAATTGATCCTGCGCATACCGGCTGCCCGCAATTTTTTCAGATTGCCCCCCAATCCCTATCTTATCTACAATTCCACTATCCTGTCAGGATCCTTGCTGGCAGCATTGCTGGTCTGGTTGCTGCTTTTTGCCCTTGAGTTTGCCTTTTTGCAACGCACCCCCACCTACAATCAAACCCACACATTTCTCGCACTCACTGTAATTGTTTGGAGTAGTGTATTCATTTGCAGGGTAGTTATGAGCTTTGTGGAGAAACGTTTGATGGCGGAAGAGAAAGCACGCAGAGAAGAAAGCTATCAGAAAGCCATTCTCAATTCGCTCAATGTGGGGATTGGTATTACTGATCTGCAGGGGAATTATGAGATCGTTAACCACTGGTGGCCCGAAAAGCTGGGTTATTCGGAAGAAGAGCTTAAAAGGAAGACAAATATTGATATTACCCATCCTGATGATATTGAACCTACACAAAGATGGTTTAAAGCATTGCTGGATGGCAAAATCAATCACTACCGCCTCGAAAAGCGATTTGTAAGGAAGGATGGAAGTTCTTTCTGGGCAGATCTTACGGTGTCTGCTCTTAAAAATGAAAAAGGTGATATCGAAAGAATAGTGGGGGTGATAAATGATATTTCGGAGAGGATGCAGCTTCAGCAGGATCTGCAATTCGAAAAAATGTTTTCGCAACGTATTCTGGAAGCATTGCCAGGCATTTTTTACCTGTACTCCTATCCCGATCTGAAGCTCAAGATGTGGAACCATTCTCATGAAACATTGCTGGGGTTCAGTTCTGAAGAAATGAAAGACCGTTTGCTTACCGATTGGTATGCTCCCGAAGCAGCGGAGTTTGCTCTTGAGGCAGTACATAAGGCAATAAATACAGGATTTGGAATAATTGAAGCCCCCTTGTTTGATAAAAAAGGTAAAGCCCGATACTTTTTGCTTACCGGAACCCGATTGGAAGTAAATCAGCAAACCTATCTGCTGGGCTATGGAATGGATATTTCTGACCGGATTAAAGCAGAAAAACAGATCAAATACAACCAGGAAAGGCAGAATGCCATGATAGCCCATATAGCAGATGTAATTGCTATTCTCGACAGTGAGGGCATAATCAGGTATAAAAGCCCCAATATTGAGAAGTGGTTTGGCTGGAAACCTTCTGATATGATAGGGCGTCACACCTGGGATCTTATTCATCCGGAAGACAAACCTCGGGTGGCCAACTTTTTTGAAAGGATTGTAGAGAAAAAGGAGCTTTCTGATGTTATAGAATGTCGTTATTTATGCGCAGATGGATCTTATAAATGGATCGAAGCTTGTGCTACCCATTGTCTCAATTATCCAGAGATACAAGGTGTACTGGTGAATTACAGGGACATCTCAGAGCGCAAAAAAGCAATTGAGCTGGAGAAAGAAGTGGTAGTAGCACGCAGATCGGCAGAGTTTAAGCAAAAGTTTCTTGCCAATATGAGCCATGAGATCCGTACGCCATTAACCGGTGTGCTGGGTATGGCCGAGGTTTTGCTTTCCACATCACTCGACGACCAGCAGAAAGACTACGTATACACCCTGATGCAATCTGGCGATAATCTGAAACAGATCATCAACCTTATTCTCGATTACTCTAAAATTGAGGCCGGGCAGGTAACCCTGAAGCAGGAGGTCTTCAGAACCGGCGATCTATGCCGGGATGCTGAAGTGTTTTTCAGAATGATCAATCGAAAACCCATTGAGTTTTGCTGCAATACGGATGAGCAACTTCCTGAAAACATCATTGCCGATAAGCAAAAACTGGATCAGGTGATGCGAAACCTTATTTCCAATGCTGTTAAGTTTACTTCAGAGGGAAGCATCAGGGTGCGTATTAAAATTGACAACCCAAACCTTCAACCTCCCAATGGCAACCGGCTCTATTCCGATCAGGTTTGGGTAAGGGTGGAGGTAGAAGATACAGGCTGCGGAATCTCTTTCGAAAAACAGGCTCAGGTATTTAACCCATTTTATCAGATTGACGATGAATACTCCAGACATGCAGAGGGCACCGGCCTTGGGCTGGCCATCTGCAGAGAACTGGTGCATTTTATGGGTGGCGAGATCGGAGTAAAGAGCTACCCGGACAAAGGAACACAATTCTGGTTTTACTTTCCTGCCTCTATTTCCCTGGCAGCAGGACAGAAAGAGAATCAGGATCATAAGAATATTGCTGTGGGCATTTCACGACCCTTGCATATTTTATTGGTTGAAGATAAGCTGATCAATCAAAAGGTCATAAGCTTGCTGCTGGGTTCGGTAGGTCATAAGCTGGATGTAACTTCCAATGGAAAAGAAGCCCTGCAGAAATTCGTTCCGGGCAGATACGACCTGGTTCTCATGGATATTCAAATGCCGGTAATGGATGGTGTAGAAGCTACCCAACGCCTCAGAGATATGCATGAAAACCTGCCGCCCATTGTCGGGCTGAGCGCCAATGCTTTTGAAGGTGATAAAGAGAAATACATGGGCCTGGGGCTGGATCATTACCTTACAAAGCCTGTAAATCTCAAAGAGTTTAATCAATTGATGGCACAGTTGAATTTGTATTGATGATGATAGCCCTGTTGAAAATATTGCCAACCAGGATCAAAACTCTGCACCTGTTCCGATATTCCGGCTTCTTGTTGGTTGTCCTGATGACTTGTGCCGGGCCAGCAATGGCTGTAAAACAGAATGTCCTTGTTTTGCATTCTTATCATGAGGGCTACCCCTGGACAGATCAAATTAATGAGGGTATAATGGAGGTTTTAGGCCGGAGTACAGGCCTTGAAGTATTTGTAGAGTACATGGATGTCATCAGGTTTTCCTCCAATGAGCATATTGCTGTTCTGGAAAAAGTGTATAACTACCGGTACAATAATATCGAGCTGAAGCTTATTGTTGTTGCCGATGACGATGCATTTGATTTTATTCTGCAGCGTGAGCCTTTGTTTGCCAGTGAAGTACCTGTGGTTTTTGCAGGTGTTGATAATTTCTCTCCGGAACGAATTGCCCACAGAAATAACATCTGGGGAGTAGAGGCCAAGCCCTCAATGGCAGAAACCATAGAAGTGGCGCTCCGGCTCAGTCCTTTGGCTGAAAAGTTTGCTGTAATTGCCGGAAACAGGCTCACCGAACAAATATTTTTTGATCAGTTTCTTCAATGTCAGGAGATGATCCCTGAAGACATTGAGCTAATTGCTCTCTATCAAAAAGAACCCGACGAACTTAAAGAGGCTCTGGAAAAACTCGGCCAAAATGATCTCGTTCTGTATCTGTCCTGGTTGCAAACACCATCCGGAAAACACTTTTCCGTTGCAGAATCAATGGAATGGATCAGGCAGGCAACCCCTGCCCGCATCTTCGCTATCCGCGACTTTGTGTTGCCCCTGGGGGCCATTGGGGGAAAGATGATTGATCCCTATTCGCACGGATATGCTGCTGCTTCAATGGCTGTTGATTTTTTGCAGAAAAACATAAAACCCCAGAAGCTATTGGCCAGCTCAGAAATCAACCGGTATATTTTTAATGAAAAGGCGTTGTTTGAGTATGGAATTTCACTCAAAGATCTGCCCGATAATGTAATCATGGTTAACAGAACCTCCCAATCATTGGTGGAGTATTGGGAGAGTTTGTCTAAACAAGGGGTGTTTGGATATGATTTTTTTGAAAACCATGGTGTGGTAATGCTCATAGTAGATCCTTTTTCAGGCACTATCCTCGATGCCAATAGGGCCGCAGTCAATTTTTATGGGTATCCCGATCTTATCGGTAGGGCCATATCTGAGCTTAATACTTTTTCAGAAGAGCAAATTCAGGCCGAGATGATGAATGCTCAAAGAATGAACAGAAACTTCTTTGACTTTCAACATCGGCTCAGAGATGAGAGCCTGCGCAATGTAAGGGTTTATTCCTACCCTGTGGAACATCATGGCTTACAGGTGTTGTTTTCGGTTGTAGTTGACCGAACCGATGAAGTTAACACCATGAACAGGTTGAACAGAACTTATGTGTCGATTATCATAATCTCAGTTCTAGGATTGCTGACAATGCTCTTACTCCTTGTGCAGCTTGTAAAATCTCTAAAAGAACGAAAGCAGGTACAGTATAGGCTGGAGGAAAGCGAAAAGCGTTTTCGCGAACTTTTTAACCATGTAATGGATGTAGTTTTCAGTTGCGATGCCTCTGGTCGGATACTCCAGGTAAACCCGGTTATAACCGAATTGCTGGGAGATAAGAAAGTGCTTGGCGAAACGGTTTGGGATTTGCTTCCTCAGGGAGAACAAATCAAGTGGAAATCCTACATTCAAAAGGCTATTGAAAAGGGAAATCGCAGGTTCAGCCTCGAAACCCGTATATTTAATTATCGGGCAGAAATGGTATATCTCGAAATCAACGGTTTCATTAAATATGATATTCATAGTCAGAAGGTGAAAGAGATCTTTGGTATCGCACGTAATATTACAGATCACAAGCATATGTCGCGAATGGTTCTAAAGGCATCCATTGAAGCCCAGGAAAGTGAGCGAAAAAGGTTCGCTTTCGAAATACACGATGGGATTGGCCCGTTGTTGTCGGGGATGAAAATGTATCTGCAACAGGATACCCTTGCCCAAAACATGAACCCCCGACAGATAAAGATCCTGAACTTTTGCAGGCAGATACTGGACGATGCAATCGCACAAACACGACTTATATCCAGTAAACTATCGCCAGGTTTGCTCAACGATTTCGGTTTGGAAAAGGCATTAAGGTCTTATGTTTCGCGCCTTGAAATGATTGAACACTGCTCACTGGAATTGGAAATTGATGATGGTCTTGATCTTTTGGATAAAAACACGGGTCTCAATATTTACCGTATAGCCACAGAACTAATAAGTAATTCTCTCAAACACTCCCGGGCAACCCGAATCTGGATTAATATCCAGATGCCCAATGATATGATAACACTTTCCTTTGGTGATAATGGGCAAGGGTTTGATGCTGAAAAACTCCTGGGCAATACTACCCAAAAAGGAATGGGGCTTTACAACATCATCAGCAGGGTGAGGATCCTGGATGGAAATATTGTGTTTGACCAGCCCTCCGCTGGAGGTGTAAGGGTTGAAATAGAGATTCCTCTTAAAAGGAACGAGGGTTGAGCAGACCTGGAATTTCAGAGAAAGGGGTGGTAATCGGCTGTTAGGTTTTTGTACTCACTGGAGAACTCATGCCGGTTTAATGTTTCAATGCAAAAGGAGTGTATAAGGGGTGCAGGTGGTGTGCTTGCATCTCTCACGTAGGTCTGAACGATTCTTTTCACAGGTTTGCCTGGCATAGGATGTATCATCCAACGTTCCTTCAGCAATAAACCTCGTTGTTTGGCAGAAAGGTCAAGCTCACTCTCTTTGCCTGCCGGATATATCATCATGAAACTCCCTTTGGGAGAGAGCAGACGGGCAACATGCAAAAACATCTCTTCCGGCAATAACCCCACGTTGTGCCTGGCCATGGCTTTGGATTCATGCGCATTGCGAAGGCTATTCTGAAAATAGGGTGGATTACAAATAATAAGATCGTACTGGAGATTGTTTTCAGGAATAAATTCCTGAAGGGTAGAGTGGAACAGGGAGAGCTTTTCAGGCCAGGGGCTGGATGAGAAATTTCTTTGCGCCTGCAGTGCCGCCTCTTTATCGGGTTCAATGGCATCGATTTGAGTGCCGGTTTTCTGGGCCACCATCAGAGCAATAATTCCCGATCCGGTTCCAACATCCAGCACTGTGCCTGCAGACTGGGTGGCAGCCAGGCTCCCCAATAATACTGCATCGGTGCCGATTTTCATGGCAGCGCCATGGTCTGACAGACTGAATTGCTTGAACCGGAAAATACGTTCCACAACGGTTATTCTTCTTTTAGATACAGGTCAATCAACCCCTCGGGAGCTTTTAGCAGAATTTCGCGTTGGTCGCGATCCAATCCTGCAATAAATTCATCCCTGACTGGTATCAGGATTTGCTTGCCCTGGTTTTCGATCTCGAAAATAGGGTTTCCCGGATAATCAAGCACCTGCACGACGATGCCGATAAAACCCTTTGTTACATCCGAAGCTTTGTAGCCCACAATTTCGTGAAAATAAAAATTGGTGCCCTCCAGTGCTGGCAGCAATTCAAGTGGGAGGTAAAGGGCGCAGCCTTGCAACTGAAGAGCCTGGTCATGTGTGTCAATGCCTTCCAGTTTTACTGTAAGCTGGTTGCTTTTGTTGCGCAGATCGGATCGTTCAATAAAAAATGGGATCAGCTTGTTGTCTATCTCAATAAAAACCGAGTCGATCCCTGCATATACCTCAGGCTGATCTGCATCAATAAAAATCACTACTTCTCCTTTGTATCCGAAAGCCTTGGTGATACTTCCCAGGAAAAAACACTTTTCTTTTTCCATAAACCTTGTATTATAAAAGAAACCTGTCAAAGCACCGGGCCCGACAGGTTTCGTGATTTCTTGAACAAAATGTGCTGCTCAGGAGCTTATTCGGCTTTTGTCTCTTCAGTAGCATCCGCTTCGGGAGCCTGCTCCTCTTCTGCTGCCTGCTCTTCTTGTGCTTCTTCAGCTTTTCCTGCTGCTGCATCAAGAGCTTTTGCCTGTTTCTTAGCCAGTTCCTGTGCGCGGGCCTCGTTGATCTTACGCTCTTCTTCCAGACGCTTTTTCTTTTCTTCTTTCTCGGTCAGTTCAGCATCTTTGTTAACTTTTTCCAGTTTGCTGGATTTTTCATTAACCCATGCCTGGAATTTTTCCTCTGCCTGCTCAGCAGTATGAGCGCCTTTTTTTACTCCTCTGAGCAAGTGGTCTTTCAGCAATACCCCTTCTCTGGAGAGAATAGAGCGGGCTGTATCTGTAGGTTGTGCTCCCACCTGAAGCCAGTAAAGGGCGCGATCGAAATTGATCTCGATGGTAGCAGGATCTGTGTTGGGATTGTAGGTGCCAAGTCTTTCAATGAATCTTCCGTCCCGGGGTGCACGACCATCCGCAATTACAAGGTGATAAAAGGCTTTACCTTTTTTACCTTTTCTCTGTAATCTGATTTTTGTTGGCATTTGATAATTGTTGAAAATGATTAAATAATACTTGAATTAGCGGGGTGCAAATTTCCGGCTTTTTTCTGTAAAAACAAAGTTTTTCCAATTATAAAATTCACCAAACCAGTGTTTTTTTATTTCCCGGCATTGGCTTCCCAATAGAGTGGGATGGCAATGGTGAAGCAAACCCCCTCAGAACGGTTGCTTGCACTGAGTTTGCCTCCCATATTTTGCTCTACCAGTGTTTTGGCAATATAAAGTCCCAGACCCACTCCTTTTCCTTCTGGTTTGGTGGAGAAATAAGGATCGAAGATACGGTGCCGGATGGTTTCTTCGATGTGGGGACCATTGTTGATAATCTCTATCTGGGCCCATTGTTGGCTAGAGTTGAGCATATTAACAATGATCTTTTTATTTGACACCTCCATGCCAGACAATACATCAGAAGCATTTTGCAGGATATTCAATATGCATTGAATGAGTTCGTTAGGGTTTGCTTTCAGATAAGTTTCTTCTCCTTCCTTCAGCGTTATTTCAATACCGGATGCCTCCATCAAAGGCTTGAGCAGTGCAGTGGCTTGCTTCACAAGTGAGTTGATTTCAAAGATCCGTTCTTCTTTATTGGATTGGAAGAAGTTTCTGAAGTTGTCGATGGTTTGCGACATCTGTTGCACAATCCCGTTTACCTTTTGATAGGATTCATTGAAGTAGGCTTCACTTAGCTCACCATGACTATGAGCTTCTTGCAGATCCATTACGATCAGGCTGAGGGCATTTAGGGGTTGGCGCCACTGGTGTGCAATGTTTCCGATGGTTTCGCCCATGGCAGCCTGACGCGCCTGCATGGCCAGAATCCGGTCTTTCTCCCTGTTTTGTTCAACCTCACGGGCAATTCGCTCTTCCAGCGACTGGTTGAGTTTCTCCAGTTCTGTTTTCCGATCCTGAAGTTCGAGGTTAAGTTTCAGCAGCTGGCGTTGGGTTTCGATTCGCTGCGTAATATCTACCGTGTATTCAATAATCTGCTCTACCTGCCCGGTTAGTTTGTTTATTACCGGAAATGCATTGATTTCCATAACGCTGTTCTTTCCCTCCCCATCCTTATGCACATGATGCACAACAAGGGGTTTACCGGTTTCCCTTACCTTTAGCAGTGGACAGGGGTGGTCTTTGTCGTTGCAGGGATGATCAAAGCCATGAGAGAGTTCATAACATTTGTGTTGCTCCAACTTACCATTCGGGTCAATCTTGTGGTATTGAAAAAAGGCAACATTGGCCATTTTGATCTCATAGGTGTTGGCGTCGATAACGTAAAAGGGATGCGGAAAAGAATTTGTGACAAGGTTGAGGAAATCGGTCTGTTCAACAAGTTTCTCCTGTCTTTCCCTCAAAAAAGTGTTCGACCCTTTTTGTTGTTGCAGTAGATGAATTGCCCGGCTTCGGAAAATAAAAATGAAGAGAACTCCGGACAGAAAAAATATGGGATAGCTCCATCCTTTGTCAGGAGGGATGCTTTGGATGTTAAACAAATTCTGATCGTAGGCAACCAAAAGGGTGCTGAGAAGCAACCACAGCAGGAAAATTGCAATACTTACGCGATCTCGCACCACGACATAAATTTTGCCAGAAAAAGACAACTTGTGATTTGGCATTCTGTGAGTCTTTGGTTTCAATAGTCAGCAAAGATAGAAAAGACTGCCAATCGGAATGGATTGTAAAGCAAAACTTTCTGTCAGGACACTACGCTTCCCTGGTTCATTCCGGTAACGAGAGCCCTCTTTTTGTTACCTTATTACCTTACAGAATTCCTAAAAGCGGCAATCAGATTTCATTACTCCGGTTTCATCCTATTTTATTACTTTTGGCGGTCTGAATACCCTATTTTTATCAAATTCAGGTAAATTCAATTGTTTTAGCAATATCTTGATCATGTATAAGTTACGTTTCGCTACTCTTGCTTTTTTTTTAATGGTTTTCTCCGGCTTCATGTCACCCGTTTCCTCAGAGCTTCAACTTGAGTTTGATGGAGAACAACTGGAAGGGGTGTTGCCTGAGCTTATTCTCGATTTTGGCCAGCGAAAGCAGGGTAGTATGGTAGCAGGTCAACTGATTATTTGGAATGTATCGCAACAACCACTGCAGCTAAGCAATGTAAGGGGGAGCTGTGGTCTTTCGGTGCCTGCCTGGCCAAGGCAGCCCATTGAGCCTGGACAACAGGCCATCATCCAGGTTAGATATGACAGTCAGCGGTTGGGTGAAATAGATCGGTATATTACCCTGCATGCCAATACCCACTCTGGTCGTACTCTTGTAAAAGTTAAAGGGGAGATTGTCCCCTGATTATTTGCAGGGAAATGTGTTTCGAAGGTTGCAGCCATAGTCTTTTTGGTTGTGGGTTTATGAGGGAAAATCCGGGTTTTACCATTAGGTAATTGGCGAAATATTTATCAACTTTGCCTCACTTTTTAAAACAAGTAAAACACCCTTAAATCAAAGCATTGTTATGCCAAAAATATCAGATAAAGGTCGCATGATGCCCGAGAGCCCTATCAGGAAGCTGGTGCCTTATGCGGAAAAAGCAAAAAAAGCAGGCAGGAAGGTGTATCATCTTAACATCGGGCAACCCGATATTGCCACTCCTCAATCTATGATTGATGCCATGCATAAACTGGATGCCAAGGTTATTGAGTACAGCCATTCGGCTGGTATCATTTCATGCCGCGAAAAGATGTGCCAGTATTACAAGAAACATGACATTGAGGTTACACCCGAGCAAATCATCGTTACGGCAGGAGCTTCTGAAGCAATTCTTTTTGCGGTGCAGAGCTGTCTCAATCCTGGCGATGAGATCATTATTCCTGAGCCATTTTATGCCAATTACAACGGGTTTGCTACCAGCGCAGGGGTAAAGGTAAAACCCATTATCTCTTCGATTGAAAGTGGTTTTGCTCTTCCTCCCATTGCTGATTTCGAAAAAGCCATCGGACCCAATACCAAGGCTATCATGGTGTGCAACCCCAATAACCCCACCGGTTATCTCTATTCTGAAGAAGAACTGGAGGTTTTGCGCCAGATCGTAATCAAGTACGACCTGTTCCTGTTTGCCGATGAGGTGTATCGGGAGTTCTGCTACGATGGCACAGTACATCACTCTGTTCTTAATCTCGAAGGTATTGATGACAATGTGGTTTTGTTTGACTCTGTTTCCAAGCGTTACAGTGCGTGCGGAGTGCGCATTGGTGCCATGATTTCGCGCAATAAGGAGGTGATGGCCACCGCCATGAAGTTTGCACAGGCTCGACTGAGCCCGCCATCTCTTGGGCAGATTGCTTCTGAAGCAGCCATGGAAACCCCCGACAGCTATTTTACGGAAGTGATTGAAGAATATCGCAAAAGAAGAGATACGGTGGTGGAGATGATGAACCAAATGGAGGGAGTATTATGCCCGAACCCCAAAGGAGCTTTTTATGTAACGGCTCGCTTGCCCATCGACGATGCAGATCGGTTCTGCCAGTGGCTTCTTGAAGAATTCAACCACGATAACCAAACCGTTATGCTGGCCCCTGCTACAGGCTTTTACTCTACCCCTGGTGCCGGAAAAAATGAAGTACGTATTTCTTATGTACTCAAAGTGGACGATCTGAAAAAAGCCATGCAATGCATTGAGCAAGCATTGAAAGTATATCCAGGTAAAACCGCCTGATCACGATGCGATCAGGAAGGTTTGTTCCTTTACAGACTAAACCTTGCAAAACCCTTTGTCTGCTTCGGCGGGCAAAGGGTTTTTTGCTGTCAGGATGCAATTGCCAATGGTTATAAAATACAACAGGTCTTCTGATCTCAAAGAATCAAACCCTTACAGAGATTCATCCGGAGGCTTGCATCTGCAGTAAATGCCCAAAAACACTTTCGGATACAAAACTTAAAATCCCTTAAAAAATGAACGACAGTCAAATCATCTGTTTAAAATATTTTTTCTTTGCATCACAAACATGGAGTAGGCTATTTACTCCCTAAAAAATATTGATATGATTTTTCTATGGGTTGTTGTAGGTTATCTGGTATTTCTGATGTCCATTTCCATTTGGAAAAGTTTTATGATCAAAAGCCAGGAGGATTTTATGGTAGCAGGCCGTAAGGTTTCTACCGCCAAACTGGTGGGTACGCTTTTGTGCACCTGGATGGGGTCAGGAAGTTTGCTTGCGGGTGCCGGTCTGGCAGCTAGGGTAGGGCTGGCCCAGCTTTGGATGGCCGCAGGAGCCTGGTTGGGGATCATAATTGTGTTTTTTCTTGCCGGAAAAGTGAGACGCATTGCAGAATTTACCGTTCCGGATATACTGGAGCTGCGCTACAATAAATGGGCCCGCATTCTGGGTACCATCGTTATTGTGATAGCCTATACAACCATTGTGGGTTATCAGTTCTGGGGCGGAGGTATTGTGCTGAACCTGGTGGCAGGCATACCTGAATGGCAAGGTATTTTGCTTACAGCAGGCTTTATTATTCTTTTTACAGCTTTTGCCGGAATGCTTTCCATTGTGTCGGTAGATGTAATCAACGGAGCTGTTATTACCCTTGCAGTTATTATTGCAGTGCCCATTGTTTACTTTAGCATTGGAGGTTCAGAACATCTTACCGAAACTTTATCTGCTACTCACTTTACAGTTTTTGGAGGGAACGATTTCTGGTGGGCCATGGGGATATTCCTGCCAACCTTGTTCCTGTTGCTGGGTGAGTCAAATATGTATCAGAAGTTCTTTTCTGCCAAAAGTGAAAAAGCAGCCAAGTCGGCAGTGGTATGGTGGGTTATCGGAACCATAATTGTGGGTACTGCACTGGCCAGTCTTGCAATTTTCGCCTTCAGTCATTTCAATTCATTGCCCGAGGGTTCTGCGTTTTACCTGTCGGTGGCCGAGTCTGAAAGGGTTTTGTTGCATACAGCACGCTACAGCACCGAGGTGGGTATGCCCGTATGGGCCGGATTGCTCCTGCTGTGTGCATCGGTGGCCATTATTACCTCAACCGGTAACAGCTTTTTGCTTACCCCATCCACCAATCTTACACGCGATATTTATCAGCGGTTTATCAACCCCAATGCCTCCGGCCAGAGAATTATCCTGGTTCAGCGTGTAATGGTGGTTTTGCTGGGTATAGTAGCCTATGTGGTTCTTACCCAGTTCAAAACCATACTTGCCATGGCATTAACCGCCTACACCATGGTGGGTGCCGGGCTAACCCCTGCCTTGCTGGCAGCATTGCTCTGGAAGAGGGTAACGGTGGCCGGAGGTGTGGCATCCATTGCTACCGGCATGGGGATTACTCTTTTTATAACCGCAGCCAACTCAATACTGGTATATCTTTACGGCTATCAGTTGCTCAATGAGCAATACATCATTTTGCCGGCTGCTTCAGCATCTATACTTGTACTCATCGTGGTATCATTGCTCACGCCCCACGATCCGGAAACCAAATGGGGCAGATTCTACACCAAAGATGCATCCCTTGAAAAAGCAATAAAAGGAGATTAAGGAGTTTTGCCAGGATATCGTGTTGATCCACGATCGAGACCGGCAGGCTAAGGAGATTTGACTCAATCCGTTTTATTTTCCATGGGTCGAACTCTTTAGCCTGCTGGTGCGTTTTTGGTTAATAACTCAGGTCCGTTTGTGGATAACTCCCCCAAAACATCCCCTGTTTTTTGTATATTTTTGATGCTACAACCCTAAGAATGTATTAATGACAGAATTTACACATTTACACGTACATACAAATTTCTCTATACTTGATGGTGCTGCCCGGATTGATGTGATGATGAAAAAAGTGGCCGACTCGGGCATGAAAGCATTGGCCATTACCGACCATGGAAACATGTATGGGGTAATGCACTTTACCTCTTCTGCCAAAAAGCACGGCGTTAAACCCATTGTGGGCTGCGAAGTGTATGTGGCAGAAGGGAGCCGTTTCGATAAAAAAGGAAAAGAGGATCGCTCCGGATACCACCTGATCTTATTAGCCAAAAACCGCAAAGGATATGAGAACCTTTCGCGTATTTGCTCCATCGGATACCTGGAAGGCTACTACTACACCCCCCGAATCGATAAGGAAGTGCTTGCCAAATACAGCGAAGGGATTATCGCATCGTCGGCCTGCCTGGGTGGCGAAATTCCGCAGGCCCTGATGAATGAAGGGATGAAAAAGGCCGAAGAGGTACTCCAGGAGTACCTGATGATCTTCAAAGACGATTTTTACCTGGAGCTGCAGCGTCATGGACTCAAAGAACAGGAGCCCGTAAATCAGCAACTGTTGCAACTGGCCAAACAATACAATGTAAAGGTAATTGCAACCAACGATTGCCACTACATCAATGCCGAAGATTCCAAAGCACACGATATTCTCATCTGTCTGCAAACCGGTCGCGACCTGGATGATCCCACACGGATGCGTTACAGCGGGCAGGAGTATGTGAAAACCCCTCAGGAAATGGCACAGCTTTTCCATGATGTGCCGGAAGCTCTTGCCAATACACAGGATATCGTAGATAAGGTGGAAGAGTACAATATCATGCGCGAAATTCTGCTGCCCATTTTCCCTCTGCCTGAGGGCTTCGATAATGAAGATGATTACCTGAAACATCTTACCTGGGAGGGTGCCCGTAAGTTCTATCCTGAGATTACCACCGAGGTGCAGGAACGACTGGATTATGAGCTGAAGATCATCAAAGACATGGGCTTTGCCGGATACTTCCTTATTGTGCAGGATTTTATCAACGAAGCACGCAAAATGGGCGTGGCTGTAGGCCCGGGCAGGGGAAGTGCTGCCGGATCGGCAGTGGCCTTTTGTACCGGTATTACCAGTATCGACCCCATAAGGTACAGTTTGCTTTTCGAGCGTTTCCTCAACCCCGAGAGGGTGTCAATGCCTGATATCGATATCGATTTCGACGATGAAGGCCGCGAGAAAGTAATGGATTACGTAATCAATAAGTACGGGCAAAGCCGGGTAGCGCAAATTGTAACCTTTGGTACCATGGCGGCAAAGTCGTCGATCCGCGATGTGGCCCGGGTACTGCGTTTGCCTTTGCCGGAGGCCGACAGGCTGGCCAAGCTGGTGCCAGAGAAACCCGGCACTTCGCTCGATCAGGCCTACAAAGAGGTGCCCGAGCTGAGCCAGGCACTGGACGACCCCAATCCACTGGTACGCGAAACCCTCAAATTTGCCAAGATACTCGAAGGATCAAACCGGCAAACAGGTGTGCATGCCTGTGGGGTAATCATCGGACCTACCGATCTGATAGATTGTATCCCGTTGAGTACTCAGAAAGACTCCATTCTTCCGGTAACACAATACGATGGAAAGTACGTTGAATCGGTTGGGATGCTCAAAATGGACTTCCTGGGTCTGAAAACCCTTTCCATTATAAAGGAAGCGGTCAGAAATATAAAACTACGCCATGGCATTGAAATAGATCCTGAGCAGATACCCCTGGAAGATGAGCCCACTTTTAAACTCTACCAGAGAGGCGATACAGTGGGTACGTTTCAGTTCGAGTCCGATGGGATGCGCAAATACCTTAAAGAGCTCAAACCCACCAATATTGAAGACCTCATTGCCATGAACGCCCTCTACCGACCAGGGCCCATGGACTTTATCCCCGATTTTATCAACCGAAAGCAAGGGATAGATAAAACCGAATATCCGCACCCCTGGCTAGAGGAGATCCTAACACCCACCTATGGTATTATGGTTTACCAGGAGCAGATCATGCAGGCAGCGCAGATCATGGCGGGCTACTCGTTGGGTGCTGCAGATATCCTAAGGCGGGCAATGGGTAAGAAGAAGAAGGAGGAGATGGACCGCCAACAATCCATCTTTGTGGAGGGAGCTACCCAGAAAGGGGTGGATAAGAAAAATGCAGAGGAAATCTTCAATGTAATGGCCCGCTTTGCAGAGTATGGTTTTAACCGTTCTCACTCAGCTGCCTACTCGGTGGTGGCCTATCGCACAGCTTATCTTAAGGCCAACTATCCGGCCGAGTATATGGCCGCGGTGCTTACCAATAATTTTTCTGACATTAAGAAAATCTCCATATTCATGGAGGAATGTCAACGGCAGAATATCCCGGTACTGGGCCCGGACATCAATGAGAGTGCATTCAATTTTATTGTGAATGAGAAGGGAGAGATCCGGTTTGGTCTGGGAGCCATCAAAGGGGTAGGAGAGGGGGCTGTTGAAAGCATTGTGCAGGAAAGAGACGAAAACGGGCCCTATAAAAGCATCTTCGATTTCATGCAGCGTATCAATCTTCGCTCAGTAAACAAAAGGGTTCTGGAATCTCTTGCCATGGCAGGAGCTTTCGACTGTTATGAAGGAACCCACCGGGCACAGTTTTTTTATGCTGAAGAAGAAGGTGGGGCCACTTTTATCGATAAACTCATCCGATATACCAACTCGGTGGCCAACCAGAAGAACTCCTCCCAGATGAACCTGTTTGGCGATGCTGAGGAGACTGTAATCCCTGACCCGGAAATGCCAGATTGCCCGCGTTGGGACAAACTGGAGATGCTCAAGAAAGAAAAAGAGGTTACCGGAATGTATATCTCAGGACATCCTCTGGATAACTTCAGGATCCAGATAGAGAGCTATTGCAGCCATTCCATTGCCGACCTGCAAGAGCTTGACAAGCTGCGTAACCGCGAAATCTCTTTTGCCGGTGTTATTGTGGGCAGCCAGCACAAATACACCAAAACAGGAAAACCCTTTGGCAGCTTTACCCTTGAAGACTATACCGACAGCATCCAGCTGATGCTTTTTTCGGAAGATTACCTGAAAGTGAAGTACTTCCTGGAGAAAGATAATTTCGTTTACGTAAAGGCATCCATACAACCCCGTTTTAATTCCTCAGATCAACTGGAGGTGAAAGTAAAATCGATGATGTTGCTGAGCGATCTGGCAGACAAAAGAGCCTCCGATCTTGTACTGGATATTCCCATCAGCGATGTGGATGAACAGTTTCTTGAAGATTTGATGACCAGTATCAACCGGTACAGCGGTTCTTGCAGGTTGAAGATCAGGCTTCGCGATGAAATTGAGAAAAACTCGGTGGAAATGCTTTCGCGGAAAATAAAAGTTGATCCCATTGGTTTGCTGCAGCACCTGCTCAAAAAGCACGACATACAATACAAACTCAACTGATTTGACGTTTAGTATTTTTAGGGATTGCAATTGCATAAAAGTTTTATTTTTGTATTCAAGATTTTTCAAACCCAAAAACAAGGACTTATGGCTCTCGAACTGACAGATAGTAATTTTGACGAACTGGTATTGAAATCGGATAAACCTGTTTTGGTAGATTTCTGGGCAGAATGGTGCGGACCCTGCAGAATGGTGGCACCCATAGTAAGTGAAATTGCCAGCGAATACGAAGGCAAAGCCGTAGTAGGAAAACTGGATGTGGATGGCAACCCCGAGGTAGCCATGCGCTATGGAATACGCAATATCCCCACCATCCTATTCTTTAAGAATGGTGAGGTTGCCGACAAACAAGTTGGAGCAGTACCCAAGTCGGTACTTACCGGAAAAATAGAAAACCTGCTCAAATAAGAACAACGAGTTTTTTCCACGGGGTGTCTACTGCCACAGACACCCCTTTTTTGTTGTATTCAATACCCCTGGATGGTGAAAAGCAACCTTGAGCAATCTCGTTTTAAGAAATTTGAAAACCTTGAACTTCTGGCCCGCCAGGTAGTGGAAGGCTTTATTACCGGGCTTCACAAAAGTCCTTTTCATGGTTTTTCTGTAGAATTCGCCGAACATCGTATCTACAATGCTGGCGAATCGACAAAACACATCGACTGGAAACTTTTTGGCCGAACAGAAAAACTGTTTGTGAAGAAGTATGAAGAGGAAACCAATCTGCGCTGCCAGGTGGTGATCGATACTTCATCCTCCATGTTGTTTCCCGGATTTGAGCAAGGGTCGAAGCAGTTGTCGAAGCTGGAATTTTCTGTTCAGTCCTCTGCTGCATTGATTTATCTGTTGCGAAAACAGAGAGACGCTGTGGGGCTTAGTCTTTTTGCTGAAGAACTTAAACTTCATACGCAGGCACGCAGCAATAGCGCACACAGCAAAATGCTGTTTGCTGAACTGGAAAACCTTGCCGACCCCCAGAAGCATAGCCTTAATCAAAAATCAAATCCGGCTAAGGTGCTGCATGAGATTGCCGAAAAAATCCATAAACGATCCCTTGTAATTATCTTCAGCGATATGATGGATAATGTGTCTGATCCGGAGGAGGTCTTCAGCGCACTGCAACACCTGCGTCATAATAAACATGAGGTGGTTCTGTTTCATGTGGTGCATAAGCCCAAGGAACTCGACCTGGATTTTGATAACAGGCCTTATCGTTTTATCGACATGGAAACCGCCCGCGAACTCAAAGTAAATCCCATAAATATACGTGAAAAGTATGTGAAAGCCAGGATGGATTTTCACAACAAGCTTAAGCTTAAATGTATGCAATACCGGATTGATTTTGTTGCAGCCGATTCTGAGGAGGGTTTTGAGAATGTTTTGTTGTCATTTTTTCATAAAAGGTCTAAGCTTTATTAGGTTTGGATTAAAAAAGGTTTCAGTATAGCGAATAGTGTGGAGCATTGCCGTTATCTGCCTGTTTTTTTTGTACTTTTCAGAATTATTTAAAAGGGTTCGAGGAAATGCTTCACCGCAGTCGTCTGATATTAGGGTTGGTTACTTTGTTCTCCATAGTGGCATTGGTTCGTATGCCATTACTGGGGCAATATCGGGGTAATGGCAATTTGCAAGGACAGATCGAATTTGTATCAGAACTTATTGGCAAATCTGAAGATCGTTTGCGTTGGTCGCACCATGCACGTATGGAGTTTGCCCGGACGGCAATGGATAATGCTACACAGCTTGAGAATGAGAGCCTGCGAATGAGAGCCATGTTTTGCCTAGCCGAACTCTATTTTCATGAGGGCAAATTTGATATCGCCCTGGCTTTCTTCGACACACTTTTTTTGTATGCCACAAGTAATAGATTGCGCGAACTTGAAATCAAAAGTCGTATTTACCAGGGATCTATTTACCGCTACAGGGGAGATCTGTACAGGGCTCTCGGTGTTACCCATGAGGCGCGCCAGTGGGTAGACACTTACCGCCAGCAACATCTGAAAGCTCTTGCGGCCAACAGCCTTGGGGTGATTTACCGCAACCTTGGTGATAATGATATGGCGATGACCTTTTACCAGGAAGCACTGGCCAGTGCACAGGAGCACAAAGATACCGCCCAGATCATTCAGTCCTATATAAGTATGGGAAACCTGCACTGGTTTAGAAAAGAAGCAGAAGAGGCATTGAGTTTTTACCATAAAGGAATGAACCTGGCAACCCAAAGTCGCGATCTGCAGCATATCTCAAGCCTTACCAACAATATAGCCAATACCTATCGCGATCAGGGAGAATTCGATAAAGCACTGGAGCTGTATTTTCAGGCTTTGGAACAACAAAACGAGGTTTTCCTGGTTGGGCTCAAGATGATTATTCTGCGCAATATAGGTATAACCTACCAGCGAAAAGGAGACCTGATCAACGCATTCAATTATGTAAATCGTAGCCTTGACCTTTCGCGTGAACTTAACCTGCTACAGTTTATCCGGGATAACCATTTTATTTTATCGGAGCTTTACAAGCAAACAGGAGATTTTATCCTGGCATACGAAAACCTAAGTGAGTTCAACCGCATCAATCAACAGGTATTTAATGATCAGATGCTCAATTCCATTGCCTACTTTAACGAGCGGGTTTTTGATGCAAACCAGCGGGAAGAACTTTACAGGTTCCGCCTGGAAAGAAACTTACTCATCCTCATTCTGGTGGTGCTGGCACTGGTGTTTGTTGTATCTTTTACTGCTCTTACATACCATCGGTTTAAAGAGAAAAGGGCACACATTCGCAGCCTGCAGGATACTTTGCGTGAGAAGGAAACTACAGAGAGAGCCCTTCGCCGAAGCGAGGAGAACTACCAGACACTCATCAAAACACTCAACGAAGGATTGGTGGTGCTGGACATGAAAAACCAGATTGAGTTTGTAAACCTGAAGGCTTGCAAGCTTTTGGGTGTAGACGAGAAAAGAGAATTGCTTGGAAAAAGCTTTGAAAAATTTCTTCTTACTCCCGAAGATGAAAAACTTTTCCAGGATAAAATGGAATTGCAGAAGATGGGAATTTCCGACCATTATGAGGTCAAGATGAAGAATATGTCGGGCGATGTAATGTGGGTCAATCTCAGTTCGGCTCCAATCCTTGATGAAAACCTTAAAGCCAAAGGTTCTGTTACCCTTATCTCGGATGTTTCAGAACGCAAGAAGTCCGAAGAAACTTATAGCGAACTCACTTCCAATCTTAACCAGAAGATAAAGCAGCTCAACTGTTTGTACGATATTTCCGACATTTCCGGAGTACCCGGTATTACTTTCGAAGAGATCATTGAGAAATCCATTGAGATTATCCCGGTAGGGCTCAAGTACAGCCATGATATCGCGGTAGAAATTGTTTTTGATGATAAGGTATATCGTTCTGCCAATTACCGTGAAACACCATGGGTTTACCAGGTACCCGTTAAGGTTCAGAAGAAGAAACTGGGGCATATACAAGTGGTTTACCTGGAGGAAAAGCCTATCGTTAATAAAGATCCTTTCCATTTTAATGAGAAGATACTTCTGAAGAATATCTCTGAAAAGTTCGGACAAATTCTTGAGGCCAAAAATACCGACCGAATTCTACGCGACAATCAGGAGAGGCTCGAAGAAATTCAACGGCTGGCACGTATTGGTAACTGGGAAAAGCACCATGATACTGGCGAGGTCAAGTTTTCGGATACCTTATTTGAGATTGCTGGCATTAGCCCTGAGCGTCGTCGATTCTTTGACCTGGATAAGCTTGTGGAAATGATACATCCCGAAGACAAGGATGTGTTTAAGACCCTGGTACGTGAAAACCCCAAAGAAGATCCCTTGTTGCCATTCAGTGCCAACTTCAGACTTATTTGCCAGGATGGTAGTATCCGCTATATTTTTTCTGGCAGGAAAAAGATTTTCAATGAGCAGGGAAGAATTCTGCGCACGGTCTTTACGCTGCAGGATGTTTCTGAGCAAAAAATGTCGCAGCAGTTACAATACAATACTGAAATTGCACTCAAAACCTCCGAAGCACGCCAGCAAGTGCTTACCAAAATGAGTTTTGATATGCGAACTCCTGTAAATGGAATTATGGGAGTGGTTGATTTTCTGCTGCAATCAAAACTCAACAGAGATCAGGCTGCCCTGGTAGCCACCCTCAAGGATTCGGGGCAGGAGCTTATCGGTATTATCAATAATATTGCAGAACTTTCGCGCCTTGAAGATAACAGGTTGCACCTGAATGTGCAGAAGACAGATATGCAGGCTTTTCTCAACCGGATACATGAGCTCTTTGGTGTAATATCGCGCCAGAAAGATGTTCAGCTGAAGGTTAAGATCGACAAAACACTCCCTAAAGTTATTGTTACCGATCAGGAGCGTTTGTTTCAACTTTTCTCGAACCTGATGACAGAATCTGTGAAAAGAAGTACCTCGGGTACCCTGCAGGTTGAATTATCTTTGGAGAGTGTTCTAAAGGATCAATTGGCGATACTGGTAGAAATGGGAACCCACACATCCAAAAAGGGCACAAGGAAATCAGCGAAGACTCCTGATGGTGAAAATCCCAGCCAGTCACTTGCCATTTCCCGGAAGCTTGCAGAGATGCTGGGAGGGAATATGGAAGTGGATGAAGACACTCCGGAATCTTACAAAGTACACTTTACATTTCTTGCCCGTATGGCTGCGGAAACAGAAGAAGAGGTTCCTCAGATAAAAGTTGCTGAAGAACAAAACCCCATAGAAATGGAGCCGATTGCAGGGCTCAGGGTACTGTGCGTAGAGGACCGGATCATCAACCAAAAAGTACTTACCCTGATGCTAAGCCATGCCGGATGCGAGATAAGCATGGCCAACAACGGTTCTGAGGCCATCGAACTGATGTTGAAAAATGAGTACGATCTGGTTTTGCTCGATATGGTGATGCCTGTGATGGATGGTCTGGAAACCCTTAAGGTGATGAAGAAAAAGTTTACAATCATACCCCCGGTAATTGCCGTTACTGCTAAAACCGCCCAGGAAGACAAAGAGCTCTACCTTGCCAGTGGTGCAGTTGATTTTATTGCTAAACCTGTAAATGCCAAAGAATTGTACCAGAAACTGGCTTATTGGCATAGCCAACGTGTCAATGAAAGTGTTTCCAACGCCGGAAAAAACTAAAGGAAACAACCTGATTGATTTATCCGGCTAAATCTTTTGTGTTATGATAGATTATTCCAATCCGACGCAACTGTTGGCTTTCCCGCAGATCAACCCAGAAAGCCTCGAGAAACTGCGCATAAGTACAGCCACTCAACCCCAATTGCTGAAAGATATATTTAACAGCTATGTAATGGATAGCAGGGAGCTGCTCCAGGAAATGCGAGAACACTCTGCTAACGGCAATATGACAGGGTTTTATGCAGCCGTACACTCGCTGAAAGGACTTGCCGGTACCATTGGCTGTACACGCATGTTTCAACTGCTGAAATGGATGGATTCGCTCAATAAAGAAGAGCATTTTGCTGACTCTGCAGCAAAGCTGGAAGATCTCGAACAAATCTTCCTCGACCTCGAGAGAGAGGTAAATCTTCAGATACTTAACAAGTAAATTACTGCTTTAACACTGCCATATCTTTCAAGATTTGTTTTTTAATGGTCAGATGTAACATCCTGAATAGTCATCCTCGTGTTTGTTAAGGGGGCTTATCATGGATGTTTCTCATTTATCAGTAAAACCCTCTGTTGTTTTTTCTTATCTGGAGTACCTTTGTCCCGGTCGATGCCCTTTTAATTTCTCCTAAAGACTGCCGCACAATGAATAAAATGGATAATGGCTTTGTGGATTCGCAAGCCCGGTTAAGGTCTTCATTGATAGCATCCCATGATGGAGAGCCGGAAACAGATGTGCGAAGCCTGCAACGTTTTGGTATTGCCGTAATGCAGAGTGCCAATACCATTATCATTACCAACCGCCAAGGCGAAATCATTTTTGCCAACCCAAAGTTTGAACAGGTTACAGGTTATACAATTGCTGAAGTTGTAGGTAAAAACCCTCGACTGATGCAATCGGGCGAGCAGACCAAAGAGTTTTACAAGGATCTGTGGGAGCAAATCCTTTCTGGCAAGGTATGGGCTGGAGAGTTTAAAAACAAGAGAAAGGATGGTTCGTTTTATTGGGAATCGGCCACCATAACACCCCTTAAGGATGCCAGGGGCCAGATTGTTGAGTTTCTGGCTATCAAAGAGGATATTACCGAGCGAAAGCTCATGGAGGAGAAACTTGAGCGTACATTGCAGGAGATGGAAGCAGTACTCTGGGAACAGAAAATGCTGAACCGCGACCTTGAAAAGGAGATTGAACGCCGCAAAAATGTAGAAAGTGAGCTTAAACTCCAGAAAGATCTGCTGGAAGAACTTAATACCAGCCCGGAGAGCCAGGTAGCTGCAGAATTGGCTCTAAACCGGGAGAAGGATGAGATGATGTTGCGCCAGTCAAGACATGCCGCCATGGGCGAAATGATCGGAAACATTGCCCACCAGTGGAGGCAACCTCTTAACACCATTGGCCTGATGATCTACGATCTGGCCGATGCTTTCCGCTACGGTGAGCTTACCGAGAGTTATATGAAAAAAAGCGAAACCGAGATCAAAGCTGTACTCGCTCATATGTCGCAAACTATCGACGACTTTCGCAACTTCTTTAAACCCAACAAGGAAAAGCAGGTTTTCAACCTCGCCAGTGTAGTGAAAACCTCTGTGTCGTTTGTAGATGCAACTCTTCGAAACAATGGTATTCTGTTGATCCAGGAGATCGATGAAGAGCTTGATCTCTATGGCTATTCCAATGAGTTTGCCCAGGTAATGCTCAATATGGTTAGCAATGCCCGCGATGTAATGATAGAACGTAAGGTAAAGAAACCCGTAATCCGTATTTCGGGTCAGCGAAAACAAGACAAAGCCCTGGTGAGTGTAATCGACAATGGAGGAGGTATTCCTCCCCAGATCATTCACAAAATATTTGACCCCTATTTCACAACCAAGGAGCAGGGCAAAGGCACAGGAGTAGGGCTGTATATGTCGAGGAATATCATTGAGCGGAATATGGGAGGAGAGCTGCGGGCAGAGAATATCAAGTGCGGGGCAAAATTCAGTATCATCCTTCCCCTGTGCACCTAATAAAAAAAGGACTGCAACACCCCTCCAGCAATGCGCCGATCTGCCTTATGGCATTTCTGATCTGCTTTTGTCGCTCATTATCCTATGGCGACCCTGCCTGAGTTTCGTTGCAGCCCTTTACTGGCCGGGAGTTTTTGCCTGCCAGATTAGTTGTGAATGTTTACAATCTGTCCGGTAGAATACTTACCTGCATCCAGGTTCTTTTTGATCTGCGTAAAAGCTTCCAGCGTATACTGCACATCATCCAGCGTATGCACAGCTGTAGGGATAATACGGATTATTATCACTCCTTTGGGTACCACAGGGTAGCCCACCACAGAGCAGAAAATATTGAAGTTCTCCCTGAGGTCATATGCCAGGTTGGTCCCTTCGCTGGCTTCACCTGAGAGAAATACGGGTGTAACCGGCGATTCAGTATTGCCCAGGTTAAATCCGCGCTCTCTTAATCCATTTTGGAGGGCGTTTGTAATGGTCCAGAGCTTTTCGCGAAACTCGGGGTGCTTTTTCACCAATTCCAGTCTCTTAAGTGCTCCCACAACCAAAGGCATGGGCAACGATTTGGCAAAGATCTGGCTGCGCATATTGTACATCAGGAACTTGATCACTTCCTTTTTAGAGGCCACAAATGCCCCGATAGAGGCCATAGATTTGGCAAAGGTGCCAAAGTAAACATCAACCTCATCATTTACTCCCAAGTGTTCGGCCACCCCCGCTCCGGTGGGGCCCATGGTGCCAAAACCATGTGCATCATCTACCAGTAAACGGAAGTTGTAGCTCTTTTTCAAAGCTGCAATTTCGGCCAGTTTACCCAGGTCGCCCGACATGCCAAATACTCCTTCTGTTATCACCAGGATTCCTCCTCCTGTTTCCTGGGTAACACGGGTGGCTCGTTCGAGTTGTTTCTTAAGGTTTTCTATGTTGTTGTGCGGAAAAACAAAGCGTTTGCCCAGGTGCATACGCAATCCATCTACAATGCAAGCATGAGACTCTGAGTCGTAAACAATTACGTCTTTGCGATCAACCAACGCATCGATAATGGAAACCATACCCTGGTATCCGAAATTGAGCAGATAGGCCGACTCTTTGCCCACAAATTCAGCAAGTTCTCTTTCCAGTTGTTCGTGCAGGTCGCTTTGCCCTGACATCATACGGGCTCCCATGGGCAAAGCCAGACCATATTGCATGGCCGCCTCTGCATCAGCCTTTCTTACCTCAGGATGATTGGCCAACCCCAGGTAATTATTCAGACTCCATACCAGTTTTTCCTGGCCACGGAAGTTCATACGGTTTGAGATTTCCCCTTCCAGCTTGGGGAAAGCAAAATAGCCATGTATACGGTCTGCAAACTGACCCAACGGCCCGAGGTTTTGTGTTGTTTTGTTGAATATATCCACGGTTAACAGAATTAAATATAACGTACGGAAATAAAGCGCAAAGCTAATTCTTTTTTCAGGATTACAAAAAAATAACTGGCAAGGGATTATGAGCAAAATCGGGGGTTAGCCCAATTGCGGAAAGAACACCACCGGGTTGGGACAAAGCTGGCTGTACAACCCTTTTTCGGCCTGGCTGCATACCCCCGGATAATCTCCCTTTTTGTTTTGCATATCAGCAATAACCTGGAAATGCAGGTGGGGTGGCCAGTCGCCATTTACAGGGTAATTGCCCACGCAGCAAACCTGCTCACCTTGTTCAATCCTTTTCCCTGTAAACAAACCCTGGAGCGATTCTTCTTCCAGGTGTCCGTATAGGGTAAAAAACGAAGTATTTTCCAATTCATGCTCCAGGATGATGGTCGGACCATAATCCCCATAATTGGCATTGTTGGCAAAACTATGCACCCGACCCTCCAGGGGGGCAAACACAGGTGTACCGGGCGCTGTCCACACATCTATACCCAGGTGAATGCTGCGGGCCTCCAGGGGCGAAATGGCAAAAAGCGGGCTGCGGCGGTAGATCTCTCTATCCTCCATGTATCCTCCATAGCCATAAGCCTTGCTCCATTGATTGATTTTTTCAAAAACGAACCTGTTCAATCCTTCAATATCGTTGAAATCCAATTGCTTCATCTCTGGGTTGTGGATGCTGAAATCCATCATAAGCGTGTTGTGGGGGGAGAGGTCGGGGTGAAACAAGGGGACAAAAGAAGGCTGATGTTTCAGTAATAATTCCTGCAGTGTCATAGGTGTTTTTCTTTAAAGATTTTTTCCAGAGCAAAGAGTTCATCCCGTAAGCGGGCCGCTTCCATAAAGTCTAATGCCTTGGCAGCTTTTTCCATTTGCCGGCGTGTGTTGTTCATGGCTTTTTGCAACTGTTCACGACTCATATACTGGATAACCGGATCGGCAGCTACATCCACCTCTTCCTTTTCCATATAGGCCTGAACTGTCTTGGTCCGGCTGTTGGCAACAGAGGTCTGTCCATGAATGGCTTCTACTGATTTTCGGATCTGCTCCGGGGTAATATCGTTTTCCTGATTGTATTGCAGCTGTTTTTCGCGTTTGCGATTGGTCTCATCAATTGTACGCTGCATAGAATCGGTTATTTTATCTGCGTACATTATCACCCTGCTGTTTACATTCCGGGCGGCTCTACCTGCAGTCTGGGTCAGCGATCTTTCAGATCTCAGAAATCCCTCTTTGTCGGCATCAAGGATGGCCACCAGCGATACCTCAGGAAGGTCTAGCCCTTCGCGAAGCAGGTTTACGCCGATAAGTACATCAAAAATGCCCAGGCGCAGGTCGCGCAAAATCTCAACCCGCTCCACGGTATCCACATCGGAGTGGATATAACGGGTTTTCACTCCGGCATTGTCGAGGTATTTGCTGAGTTCTTCTGCCATGCGTTTGGTGAGGGTAGTAACCAGAACACGTTCGTTGACCTGGGTGCGCAGATTGATCTCGTGAAGCAAATCATCGATCTGGTTGAGGCTGGGGCGTACATCAATTACCGGTTCCAGCAATCCTGTGGGGCGGATTACCTGTTCTACCACAACTCCTTCGCTCTTCTTTAGCTCGTAGTCTGCCGGTGTGGCGCTTACGAAGATCACCTGGTTGATCATGTTTTCGAATTCATCAAACTTGAGCGGGCGATTGTCCAATGCCGCAGGCAGTCGAAATCCATATTCCACCAGGGTTTGCTTGCGCGATCTGTCGCCTCCGAACATCGCATGCAACTGAGGTATGGTAGCATGGCTTTCGTCGATAACGGTCAGGTAATCGCGTGGAAAGAAGTCGAGCAGGCAGAAGGGCCTAGATCCAGGCTTACGGCCATCGAAGTAGCGAGAGTAGTTCTCTATGCCAGAACAATAGCCCAGTTCGCGCATCATCTCCAGGTCGTAGTTTACCCGGTCTTCGAGCCTTTTGGCTTCCAGTGGCCGGCCCATTTCGTGGAAATACTCTACCTGCCGCACCATATCGTCCTGAATGTTGTAAATGGCATTGGCCATACGGTCTTTGGAGGTCACAAAGATATTGGCGGGATATATGGCGATTTGTTCAAATGTGTCGAGTTTGTGGCCGGTGAGAGGGTCAAAACTTTCCAGTACTTCAATTTCATCATCCCAAAACTGAATGCGGAATGCGAAATCGGCATAAGCAGGGTATACATCAACGGTGTCGCCTTTTACTCTGAAATTTCCCCGGGTAAAATCGGCCTGGGTTCTGCTGTAAAGACTTCCTACCAGCCTGTGCAGTAGCTTATTGCGACTAATGATATCGCCTTTGTTGAGATGAATGATGTTTTCGTTGAAATCGTCGGGGTTGCCAATGCCATAAATGCAGGATACCGAGCTGACCACCAGCACATCGCGCCGGCCCGAAAGCAGAGAACTTGTGGCACTCAGTCGAAGCTTCTCAATCTCATCGTTGATAGAAAGGTCTTTCTCTATATACGTATTAGTGCTTGGGATGAAAGCCTCGGGCTGGTAGTAATCGTAATAAGACACAAAATACTCCACAGCATTGTGCGGAAAAAACTGCTTAAACTCCCCATAGAGCTGGGCCGCAAGGGTTTTGTTGTGGCTGAGCACAAGGGTAGGCTTTTGCACCTGCTCTACCACATTGGCAATGGTAAAGGTTTTGCCAGATCCCGTTACACCCAGCAATGTCTGAAAGGGTATCCCTGCACGAAGCCCTTCCACCAGTTGTTGTATGGCCTGGGGCTGATCACCTGTGGGCTTAAAATCCGAAACTATCTGAAAAGGCATGGGGTGAGTGTTTGTGCGAATTTACAACAGAATTATGAAAGCAGCAAAAAAGGGCTGTTGCAAAACAGCCCTGGCAACTTTCTTTGTCACTTAGTTGAAGGTATACCTCAGGGTGAGTCCCGAGCCCAGCCACAACCCGGTATGCCCGATAAGGTTGAGGGCAGGGGTAATGTCTGCTCCGATGGTTACCGGAATATCGTCAATCTTGTATTCTATGCCTACGGCACCTACAATACCGAAGGTGCTGATGCTTCCGCTATGTGAGCTGGAAAACCAAGGGGTATAGCGTTTTTCATAAAAACCTGTGTGGGCACCCCCGCCATAATACCAGTTCAGTCCAGGGGCATCAAACGCCCTGGCGTGTTTCTGGTACATACCCATGATCAGAAAACCGCGGTAATGCGTAGCTACTACTCCTTCAAAAGCATCGGTTCCGGATACAAAATGCTTCAGAGACAAACCACTGAACATACCTCCTCTTACTCCCAAAGCGGTATTGTAATCCTGCGCCCACACGGAGGCACTCATGAGCATGATCAAAAAAACTCCTGCTATTCTTTTCATAGTTGTATAATTTTTAGTGTAACAAATAAAACATATTCAAAAAAATCTTCTGTAAACAAAAGATACAAAACCCGCTTTCCCCAACGTTGCAGATGGCAGTTTATTTTTCTTTTGTTCAATAATTAAAGAGCAAGGACTACTATTGTGGGGTTTCCGGGGAGAAATTCAGCCATACCCAAATGGGGAAATGGTCTGAGTAATCCTGTCTTCCGGTCCTGAAATTATAGGCCTTAAACTCATGAGAATGTATAATGTAATCGATACGGAAACCCGGAATGCTCCAGTTGTAGGTTTGCCCCACACCTCTTCCTGCCCTGAACGCGTCGCGGTAGTTTCGGGTGAGCACCCTGTAGGCATTGGAGAATGGGGTGTCATTGAAGTCTCCGGCAAGAATAATGGGGTAGGGGCATTGGTCCATATGTTCGGCAATGAGACGCACCTGCTCGGCCCGATGGCCGAAAGCCCTTGCCAGACGTGCCAGGATCCGTTTGCTGCCCTGGCGCAGATACTCACGGTCGGGCACCTGCTCGGGAGATATTACGTTTTCCAGAAACACAAAGTCTTCAGGACTTAAACCCACCGATGCCAGATGCACATTGTAAACCCTCAGGGTATCCTGCCCAACCAGGATGTCAGTATAAATGCACATATTTCCTGTGCGGTGCGGAAATACAATCCGACCTGTGTTTAGGATGGGCCATGCCGAAAAAGTTGCCAGCCCGAAATAGTTTAAACCCCTTGAAGATCTTGAATAATCGGCATGAGCATGCCTGGCTCTAAGGATCTGGGGCAATGTATCGAGCGTCTTGAATGCTCCGGTAACATCATGAACAAACTCCTGGAAGCAAATGATGTCGAAATCTCCCTCCTGCAGAAACCTGAAAATATTGTTGCGTTGCGTAAAATTGAGTTCCCAGCGTGGACCATAGTTGTAAAGATCAAAGACCCTTACATTGTAGCTCAGTACTTTAAGGTTATACCCCGACTCTGGCAATGGTTTGTTGAGGGAATTGAGGCTGACAAAATTCTTCATATGCTGAAAACCTAACAACAGAATGAGCAGCGAAAGCAAAAACCACCACCTTTTGCGAAGGATCCACAATAGTACAAATCCTGCATTGAGCACAAAAAAGAAAGGATAGGTGAGGCCGGGAAGGGCGATGGGCCAGAATAGCTGAGGGTTGATGCGGGAGGCAAGGTAAATAATCAGCAGGCCCAATGCAACAAGCACATTGAAAAACAGCAGCAACTTTCCGAAAAGCGAAACAGGCCTTGACTTATTCACAGTGAAAATTTTCCGGTGTTATTTTTTATCACTCATTCGGAAAAGGAGGTCCTTTTCATCGGAGGTAAGGCTGTCGTAGCCATATTTGGATATTTTGTCGAGGATGGCATCCATCTTTTTCTGATTTTCAACTCTGCGACGGTTGTATTCTTCATCACTCAAAGGCTTGGTGGTGTTGAAGTGCTCTACCCGCATCCTGGGTTTTCGCCTGAAAAGACTGCCCAGTGCGCTAACCCAACTGCTGAGCCATTTACCGGGGTCTTTACCTTTTTTCAACATCCCAATATAAAGAAAGCCCCAGAGTGCCCCGCCCAGGTGGGCCAGATGCCCTCCGGAATTGCCTTTGTCGATGCTGATGATATCGAGCACAACAAAAACGATGGCGATGTATTTGAGGCGAACAGGTCCCAGGATGATCAAATGGAGCCGGTAATTGGGCATATAAGTAGCGATGGCAATAAAAATGGCCAGCACAGAAGCTGAAGCACCAATGGCTACAGCCATCTGCTTTACAGGATAAAATACCGGGAAGAAATTATAGGCTGCAATGAAAAACACTGCACCAGCCAGTCCTCCACAAATATAGGTTCCTACCAAACGGTTCTCTCCCAGAAAATCACGGAAGAGTCTTCCTCCAATGTACAACATCAGCATATTGAAGAAAATATGGAAAAGATCGAAATGAAGGAACATGTAAGAAAAGAGAGTCCAGGGTTTTACGAGCAGTGTGGCCGTGGATGAGGGTACTCCAAACCAGTTGATGATACCATCGTAGGCCGAGGGCAGATTGGCCAGGAAGAACAATACCCTTACAAAGCTTACCAATACGAAAACGGCCACGTTGATGCCGATAAGTCGGGCCAATATTGAGCCACGCCCGAAAAATTGCCTGATTTCTTCTAATAGGGGATGCATCTGCTGTTTTTTATTTGTTCGTTTGATAATATCTTTTGATGTGGGTTTTGCTGGTTGTAAAAGCCGCAAACCTTGTGTCTGAAGTTTTTTCCCTGAAAACCTGGGGTAATTGAGCTTGCTCCGGTTACCCGTTTCATGGTAAATGGCAGCTTTAAAATCAGTTCAACTTCAGATCATGATCCATGTCTCCTCTAATACATTCGACCTTTGCTTTTCCAGTAACGGATAAGCAGATAACCGAAAAGCATACCCCCCAGGTGGGCAAAATGTGCAATATTGCTGCCGGGTCGGTTGGCAACTCCAAGATACAACTCCATGGCGCCATAGATCATTACAAAATATTTGGCCTTTATGGGTATCGCGAAAAACACATAGATCAGCGAATTGGGGAAGAGCATACCAAAAGCCAGCAGTATGCCAAAAACAGCACCCGAGGCTCCTACCACAACAGGAGCGTTGAGCAGATCGATCTTGTATTGATTAAGGTAATTAACTGCCGCCACCATGGCCTGGTTGGGCGAAGCACGGTTAAGGCTGTTGTATTCGCTGATAAATAGCTGGAATTTGAAATTCATCTCCCTGGTACGCTGGAAAAGATCCGATTCGAAGAAACTCCTCAGGCTTTCATGATCAGGATTGGCGATCAGCGCATTCACTGCATTGAGTGTGGGAAGCATTTGCCAGTACAATATGGCATAATGCAATAGAGCTGCTCCCAGGCCTGTAATCAGGTAATAGACCACGAAGCGCTTGGGGCCCCACACATTCTCCAGTACATTACCAAACATCCAGAGGGCAAACATGTTGAAAAACAGGTGCCAGTGATCTCCATGCATAAACATGTAGGAGATAAACTGATAAGGGGCAAAGTTTTGTGCCCCGGGAAAATGCAATCCCAGCACACGATAAAGATCAATGCCAAAGGCATTGCCAAAGGCAAAAGTGGCCAGAAAAAACAGTCCGTTGATAATCAGCAGGTTTTTTACTACTGGAGGCAAGAGGGTAAAACCACCGGGGCGAAATTGTTGCATACTTAGTGTTTTTTTAAAATAGTAGTAACAAGTATTTTAGGTGCTTGTTTGATCAGACAATCCCTTTTGGCACTGTCTGACATGTATTTTCAACTTTACCTGAATTTTGCTGCGATCTCCTCCAGACTTACCATGGCAATAACGGGTTTGCCCGAAGGGGTTTGGTAGGGTATCTGGCACGAAAAGAGCGAATCTGCCAGTGCATTCATCTCCTCCTCGCTCATGGATTTGCCATACTTAACCGAAAGGCTCTTTGCCAGCGAACGTGCCAGGTTGGTGCGGGTTTCCAGTTTTATGTCAGCACTGTTTTTTTTGAAATTCTCCAGGATCGACTCCATGAGCTTCTGAAGGTTTTCGTTTTCAGGAAGATCTGCCGGTATGGCACTGATGATAAAACTGCTTTTTCCAACATCACTGATCTCGAAACCCAGCGCCACAATTTCATCCCGGATGTCGTTGAGCAGCTGCACATCATTCTCCAGCAGGCGTATCTGCTCAGGATAAAGCAAGGTTTGTGATGCACGTTTCTGGCTTTCAAGCAAACGCAAATGTTTCTCGAAAAGTATGCGTTCGTGGGCGCGCTGCTGATCGATCAGCATCATGCCCGATTTTACTGAAGAGAGGATATACCGCCCGTGGAGGTGCAGGAATTTTTTGCCCTGCGTCATCTGCGGAACAGGATCACCCCAATCGGCAGATATCACGGTTTGCTCCTGTTGCGGAGTTTGCTCGAAAAGCTCCTTCTGCTCTGCCTGCGGCGGTGAGGAGTGGGGTGTAAACAACTTCTCCCACTGTTGAAGGTTGGCTCGTTCGTTGAGGTTTCTGCCTGCCGAAGATCTGGTGGCAGTAGCACTGGCAAAAGGGTTATAGGCCGGATCTACCTGTATCACAGGAGCACTTACGGGTTTACTCTTGTCAAAGATTACATCGTCGAATGCTGTTTCTCTCTCAAAATCCAACGCCGGAACAATGTTAAAACGCCCAAGGCTTCTTTTAACAGCTGCCCTGAGGATCTGGTAGATAAACTTTTCGTCCTGAAATTTTATCTCAGTTTTGGTGGGGTGTACGTTTACATCGATCTGCCCTGGTTCAATTTCAAGAAAGATAAAAAAGGAGGGGTAAGCATCATCGGGTATAAGTTCGGCAAAGGCATACTCCACGGCATGGTTGAGGTAGGCCGATTTGATAAACCTGTGATTGACAAAGAAGTATTGTTCGCCGCGGGTTTTGCGGGCATGTTCGGGTTTGAGCACAAAACCGCCAATCTTTACAATCTCGGTGCTTTCATCCAGAGGAATGAGCCGGGCTTTGTAGTTGTTGCCAAAAAGCTGAACAATTCTTTGGTTGAGGTTTCCGGCATCGGTTTGTGTTTGCAGCTGGTTGTTGCTGTAGTACGAGAAGGCAATGTCGGGATGAGCCAGGGCCACCCGGATGAACTCGTTGTAAATGTGGTTTTTCTCCACATTATCGCTTTTGAGGAAGTTTCGGCGGGCAGGGGTGTTGAAGAAAAGGTTTTTCACAGCAATGCTGGTGCCTTTGGCACATTGGCAGGCTTGCTGCAGTTCCAGGCGCGAACCCTCCATAATGATCTCTGTACCCAGGGCATCGTCTTGCTTACGGGTTTTCATTTCAACTCTTGCCACAGAGGCAATGGATGCCAGAGCCTCACCCCTGAACCCCATGGTTCGGAGGGCAAAAAGATCCTGGGCATCACTGATCTTGCTGGTAGCATGCCGTTCGAAGCACATACGGGCATCGGTTTCCGACATTCCGCAGCCATTATCGGTAACTTGAACCAAAGTGCGGCCCGCATCCTTAATGATAAGTTTTATATCGGTTGCGCCAGCATCGATGGAATTCTCAAGGAGTTCCTTTACTACTGATGCAGGGCGTTGCACCACTTCTCCGGCGGCAATCTGGTTGGCTACCGAGTCAGGAAGAAGTTTGATGATGTCAGACATGAATCGGGCAGAATTTTAACGCAAAAAGAGATAATAGAATACCAGGCCAATTCCCATCAGAACTGCAATGAGCCTGAGGTTTGAGTTTTTCCTGGACCGTGCTCCGGCGCTACGTTTCCAGCGAAGCTCCATACGCTCGCGCAGTGCCTGGGCATAATCCTTATGGGTTTCCTCCAGTGCGGTTTTTTGTCTCTTCTCACGTTCTTCCTTTGCCCTGTCCCAATAAACAGGCTTATAGTTGAAGTGCTTATGCTTTGGGGTTTTGAAAAATGTAAGAGCCATGAGTGAAAGCTATCGTTTACCTAATGAATTGCGCGAATTGCAAAGGTACAAAATACCTTTAGCATGCGCAAGCCCGGCAAATGGCAGTCATACTTATCCGTAGAAATTCATTCTACTGCTTTGCACGTGCAACTCCCTCAATTACCCTTTGAACCATCTGTCTCACTTCTGCTGCAAGAGGCTCAAGGGCTGCATTGGTTATCGATGCCATCATGGCATGGGGGTCTACTGCCGACACTTCTATACTTCCATCGGGATGCTGCTCTACCACTACATTGCAGGGCAGAAAAACCCCCAGCTTACCCTCTGCCTGGAGTGCTTTATGGGCAAAATGAGGATTGCAGGCGCCCAGGATTATGTAGGGCCTGAAATCCGCATCAATTTTTGCTTTCAGGGTGTCTTTTACATTGATCTGGGTGAGTACCCCAAAACCTTCCTTGCGCAATTCTTCGGTAGCAAGCTCTATGGCTTCTTCGAAGGTGGTTGTGTGCAATGTTGCACTGAAATAGTAGCTCATAGTATCTTCTTTCAAAAGTAAACAAACAGACAAGGGTTAGGTTCACATCTAAATAGTTAAATGTAAATCTTTGACTGCAGAATCTTCCAGGGTTTATTCATAGCGCAGTGAAATGGACGGGTTGAGCCGGGCAGCTTTCAAAGCCCTGTAGCTTATGGTGATCATAGCCACCAGGGAGGAAATCAATAGCCCCAAAAGAAACTCGGCAGGGGATAGGGTTATGCGATAGTGGTAACTTTGAAGCCAGTTCTGTGCAACCCAGTAGATCACCGGCCAGGCAACTGCCGTAGAGATTACAATAAGCAGCAGTATCTCGCGTGCTACCATAAACCAGATATCTGTAATAGATGCACCAAAGGTTTTGCGTATCCCGATTTCTTTTGTCTTTTGCGAGATGGTAAACATAGTAAGGCCATACAATCCAAGCGATGCAATTACAATAGCAAGTATGGTAAATATTACCGAAAGTGCTGCGCTTTGCTTTTCCTCCCTGTAAAGTCTTTCGAAATCCTTATCCATAAAGAAATAAAGCATGGGCTCCTGCTGGGTAAAGCTATGCCACTTTTGCTCAATCTGCTCTATCATTTGACTTGTATTGCCGGGAGCCAGCCTGACACTCACATAGCCCCAGTTCATGTGCTCATGTTTAAATTTGAATATGGAAGGGCGAATATCAAAGCGTAAAGACTCGAAATGAAAATCATTGACCACTCCAATCACAGGCATTTGCTCTGATGCCTCATTGCCATCGTTGAACCTTATAAAAGAGGGGTCTGCGATGTTGAAATTGCGTACAGCCCTATGGTTGATAAGGCATGCCTGTCGGTCGGTAATGAGTTCCGGATCGAAAAAGCGCCCATCGTAAAGGGTAATGCCGTAGGTATCGAAAAAATCGTAATCAACCCAGGTGGTTTGCAATACGAATGATTCATCGGGCCGTCCGGCAATGGTATGTCCGTTGTTGTTATTGGCATAACCAGGTACGGCGGTAGAGGCAGAAACAAATTGTACACCTCCCAGGGTAAGCAATTCATTTTTGAAACTCTCAACCTTGTCTGCCAGCACCGAGGCCCGTCTGATTACCAGAACGTGTTCCTTGTCAAAGCCCAGATCCTTGTTGAGCATATACCTGATCTGGCGATGCATGATAAGGGTTCCTACAATGAGCACAATGGAAATGCTGAATTGCAGGGTGGTAAGAACACGTCGAAGCCCGATCCGGCTGCCGGTTCCATTCCGGCTGCCCTTAAGCACCTTTACCGGGTTAAAGGACAAAAGGTAGAAAGCTGGATAAATACCTGCCAGCACCCCTGTAACCACAGTGAACAGCAGCAACAAGGGAAGAGTATACCAACTCTGCGTGTAGCTGATATACAGATTGAGGTCGAGCAGGTTGTTGATATAGGGCAATGAGATCTCTGCAATCAGGATGGCTCCAGCCATGGCCAGTAAGGCAAGGATTATGGTCTCGGTCAGAAATTGTCCAACCAGCAACCCTTGCGTGGAACCACTCACCTTTTTCACACCTACTTCCCGGGCACGTTTGGTAGCCTGCGCTGTGGCAAGATTCATGAAATTGATGATTGCGATCAGGATAATCAGTAAGCCGATGGCAGCAAAGATCTTCAGGTAACGAGGGTCTTTGGGATGCCCCAACGATTGTTCGATGCCTGGCTCAATATTTATCTGGGTAAGAGGGAGTAAAAATATGCTGTAATGGTTGCCTTGTGCCGCAAAATCCTCAAGTGAAATGCCCAGAAATTGTCTTAGGAGTGGCCCGACATATTGCACCACCAGATCCATCAGGGCTTCTTCTACTTTCTGCGGATCTGCCTGTGGATGGAGCATTACGTAAGTGGCAAAACTGTTGGAGAGCCAGTTGGTGCTGCGCGAGCTTTCGTTGGTTGTAAATGACCCCACCATACCGGCTTTGAAGTGGGTGTTTTCAGGCACATCTGCCATGATGCCTGTAATACGGTGCATCTGGTTGTAGGTCCCCACTTTAATAAGCTGATCCATGGGGTCTTGGTTGCCAAACATTTTTTCTGCTGTACTTTGGCTGATTACAACGCTAAAGGGTTCGCTGAGCACTCTGTGGGATTCGCCGCGCAGCAGAGGGATGCTGAAAAAATGAAAAAAGCTCGAATCTGCCTCTACAAAGTGGTCTTCCACAAAGAAATTATCCTCATGCCGGATCACTGTCTCCGAAAAACCATTGATGCGCAGAAAATCGAGTACTTCAGGGATCTCCTCCTTCATGGAGGGCCCGATGGGAGCTGCGGTATAGGCTCCTTTGAATTCTTCTCCTCCAATTATGCCATGGAGTGCCAACTGATATATTTGATCTTTCTTTTCATGATAATTGTCAAAACTCAGTTGATAGGTGATAAACAGGGTAATGATCATAGTGCAGGCAATGCCTATAGCCAGTCCTCCTACATTGATAAATACGAAAGACTTTTGCCGTTTTAGTGCCCGCAGGCTGTGTTTAAGAAGGTTGATAATCATGGATATGGGGTTTGTGTGGTTATTCCCGATGTTGTATCAAAAACACAGATAAGACGGCAAAAGTCTTTTATTTGTTACAGGAAAAGCTTAAAATATCAATCAGCCTGTCAGCGAACGGGTTCGATCCTGTAAATGCCACCCTGACCTTCATCGGTGGCAAAATAGATCAGTCCATCGGGTCCTGTGCGGATATCTCTTATCCTGCCGATTTTACCGGTAAGCAGCGTTTCTACATGGGTAACCTGGCCCTGGTGTATCACCATTCGATAAAACTCCTGACGTAGCAGGGAGCCCGCCAGCAAATTGCCCTGCCATTGGGCAAAGGGTTCACCAAAATAGAATGCCAATCCTGAGGGTGCCATGGATTCTTCCCAGATGTAAACCGGAGGAGTAACGCCAGGTGCCTGGCGGCCTATGCCAATTTTTTCTCCTGTAGTGTATTCAACCCCATAAGCCACCTGGGGCCACCCATAGTTGTGCCCTTTTTGAACACGGTGGAGCAGATCGCCACCACGAGGGCCATGCTCGGTGGTCCATATCTCTCCGTTTACGGGGTTAATGGCAAGCCCCTGGTTGTTGCGGTGGCCATAGGAAAAGATCTCAGGGCGAAGGTTGCCCGGTGCCATACCCACAAAGGGGTTGTCTGGTGCAGCTCCCCCATCTTCCAGCAGTCGTATCATTGAACCGGCAGGGTGGGTAAGGTCTTGCGACGGATAGCGCATCCCTCTGTCGCCAATGGAAAAGATAACGGTGCCATCGCCCGGGAAAACAATCCTCGAGCCATAATGCCGGCCCGGTTGGGTGCGGGGCATCATGGTGTAGAGTACTTCCATGTTTTCGAGCCGTGTGCCATCCTGGCTTATCCGGGCCCTAGCCAGTGCTGTGCCGGTAGCATGTCTTACTCCTGCAACTCCATCGGCATCGCCAGGGCTGGAATAGGTAAAATAGATCCAGCCATTGGTGGCATAATCAGGGTGCACTACCAGATCCAGCAGTCCGGCCTGGCTGCCTCCCTGGGGTGCGGTACGCTGATCCTGCTGATAATGAATGGGAGGTAACCCCTCTAAACGGTTAATCCTGTTACCGTCAATCAGAAGCAATCTGCCTGGCCGTTCGGTAACCACCATACGGCCATCGGGCAGCCATCCCAAAGCCCAGGGGTGCTCCAACCCTTCTACCAACTGAACGATACGGAAACGCAATACCTCGCTGTTTACCTCATTTTCTATTACCCTCGATACAACCCTTGGTTCTCGTTGTGCTTCTGCAGCTGGTGCAATAAGCAAAAAAGCCAGCATCAGGCTTGTTGTGATTGAGAAATGTGAAATTCTGTTGTTTGTCATGTCTGTTAAATCTTTTGTGTTTGCTTTTATGAAACAATGGGTGAAGTTTATTTGTTTGAAACTTTTGTTACAGAAAGAGTTAATGGAGCTAAGAGTAGTTGTTGAGTACGTTTTGATCAAAAAAATATTCCCATGAACCGGTTTTCAATTACATTGCTTTTGTTATTTGTTCTTACATTTGGCTGCCAGTCGGAAGAATTACCAAAACCCCATGAAGATATGCAAGAACAACCCAACCCCCCGGTGTTGCCTTTGACCTACCTGGCATTGGGCGATTCCTATACCATAGGAGAGGGGGTTTCACCCGCTGAAAGATATTCCGAACAGCTGAAAGACAGCCTTCAGAAGGCTGGTATTGGCCTGGGGGCAGTTACCATCCTGGCCCGCACAGGCTGGACTACCGATGAACTTTCCAGAGCCATGGACGCTGCTGAGTTTTTCCCTCCCTACGATATGGTAAGTCTGCTTATTGGTGTAAATAACCAGTACAGGGGGCGCAGCCCTGAAAATTTCAGAGGTGAATTTGTGGGTTTACTGCAAAGGGCCATAAGCCTGGCAGGCGATCATGCCGACCGGGTAGTTGTGATTTCTATTCCCGACTGGGGTGTAACACCCTTTGCCCAGGGACGCGACAAAGAGCAGATTGCCCGGGAAATTGACGCCTACAATGCTGTAAAGAAAGAAGAAACATTGAGATTGGGAGTAGCCTGGGTGGATGTGACCCCCATATCACGCAGGGCAGACCAGCAACCTGAGCTGCTGGCACTGGATGGATTGCACCCATCAGGGCTGATGTATCATCTTTGGATGAGAGAGATCTTTCCCATTGCTTTGCCAATACTAACCCAGCAGAATGACCATGAATGAATTTGACCGGGTGCAAGCCCTTACCTATGATGAGAATGATGACCTGAAAGATTTTCGGCAGCGTTTCTATCTCCCTGACTCCAACCTGGTATACCTTGATGGAAACTCTCTGGGTTTGATGCCTGCAAAAACCCCCTTGCATTTACAACATGTGCTGGAATACGAATGGGGGCAACGTCAGATCAGGAGCTGGAATGAAGGCTGGTACAACCGTCCTTCTGAAATTGCTTCTAAAATTGCCCACCTCATTGGAGCACAGGAAGACGAGGTAGTGGTTGCTGACAGTACTTCGGTTAACCTTTTCAAACTTGCCTGGGCTGCCCTCAGATACCGGGCTGAGAAAAAAACCATCGTAAGTGATGAACTGAATTTCCCATCAGATATTTATATTTTCCAGGGGCTTCAGGATGCCTTCGGAGGTCAGCATAACCTGCGCCTGGCAAAATCAGCAGATGGTATAACCGTAAGCATGGAGGAGCTGGAACGTTGTATGGGATCTGATTGTGCCTTGTTAAGCCTTTCGTATGTGCTTTTCAAAAGTGCTTTCATGTATGACATGAAAGCCGTTACCCGACTGGCCCATCAAAAGGGGGCAATGGTATTGTGGGATCTGAGCCATGCCACAGGAGCTGTTTCGGTTGACCTTAATGCATGCCAGGCCGATTTGGCGGTGGGATGCACCTACAAATACCTCAATGGGGGCCCGGGCGCTCCTGCATTTTTGTACGTTCGCAAGGATCTGCAGGAGAAACTGTTTTCTCCCGTGCAGGGTTGGTTTGGACAACACAAGCCTTTCGATTTTTCGCTGCAATACGATGCTGCTCCCGGAATAAAAAGGTTTATGGCAGGCACACCGCCGGTTTTATCCTTGTCAGCATTGGATACTTCGCTGGATATTTTGGGGGAAGCCGGGATGGACAGGATCAGGGAAAAAAGCCTTAGACAAACCCGTTATCTGATAGAGTTGTTTGAGAAGTATCTGAAAAACCTCGGGTTTGAGCTGGGTTCGCCTGATCAGGATCGTTTTAGAGGCTCACACGTAGCTATGCGTCATCCGGAAGCCTATCGTATCTGTCAGGCACTCATTGATCCGGCTGTTGGAACCAAAACCGTAATACCCGATTTTCGCGATCCCGATGTGATCCGGATTGGAATCGCTCCACTCTACAATACTTTTGAGGAGATACTCGAGTCGGTTGTGCAGATGGAGTTGATCGTGGCAAACCAGTTGTATGAAAAGTTTCCTGTTCAAAGGAATGCAGTAACCTGACATTTAGTGAACTCAATTCCAATTATGAGAACATGGAAATCTCGAAAGAGTTACCTTATATTTTCACTTTCAGGCAGTCCGAATTCTTCCACCATTTTGATATCCATTTCTTCCAGTTTATCCAGGATCGGGTTGTAAATACCCGTTATCACCGGTATGTGTACCCCTTTTTCCTGGATTTCGCCTTTCAGAATCATCTCCACACCTACGGCAGCGGGCAAGGCTACTGTACGGGCCACTGCAGTGTCAGTTGCCATGGTACCGAAATCCAGCATGGAAGATTTGATCACTTCTTTGCTGCCATCAGGGTAGCTTACCAGGAAAATATGCTGCATGGCAACCATGTCGCGCTCGGTTTTGCCCAATTTCATTTTTTCGATCATCAGATCTGAAGTAATTTCAAAAGGGGTGTCGAGCTGCCTGTCCATGGGTCTGGGCTCAAACAGTCCAAGCCACTGAATGGCATCCAGAGCATAGGCATGGGGATCCATTTTAAGAAAAGCTGCTGCTTTCTGTCGGATGTTTTCGCTATGGGTTTCTCCTATAAGCATGGCCACCATATCCGCATATGTTCTCCCTGTAAAATCATAGGTGTCAGAAGTGATCAGATTGAGGGCCTTCATGGCATCTATACTTTCGCACCAACCCGGATGTCGGAAAGTGCCCCGCATCATGGTTTGTGTTTCGGGTATCCCATAGAGCTCAATGTAAGGGAGGCTGTCGCGGTTAGGATATACCTCCAGTTTGCCTACATCAGGGAAATCAACTCTCAGCGGATTCTTAAAAAGATCTTCAGTGGGGACTTCCACAATTTTTCCATACCGCAGGTATTTACCATCATTATTTCCGGCCATTACCACCCCCTTGGGGCTCCATGAAAACTTATAGCGGAAGGGATTGTTTGCAACTTCAGGTGCAGGCAAAGCACCACATATGGAATAGAATTCTTCAATCTTTCCTCCCTTTTGATGCACATGGTCGATTATGCGCATGGCTCCCATATGGTCGATGCCGGGGTCAAGTCCCAATTCGTTGAGGATAATGATACCTGCATCAACGGCTTGTTCATGCAATGCCTTCATTTCGGGCTTAACATAAGAGGTGGTAATCATATTCTTTTTATAGGCAATACATTGCCTGGCCACCATTATATGATGTACCCATGGCAGAAGGCTTACAGTGAGATCGTGCTCCCGGATCATTTGCTCCAGTTCATCGGGTTGATCCACAGTCCAGGCAACTGCCTTACCGTTTTTATGGCCTGCAATCATATCTTCGGCTTTGGAGCGGGTTCGGGTGGCTACAGTAACCTGATATTTCTTTTCGAGAAGGTAGGTGACAATGGGTTTTACCACCATTCCGGCACCCAGGATCAGTACTTTTTGCATATTACCGGGTTTTTTGTTATTGGGGAATATAGTTGTTGAGGTATGTATAGTCTGGAGTAAGTTTTCCTTTATGCAGTATCAACGCTTTTTTGATGGGGGCTGGCAGTGCAAGTTCTTCAAAAGATGCATTGAAGTCGGCTTCGGCAATGGGTTTAATATAATTCAGCAATGCATCGCCAAAAGCTTTGGAGGAGTCGCGCGGCAACTCGCTGGGGAGAATATCCACGGCCATTACCAGAATGCCGTTGCCCTTGAAACCCATGGTGGGATTACCTGAAGCCGGATTGTAAACGAATACCGGATCATCTATTTGAGTTCCTTTGTGGGTAAATTCTATGGATCCTTCAGGATCGCATGTTACATCCCCCACAACCTTTATTTTGGGCTCCCCCTGTGCGAAAAGCTTCTGAGCAAATGCCCTGGTAAAAATCCGGGGGTAACGATCATCCCAATACATACAATTCATAAGCACTGTCAGGTGAGGCAGATATTGCTCAAAATTGTTTTCGTACTTTTCGGGGTTCTGGTAATAGTCCTGTAAATCGAAGGGTGTATTACTATCAATAGGTTTGCTGATATGTTCTTCGCGGAATACAACCTTGTAGATAATATTGTTGGGCAAATGGCTGCGATGAGCCAGTTCTGCAAGCTGTTCGGGATTTATCTCCATTATGGGAAGCAGCGAGGCGATCTCCTGAGCACCATTGGATACATTGCCATAGCCTGTAAAGCCAATGGTGAGAGGTAGCAGCTCTGTAGGGAGGCCTTTTTCGGAGATCTTTATGCCTGCTTCGGAAATGTCTTTTCTGGCCTCAGCCAGAGAGTTGTAGCGATATGCCTGCCTGATCTGCAAAAACGGATTGTCAGTATATCCCATTACTTTCAGCCTTTCGCCAAGACTCCAAAGGGAGTTGATCATGCCTGCAAGTCCGGCATATCTTCCAAAAAAGATCAACCTGCGCCCCTGTTCATCTATTACTCTTTCATAATCAATCAGGTTACATCCCATTTGCATCATTTGTTTCAGCGTGGGCATATTGTAGGACTGACCCTTAATGACATGTGAGAAAAATATGTAGGTTTTTCCTTCTTCAAAATAGGATGCGGGGATTTCTTTTACCCCCATAATAACCGGGCAGGAGGTAAGATTGGCGGTAATCTTTGCACCCACATTCCGGTACTCTTCATCCGCGAAAATTCTGCTGGAGGAACTTTCTACGGCAAATGATAATCCATACCTCTGGATTAGTTTTTCAATATGTTGAGGAGTTAATGGAGTGCGTTTTTCCGTAACGTATTTGTCCTCATGGCGGATACCAATTGTAACGCTCATTTCGGTTTGATTTGGTTTTGTTTTTTGCTTTAAGCAAACCTACATAATTTTTGTCAGCAAAAAAGGGTTGTTTGTGAAAAAAAATACACAAAACCGAAATGATGTTAATTATTTAACTCAGGTAGCTCTGCTAGCACGGGCTTTACAATAATTTAACCAATGTTTATCCTGTGTTGTGTTGTACCTTTGTGCCCCTTGAAAGGCTCATTGTTCTGGAAAACCATCAGGATTATATGTTGGTGCAAGGGTTGGCGCTAACGCTTTGATAATTAAAACTACAGAGCATTTTTTTTGTTAATTGAATAGCAAATCTGCAAAACTTCGTATGTTGAACAACTCAAATCCTTCGAACTCAATTAAACTTATAGCCACCGATCTGGATGGAACCTTACTAACAGATGATAAAAGGATTGATCCTTCTTTCTGGGAGATCTTTGACCTGCTCACCGATCAGGGAGTTTTGTTTATTGCCGCCAGTGGCCGGCAATACTATAAGCTGGAAGAGCAATTTGAACGTGTAAAGGATAAAATCATTTTTCTTGCAGAGAATGGTACCTTCGTTCGCTACCGGGGTGAAGATCTTTTTGTAAATGACCTGGATGTTGAATCGGCCCGTAATTTTGTCAGGAGAGGACGGGAGGTAAGGGATGCAGATATAATTTTATGCGGCAAGCAATCTGCCTATATAGAAAGTGATTATGCCCCTTTTGTAAAGGATGCATCACAATACTATAAGCGGTTGCAACGGGTTGACGATCTGTGCCAGGTGGATGATTCCATCCTGAAAGTTACTTTGTGGGATCACAAAAATGCCGAAACCAATTCCTACACCCACTTTAAAGCATTCGAGCCGGATTACAAAGTAGCTGTAGCAGGCGATGTTTGGCTGGATGTTACCGGACGGACGGCCAGTAAAGGCACAGCCATAGAACGTGTACAGAAAATTTTTTCTGTAGGTTGGGACCAGACCCTGATCTTTGGCGATTATCTCAATGATCTTGACATGATGGGGTCGGGTTGGTATAGCTATGCCATGAAGAATGCCCACCCGAAGATACTTGAGATTTCACGTTTCACCACCCGGCATGATAACAATAACAATGGTGTAGTAGACACCATCCGTGAACTGTTCGGACTGAACGGAAACGCATGATCATTGTCTTGCCAGCTCAAAGGCTAGTAGTAAAACCAGATATTGCGGTAGTCTCTTATATTTTCTCCCCTTGTGGCCAGTTCCTCCAGGTAATCATATATAGGCACATCCACATAGTTGTAGGGAGGAATAGGCTGGATGTTTTTTTCCCAGGGATGGAATTCATAAACCCGGGCACCCGTTGGCAATATCATTACCAGTCGGTGGTCCTGCCATGCCATGAGTTGATTTTTCCCCAGTTTAGGTACGTTAAAAACGGGTTCATCTGTGCGATCCAGTCCTGGCAGCAGCCGTGCTTCCTCTTTTCGCTCCTGTAAAATGCGGGCTATAGGTACCATATACCTGCGCGTTTCTTCCTTACCTTTCATGTTAAAGGTGTAATAGGGATCAACACCAATGGACTTGAGGTCGAGTCTGAGCTTTACAGATTCAAACCTTCTTGAATTCTCAACTGTAAACACCTCCTGGTTGTAAACCATCATGCCGGCTTTTCGGATTCGTTGTACTGCCTCCATGGCTTCGGGGGTTACCTCATAGCTGTGTTCAAAATGTGTAATGATGCTGATTTGTCGTTTGCCTGGAATCTGGAATGAAGCAACCATGTCAACAAACTCCTGGTTCCATCTTTGGGGCAACACCACAGGGGTTCGCGATCCCAGTCGTATCCGGTACACTTGTTTTTTTTCGCACACCTGTTCCAATATCTGTTTCATGGTTTGCGTGTTCATTGCGCAGGGGTCGCCACCTGTTATGAGCACATCACCTACAGCCGGATTGTCGTCGAGCCATTGCAAAGCGTTGCGCAATTCTTCTTTACGGGCCATGGCTTTGGGGTCGAGTACCTCATCAATTTCCCAGTTGCGTTGGCAATAAACACAGATCTGCGCACAGGTATTGTAGGGTTTTAAGATGGCAATGCCAGGATATCTGCGGGTCATCAGGTCGGTAGGGGAGGTGTCGTGCTCTCCCATGAAGTCGAATTGCATGCCTCGGTTTTCCTTGCTCTCAATAAGCGCATCTACATAATCCGGAGGAGGTATAACCTGTGCCCTTATGGCATGGTCGTAGCCAATGTTTAGCTTGGTGTCCATCAGGCTCAGGTAATATGGGGTAATGCCAAAGGGGATTTTGTTTTGGGTGGCACGGTCTATTGCATCGCGCTGTTCTTCTGTAAGCTCAATGAGTTCCTTAAGAGGTGCCGCATCTTTGATTACGTGTTTGAGGTGCCATTGGTAGTCATCCCAATCTTTTTCCTGTGCATTAAAGTATTTAAGGATACGTTTTTTGTTGGCTTTGCGCCAGTGTACTACCTCTTCTTCCAATCCGCTGGGATATTTCCGCAGGTATTTCTTCATGTTCGACGACAACTCATTGAGGATATTGGTGCGGGCTTCAGATGCAGCTCTTCCTGAAAGCTGAAGGAAATCCGGAATGCCCTTTTTGGCTTGTTTGCTTTCGAAATAAATGTTGGATCGCCCTTCGAGGCCTCTGAAAAGATTAATAAACTCCATGATGAAACCGGGTGATACTTTTTCCCGCAGGCTTTCCTGCCGGCCGCGTGCGAGCTGCATGAGCAGATCCAGCGCCGAAAAGTTGGTGCGGTATTCATTTACCGGGCCAATGATGCTTTTCATAACCCTGATGGCTTCGCGTACGGTAGATTTTTCCAGTATGTGCAAATCATTGTCAACTTCAAAGATCTTTCTTTCGGCTTTCTCCAAATATTGGTAAAACTGCTCCCTGGCCTGATCAAGGTTTTCGCTGTTTTTAAGGATTTGGAACAAAGCCGGGCTGGCTTCCCATAGCCGTTCCACGTAGGCATCAATGTTTACCTGGAAGCGTGGCTTGAGGGTTTCCACTGCATCGGTAAACACATCGTCGATGATGCGGGTGTGCAAAACCTGTTTGCTGGGTTTGGGGGGAGACTCTTGCTTTTTTGTACTGGCTTTTTTTTCCATAACGGTGGCTTTTGGTAGGTTTGTTACTTATCTTAAAGAACTCAGTTTAATAAGTAGTATGTGTGTTTTGCAAAATACGAAAAATCCGGGTAATAAAAAAACCGGCCATAAGCCGGTCTTTCCATTGTTTGTATTTTGGGGTCAACCTAACCTAGTTAAAAATCCTGGGTGTTTTGGGTGTTACACGGGTTTTGTTAAAGCCTTCAAAGGTGGTGCTGATCATAATCTCGTGCGATCCCCCGTTATATCCGCGACTTACACCCACTGCGTAGTCGTATGCGTATCCTACGCGAATTTCAGGGGTTATAAAATAACCCACCATGGCCGAAATGGCATCTCCAAGCCGGTAGGAGAACCCACCCCAGAGCATATTATCGTAATAGGCCAGTACGTTGATGTCGAACTGGGTCATAAACCAGCTGCTTTTAAACAGCAGGTAGGGCTGAATGTCAACCCTGTCAATCACATCTTCGAAAAGATATTTGGCATAAAGATAATAGTGGCGTGGCGTGTAGTCGCTCTGGGAACCTTTTACTGATCTGTAAAGGTGAGTAGTTGCAAAACCTACTGTAAGATTGGGGTCAACGTATTCTGCACCGAAGTTGAAGTCAGGGCGCAGAAAGTTCTGCCTGTCGAAAATGGCATTGGGGTCAGACATATCGCCATAGCGTAGTCTTGATCCGTCGATGTTCCGGTTTACAATGCCGGCTCCCAGTCCAAAAGTAAGACTCGAGAGAACACCAATCTGAACAGGGAAAGCATAGTAGGCCCGTGCTGACAAAAAGCTTTCATACCCGAGGCGGTCGTGCACAATGTTGATCCCTACACCCCCGAAGAGTTCCTGGATATAGGTGCTGGCATTGAGTGCCTGTGTGGAGGGGGCATTTTCGAACCCCACCCATTGCTGGCGGGCCACCAGTGAGGCATTGATGGTATTGGATACCTCAATGGCTGCGGGGTTAAAAACCCCTTCGTTGAACATGTACTGGCTGAAGTGGGCATCGTTCTGGGCCATCAGATTCAGCTGAAACAAGCCGATAAGTGTTAGTGCAAGGGTTAGTTTCTTCATAGCCGGTATTGTGTAATTCTGTTTGTTAATCAAAGGGTGCTACAGCTCACCAACCAGCCTGCGTGCCCGGCTCACGGGTATGCGATCGCCATTGTGGAAAGCCACAACGTAAATCTCATATCCCAGCTCTCTTAGTCTTCGCTGCATGGCAAATGCCGTGTCGAAATCTTTGAAGCTGCCTACCAGGTAACGGTGGTAGCGATCTGTATCGTAATAATAAATAATGTCAACATCAGGAATATTCTCCATGATCTTCCTGTAGTACTGTGGGTTGATGGGCACATGCGATGCCATAAACTGCACCATGAACTCTACTCCCTGTGCAAAGTGGGCTTCCTTCTCAATGGAATTGAGGTAGCGGAAACTGTGGCGCGAAGCATCTTCCAGGTATGCCTGTAGTTCATTCATGGGGATCGATTCGAAAGTAGCCCGGCGGTTGAGCCTGTGCTGTGCATCACCGGTAGCATTGCGAACCACCAGTTGCATTTTGCCGTGTCCCTTGGGGTAGATCCGCGATGGATCGATTCCGTTGCGCCGCAGATGCACCAGAATACTCTGGGCCCGCTGCTGCGACAGGTAGAAGTTAAACAGGTAACCACTGATCTCGTCGGTGTGTGCATGCACAATTACTCCTTTTTCTGGATTGGCGCGCATAAACCGGATCATGGTGTCAAGCTGGGCAATGGCTGTGGGTGTAAGATTGGCTTTGCCAAAATCGAAATAAATGGTGGGGAAGCCATCAGAGCTTAGTGTAAATACCGGAGCCTGTTCCGTTCCTCTTCTGCGAAGCTGATCTTCAATGGTGTCTTCCGCACGTGTGGCAGGAACCTCTTCTTTGGGCGTTTTGTCCAATGCAGGAAAATCGTCGGCCAGAAGCGGATCGGGAGTAACCATCACCGGTTCTTCTTTGGTGTCAACAGGTTCAGGTTCGGGTGCCACATGATCCAATGGGATCAGTGCGAAGTTTCTTTCATAATCACTGATAACTGTAAAACGGCTCGAAAGCAGCTGATCGCGCACAGCCAGGGTATCTGCAAGCTCATGGAACCCGTCGGGGTATGCCGAGATGTAGTAATTTACATTGGTACTGAGATCGGGCAGAGTGTAGAAACCCATTGCATCGGTTATGGCATCAAAGAAATTGTTGTTGTCATCATAGAAGAACAACTGTAGTCCTCCGACAGGTTCACCTGTTATCTGGTTAATTACCCGACCCTGTACCATAAAGGTTTTAGGCACTACCCTGAAAGAATAGATGTCGTCTTCTCCTTCACCCCCGGGGCGGTTGCTGGAGAAAAAGCCACGCGTATAATTATCATCAATTACAAATCCGAAGTCATCGGCACTGGAGTTTACCGGTGCACCCATGTTGATGGGAGTGCCATAGTTGCCATCCTCATCAATGATGGAATAAAACACGTCGAAGCCTCCAAAGCCAGGATGCCCGTAAGAGGAGAAATACAATACATTGCCTGCAATAAAGGGGTAGGATTCGTTGAATTCGGTATTGATCACCGGGCCCAGGTTAATGGGGTCTCCCCAGTTGCCCTCTTCGTCCTTTATCATTTTGTAGATATCATACCTGCCAAAACCACCAGGCATATCGGAGGCGAAATAGAGCACTGTACCATCTTCATTGATGGAAGGATAACCGATGTTAAACTCATCGCTGTTGAACACAAACATCTCGGGGGAGCCCCAGAAGTCGTTGTTCTTATTGTATTTTACGGTGTAAATGTCGGCGGTGGCACGGTTACCGGTTTGCCCGCCACTGTTCATGAAGTATCCGATTTCATTTACAGCATCGTAAGAAAGGAAGCCATCGTAATAGTTGGAGTTTATACCACCCCCCAGCAGCCTGGGCATGTCCCAGTCTCCTTTACGACGGTTGAAAGTGGCCTGGTAAATATTGGAATATCCACCGGTTGAACTTCCATCCATGGGCAGGGTGGAGGAGAAAATCACGCGATCCTTGAGCGTTCTGGAAACCAAAGCCCAATAAAAAATATTGTTGTAGCGCAGGCGAATGTCAATGTCAAACTGGGCATCTACCCTTGCCTGATCCTGGAATACCACTACAACGTTTTCGAGCATATTTACGCCCCATTGCTGCCCGCGGTTGTTGAGGCCCCGTTCGTTGGAGACTTCAAAGATGGTTTCGGTAGTGTAATTTTCTTTTGCAAACTGAGCCGACTGCAAAAGTTTTGTCCCCAACTCATGGCCGGGGTATGATTCAAGGAATAACTGGCTGTAGAATATTGAATTTTCAAATTCTTCAAGCCCCAGGGTCATCTCGCCCAGATACAGGAAAATGATGGGGTCTTCAAATCCCAGGTTGAGTGCAATGGTGTACCACTTTTTAGCTTCTTCGTAGTTGAGCAGTCTGCGGTAAGATTCTCCCATTTTAAAAGAAAGTTCCTGACGGATCACCGGATTGCTTTCTCTTCTTAAAATGCGTTCATAAACCTTGATCGCTTCATGAAACTGTTCCTTGTTGTAAAAATCATCGCCCACGGCAATGCGCTGCTGTGTGCGTTGCGCCACAGCAGGCAATGCAAGAAGAATGCATAGCGTAAAAATATAAAGTCGGCTCATCGAAATTAGTTTTTCTGAAAGAATTTATTCCATTTCTTCAAAGCTGTATACGCATTTCTTTTGTAAAGGTTCCGGTCATATGACCGGAACCTCATTGTGGGTTGATTATTCAGTTAAAATAACAGTTACAGAACCTTTCATGGTGGTTTTGTTGTTGAACTCATCATAGATATTTACCAGGTAGTAATAGGTGCCTGGCGATACCTTACGGCCGTTGAATGTGCCATCCCATCCACTGGTTCCTTCATATACTTTTTGTCCCCAGCGGTTGAAGATAGTAATCTCTAGTCCTTCGGCAAAGGTATCGTTGATGCCGTCGCCATCAGGGGTAAAGGCATTGGGAAGTTCATTGATGAGGATGGTAACCATATCACTGGCTCCGGAGCAATCACCATCAAATGCCACCACAAATACCCTCTGGCCGTTTTTCAGGTCATTAACGATGAAACGGTTCGACAAACCTGACTGTGCGGGAGTACCCATATCTTTCAGGTCCTCTTCTGAAGGTGGATTTGGCGTTTCTTCGGCATCAAGCAGGTAGAAGTCGTAGCGATCGTATCCGTTGGGGATGGCTTCGAAAATAACTGTCTGGCCCTGGTAAGCAGTATAGACACTTCCTGCCGGGTTGTTGTTGATAAGCAAACTCACCTGCGGATTGTCGATAAACTCGATCTGGAAGGTGTGGCTTATGGGGCAACCGGCAGCATCAAGTACTGTGAGGGTGTAGTTTTCTGAGAACGGTGCATTTACAACTACCTCCTTCTGATTTCCGATATTATTGCCCTGGGCGTTGGTCCAGAACCAGGTATAGGGTGGTGTACCTCCGCTTACTTCAACATCCTGTCCTAATACGGCTACTTGTGCATCTTCGCAAACCCTTGGATTGTTGGTTTGAACAAAGCTCAGGTCGCTGATGGTAATCACTACCTGTACTGTAGCAGAGCAACCTGTTTGGGTATCCGTAACAATAAGTGTATAGGTTGTTGTAGCGGTAGGGCTTACCAAAGGATTGGCTTCTGATGAGCTGAATCCGTCTGAACCTTGCCACTGATAGATGTATCCGTCAATGGCTTCACCTCCAATGGGTGTATCCTGGGCATCCTGGGGGTTGCAGAAAGTAAGATCGTCGCTTACCTCAGGTTCTGGTGCCGGGATTACGGTTATAATCACCTGCGCTTCGGATGTACAGAAATCGTTGGACACCTGCAGGATCAATGTGATCTGGTTGTTGGCATCCAGGGGCAACTGACTGGGAACGATTACCGGGTTGGCATCGGTAGAAACAAATCCCTGGGGTTCAGAGGTCCAGTAGTAGCTCAGTCCGGGTTGAGCGGCAGAGCCTGGCTGGATAGATTCTCCCTGGCATACGCTGGTATCGTCAATCACGATGGCTTCAGGATAAGGATGTACCGTAACAACCACCGTATTTACTGTAGTACAACCGGTAAGGATAAATACTTCGGTAAGGGTGTAGATTGTGGTTACCGTGGGGCTTACCGTGGGGTTGGACACATTGGGGTCGCTGATAGATTCATCAAGAGGTTCGCTGGTCCACAGGTAGGTGTTGGGTGGCATGGGTTCAGTATACTCTGTTCCGAGGGTTACCATTTCTCCCAGGCAGATGTCCTGGTCGGGGCCGGTAAATGCCTGCGGAGAGGGTAATACCGTGATAACCACGCTGGCTGTATTGATACATCCGAATTCGGTGTACTCCTCCACAAGGGTGTAAGTTGTAGTAACACTGGGCGAAACAACCGGATTGGGTATGTCATTTTCGAAAACCTCGTCAGGATTGCTTGAAGTCCAGAAGTAGGTATTTCCTGGATAAGGCACATCAGGGCCAAGGGTTACAGATTCTCCCTGGCATATCTGCTGGTCTTCACCTGCATTGGGTAAGCCCCCTACTACTGAAACCACAACAGAATTGCTGTTGGTACAGCCAGTCTCCACATAGGTTTCAATGAGAGTGTAAGTTGTTGTTACGGTGGGGCTCACAATTGGATTAGAAATGGTCGGATCGCTGATGGAGGGATCCTCTGGTGAACTGATCCAAAGGTAAGTGTTGATAGGTATTGGCATACCTGCATCATCCACACCGATCATAACCTCTTCTCCAAGGCAGATGATCTGATCCTCGCCCACAAGAGCCTGGGGTAATGGGTTGAAAGTAACCTGTATCTGGTCTTCGGAGCTGCAGAAATTATCAAGGCTGGTTACGGTAACGGAATATATTCCTGTTTCTGTAACGACAAGTGTTTGTTCTGTGCTTCCGTCTGACCACAGGTAGGTAGCATTGGCAAAACTGCCGGCATCCAGTACCACGATTTCTCCGGCACAGACCTCAATGTCTTCTCCAAGGTCTACCACAGGGCCGGGAGCAACCACAACGGTTACTTCTCCTGTGGTGCTGCCGCAGATATTGGTTACAGTTACCGAATAGGTAGTAGTTTCGGTTGGGAACACGGTAATCTGGGCAGTTGTTTCGCCCGTACTCCACAGGTAAGAATCTCCTCCTGTGGCAGTTAGTACAGAGGGTGCTCCTTCGCAGATCTGCTCGGGATTGGCAGTTACTGTAACAATGGGTTCGTCAATCACAGTAAGGGTAACATCGGCAGAGCGGAAGCAGTTTCCTTCCAGGTCATGTACCAGCAGACGGTATTCTCTTGAACCGGTAAAGTCGATGGTTACTACAGGATTGGGGCTGGTTGAGAACTGGAAACCGCCGGGTTGGATGGTCCAGAAGTAGTTGTAGTTGCCGGATCCTCCCTGAGCGGTGGGATCTCCACCCAGCATCACCTCTGATCCAAAGCAAACCTCGCGATCGTCTCCGGCATCCAGGATGATCTCAGGAAGTACTTCTACAGTTACCTGGTCGGTTGAAATACATCCGTTGGCATCGGAAACAGTGAGGGTGAATACAACCGTTTCTCCTTCATTCAGGTTGGAGGGCGTGGTATAAACCGGATTGGCAATGTTCGGATTGCTAAGCCCCTCAGTTGGGAACCATGAGTAGGTATAACCGCTGCCTGAGCCTCCGAAAGCACTACCATTGAGCTGCACCGACGACATGAAACATACCGTGGCATCGGCCCCGGCATCTGCTACCAGGGGATCAAATACAGTGATTAAAATAGATTCTTCTGTGGTACATCCACTTATATTATCGGTAACAGTAACCGAATAGGTAGTTGAAGCCATGGGATTTACAAAAATCGCCTGGGTATCTTCACCGGTGCTCCACAGATAAGTGAAGTCTCCTGATCCACCCCCTACAAGAGCTGTAATGGTTGTACCTGGGTCGGTAGTATTGTCAGGATGGCAGAGTTCGGTATCTGTATCGAAAATGATTTGCAAAGGATCAAGAACAGTTACAACAAAGCTGGATTGGGCCTGGCAAGCCAGTGCACCCAGGTCTGTAACTACCACGGTAAAGGTTGTGTTGATGCTAGGATTCACGGTAATGGTGGCATTGTTCTGCTGACCTCCAAAATCATAAGGAGGGTTGGCAGACCATTGGTATAGGAAAGCACCGGTACCGCCAGATGCATTGGCAATAAGGGTTACAAAACCTCCATCTGCCGGATGGCACATCTGGTCATCGCCTGTAATTTCAACCACCACTTCGTTTGTTACAGAAACCTGCACCTGATCAGTGTCCTGGCATCCAAAAGCATCTGTTACCGTGAGGGTGTAGATGGTTGTAGAAGAAGGGCTGGCAATGGGGTTAGCAATGTTGGGGTTGCTCAGTCCTTCTGCGGGTTCCCACAAATAGGTGTACCCGGGAGTACCGCCACTTGCCGATCCGTTGAGCTGCACTTCACCTCCATTTGAGGGATGACACATCTCCTGGTCTGTGCCCGCATTGGCCACAAGGGGAGGCAGTACCGTTACGATAACCTGGGCAAACTCCTGGCAGCCATTGGCATCGGTAACAGTAAGGAAATAGGTAGTGGTTTGTGTGGGTGCTACAACTGGGTTGGCTTCACTGGAAGTAAATCCTGCCGGATCGGAAGTCCAGCTATAGGTAAAGCTTCCGGCAGAGCCGTCAATGTATTGTGCAGTAGGACTGCCTCCCAGGATGAAATCACCTCCATTGTCAGGATGACAAATGGTGGTGTCAGTTCCAGCATCCACCACTATTTCGGGGAATACAGTGATAGTTACATCATCAGAAGCCTGGCAGGCAATACCTTCGGTATCCGTAACAGTAATGGTGTAGACGGTTGTCTGGGTTGGGCTAACCACCGGGTTGAGCAGGTTCTGCTGGCCCGCGAGTGATGGATCTGCAGGGTTGGCTGTCCAGAGAATAGAGTAATTGGCAGGATCGCCGGTACCGCCACTGATGGTAGCTCCCAGGGTAAAGCTTACACCAGTATTGTTACCGTTGCAAACAGAAGCATCGGCTATGGCCTGCACCATAAGTGCGGGCACAATCACAACTGTAACAGTATCGTAAGCTATACAATTGAAACCGCCAATCTCTCTTACCCTTACCACATAGGTAGAGGTAACGGTGGGAGCAACTGTTGGGTGAGGCTGGTTATTCACAAAACCGGTTGTGGGTGCAATGCGGTCCCAACGATAGGTAAACAGGTTGGGGTTTACATTGGGATTGCCCTGGTAATAGCCAGTGTTTCCAATTCCAAGAGGCGTACCTCCCAGGGTAACAGAACCTCCTGAGCAAAGGAATATTGTATTGTCATCGCCACCACCTGCATCAGCAATTACGGTGGGGTGAACGGTGATGGTTGCAGAGTCGGTTTCCGTACAACCGTTGATATCGGTTACCAATACGGTGTAGGTAGTTTGAACCAGGGGCTGTACGATAGGATTGGCAAGATTTTCCTGCCCTGCCAAAGAGGGGTCGGGAGGATTTGCTGTCCATAAGTAGGTGTAAGGGCCTGATCCTCCGATAGCTGTTGGAGTAAGTCCTGTGCCGCCAAGCACTGCAAAGCCTTCATTGGCTGCCGAGCAAATGGTAATGCTGGGTCCGGCATTGGCTTCCAGGGGAGAGTCGGGTTCTTCGATCACTGCAGTTGCTACAGAAGTACATCCATTGGCATCGGTTACAGTCAGGGAATAGGTGCCTGCACCCACGTTTTGAATGAAATCGGTGGTAGCACCCGTGCTCCAGAGATATTGGTAGGTATTGCCAGGGAATGGAGTGCCTCCGGTAACGATGGCAAAGGCAGAACCCGTGGCTTCGCCCCAGCAACCCACATCAACAGTATTGATAATTACATTAAGCCCATCGGCCGGTTCTGTAATTACAAATGTTTCGATTGCTGTACATCCGTTAGCATCGGTAATAGTAAGAGTGTAAGAGCCAGCCAATACATTGGTAAGGTTCTGGGTTGTGCTGCCATTGCTCCAGGCATAGGAGAACGGGGGAGTGCCACCCTGAACATTGGTGATAGTGACTGAACCATTAGCCTCACCTGTGCATAAGATATTGGTAACGGTAGCATTGTAGCTGATGGGGTCGGGTTGCGGAACTGTATAAGCCTGAATTGCAGTACAACCGTTGGCATCCGTAATGGTAAGCGAATAGGCTCCTGCTGTGAGGCCGGTAATTTGATTGCTGGTAGATCCGGTAGACCACAGGTAGGAATAAGGAGTGGTTCCTCCGGTAGCCGTTACAAGGATTGCACCGTTATTCCCTCCGTGGCAGGAAACCGGGGTAATGGTCTCACTGGCCAGAATGCTTTCGGGTTGGTCTACGAAGAAATTCTCTGTGATAAAACATCCATTGGCATCGGTTACTGTTACAGAGTAATTGCCCGAGATGATGTTGGTAAGGTTTTGTGTAGTTGCTCCTGTTGACCAGAGGTAAGTGTATGTGCCAGCTCCTGTTCCTCCTGATACATTGATCTGGATTGCACCATCGGCAAGTCCGTTACAGCTTGCATCGGTAATGGTGGCAGTAATAATGAGCGGTGCATTTTGTACTATGGTAACACTTGCGGTGGCAGTACAACCATTGGCATCGGTAATGGTAACGGTGTAGCTTCCTGCACCCAGGTTAATGGCGGTGGCACCGGTTTGTCCGTTGCTCCAGGCATAGGTGTATGGCAACGTACCCCCTGTTCCCTGAACGGTAGCAGAGCCGGTTTCCTGTCCGTGGCAATCCACATCCTCAGAGTTGATTATAGTGGCTTCCAGAAGTGCGGGTTGACCCAGGTTGATGGCCAGATCGCGTGTACAACCATTGGCATCGGTAACAGTTACGGTGTAGTTTCCTGCCGCCAGGTTGCTGGCGGTGGCACCGGTTTGTCCGTTGCTCCAGTTGTAGGTATAACCGGGTGTTCCACCCGATGCTGCAACGGTAATAGTACCGTTGGTACCACCAAAGCAGCTGGGCTGGGTTTGTGTGGTAACCGCAATATTGATCTGAGTAGGCTGTGTAATGGTAACATTGCCGGTGGCTGTGCAACCGTTGGCATCGGTTACGGTAACAGAGTAGTTTCCTGCAGCAAGGCCGGAGGCGGTGGCTGAAGTTTGTCCGTTGCTCCATGCATAGGAGTAGGGAGCAGTGCCGCCACTGGGTTGAGCCTGGGCCGATCCGTTGCTTTGTCCGAAGCATTGAACGTTATCTACGTTGCCGATGGT
>JBKBSF010000006.1:0-176367 GCA_046291875.1 Bacteroidales bacterium | reverse complement strand
AAATTCAGTTCCGTTGATAAAAATGGTAATGCTCAATTGTGCAGGAGCAGTAGTTACCAGGCTGCGAAGGTCAAAACTGAACTCGTAGTCTTTGCCTTCTTCAACACCTAAGATTTCCTGCTGCCATACAATGGCATATTCATTATCAATACCTTGCTGCTGCATGGTTTGTACCGTATGGCCATTGACAATAAGGAAGGGGTCGGTGTTGTCGGGAAGATTCACGAAATTGGGGTGATAGGTCCGCGGATTGGTGGCTACCGTGTATCTGCCCTCGGGTACCAGCGCATTGGAGGCTCCGGTAACGGGATCTACAAAGAAATAATCGGTATCAAAACCGGTATTTCCATCGGAAAAATCACCATTCACAATAAGATTGGGGCCGTAGAGCTGTGCATAGGTGTCTGTGCCAACGCTCAGACCCATAATACAGAGTACCATGGCCACAATAAAATAGTTGATCTTTTTCATAGGTTTGGATTTGATTTGTAATTCGTTTGGCTTTTTTTCTTTCATTGTTTGTTAAAGACAAAGCTTGGGAGGTTAACTTTTCTGGTTTTGTTTCATAGGCATTCAGGGTTTTGGTTTGTGTATGGAAAAATCTTTTTTGTCATGATAAAAATGCGTTTGGTTGAAGAACTTATTTTTTTAGGCTAAAAGTATTTCAGGTTTCCGAAGCATTCAATAAGGAATGTTTCATATTTTTTTGTAGGGGTTAACCCTTATTTAGTTGAAAAAATCTCAAGTTAAATCATTGAAAATCAAAAGGAGCATCTTTTTGATTTAACATATGGTTATTGGGTGTGTTAGTTCGTTTTTGTTGTTTGTTGGCATGTTTAATTGTGTAATACTATCGATAAAACATCAAAAAAGTTCTTTATTAAGCATTTTGGGTCCGATTTAACCAATGTGTTGTGGTTGTGGTGTTGGGTTGCCGTTTCCCCATTTGTGTTAAAGAATGCATTTGGGCTGGTGATTTTTCGTACTTTTGTATTCTCAATCACTGGTATTTATCACTCCTGACACCTGGTTCGAATTGGCAGGATTACTTATAAGGGTTGTTACGGAGAACCTAACTCAGTATTTTTTTATTACCTAAATACATCTTACCCTATGTCCAGAAATGGTTTCTTGTTGTTGTTTTTTGCCAGCCTTCTGGTATTTTCAGGGTGTGGTAAAGATGATCCTGATAAAATCGCAGAGCGAGATCGTCAGAAACTCCTAAACTATATTGCAGCAAATGAATTGGATGCTCAGGAGCACTCTTCGGGCCTGTTTTATGTGATTGAAAAACCTGGCACTGGTGCACAACCCACTCTTTCATCCTTAATACGAATGAATTACAAAGGGATGTTGCTCGACGGGAAAACTTTTGATTTTGGTACAGGGGTCGACTTTAATCTGCAGAATACAATTCGTGGTTGGCAAATAGGTGTGCCCATGTTCAGGGCTGGGGGGAAAGGTATGCTGCTTGTGCCATCTGCACTGGGATATGGCTCGTTTGCCATGGGAGGTATTCCTCGTAACTCATGCCTGATCTTCGAAATAGAGATCCTTGATGTAATTTGATTAAATTGTTTGCCAGAAGATGCAAAATCTGAACTCGCTTAGGGAAAAACTTATTATTAACTCCCATTGGCCCTTACTTTATATGTTTAAGTTTATTGTGCCGGCGCAAATGGAAAGTATTGCAAGAGTAGAAGCTTTGTTTGCTCCCGAGGCAATAATCTATCGCAAAGAATCGCGAAACAAAAGGTTTGTGAGTATAACCGCGAAGCAGCAAATGGCCAGCGCTGACCATATTATCGGGGTCTACCAACAGGCCGGGCAAATACCCGGAATTATGGCACTTTAATCCCATGGTATTTTTATGATCATTGTTTGAGCATTTTTGTATCTTTGCACCCAAATTAAAAACAATAAAAATGGCTAGTATTAAAGACCTTAAAAGGGATATCAACTTCCTGATGGAAGAAGTAATTGAAACCTGCTTCCTGCATTACCATTTCAAAGCTGATCAGAAGGATAAACTTCAGGAAATTGATCAAATCATAGAAGACATTATTACCACAAGAAACAGTTTGATGGAAAAGATCAACAACCCTGATCCTTCCATCGGTAAAGGTGCTGCGAAGAAATACTTCAATGGGCTTTTGGATCAAATGATGCAAAAAGCAGATGAAGCTTTCGAGAGATTGGGAGCTGTTCAGCAATAAACCTTATATCGCTTTAAAAAGGGACATTGCGCTTAAATGTCCCTTTTTTTTGTATACATACTATTAATGATCCAGGCCAAATATCCTTATTCTCTTAACCTGTATTGCTACAAGGCCATTTTTTAAACAGTCTCTCTTTTAAGAGGTTCAGGTTATGATACCTGTTCCGGGAGCCTACTCCACATTATTATACAACAATTATTACTTTTTTTGATCATGACAGAAAAACCATCATCCCGGGGTCAGGATAAATATCGCAAACCTTCATCCAACCAGAGCGGAGAATCTGGCAAAGGCACTTATAAAGGAACTGGAAAACCCTTTAAACGCTCCGGCAATGCATCTGAAGGGCAATCTGATCGCCCTGCCTGGGAACGCAATAAAAAAAGCCGAACCGAAGGTGGCGAAAGCAGATCAGGTTCATCAGATCGCAGAGAAGGGGCAAAGCCCGCCTGGAAAAAAGAAGGTCAACACGCTAAACCAGGTTGGACGCCTCGTAAAGATGGCGACGACAGTAGACCCCGCAAAGAGGGTAACGACTGGAAACCCCGCAAAGAAGGTGAGGACAGAAGACCCCGCAAAGAGGGATCTGACTGGAAACCCCGCAAAGAGGGATCTGACTGGAAACCCCGCAAAGACGGAGAGGACAGAAGACCCCGCAAAGAAGGTGCTGAATGGAAACCTCGCAAAGAGGGCTCCGACTGGAAACCCCGCAAGGAAGGTGCTGACTGGAAACCCCGAAAAGAAGGCGCTGACTGGAAACATGGGAAAGACAAACCAGCCTATAAACCCAAAGGTACTCCTCCCAAAGCCAAAACACCCTCCGATGGCAAGATTCGCCTGAATAAATTTATTGCCAATTCAGGGGTTTGCTCCCGCAGAGAGGCCGATATGCTTATTACTGCCGGAGCTGTTTCGGTAAATGGAAAAATAGTAAATGAGCTGGGCACCAAAATAGATCCCTCCGACGTTGTAGTGTACGATGGGCAAACGCTCAATGCTGAAAAAAAGGTTTATGTATTGCTCAATAAGCCCAAAGATTACATTACCACTTTGGACGATCCGCAGGGCCGAAAAACAGTAATGGAATTGGTAAACCTGCCTGGTAAGCAGCGTTTGTTTCCCGTAGGGCGGCTCGATAGAAATACTACCGGTTTGTTGCTTTTAACCAACGATGGCGAGTTAACCAAACGTCTTACTCATCCCCGACATGGTGTGCGCAAATTGTACCATGTTGTGCTCGACAAGCCCCTTACCCGCAGCGACATGCAGAAAATTTTGACAGGGGTAGAAATTGATGAACAGCAGGTTGTACCTGATGCACTGGAGTACGCAGAGGGCAATGAAGATAAAACCCAGGTGGGTATCGAGTTGCATTCAGGGCAAAACCGGGTAGTGAGAAGAATATTTGAGGCCTTCGATTATAAAGTTGAAAAGCTTGACAGGGTGATTTTTGCCGGACTTACGAAAAAGGACCTGCCAAGAGGTCAGTGGAGATACCTCAGTGAGAAAGAGGTGAACTTCCTGAAGATGATCCGCTGACCCAATCTCTCTGGAGTCCCCTGAAATAGGGGCCGTTCAAATAAAAGTCGCGTTTAGTCTTTTTGTTGGGTTGTTGCTTCATGTTTACAATTTTCAGAAATTATCAATCAGAGATCAGGCAGTTTTTGCGCCTGGCTTTCATTTCGGGTACCCTTTTTCTGGCCGCAGCACTGTTGATCCTTTCAGTGCTGGCCTATGTGTATCGCGATAGTATCAAAAACAGCTTTGTAGCCGCCCTCAATCAAGGGCTGAAAACAGAAATTTTTGTAGACGATATTTCTGTAAATGTTTTCAGGAGTTTTCCATTGGCTTCGCTTACCCTAAGTAATGTAAGGGTAATGGATAACACTCCCCAAAAAGACACATTATTGCTGGCTCATCGTGTATATTTGCAATTCAGCATACTGGATATGTTGCGCAAAAATTACAAAATCCGGCAAGTGGAAATATCTCGTGCCGATCTGAGAATTAAGGTATTTGCCGATGGCAGCAATAACTACAGCTTCTGGGAAAGCGATCCGGAAGCTCCTCCCAAAGATTTCAGCCTTCAACTGCAAAGGGTGCTGTTCAACCAGGTTGAATTCCGGTATCATGATCTGGCCAATAAACATCAGATTGCGCTCTTGTTGCGCAAAGCCAGCTTAAGAGGCAACTTCAGCATGAATTCCTATCGAATGAGCATGGAGGGAAATCTCTTCCTCGACCAGCTTGTGCTCGATAATGTTTTTATGGTGGGGCAAAAGGACCTTACTTTCGACCTGGGCTTTGATGTTGCCAACAACAATCATTTCGAAATCAGACAAGGAAATTTCAGGCTGGGGAATCATGTTTTCGTTGCCAGTGGCCATATCGATCTGTCGGGGGAGGATACCTGGGTTGACCTTTCGGTGGCTGCATCCCAATTGCGGCTCGATCATTTTATCCGCGACCTTCCCCCGGTGTATGCCCGGTATTTTGAAGGATACAGAAGCAAGGGCGAGTTTTATTTCGATGCACAGATCAAAGGCACCTTCTCCAGTGTTGTAAAACCCTTTGTAAGTGCAAACTTTGGCATCCGCCAGGGAGAACTGTTTCATCGCAGAGCCAACCTGAGGCTTGAGAATATATCCTTTGACGCCAGCTTTAACAATGGGAGTCAGCGAAGCCTTGCCTCTGCAACCCTTACCCTTACCGATTTTCATACAAACCTGAACAAGGGCCGGATAAGTGGTGGTGGGTCTATGCACAACTTTCTGGTTCCCGAACTGGACTTTAAACTCTACTCAGATATCAATGCCGACGAGTGGGCTCGTTTTCTCCAATGGGAGCAATTGCCCAGGGCGTCAGGGAAGCTTCTTGTAGACCTTGAATTTAAAGGAAAACTAGGCTCGGGAGGCTCTTTCTCTTCGCACAACTTTATGGCCAGTAAGGTGCAGGGAGTTGTCAAAGCAGAAGATCTTTCCTTCAGGCTTAAGAACGATCCACTGGAGTACAATGGGATATTCGCCGACCTGCTTTTTAATAACAACGACATCGTTATCAGGGAATTCAGTGGCAATGCATCCTCCAGCGACTTCGACATGACCGGTTACTTCCGCAACGTAATTCCGTGGTTGTTCTTAGACAACGAACGCCTGATGGTGGATGCGCGATTGCGCTCTGCAAATCTGAACTTCAATGAACTGTTGCAGCATAATGTCAGTGAGAGTGACACCACCTACAAGCTTGCCTTGTCTGAAAAAATCGATTTTCGCTTTGCAGCCGATGTAGATCAGTTGAACTTCAGGAAATTTGAAGCACAGCAGGTAAAGGGTGCCTTAACCATGCGCAACCAGGTATTCCATGCCAGTAGTGTATCGCTCCATACCATGCAGGGGCGTGTTACTGCTTCCGGGTATATCAACGGGCAGAACCCCGATCGGCTGGTGATCGGATGCGACGCCAGGTTTCACAATGTGGATGTACATGATCTGTTTTATCAAATGGGGAATTTTGGACAGGAAGCCATCGTGGCAGACAATCTGCGTGGAAGAATCACTGCTGATACCCGCTTTATTTCGCATTGGAACCCTTACCTTGAGATCGATTGGAATGCCCTGGAGGTAACCGCCGATATTCGTATTGAACAAGGCGAGCTGATCAACTATAAGCCTATGCTGGCCCTTTCAAGATTTATCAGGGTAGGAGATCTTAACCAGGTGCGCTTTTCGACCCTTGAAAACCAGATCCGAATCAAAAACCAGAAGATTATAATCCCCGACATGGAGATCAACTCCGATGCAATCAATATAAAACTCTCTGGCGAACATACTTTTCAGAATGAGATCAACTACCGTCTGCAGGTCTTGTTGTCTGACCTTCTGGCCAGGCGCAACCGGCAAAGCCGAAATCCACAGGAACAATACGGCGATATTATCGACGACGGACTTGGACGAACCACATTGTTTTTGCTCGTTACGGGTACCATCGATGATCCTGTTTTTCGCTACGACCGCCAGGGGGTGAGAGAAAAGCTCAGAGACGATTTCCGCAGAGAGCGCGAAACCTTGCGGGATGCCTTCCGCACCGAATTCGGGATTTCACGCTCTGACACACTCAATGACCGAAACCAGCAACCTACCCAGCGGCAAAAAGAACAACAGGAGATCAGACAAAGAGAAAGGGGACGATTTGTGATCGAATGGGATGAAGATTGAAGTGCTGGCTTGTGAGCAAAATGCCTTCTGCAACCATTTTCCTGTAAATACAAGTATGCTTTGGGAAAGAAAAGCTATTTTTACGGGTTGTTAATTTCTTAATGCAGAACCATGATAGATACCCGGCATTTTCTTTTCAAACCCAATACATCCATCAACGATTACAATCCATCCTTCTCAGAACATTTTACCTCAAAAAAAGATACCCAGGAAGAATTTGAGCAACAGATACTTCAACTGCGTGCCCAGCAAAGTATGTTGTATGCACAGGGCAAGCATGGTATTCTGATCATCCTGCAAGCCATGGATGCTGCCGGGAAAGATGGTGTGATCAAGCACGTTATGTCAGGTGTTAACCCCCAGGGGTGCCAGGTGACAAGTTTTAAAGCACCTTCGGAGGAAGAAAGGGCACACGACTTTATGTGGCGATGCCTCAAAGCCATGCCCGAAAGGGGCAATATCGGTATCTTCAACCGATCTTATTACGAAGAAGTACTCATTGCAAAAGTGCATCCTCAGCTAATTGCACGCCAGAACCTGCCTTTTTATCATGAACAGCTGCATGTAGATAAAAAATTCTGGCAAACCCGCTACGATGATATTGTGAATATTGAAAAGTACTATGCCAATAATGGGTATACCATTATCAAGTTTTTTCTGAATGTATCGCATGAGGAGCAAAAAAAACGATTCCTTTCGCGAATAGAGAACCCCGCCAAAAACTGGAAGTTTGATATGGGTGATATCTCCGAACGACAATATTGGAAAGAATACCGCGTTGCCTATCAAAGTATGCTGGACCAAACCTCGCACAAGGTGGCACCCTGGTATATTGTCCCTGCTGATAAAAAGTGGTATATGCGTCTGGTAATTAGTCGTATTGTGGTTGAAAAACTCCAGAAACTGAAACTTAGCTATCCCGAAGTGAGTAAACAGCACAAAGAAGATATTCTTCTGGCGCGAGATCTGTTGATGGATGAATAAAACTCATCCATCTTCCGATGGCCTTACCCTTTAAAACAACCCAATACATTGGATATCTACAGTAAAAAACAACGCTGGAAAATTTACCTACTTGGCTTTGCTGCAGCCATTGTAGGTTTGTCGTTGTACTATACCAATATACTGGTAAAAAAAATTGCCGAGGACGAGCTTCAAAAGGTGCGTATCTGGGCCGATGCAGTGCAAAACCGTGCCAACCTGGTTGGGGTTACCGAGCAGTTTTTCAATCAGATGAGAGAAGAGGAACGCAAAAAAATTACCCTTTGGGCCAGAGCCATAAGGGGAATATTGGAGGATGAGGGTGGAGATATTGCCTTTTACGGAAGTATCATCGAAGAAAATACTACTATACCCGTAATCGTTGTGGGCAGTGATGGTATTATTACCATGCACCGCAATCTGGATAAGCATGGGGATGAAAGTATTCGCCTGGAAGGTTTGCGTTTTGAAGGGGAGATCAGGGAAAGGTTCCGGGACTATGACCCCATACCCATCCATTACGATGGATATACCGATTTCCTTTATTATGAGGACTCCTGGCTTTTTACCCAAATGCGGCAGGTGATGAATGATTTGATCGACTCTTTCCTGAGTGAAGTTGTTATCAATTCTGCCAATGTACCGGTTATTATAACCGACAGTGAAATGACGCGTATTATTGCAGCGGGCAATATCGAAGGTGGAGATCTGGCCGACACACTTTTTGTACAGCAAACCATACTTGCCATGGCAGATAAGAACCCACCTTTGGTTATTGAGCTGCCCTTACATGGAACATGTCATGTTTTTTATACCCACTCGTTTTTACTAACACAGCTCAGATATTACCCTCTGGCTCAGTTTCTGGCCATTGGCATTTTCCTGGTAGTGGCCTATATCCTGTTCAGTACAGCCCGTAATGCCGAGCAAAACCAGGTTTGGGTGGGAATGTCGAAAGAAACCGCCCATCAGCTGGGCACTCCCATTTCATCTCTGATGGCATGGCTGGAGATACTTAAAATGCAGGGAACCGACCCCGATACTCTTGCCGAGATAGAGAAGGATATTGCGCGCCTTGAAAATATCACCGAAAGATTCTCAAAGATCGGTTCTGCTCCTAAGCTTACCGATCAGCCCATCATGGATGCCGTTTTGGATACGGTTGACTATATGAGATCGCGAACCACTCAGAAAGTGCAGTTTACGGTGTCGGATCAGTCAGGGCTGAACCCTTTGGTTCCGCTCAATCTTAACCTTTTTGGCTGGGTGCTGGAGAATTTGTGTAAGAATGCCGTGGATGCCATGGCTGGTGAAGGGCATATTTCTGTCCTCATCAGCAAGCAGTCGGGCAGGGTATGTATAGATGTATCTGATACTGGCCGTGGAATTCCCAAAGGGAAGTTTCGTGATGTGTTTCGTCCGGGATTTACAAGTAAAAAAAGAGGATGGGGGCTGGGCCTGTCGCTGAGCAAGAGAATAATAGAAAACTACCACAAAGGAAAAATATTTGTAAAAAGCTCATCTCCTTCAGGTACAACCTTTCGGATTTTACTCAAAGCCGCAAAATGATTTCCCGCAGATCGTATCTGTGGCATTATATATGATCAGTAGCGAATGAAAAAATCGGAGACTATTCTCCTTCCCTGATTATATTGTTTATTTTTGCCACAAAACACAACCTATGAGTTTTTTCAGAAGATTGTTTTCCCCGGTTTTACTTTTGGTGTGCCTCCCCGCATTGCTGGCTTTCAGCAGTGCTTCAGTAGAACGGGTTATGTTGCGTATGGATAGCCAGAGCCTGCATCGTGGCAAGGTAGTGCGCGTAGAGGCCGAACTGTTTTTTCATGCACATACAGGGCGAATGGTAACCCGGTACCTCAATCCGGCAGGCCAGTTTATGATTACCAACAGCAAAGGAGAAGTAGCTATTTACAATGAGAAAGAAAACTCTGTGGTGTATCGCCAGGGAGAAGAATATTCTACCCAATCCGGTATGATTCATTTCTTTCTGCAAGGAAAAACCCAGGACCTGGGTTTGTCGGAATTTGGTTTTCAACAGATGAGTACCCAGTTTCGCGACGGCCTTGTTATTACCGAATGGTTTCCACCTGCATCGCTATATCATGTATACAACCGCATAGAACTGGTGCATGAGAATTTTATCCCGATTTATGCCGGCTATTATGATGCACAGCGCAAACTGGCCAAAAAAGTGTACTACTCAGATTTTCAGTATTTCGGAGATGTATATCTGCCCGCAATGGTTACAGAATTCAACTATATAGGTAATGATTCGATCATCAACCGGATCCGCTTTTCCGATATTCGTACCAACCATCAGGCCCAAAGCCCATGGTTTCAATTTGAAGTCCCTGCCGATGCCCAACTTCGCAGATAAAATCATACTGGTTTTATTCCTGCTGGGGTTGCTGCTCCAGGAAGGGAATGCTGCCCCTCCGCGCAGCGACCTGAGTTTTCTTGCAGAGAAGCCACAGGATGAAAACTCATTGGTTCACGACCACTCCATACGCTTTATGCGCACCCGGTCTGCTAATGTGCTCATCAGGTACAATCCGGTCAGTCTTGCTTTGGGCGGTATGATGTATACCTACCAAAAGTTTATATCCCCCCAGCTTCCCTCAGAGTGCTTTTATGAGGTGTCTTGTTCGGCATTTAGTAAGGATCTCATTTATCAATACGGAATTGTTAAAGGTGTTTTGTTTACTTCCGACAGGCTTATGCGGTGCAACCGGCTGTCGGCCCTGGATGTGCATCCCCTCCTGGTAAATGAAACTACGGGTAGGGTTATGGAAGCACCTGATATCTATGAAGGAGGCTGGCCATGAAAAAATTCGGTTCTTTTTGTGGGCTGATGATCCTGTCATTTCATCTGATTGGCCAGCAAGAAACCGGCTTCCAGGATGAGATCCGGTTTGTAAACCATCTTTTGGGCCGGCAAAGCTATAATGAAGCCCTTTTCCTGCTTGAGCATCTTCAACCCGCAGGTCAGGACCAGGCCGATACCCTGAATTATCTTACCGGTTGGGTGTTGTATGGGCGCAAGGAGCTGGTTGCTTCGGCTCATTTCCTTTCACTGGTAAGCTCACAAAGTCCCTTCTTTGATAGATCCTCTTTTTTTGCTGCATACAATCAAACCTACCTGGGAAATAGACATGAAGCTCTCACATTGCTCAACCGCTTTGATGAAAAAGACAATTTACTGCCTGTGGTATTTGCCATGCAGAATTTTCAAAGGGCCGGTATTTATCTGCTTGAAAGGCGGTTTGATGAGTTTCAGGCCCATGCCCTTGCCTTTTCTGGCAGCTTCAGTATGCTTTCGCAGGAAGAAGAACTTTTGATTTCCTTTGGACAGAGGATCCAGCAATCAAAAAGAAAATCGCCCCTTGTGGCGGGTATGCTATCGGCTGCGGTGCCCGGGCTGGGAAAAATCTATGCCGGAAAAACTGCTGAGGGAGTCTCCGGTCTGCTTTATGTAGGTGCTTTGGCGGCCTCCAGCTGGGACTTCTACAATCGTCTTGGGCCTCAAAGTCCGTTCTTTATTGTTTCAGCTGCTTTAACTTCTGTGTTTTACCTTGGAAATATCTGGGGAAGTGCAGTGGCTGTAAAACGTGTGCAAAATGAATTTAATTATGAGATGGATCAGCGTATTCTGCTTAACCTGCATATTCCTTTGCGAAAGCTTTACCCTTGAACTCCGGGCGCAAAGGTCCGATAGCCTCCTGCAGGCAGAGGCACATCAGCTGATGTTGCAGCAGAATTATTTTGAAGCAGCCATTGCCTTCGAAAGAATTTGGTTTTTTTCTGCCGATCCGCAAACCCGTATGCAGGCCAATTTGAACCGGGCACAGGCTTTGAAGCAAATGAATGAATTTGCCAAAGCACGCCGTGATCTGCAAAGATCAGCTCATTTGCAGCAGTTTCCGGATCTGCACCAGCAGGTATTATACGAAATGGCCTTTTGCGACTACATGTCCGGACATTATGGATCCAGTGCAGGCTTGCTCCGTCAGCGGGAGCACTTTTATCCTCATACTGCTTCACAGCCAGAATCTTTGCTGCTTTTTGCCCTGGCTGCACTGAGGATGGAGGATTGGCCCCTGGCGCAGGAAAAAACCCTCGAAATGATTATGGTAGCTGATTGGGATGCTCAGCTTACGGATAGCCTGGTGCAACTGACCATGGATGTTTTCTGTCAATGTGCTGTGCCAGTGCAGCTTTCTGTAAGTAAGGCAGAACGGTGGTCAACTTTTGTTCCCGGTGCAGGTCAGTTGTATGCGGGTTATCCCGGAAAAGCAATGATCAATGCCGGCTCACAACTGGTATCGCTGGGTATTGCAGGCTTTATGGGTTTTAATAATTTGTATATCAGTGGATTTGTGCTTGGTCTGGGGATGTTTCAGTCTTTTTATTTCGGAGGGATAAGACAGGCCGGTTATCTGGCCGGGCAACAAAATCTGCAAATGATGAGCGAATATAAGGACTACCTGCAAAAATACGTATTTATGATTTTCAACCTGTCGGAGAGTAATCATGAGAGATAAGTGTATGCAGCTGTGTTTTCTGGTATGTGTGTTGCTTTTGGGTTCAGTTGCCGCCAGAGGTGGTAACAGCCTGGATCCGATGCAGCACCAGGCAGCATTGGTGATGAAAGATCTGTATCATTTCCGGTTTGAAGATGCAGACAAAAAGATACAGGAAATGAAACTGACAGCTGGCACGCATTATCTGCCACATCTGATGAGGTCGCATTATTATTGGTGGCGACTGATAAGCCAGGAGATGGATGATCAGAGCAGCCGCAATTACCTTGAGAGCCTTTCCCTTGCCCAGCAGGCAAGTCAGGTGCTGCTTCGCCAGGGGCAGCCTTCATTCACCGATGTGTTTCATTTGATCAACCTGTATGCCCTAAAGGCACGGCTTGATGTTCTCAATGGCGAATATGTAAGAGCCATAAGGCATATGAAACAATGCGCCGATTTTCTGAAAGTTTCGCTTGGGCAGGAAGCTGTTTTTCCCGACTTTAATCTGACCTCCGGTTTGTATAACTATATGACTGCCTACGGCAGCAGGCGATACCCCTTTCTGCTGGTGTATGCCCTGATGTATCCAAAGGGCGATATGGCAAAGGGGAAACAACAGCTTCAGATTGCAGCACGTAGCATCGATCCGGTTATTAAAACCGAAGCACATTATTTTTTAATGAAGATATTGCAGGAAATTGAGCAGGATTATGCAGGAGCACTTACCTATTCCTCCTGGCTTACCCAGCAGTATCCGGGCAATTTAATTTTTCTGTATCATCACATCACCCTGCTACAAAAAGTGGATGATACCCGGCAATTACACACCCTCAGAAATCATTTTCTGAGAGAATTGCAGTACAATGATCAGCTTACTGCTCGCCAGAGATTGTATTTGCAGAGCTTGTTATAAAAAAAATCCCTGCGGATTACCGCAAGGATTTTTCTTAGCATTTTAGGTGTTTGCTACTACCACATAAAGAATTTTGGATTGTCGATGTACTGACTGATGTCGTTGTTAACCAATCCTATCAAAAGCATGATCCAGTCGATGGTGGCAACAATACCACAACCTCCCAAAGTAAGGATGTATCCAATGATTGTACCAGTGGATGTTCCAAGATAGGCTCTGTGGATACCCAGGGGGCCAAGAAACCAGGCAAGCAGAAATGCTACCAATGGATCTTTATCCTGCTGGAAAAACATTTGGTTCTCAGCTGCCATACCGGCAAGAGGTGCCATGGTTTCAAAGCCATTGAGTTCTACTACCTCAGCATTGGCAAACATTGCATCAACAGCTGCATTGTCAAGATGATAGGATGTGCCGGCCTGTGCAACACAGATACCCATAACGGCCACCGCAATCAAAGTCAGAAATTTTTTCATAAGCGATAGTTTTTGTTGTTTAAAATGAATTTGGGTTAATAGCAATGACAAAATTATAAATTTATATGTCAATTCCAATAATTGCAGCGGTAAATCATAATTTTGTCCTTCGCCTGATGGCAAATATCATGCCCCAATAGACTGCTGACGATGCAACGATGTGAAAAAATCGCATTACAGGGTAGGATAAAACGCGTCCTCAATATGGTGAACCTGGTGCTGGTCTCCCTTGAGTAAAACGGATACTATATCAAAACGGGTTTCAAGGTCAAGGTTGTTGATCTGGATGTATAAATTGGCCGCCCGGATGAGGTTTTTCTGTTTGGCACGGGTTACAAACTCTTCGGGCTCTCCAAAAAAATTGGTGCTGCGTGTTTTTACTTCTGCAATGATCAGCAGATTGTCTTTCCGGGCAATGATATCCACTTCCAGTGAACCTTTTCGCCAGTTGACCTCCAGTATTTTATATCCTTTATCCTGGAGATGATTGCAGGCTAATTGTTCGCCGCTTTTCCCCAGATCATGAATTTCCGCCATACAAGATTACTTTTCGATCCGCCGGCCCCTGGCTAGATTTTCTGCTACAGAAAGAAGCAAATACAATATTATAGTGAGGGCTATGGCGTACCAGTGAAACATGATGATCATTGCCAAACTGATCAGTAAAAATACAAAACGTGTTTTGTTTTCAGCAAACCTGAAACTCTTGAATTTAAGAGAGAATAGGGGTATTTCGGCGATCATCAGGAATGACAGGATCGCCACCATGATGGCCAATGCACCAAAACTCTGAGTCAACGCCGCAAAAAGCGGATAGAAAAACCCTTCCCCATAATGTAATGCAAGGGGAATGGAAACAATAAAAATAGCGTTGGCTGGGGTGGGGAGCCCAAGAAAACTATCGCTTTGCCTCGTATCGATATTAAACTTAGCCAATCGCAATGCAGAAAAAACGGTGATGATAAAGGCTGTAAAAGGCAAAACGTTGATGCTGTTGATGGCAACCAGGGGGAGGCCATTGGATTGTTGCATAAGCCTGAATAGAATTACTGCTGGTGCCAATCCGAAACTCACAAGGTCTGCAAGGGAATCCAACTCCTTGCCCATTGCGCTCCATGCTTTCAGAAGCCTGGCTGTCATACCGTCAAGAAAATCGAAAAGTGCGGCAATCCCCACCAGCAGTGCAGCCCAATGAAACTGACCTTCAAATGCAAAAACAACCGCAAGGGTTCCGGTAAAAAGGTTCAATGAGGTGAGGAAATTGGGGATATGTTTGATTAATCTCATAAAAATATCGTTAAAAATGATTGAACCATTTTGTTGTCTTGGTATTTATTTTATTTTTGATACTCAAATCTTTTGGCTATGGATGCAGTTACCTTTGATCAGTGCCCCCTGAAGGAAAAAATATACCTTGTATTCGAACACGGAAACGAGGTAGCCACGCGGTCTTTCCTCTACTTTAACATAAAACTCTATACCCTTTTTGGTTTTTTTGCTGAAGTTTGGTACGTGCCCAACAACAACAAGGTTGAAAAGGTAGAAACACTCAGCACAGACGAGATCCTTGCCCTTTACAAAAATGAGTTTGATATCTCCAGTCTTTTCAATTGAAGCGTAAAATTACCCATTTTTCGCGCTCAAAGGCTTTGGTTTTTTTCTAACTCTGTTTTTTCTCTCCCTGAGCGTTTCCTGCACTTTAAATGGCCGGTTTTGTTTTCCATGCGTTGTTGTCCGGTTAAAGGGTTCCGTTTCTACGGAACTCATTTGAGATAACATCTTTGCATGCTATAAACATTAGATCCCTAATGGATTAGTTTTCGTGGCACGATCGCCTCTAAACTCAGTTAGGAGTGAAATGTTTGTAGCAACAAAGCATGTCTTTCTTTCCTTAATCCCGTAGGGATAGCACAAACAACAGGCATTTCAAGGAACTACCCAGGATTTATCCGGACAATAGTGTTTCCCATTATTCAATGCAACCAATTTACACCATTAGGGTAAGTTGTGGGTTTTTCCATTTTTTACAATAGAAAGTCAGGTTAAGAAAATATCTGTATTTTTGGCGCCTGTGATCCGGGCCAACGCGTTGGCGGAAAGAGGTCATGTTGTACCTGAAAAACTGTTTTATGATTCACTATTTCGGCAATTACAAACAGCTGCTAATGAGTTTGTTTGTTTTTTTTGTGAGCTTAAGTACCGTGCTTGCTCAGCAACCCATTAGCCTCGAAGATATCTGGAGAGATCGGGTTTTTGTGCCTCGTACCATTCGTTTGGGCAAAAGCATGAACGATGGCGAGCATTTTACGCGTCTGGAAGGTCGTTCGCGCATCAACATGTATTCTTATGCAACGGGTAGCTTTGTGAGAACCCTTTTTGATGCCAGTCAGTGGCCGGGTGAAAAGGCCCCGGAGAAATTCGGCCTGGATGATTATTTCTTTTCTCCCGATGAACAAAAATTATTACTGGCTTTCAATACCCGTTCTATTTTCAGACACTCTTCCGAATCTGATTTCTATGTATATGATCTGGCTGAAAATGTACTTTATCCGCTTTCGCAGGAGGGTATGCAGCGACTTCCGCAGTTCTCGCCCGATGGCTCACAGGTTGCATTCGTAAGAGATAACAATATTTTTCTGAGAGACCTGGGGTCTGCTCAGGAAACTGCTATTACGACTGACGGCCTTCATAATTTCATTATCAATGGTACTACCGACTGGGTATACGAAGAGGAGTTTGGCTTTACCCAGGGATTTGAATGGTCGCCCGATGGCAGCTCTATAGCCTATTACAGATTCGATGAATCGCATGTGAAGGAGTTCAACATGCTCCTGTATGGCGAACTTTATCCCATCGAACATCGGTTCAAATACCCCAAAGCGGGCGAAGAGAATTCCCACGTATCCATACATGTTTACCATCTGTCAGACGGCAACACCATTGCCATGGACACCGGAGAGAATACCGATCAGTACATCCCTCGGATCAAATGGAGCCGCGATCCTCATAAACTTGCGATCCTCAGGCTGAACCGACACCAGAACCATCTTGAGATCCTTTGGGCCGATGTCCGCACAGGAAGAACAGAATTGCTGTGGGAAGAACAAAACAAGTATTACATTGAAATTACCGATGATCTGTTGTTTCTCGATGATGGCAAGACCTTTATTATCAACAGCGAACGCGATGGCTTTAACCATTTGTACCAGTTCGATCTGCAAGGTCGTCTTGTGCGTCAGCTTACAAACGGACCATGGGATGTACGCGATTTTCTGGGGGTTGACCCAAAGAACAAAAAGTTGTATTATACCTCTGCAGAAGATAGTCCGATGGAAAACCATCTCTACAGCATTGGGCTCAATGGCCGCAATAAACAAAAGCTTACCCAGGCACCGGGCTATCACAGTCCTGCCTTTTCGTCTGAATTTAAATTCTTTCTCAATAATTACAGCACAATCAATCAACCCCCTGTTTTCTCAGTGCACGACAACAGGGGAAGAGAGATACGTGTGCTTGAAAACAATGAGGCTCTCAAACAAAGACTGGCAGAGAAGGGGTATGTGCCCGCACAATTCATTACCATCCCGGTTGATGAAGGAGAACCCCTCAACGCCTGGATTATTTTTCCACCCGATTTTGATGAAAATCAAAAATACCCCGTATTGATGTATGTTTACGGCGGGCCCAATTCGCAGACCGTTACCGACCGTTGGAATACTTTCAATGGAGCATGGTTTCGGATGCTGGCACAACAGGGATATATTGTTGTTTCGGTAGATAACCGTGGCACGGGGGCAAGGGGAGAGGCGTTCCGCAAAAGCACCTATATGCAACTGGGCAAACTGGAGGCCTGGGATCAGATAGCAGCCGCCCAATACCTGGCAACCTACCCCTACGTAGACAAGAATAGTATAGCTATTTTTGGATGGAGCTATGGCGGTTATCTGGCGGCGTTGTGCCTGGCGCTGGGGGCAGAGGTGTTTCATGCCGCCATTGCGGTAGCCCCGGTAACAAGCTGGAGGTTTTACGACACCATATATACTGAGCGGTATATGCGCACTCCACAGGAAAATCCTGCAGGATACGATGATTATTCACCCCTTACTCATGCCAGTAAGATCAAAGGATCATTGCTGCTTGTGCATGGCTCTGCCGATGATAATGTGCACTATCAGAATACCCTTGAGATGATAGATGCTCTTGTGGAAGCCGATGCTGATTTCGAATTGCTCATTTATACCAATCACGATCACGGTATTGCAGGAGGCAATGCCCGGCTGCATCTTTACAGGCAAATGACAAGGTTTCTGGAGCGCAACCGCAGCAACTGACCTAATGTATGGATGCTTGCCGGTCCAGCATTTTTATAAGTCATTTGGAAGTTATTTCTCAATGGGGTAAAATTTTCATTATTTTTTTGATTAATAGAAATCTATTCGTAATTTTGCAGCCCGTTTTGCAATAAATTTTTGAAAATCATAATAGTTTCAACCCAATAAAGAAAGAGGTCAAAATGATTATTGTTCCTATCAAAGAAGGTGAAAACATTGACAGGGCTCTCAAGAAGCTGAAGAGAAAGTTTGAAAAAACCGGTATTCTGAAAGAGCTGCGTGAAAGACAAAAATTCACCAAGCCTTCTGTAATCAATCGTGAGCAAAGGTTAAAGGCTCAGTACATACAGAAGCTCAGAGACCAGAGCGAAGCCTAAGAGGTTGCTCTGAAGGGGCATTTTGCAAGGAAACTTTTGCTCACAAGTACCATTCTTGTTATTTTAGCAAAAGTTTCTTTGTTTTCTATGGAAATAGCCCAATTCATTGATTATCTGCATTACGAGAAACGATATTCTGAGCATACTCTGCTCAGTTATCGTAATGATCTTGAACAATTTCTGCAGCATTGCAGAGAGCTGGAGAACGAATCCTTCTCCTTACTACAGGCACAACCGCAACAGATACGTCTTTGGCTGGCTGGCCTGCTGGAGAAGGGGATAAGTTCGAGAAGCATTCACCGAAAGATTTCATCACTGAGATCTTACTACAAATACTGCCAGCAATTGGGAGCGCTCACAAGCAATCCTGTGTTGAAAGTTACAATGCCAAAGGTAGCCAGGAGGCTGCCTGTTTTTGTGCCTGAGGCTCAAACAAAAACGCTCTTTGACGAACTTGAATTTACGGAAGATTTTGCCGGACTTCGCGACCGGCTGATACTGGAAATGTTTTATGCTACAGGCATTCGTCTGGCTGAGCTTGTTCAGTTGCTGCATTCCGATATTGACCTGGCCCAGGGGCAACTCAGGGTAAAGGGAAAAGGGAATAAGCAACGCGTTGTACCCATGGTAGATACCCTGGTAAGTACTTGTAAGCTTTACCTGAAACAGAAATCATTGGTTTTTGAAAACAATACTACCGATTATCTGTTCGTTACTGATAAAGGCAAAAAAATATACCGCAGATTTGTTTATCGCGTGGTAAATTTTTACCTTAGCACATATACATCCGCAGGTAAGCGTAGCCCGCATATATTGCGCCACACCTTTGCTACTCACATGTTAAATCAGGGAGCAGATATCAACGCGATCAAGGAACTTCTGGGGCATTCCAGTTTGAGTGCCACACAAGTGTATACGCATACCACGGTTGAGAAGTTAAAATCAGTTTATAAACAAGCCCACCCAAAGGCTTAAATCTGGAGGAACCGCCATGAAAGTTTCAATTAGTTCATTGCATTTTAAAGCTGATGTAAAACTGGAGAGTTTCATTCGTGAAAAAGTAACCAAAGTAGCCAGCCTTTTCGACGGAGTGATTGGCAGTGAAGTTACCCTTAAACTCGACCAATCTTCGACCAATGAGAACAAGATTGCAGAGGTTCGCATCATGATCCCGGGCAATGATCTTTTTGCTAAAAAGCAAGCCAAGAGTTTTGAAGAAGCCATCGATAACGCCACCGATGCACTTAAAAAACAAATTACCAGGCATAAGGAAAAAGTAAAAGGGCTCTAAATGCTTGTCAATCCTGTATTTGCTTAATTCGGGAAAAAAAAGAAATAAATTTTTGGTAGTTTTTAAATCTTTCGTACATTTGCAGACCTTTTTGAAAGGTCTGCTTTTTTCATGTTCATAGCAGTTTTGCTGCAGCAGAAGCTTAAGAAAAGACCGACACCAGAATTTTGCCGGTGTAGCTCAGTTGGCCAGAGCATCTGATTTGTAATCAGACGGTCGGGGGTTCGAATCCCTCCACCGGCTCGTTCTTTAAAATATTGAAAACCTGAAATTATTTCGGGGGGGTTCCAGAGCGGTCAAATGGGGCAGACTGTAAATCTGTTGGCTTTCGCCTTCGGAGGTTCGAATCCTTCCCCCCCCACTTTTTAAATAGTATCAGCGGAAATAGCTCATCCGGTAGAGCGACAGCCTTCCAAGCTGTAGGTGGCGGGTTCGAGTCCCGTTTTCCGCTCCAGAAAAAAATTTTATCAGCCGACGTAGCTCAGGGGTAGAGCGCTTCCTTGGTAAGGAAGAGGTCACGGGTTCAATTCCCGTCGTTGGCTCAAGGCATTTGCCAGCAACAGAATCAAAATCAGAAAAAATAGAATCCCTTTTTTAAAATTTAAACATCCAGTTAGATATGGCAAAAGAAAAATTCGTACGTAGTAAGCCCCACGTGAACGTTGGAACCATCGGTCACGTTGACCACGGTAAAACCACCCTCACCGCCGCTATTACAATGGTATTGGCTGAGAAGGGCCTTTCTGAGGTTCGCTCATTTGATTCTATCGACCAGGCTCCCGAAGAAAAAGAGAGAGGTATCACTATTAATACTGCCCACGTTGAGTACCAGACTGAAAACCGTCACTATGCTCACGTTGACTGCCCCGGACACGCCGACTACGTTAAGAACATGGTAACAGGTGCTGCCCAGATGGACGGTGCTATTCTGGTTGTTGCTGCAACCGACGGCCCCATGCCCCAAACCCGCGAGCACATTCTTCTTGCCCGTCAGGTAGGTGTTCCCCAGCTGGTAGTTTTCATGAATAAAGTTGACCTTGTTGACGACGAAGAGCTCCTCGACCTGGTTGAAATGGAAGTACGCGACCTGCTGTCTTTCTACAAATTCGACGGTGACAATATTCCAATTATCCGCGGTTCTGCTTTGGGTGGTTTGAATATGGAGCCCAAGTGGGTAGAAAAAATCATGGAACTCATGAATGCTGTTGATACCTGGATTCCTGAGCCAACCCGCGAAGTTGACAAAGCTTTCCTTATGCCCATCGAAGACGTGTTCTCAATCACCGGTCGTGGTACTGTAGCCACCGGTAGAATTGAAACTGGTGTTATCAACTCTGGTGACCCCGTTGAGATTATCGGTATGGGTGCTGAGAAACTCAAGTCTGTAGTAACCGGTGTGGAAATGTTCCGCAAGATCCTCGATCGTGGTGAAGCTGGTGACAACACTGGTCTGCTGCTCAGAGGTATTGACAAGGATGCTATCAGCCGTGGTATGGTTATCGTGAAGCCCGGTTCTGTAACTCCTCACAAAAAATTCAAAGCTGAGGTGTATATCCTGAAGAAAGAAGAAGGTGGTCGTCACACTCCTTTCCACAACAGATATCGTCCCCAGTTCTTCTTCCGTACAACTGACGTTACCGGAGAGATTTTCCTGCCCGATGGCGTGGAAATGTGTATGCCTGGTGATAACCTCACCATCACTGTAGACCTGATCGCTGACATCGCTATGGACAAAGGTCTTCGCTTTGCAATCCGCGAAGGTGGTAGAACAGTAGGTGCAGGACAGGTAACTGAAATCCTTGACTAATCTGTAAGATTAACCATAAAAAAGGGAGGGCCTTTTCTTGAGGCCTCCCTTTTACAAACGGGTGTAGCTCAATTGGTAGAGTAGCGGTCTCCAAAACCGTTGGTTGTGGGTTCAAGTCCTACCACCCGTGCAAAGATTAGAATATTTAGTATCTGGAGGGTCTTGGTGTGAGCGAGACCCTTAAGCTTCTGAAAACAATTCAAAAACTTCATTTCTACGATGAAAAAAATTGTGAATTATTTCAAGGAAACCTACGATGAATTGATCAATAAAGTTTCCTGGCCTACCTGGAGCGAACTGCAAAGTAGCGCCGTTGTTGTATCCATTGCTTCCCTTATAATCGCAGCCGTGGTTTATCTGATGGATATGGCGTTCAGCTCTGTATTGAAGCAATTTTACAAACTCTTTTTGTAAGCCTTTTTTCTACAATTGAGTTCTAATTTTGCGTACTGAATATTCTAATATTCATTCTTCTAAATCAGTAGCAAAAAAACGGGAAATCAATTTCTTTTCATTAGTATGAGCGAACAAATAAAAAAGTGGTATGTAGTTAGGGCGGTGAGCGGTAGCGAGAAGAAGGTAAAACAATACATCGAAAGCGAGATCAACCGCCTGGGATTGCAAGAATACGTATCGCAAGTACTAATTCCTATGGAGAAAGTATATCAGGTGCGCAAAGGGAAAAAGATCAGCGCTGAGCGAAACTATTTCCCAGGGTATATCCTGATAGAGGCTAACCTTACTGGCGAAGTACCGCACATCATCAAAACTGTACCCGGAGTATTGGGCTTTTTGGGATCTGCCGGAGAAGCAGTGCCCTTGAGAGAATATGAGGTGAATCGTATTTTGGGGAAAGTAGATGAACTTTCCGAGAAAGACGAAGAACTCAATATTCCTTTTATTGTGGGTGAAACAGTAAAGGTTACCGACGGGCCCTTCAGCAGTTTTACCGGAGTTATCGAAGAGATCAACGAGGAGAAGAAAAAACTCAAGGTAATGGTGAAGATCTTTGGTCGTAAAACTCCATTGGAGCTCAGCTTTATGCAGGTAGAAAAGGAATAACTTTCCGGGTTATTGGTTAGTCTCGATCCCCTTTACATTAAAAATCAATTAAAATGGCAAAAGAAGTTAGTGCGCTTATAAAACTGCAAATCAAAGGAGGAGCTGCCAACCCGTCGCCACCCGTAGGCCCTGCATTGGGTGCCAAAGGTGTTAACATCATGGAGTTTTGCAAGCAGTTCAATGCCCGTACGCAGGATAAAGCAGGGAAAGTTATTCCTGTTATTATTACTGTGTATAAGGACAAATCCTTTGTATTTATCATTAAGACGCCCCCTGTTGCAGTGCAATTGAGGGAAGCTGCCAAAATCAAATCGGGTTCGGCCGAACCAAATCGTATCAAAGTTGCCACCATTACCTGGGAACAGGTACAGGTGATAGCCGAAGACAAAATGCCTGATTTGAACTGCTTCACCATTGAGTCTGCCATGAAAATGGTAGCCGGTACTGCTCGCAGTATGGGTATTAAGATCAAAGGGAATGCTCCTTTTTAAACCTTAATTCCTTGTGAGGCACTTTTAAGGTTATTTTTAAATCAAAGCTTAACGGAATCTGAAAATGGCTAAATTAACGAAAAACCAAAAAGAAGCTTTAGCTAAATTTGATAAGAATACTGTGTATTCCCTGTCAGATGCAGCTGATGTTGTCAAAAAGATCACATATACCAAATTTGATGCATCGGTAGATCTGGATATCAGATTAGGTGTTGACCCCCGCAAGGCCAATCAAATGGTTCGTGGCGTGGTTACCCTTCCTCATGGTACAGGAAAAACAGTACGGGTGCTAGTACTTTGTACTCCCGATAAAGAAGAAGAAGCCAAAGCTGCCGGAGCTGATTACGTTGGTTTGGATGAATACATTGACAAAATCAAAGGTGGTTGGACCGATGTAGACGTGGTTATTACCATGCCCAGTGTAATGCCCAAAGTGGGTGCTCTGGGTCGTATTCTCGGTCCGCGTGGCCTGATGCCCAACCCCAAAACCGGTACTGTTACCATGGAAATTGGTAAAGCGGTGGAGGATGTGAAAGGCGGTAAAATTGATTTTAAAGTGGATAAATACGGTATTGTTCATGCTTCCATCGGTAAAGTTTCCTTTGAAAAGGAAAAACTGATTGACAATGCCAAAGAACTTATCCAAACTATAATCAGGTTGAAACCTGCTGCTGCTAAAGGTACTTATGTGAAAAGCATTTTTATGTCCAGTACCATGAGCCCAGGCGTTGCAGTAGAAACCAAATCAGTTACATTATAAAACCAAGGCATGCCTTAGTTTTAGGCAGCGCCTGAAAGACGGTGATACTTATGAGAAAAGAAGATAAATTTCAGGTTATCGAGTCGCTCACCGAAAAGCTGGCAAATAACGAAATTTTCTATTTGACCGATACTTCCGAGCTGGATGTTGAAACCATCAACCGCCTCAGAAGATTGTGCTTCAAAAGAAACGTGAGTATGCAGGTTGTGAAAAACTCTCTGCTGCGCAAGGCAATGGAAAGATCAGGTAAGGATTTTGAACGCCTTTTCGACGTAATGAAAGGTGCTACTTCACTGATGATTTCCGATACCGGAAACGTTCCTGCACGATTGATCAGAGAATTTCGCAAAACCAGCCCCAAGCCCATCCTTAAAGGAGCGTATATCCAGGAATCCATCTACATTGGCGACAGCCAGCTGGAAGTTCTGGAGAACCTCAAGTCTAAGGAAGAGCTTATCGGTGATATCATTGGCTTGCTCCAATCTCCTGCCAAAAATGTTGTATCTGCGCTCAAGTCAGGCGGTACTACCATTGCCGGAGTATTAAAAACCCTTTCAGAGAAAGAAGGGTAAACCCAAAAAATTTATTTAACAAAAAGATTAGAAACCCAATTAAAATTCAATAAAAATGGCAGATTTAAAAGCTTTCGCAGAACAATTAGTAAATCTAACTGTTAAAGAGGTAAATGAACTGGCTCAGATCCTGAAAGACGAATATGGTATTGAGCCCGCTGCTGCTCCTGTAGCTGTAGCCGCTGTAGCTGGTGCTGATGCCGGTGCTGCTGTTGAGGAACAAACCGAATTTGATGTAATCCTCAAAGCTGCTGGTGCTCAGAAGCTTGCAGTTGTGAAACTGGTTAAAGAACTTACCAGTCTCGGTCTGAAAGAAGCCAAAGAACTGGTTGACGGTGCTCCAAAACCCGTTAAAGAGCAAATCACCAAAGATGAAGCTGAATCCCTGAAAAAACAATTGGAAGAAGCTGGCGCAGAGGTTGAGATAAAGTAAGTTTATTCAAACCCTAAAGATTAGACTTCTGCCGGATGTATATTCGTTGTAGAGGTCTAATCTTTATTGCAGTATTGTTTATTTGGTGGATATTGTCTTTTACTAACAACAAATTTTCATACCTTGGCCGCTACAAAAATTAACAACAAAAGAATTAACTTCGGCTCAGTCACCAGGCATTTTCCGTATCCCGACTTTCTCGAAGTTCAAGTAAAATCGTTTCAGGATTTTTTCCAGCTGGAAACTACTCCTGAAAACAGAAAAAATGAAGGCCTCTTTAAGGTTTTCGCTGAAAATTTCCCCATATCTGATGCCAGAAATAACTTTGTTCTCGAATTCCTGGACTATTTTATCGACCCTCCCAAATATTCTATCCAGGAGTGCATCGAAAGGGGACTAACCTATAGTGTGCCACTGAAGGCTAAACTCAAGCTGTATTGCACCGACCCCGAGCACGAAGATTTCGAAACCATTATCCAGGACGTTTACCTGGGTACCATTCCTTATATGACCCCCAAAGGTACCTTTGTTATCAACGGTGCTGAGAGGGTTGTGGTTTCGCAGTTGCACCGCTCCCCAGGGGTATTTTTCGGCACCAATGTACACGCCAATGGTACTCAACTCTATAGTGCTCGTATAATCCCATTTAAGGGATCATGGATCGAATTTGCTACCGACATCAACAATGTGATGTATGCTTATATCGATCGTAAGAAAAAACTTCCTGTTACAACCCTGTTGAGGGCTATCGGTTTTGAAAGTGACAGAGAGATTCTCGAAATTTTCAACCTTGCCGACGAAATCAAGGTTAGCAAAACCGGCCTCAAAAAGTATGTAGGCCGCAAACTCGCTGCAAGGGTACTCAGATCATGGATCGAAGACTTCGTAGATGAAGATACTGGCGAAGTTGTTTCCATTGAGCGTACCGAGGTGATCATTGATCGTGAAACCATCCTGGAAAACGAACATATTGATCCGATCATTGATGCAGGAGTTAAGACCATTATCCTTCACAAAGAGGATATCAATCTCAACGACTATGCGTTGATTTACAATACTCTTCAAAAAGACACCACCAACTCCGAAAAAGAGGCCGTTGAGTTCATCTATCGCCTGCTGCGTAATGCTGATCCACCTGATGATGAAACAGCAAGGGGTATGATCGAGAAGCTTTTCTTCTCCGATAAACGCTACGATCTGGGTGATGTGGGTCGCTACAGAATCAATAAGAAGCTCAATCTGGAAACAGAGATGGATATCCGCGTTCTTACCAAAGAGGATATCATCAGCATCGTTAAGTATCTCATCGAACTGGTAAATGCCAAAGCCGATGTAGATGATATTGACCACTTGAGCAATCGTCGTGTAAGAACTGTTGGAGAACAGCTTTATGCACAGTTTGGTGTAGGTCTTGCCCGTATGGCACGTACCATTCGCGAACGTATGAACGTGCGCGATAATGAGGTATTTGCTCCTACAGATCTGATCAATGCCAAGACCTTGTCTTCTGTAATCAACTCATTCTTTGGTACCAACCAGCTTTCGCAGTTTATGGACCAGACCAACCCTCTGGCAGAACTTACGCACAAAAGGCGTATGTCGGCTTTGGGGCCTGGAGGTCTCTCGCGCGAAAGAGCAGGGTTTGAGGTGCGCGACGTTCACTTTACCCACTACGGACGTTTGTGTACTATCGAAACACCCGAAGGTCCCAACATCGGTCTGATCTCTTCACTTTGCGTTTATGCCAAGGTAAACGAACTGGGGTTCATCGAAACACCCTATTTTAAAGTGGAAGAAGGAAAAGTAAACTATGGCGATGGCCCGGTTTATCTCTCTGCCGAAGAGGAAGAAGAAAATATCATCAGCCAGGCCAATGTGGCTGTGAAGAACGACGGTTCTTTTGAACTCCCCATGGTGAAAGCCCGTTTTCAGGCAGACTACCCCATTGTGGAGCCTGAAAAGGTTAAACTCATGGATGTTGCCCCCAACCAGATTGCCTCTATTGCTGCATCGCTGATCCCATTTCTGGAGCACGATGATGCCAACCGTGCACTCATGGGAAGTAACATGATGCGCCAGGCTGTGCCGCTGCTCAACCCCGAAGCTCCTGTAGTGGGTACAGGTCTGGAAGCTAAAGTAGCCGAAGACTCTCGTGTTTTGCTGCATGCCGAAGGCGATGGTATCGTTGAGTACGTTGATGCAGAACAGATCGTGATCCGTTATGCACGCAATGATGAGGAGAAACTGGTTAGCTTCGACGATGATGTTAAGACGTACCAGCTTACCAAGTTTGCCAAAACCAACCAGAATACATGCATCAACCTTAAGCCTATCGTTTACAAAGGCCAGAAGGTTGTAAAAGGACAACTGCTCAGCGAAGGGTATGCCACCAAAGGCGGTGAGCTTGCCATTGGCCGAAATCTTAAAGTTGCCTTCATGCCATGGAAAGGATACAACTTTGAGGATGCCATCGTAATCTCAGAAAAGATTGTTCGCGATGATATCTTTACCTCTATCCATATCGAAGAATTCTCTCTCGATGTAAGAGATACCAAAAGGGGTGTTGAAGAACTTACCAGCGATATTCCCAACGTTAGTTCTGAGGCTATCAAGGATCTTGACGAATATGGTCTGATCCGTATTGGTGCCGAAGTGAATGAAGGCGATATCCTCATTGGTAAGATCACTCCCAAGGGAGAAACCGATCCCACCCCCGAGGAGAAACTGCTTCGTGCCATCTTTGGCGACAAAGCAGGTGATGTGAAAGATGCTTCTTTGAAAGCGCCACCCTCAACCAAAGGGGTTGTTATTGACAAGAAACTCTTCTCTCGTGTTTTCAAGGATAAGAAAGCCAAAACCAAGGAAAAGATTATCATTGAAAAACTTGATGAAGAATTCAACAGGGAAGTAGCTGATCTGAAAGCTAAACTCGTTGACAAACTGATCGTTCTGGTAAGTGGTAAGACCTCACAGGGGGTTAGCAACAGCCTCAAGGAGGTAGTGGTGGCCAAAGGAACCAAGTTTACTCAAAAGATACTGCAGTCGATAGATTACGCTATTATTAACCCCAACAACTGGACTACCGACAAGCAAAAGAATGATCTGATCAAGGAGTTGCTCCATAACTATTCCATTAAGTACAAGGATATCCTGGGTACTTATAACCGCAAAAAGTTCACGGCCACCGTTGGTGACGAACTGCCTGCAGGTATTGTGCAGCTTGCCAAGATCTATCTGGCTAAAAAGCGTAAGCTTAAGGTGGGTGATAAGATGGCGGGTCGTCACGGTAACAAAGGTATTGTGGCCCGTATCGTAAGGCAGGAAGATATGCCTTTCCTGGCCGATGGTACCCCTGTAGATATCGTTCTTAACCCCCTGGGTGTACCTTCGAGGATGAACCTTGGGCAGATCTACGAAACAGTGCTGGGCTGGGCCGGCCAGGTTCTGGGCGAAACCTATGCAACACCCATTTTCGATGGGGCCAACATTGACCAGATCAACGAACTGATGCGTAAGGCCGGATTGCCAGACAATGGAAAGGTGTATCTCTACGACGGTGGTACTGGCGAGCGCTTCGATCAGCCTGCTACAGTAGGTGTGATTTATATGCTCAAGCTTGGCCACATGGTAGATGATAAGATGCACGCACGTTCTATTGGGCCCTACTCACTCATTACCCAACAGCCCCTTGGTGGTAAAGCCCAGTTTGGGGGTCAGCGTTTCGGGGAGATGGAAGTTTGGGCACTGGAAGCCTTTGGTGCAGCCAATATTCTGCAGGAGATCCTTACCGTTAAGTCTGACGATGTTATCGGAAGGGCCAAAGCCTACGAAACCATTGTTAAAGGTGATAATATGCCAACACCCGGTGTGCCCGAATCATTCAATGTACTTGTACATGAGCTTCGTGGTCTGGGTCTGGACATCAAATTTGAATAAAACCACTCTCTTTGGGCAGTTCCCTTCAACGGGGCTGCCCAAAGATATCATACCGGGTTTCGGCCCGAATTATCACACTTTTGACCTACATTTTTCAATCATATCAACTTTCTTTCTATGGCTTTCAGAAAAGAATCCAATGTAAAAAGTAACTTTTCCCAGATAACCATCAGTCTTGCTTCTCCTGAATCAATCCTGGAACGGTCGCATGGTGAGGTGCTTAAGCCCGAAACCATTAACTACCGTACCTACAAGCCCGAACGCGACGGGCTGTTCTGCGAAAGGATATTCGGACCGGTAAAAGACTGGGAATGTCATTGCGGTAAGTACAAGCGTATCCGTTACAAGGGTATCGTTTGCGACCGTTGTGGGGTAGAGGTTACCGAGAAAAAAGTAAGAAGGGAAAGGATGGGCCACATCAAACTGGTTGTGCCTGTTGCGCATATCTGGTTTTTCCGCTCCCTGCCCAATAAGATCGGTTATTTGCTGGGGCTTCCCTCCAAAAAACTCGATCAGATCATCTATTACGAAAGATACGTGATCATCAATCCCGGTGTAAAATCCGACGAATACAACTACCTCGATTTCCTTACAGAGGAAGAATATTTCAACATTCTTGAAACACTTCCCAAGGATAATCAGTTGCTCGAAGATGATGATCCCAACAAATTTATTGCCCGCATGGGTGCCGATGCCTTGAAGGATCTGCTTATCAGACTGGATCTGGATCAGCTCTCGTACGACCTGCGTCATAAAGCCAACACCGAAACCTCTCAGCAGCGTAAAGCAGATGCCCTCAAGCGTCTGCAGGTGGTGGAAGCTTTCCGTGAGGCCCAGGGACGTATGGACAACAAACCCGAGTGGATGATCGTAGACGTTGTTCCGGTTATTCCACCCGAATTGCGTCCGTTGGTGCCCCTGGATGGTGGCAGGTTTGCTACCTCCGACCTCAACGACCTGTATCGCAGGGTAATCATCCGCAACAACAGGTTGAAGCGATTGATAGAGATCAAAGCTCCCGATGTGATTTTGCGCAACGAGAAGCGTATGCTTCAGGAAGCCGTTGACTCACTCTTCGACAACTCACGCAAAACCAATGCGGTAAAAACAGAATCGAACCGCCCGCTGAAATCTTTGAGCGATAGTTTGAAGGGTAAGCAAGGTCGTTTCCGTCAGAACCTGCTGGGTAAAAGGGTTGACTACTCTGCCCGTTCGGTTATTGTGGTAGGTCCTGAGCTCAAACTGCACGAATGCGGTTTGCCCAAGGAAATGGCCTCAGAGCTTTTCAAACCCTTTATCATCCGTAAGATGCTGGAAAGGGGTATTGTGAAGACCGTAAAATCTGCCAAAAAAATCGTAGACCGCAAGGATCCTGTAGTATGGGATATCCTGGAAAATGTACTCAAAGGCCATCCTGTCCTGCTCAACCGTGCTCCTACTCTGCACCGTTTGGGTATCCAGGCATTCCAGCCCAAACTGATCGAAGGTAAAGCAATTCAGCTGCACCCTCTGGTATGTACCGCTTTCAACGCCGACTTCGACGGCGACCAGATGGCAGTACACGTACCCCTGGGCAATGCTGCTATCCTGGAAGCTCAGCTGCTTATGCTTGCTTCGCATAATATTCTCAACCCTGCCAATGGTGCTCCCATCGCCGTTCCTTCTCAGGACATGGTATTGGGTCTGTATTACATGACCAAGGCAAGGAAAGATACTCCTGAGTTCAGGGTAAAAGGCGAAGGCCTTACATTCTATGGCCCGGAGGAGGTAATCATTGCGCATAATGAAAAGGCTGTTGACCTGCATGCCATCATCAAAGTTAAGGTGAAGGTGTTGGATAAAGGCCAGTTGGTTGACAGAATTATCGAAACTACTGTAGGTAGAGTGCTCTTTAACCAGGTAGTTCCCGAAGAGTATGGCTTTATCAACCAGCTGCTTACCAAAAAGGCCCTTCGCGATATCATTGGTGGTATCATGAAGGTAACCGGTATTGCACGCACATCACAGTTCCTCGATGACATTAAGGATCTTGGGTTTATCAGTGCTTTCAGAGGTGGATTGTCGTTCAACCTGGGAGATATCCTGGTGCCCGAAGAAAAGAGACTACTCATTGAAGATGCCAACAATCAGGTTGATGAGGTGCGTGGAAACTACAGTATGGGTTTTATAACCAACAACGAGCGTTACAACCAGATCATTGATATCTGGACACACACCAATGCCAAGCTCACCAAGGTACTTATTGATAAAACCACCTCCGACAACCAGGGTTTCAACCCGGTTTATATGATGCTCGACTCCGGTGCAAGGGGTTCAAAGGAGCAGATTCGTCAGCTCTCTGGTATGAGGGGTCTGATGGCCAAGCCTCAGAAGTCTGGTGCCAAAGGAGGGGAGATCATTGAGAACCCCATTCTTTCGAACTTTAAAGAAGGTTTGTCGGTACTTGAGTATTTTATCTCTACCCACGGTGCCCGTAAAGGTCTTGCCGATACGGCTCTTAAAACTGCCGATGCGGGTTATCTTACCCGTAGGCTTGTGGATGTTTCGCAGGATGTAATCATTACGGAACCCGATTGCGGAACACTGCGTGGATTGACTGCCACAGCCCTGAAGAATAATGAAGAAACCGTAGAATCTTTGTTCGACAGAATTCTCGGACGTACTGCACTGCAGGATATTTACCATCCTACTACCGGAGAACTCATTATTGAGGCTGGTGTAGAGCTTACCGAAGAGATCTGCCAGATTATTGAAGACTCTCCCATTGAAGCCGTTGAGATTCGCTCGGTACTCACCTGCGAATCCAAGCATGGTGTGTGCGCCAAATGCTACGGACGCAACCTGGCTACTGGCCGTATGGTTCAGAAGGGAGAAGCCGTAGGTGTTATTGCTGCCCAATCCATCGGTGAGCCTGGTACACAGCTTACACTGCGTACCTTCCACGTAGGGGGTACCGCAAGTAATATTGCCACCGCCTCTAAAATCAATGCCAAGTATGCTGGTATCCTGGAGATCGACGAACTCAGAGCTGTTCCATTTACTTCCAGCGAAGGACGCAGTTACTATGTAGTAATTGGACGTTCTGCTGAAATGCGCATCATCGACAAGAACACACGTATGGTGCTCACCACACAGAACATACCCTATGGAGCTAACCTGTATGCGGAGCATGGCTCGGAAGTACAAAGTGGCGACCTGATTTGCGAATGGGATCCCTACAATGCCGTTATCATCTCCGAGGTGTCGGGTAAAATTGTCTTCAATAATATGGTTGAAGGTGGTACCTACAGAACCGACTCCGATGAGCAAACAGGTTATTTCGAAAAGGTTATTATTGAGAGTAAGGATAAAACCCGTAACCCCTCAATCAGTATCGTTAATGCCGATGGTGAAATACTGCGCAGCTACGATATGCCCGTTGGATCGCACATTGTGGTAAACGAGAAGAAAGAGATCATTACCGGGTCTATTATTGCCAAAATTCCCCGCGCTATCGGAAAATCGGGCGATATTACCGGGGGTCTGCCCCGTATCACTGAGCTCTTCGAAGCTCGTAACCCCTCCGATCCTGCTGTGGTTTCTGAGATTGATGGTGTTGTTTCGTTTGGTAAGAAAATCAAGCGTGGTAACCGTGAGGTGATCATTACTTCCAAAACCGGTGATGAGAAGCGCTACCTTGTTCCGCTCTCCAAACAGATCCTGGCCCAGGAGAATGACTTCGTGAAGGCAGGTACTCCGCTTTCCGATGGACCGACCACACCCGCCGACATTCTCGCCATTAAAGGACCCACCGCTGTTCAGGAATATATCGTGAATGAGGTGCAGGAGGTGTATCGTATGCAGGGTGTAAAGATCAACGATAAGCATTTTGAAGTGATCGTGCGCCAGATGATGCGTAAGGTAACCATCGAAGATCCGGGTGATACCCGCTTCCTGGAGAATGAGATCGTAAACAAAATCGACTTCATGGAAGAGAATGATGAGATCTTTGGAAAGAAAGTAGTAGAAGATCCGGGCGATTCCAGCCTCAAGCCAGGTCAGATCATCACTGCCCGCAAGCTGCGCGATGAAAACTCTATGCTCAAGCGTAAAGACAAGAAGGTTGTAGTTGCCCGCGATGCAAGAGGAGCTACCGCTCGTCAGCAATTGCAGGGAATTACCCGTGCGTCGCTGCAAACCAAGAGCTTCATCTCTGCTGCTTCGTTCCAGGAAACTACCAAAGTTCTTACCGATGCTGCTGTAAATGCAAAAGTAGATACCCTGATGGGATTGAAGGAAAACGTGATCGTAGGTCACCTGATCCCCGCAGGTACAGGTTTGCGCGAGTATGAAAACATCATCGTGGGTTCTATGGATGAATACAATCTGCTGCTGGCCACTAAGAAAAAGGCTGAAGCGGAAAGTAACTAACCATTTAGAAATCTTAAAAAAACAAGATCATGTCTGATAAGAAAATGCCCCAAAACCAGATCAATATTGAACTTGGAGAAGATGTAGCAGATGGAATCTATTCCAACCTGGCCATCATTACCCATTCCAATACTGAGTTTGTTCTCGACTTTGTGCGCCTGATGCCTGGTGTACCCAAAGCCAAGGTGAAATCGAGGATTGTAATGACCCCTCAGCATGCCAAAAGATTGCTGAAGGCATTGCACGAGAATATTGGCAAATACGAAAGCGTGCATGGCCCCATTAAAGATATCGAGCCCACCAAGCTCCCTATGAATTTTGGAGGTCCTGCAGCACAGGCATGATTAAAGTTTTTCAATGCTATACAAGAAAGCCCTGGTCCTTTTGGCCGGGGCTTTCTCATTTTGGGTGGTTGCATCTCTCCAGAACCAGGAGCGTGTATGCCTGATATCTTTGGCTTATGGGTTAACCAGTAATCCCTGGTGTGCCACTGCACCAGAGATGCCACTTCTGATCTGCACTATGTAAATGCCGGATTTAAGCGAGGTAATGTTTACCGATGGCTCCGCATCATGTTTCCATCCCTGGCGCAAAAGCAAACGACCCTGCATGTCGAATATGGCGATGGTGCCGTCTTCCGGGGCATTTTGCAACCACAGGGTTTCCCGGGTTATATACCACGAGGGCTTCAGGTTGATAGGGCTCACCAGCGGTGAGGATAAAGGATCCTTTACCTCCAGATACTGAACCCTTGTGATGATGTCCTGTCCTGCATCATTGAGGGCTTCCAGCTGCACTGTATAGCTGCCTGCAGCAGGGAAGGAGATGATGGGGTGGACACTGTTGTTGTGAGTGCCTTCGTGAAAGCTGGGGGTGGCGGGACTAAAGGACCAGATGTAATGATTGACATCGTGGTCAGGAGTGCTAAGATTTTGCAGATGGATAAGCTCATTGATATTTACCTCAGTGGTTTGGGCCGTAAAATCAGCCACCGGGGCCTCTGTTTGCAACGGTTCACGGTAAATGTCGCGGTAGCGGATGCTGAAGAGTGCAGGTTCCTGTTCATCGAAAAACTGAATATAGCTTGCTTCCAACACCGGAAGTTTTTCGTTTTTCGCCAGCCACACATAGCGGGTAGTGGTTCGCTCCAGTGTAATAGGCTGCTCCAGAGTTTGCCAGTAGAGGCTGTCTTTCTCCCAGAGCACCACTTTAAGTCTGAGGGTTTCGAAGGTACCGTAGGGCGTGGTGAGGGTTCCCCAGGCATCGGCATGGGTAGTTCGCACTCCTTCGCGCGAGAGGCTCAGGGTATCGCCTAGGCTGATGATTCCCGAAAAAGGATGACTTGACTGATGATCATACTCAAGAGGAAGGTTGTAAATACGATCGGCCTGCGAGTATTTCAGCGGAAGAGGGAGCCCCTGGTAAATCATAAAGAAACCCTCCTGGGTATACAAGCTGTTGGTCTTTTTGAAAACTGACCAGAAATCTTCCGGCTCCAGTCCAAAATCCTCCAGTGGCAGGTCTGGCAAAGCTTGAATAGCCATGGAGGAAGGAAAAACAAATGTGCCCAGAAACCAGTTTACCGAAGTTACTGTTCTATAGTCTTCAATGCCCTGGCTTATGTGCTGCAACCCACCGAAATCCCATTGATGCTGTGCATTGCCGGTGGTGAAATCAAATTCCTGAAACTGAACAGACATGCTGTAGCGGAGTGTATCGCCTGCCGAGGGTAAGTCGGTTGAGGTTATGATAATCTGTGCAGGGAGGTACCACGCTGCTGATAGCAGATAGATCAAGAATACATAATGCTTCATAGATATCGGGGTTAGGTGTTAATAAGCGGGAGCTCCCTGCACAGGAAAAGGCTAAAGAGTTTTAATAAGTTCTCTGAATATGAGGGTCATTTTGGGCTCAGCCATCCCGGCTGCATCCTGAACTTCATCGTGGGTGGTTCCTTTTTCCATGCCGTGGGTTACCGCCAGATTGGTAATAACAGAAATGCCAAAACAGGTTATACCCATATGGCGTGCGGCAATTACCTCGGGCACCGTAGACATGCCGGTAGAGTCGGCTCCCAGGATTCTGAACATCCTGTATTCGGCAGGAGTTTCAAGGGTAGGTCCGGCACTTCCCACATAAACGCCGGTTTGATACCTGATCTTATTGTTGCGGGCAATCTCCCTTGCTTGAGCAATAAGCTTCAGGCTAAAAGGTTCGCCCATTTCCGGGAAACGGGTGCCCAATTCATCAAGGTTTTTGCCCCTGAGTGGGTTTTCTGGAAACATGTTGATCTGGTCGCGGATTATCATTAAATCGCCCACCTCGAAGCTGGGGTTGAGCCCTCCAGCGGCATTGGAAAGGAAAAGGTGGGTTATTCCAAGCATCTTCAATACTCTTACCGGAAATACCACTTCCTGCATGCTGTAACCTTCATAATAATGGAAACGACCTTTCATGGCCACAACATTTTTCCCCTCCAGAACACCAAAAATGAGCTTGCCATCATGGCCTTCTACCGTTGATACAGGGAAGTTGGGGATCTGGCTGTAGTCGAAGCTGAACTTCACATCAATGGCATTCACCAATCCGCCTAATCCTGAACCAAGGATAATTCCTACGGTAGGGGTGAACCCGGTTTTTTCCTTCAAAAAGGCAGCAGACTCTCTGATTTTTTCCATCATCATTGTTAAAGATTTAGTTGAATATAAGTTTTTAAGTGTTTACTGTTTGTTAGAACAAAAGCCTCTCCACAGGGGAGCAGATGTATTTGCAAATGGAGTGTAAAAATACGAAATAGCTTCAGTTTATTTTGTCTCGCTAAATTAATAAAAATGAGTGTAAAGCCTCAAAAAATGGCTTTGAAAGCTTTTGCCATAAGCAAAAACTCTCATTGGCAAAGGTCGTGTTTTGGGTTAATTTGCTTACATTTGCTCAATTTTACCCATCGATTTGGTAAAGTCAACCTTTTACTTGCTAAGGTGTTAGTAATCTTTAAAAGGATTGATTTGCGGCGGGCAAAAGGCTGAGGAAAACCTTATATTAGTTCGATAAGCCTATGCAAAAACATTATCTCCTTTTTACAGCCATCATCGCAATGGTTTTTTGGGGTTGCAATTCAAAAGATATGATGAAAGATAACACAATGATTATTTATGGTGCCATGATCCTGACCATGGATTCTGATTATACTTTTTATGAAGATGGTGCTATTGTAATTGAAAACGATCGTATTCTGGCCCTGGGGCCCACACCAGACATTCTGGCCCAGTACAAAGCTGCTGAAATGATCAACGGGTCAGGAAAGCTTATTATGCCGGGTCTTATCAACACGCACACCCATGTACCCATGACCATTTTCAGGGGGTATGCCGACGACCTGCCGCTGCACGAATGGTTGTATGATTATATTTTTCCGGTAGAGTCGGAATTTGTCGATGGAGAGAATGTGCGTTTGGGTACCCAGCTGGCCGTTGCCGAAATGCTTCGCAGTGGCACCACTACTTTCAACGATATGTATTATCATATTGAGGAAATAGCGCAGGTGGTAGACCAAACCGGTATGCGGGCTGTTTTGTCCGAAAGTGTTATTGATTTTCCAGTTCCCAATAACCCCACTCCTGAGCATGGTTTGCAAACTGCCGAAGCCTTGATTCTGAAATGGAACAACCATCCTCGCATAACGATTTCTGTTTCTGCTCATGCGCCTTACAGTTGTTCTGCAGAATTGATACAGAAGGCAAAGGCGCTTGCCGATAAATACAATGTGCCCTTCAATATTCATGTGGCTGAAACCCGCAAGGAGTTTGATCAGGCTCTTGCCGAATTTGGTTTTACACCCGTTGGGTACCTTGAGCATCTGGGGGTTTTGAGTGATAATGTAATAGCAGCCCACGGGGTGCATCTTACACCCGAAGACATCCAGATCCTTGCTGCACGTGGAGTTTCCGTAGCGCACAACCCCGAATGCAACATGAAGCTTGCCAGCGGGGTGGCCCCTGTGCCCGAGTTGCTCCGGGCTGGGGTAAAGGTTGGTCTGGGTACCGATGGTGTTGCCAGCAACAATGACCTGGATCTGTTTGATGAGATGAATACCGCCGCCATTTTGCATAAACTCAACAGCAATGATCCTACCGTGCTTGATGCGCGTACCGTGGTCGAAATTGCTACCATTGGAGGTGCCCGGGTTTTGGGAATGGAAGACCAGATCGGTAGCCTGGAACCAGGCAAAAAGGCCGACATGATATTGCTGGATATGATGCAGCCACACGCTCATCCTCTTTACAATATCTATTCGCTTCTGGTATATTCCATCAAAGGGGCTGATGTGGAAACTGTTATCATTGATGGTCGTATCGTAATGCGCGATCGTAAACTGCTGTTTCTTGACGAGAAGGCATTGTTTGGGCGGGTAGAAGAAGTGGCCAGGCAAATACGTGAGAAAAGCCTGGTAAACCAGGAAAATAATAATCGTGTGAACGATCAGCCATTGTAAGGGTTCAGGCGCCGCATCATTTGATGGTGGATGAGTGCGTATAGCTGATGGGGTGAGTATTTGCGCCAGTTGAGATCGTTGAAGTGGGTGCCAAAGGCAATGTAGTAGTCGATGTTGGCTGTTTCGAATTCGCGTATCACAAAATCGCGGAAGTTGATCCCCACGATCCATCCATCTTCAATTTCTTCAAACCATTCCTGGTAATAGCAGTCGTCGGAATAGTGGAAGTTCAGCACATTTTCGCCCATGAGCATGAATTTGGTGATTCCCTCTTCGATCATGGGTTCAACGATGTTTCGTTTCAGAAACATGATGTCGTTGTGCAGGCAATCGTTCCATTCTCCAATGAGCTCAATAATGGCATAACCCTCATCGTAGTCAACATACAGTATCTTCAGGAAGAGGGTAGGAGAGCCCATCTCATCCCATTGGGGGTGTATGAGGTGATTGTAAATGGCATGGGTAAATTCAAACTCACTGTATTCCCGGCCAAAAAAAGGTGAACGCTCATCTTCGGAGGCAATGTAAACGTTTCGCCAGGAGTACCAGGGCTCAATGTCGTGCATAAACCAGGGATATTGTAGGGGCAATGTAAAACAATCGAAACTTCACTTAAATGTAGTCAAAATCGTGCGCAAAAACAATGGTTTGCGTTGATTTAACAAAGGTTTCGATGATGGGTTCAGGCCTTTTCAGTAGAGTTTCCTGGTCTCATTTTCCAACCAGGTGCTGAAAGGGCTGAAGAAGTTGTCGGGCTTGATGTTGAGTGTGGTAATTGCTCTTTGCTGATAAGGGAGCGAAACCTCCTTGTAGATGAAAGAGTCGTCGAAGCCCGCCTTTGCCGCATCAGTATTTTCTGCTGCAAAAACGATCATCTGGGGTCTTGCCCAGTAAATGGCTCCCAGGCACATGGGGCACGGCTCGCAGCTGGCATACAAAATACAATCGGTTAATTGATAGTGATTGAGATTTTTGCAGGCATCGCGAATGGCAACCACCTCGGCATGTGCTGTTGGATCGTTGGTAGAGGTTACCCTGTTGACCCCCCGGCCCACAATTTCACCGTTTTTTACCACCAGGGCTGCAAAGGGGCCACCAATACCGGTACCCACATTTTCCTGAGCCATTTGAACTACTTCCCTGATGAATTTTTCGTGATGAAGCATGAATTCTGTTTTTTTTAACGCAGCTAAGATACACAATCCACGTCAAAGAGATCGGCAGTTTTTCTACACGAAAGCACTATTTCTGCTAACTTTGATCTCTGTGCACAGCCTTGGTGCTTTTTTGGAAAATCAGATATGTAGCCTGTGCTGTTCTTTCTGCAAAACTTATATCATCTATGAACTGGAAATCTTTGTTGTCGCCCAGACGTTTCGGGCAAGCACAGAATGCTGGCAGCAGCGGCAGTGAAATTCGAAGTGAGTTTCAACGCGATTACGACCGGATAATTTTTTCATCGCCATTCAGGCGGCTGCAGAATAAGACCCAGGTGTTTCCTTTGCCTGGCAGTGTGTTTGTTCACAACAGGCTTACCCACAGTATCGAGGTAGCCAGTGTGGGCCGTTCCTTGGGCAATGTGGTCTATCAGAAAATTGCCCATCGGCTTACCGATGATGAAAAAACCCATGTAAGGGAGATAGACACTGTGGTTGCAACGGCATGCCTGGCTCACGACCTGGGCAATCCACCTTTTGGGCATAGCGGAGAAAAAGCCATATCGCATTTCTTTTCTGAAGGGGCGGGGCAGGAGCTGAAGAACCAAATTTCCGCAGAGCAGTATGCCGATCTGGTTGCTTTTGAGGGAAATGCCAACCTTTTACGGTTGCTTACCCATCAGTTTCAGGGGCGCAGAAAAGGAGGGTATGTGCTCACCTATGCTTCATTGGGCACCATGATCAAATATCCCTTTGGATCTTTGCAGGCTTCGAAAAACAAAAAATATGGTTTTTTTCAGACCGAAATAGATACGTTTGCCGATTTGATGCAGGAGCTCCGGATACCTCATCTGGAAGATGAACCTGGCAGGTATGCCCGGCATCCGCTGGTATACCTGATGGAGGCTGCCGATGATATTTGCTACCAGATGATGGACCTGGAGGATGCTCATAAGCTGGGAATCATAAGCCGCGAAAAGATCCATGAGCTGTTCCTTGAATTCTACAGGAGCCCCGCGGATAGCGCAAGCCTGCAGAAAATAAAGAATACCTTGCTGGAGGTTACCGATGTAAACGAACAGATTGCCTATCTGAGAGCCATGGTGATCGGTAAGCTGGTGTGGGCTGCTGCCGATGTTTTCTCAACCCACTACGACCTGATCATGCAGGGGAAATACGCATCCAAACTACTAAAGGACATAGACCCCAGTCTGAAAGTAGCCCTTGAGAAGTGTGGAGAGGTGGCCTATCAGCAGGTTTATAAGCACCCTTCGGTTGTAAAGATCGAGATATCTGGCTACAAGGTAATCGGGGCCTTGCTGGAAGAATTCTATGATGCTGTGATGCATAGCCAAACAGATTATGCCCAAAAGATGCTGACCCTGATGCCTTTGCAATACCACGTCTCGGACCCGCATCCCTACGTAAAAGCACGTTCGGTGGTGGATTTTGTATCTGGCATGACCGATGTTTATGCAGTAGACCTGTTCAAACAAATCAAAGGACTACAGCTCTGATGCTTTGTCGTAATAAGATGTCAGAATGCCCCGTATCCAAATGTTTAAATACTGGGGCTGAACGGGAAGAAAGTAATTAAATCAACCCCTGCCAGTAGCAGATGAACCCGGTTGCCAATGGATGATAACAACAAGCGTGTAGCAGATATTCTCGAGCAAAAAGCCATTCAGTATAATCAACCTGCATTTATAGATTCCGACCCCATCAGCATTCCACATCTTTTTACCCGAAAAGAAGACCGGGAGATTGCAGGATTTTTGGCAGCTACCATTGCGTGGGGGCAGCGAAAAAGCATTATTATCAATGCCCGTAAGCTTATGCAGGGCATGGGACATGCACCCTATGATTTTGTGATGGAATTCAGACAGGATCACCTTCGCATTTTCGAGGGTTTTGTGCATCGCACCTTCAATGCATCAGACCTGGAGGTTTTTTTGTATGCCTTGAAAAATATTTATCAGCGGCACGGGGGTATGGAAGCGGTTTTTGCCAGGGGAATGGTACAGGGAGGAATGGATCATGCCATTGGCCACTTCAGAGACACTTTTTTCGAATTACCCCATATGCCCCGCACCCGCAAACATGTCAGCAATCCGCTTGCCGGTTCTGCCGCCAAACGCATCAACATGTTTCTGCGATGGATGGTACGTAGCGATGCTTGTGGGGTTGATTTCGGGATCTGGCCATCGCTTAAGCCTTCCGATCTTATCTGCCCCCTGGATGTGCATTCGGGTAGAGTGGCCCGCAAGCTGGGCCTGCTGACCCGTAAACAAAACGACTGGAAGGCCGCCGAAGAGCTTACCGCACAGCTCAGGGTCATGAACCCCGCCGACCCTGTAAAGTACGATTTTGCCCTGTTTGGGCTGGGTGTGTTTGAAAAGTTTTGAGGCAGGGGTTCATTGTTTTTTGTTTCGGCACCCGTGTTTTTTCCCAATACCATCAGTTAGTTTTTATTGTGGAGTTCAGGACTTCCGTCCGAGCTCTTTATGCCCAAGACGCAATGGATGGAGTTTATTCGATGTAAATGTACCTGGAAGTGAAAAACCTGCGAGAAAAAATTGTAAATTTAGTTTAAGGCTGATGGCCTGACAGATTGTGGATTTGACTTTAGTGTTCTACTGAATACATTGAATTATGAAACAGCTTAACTTTCTTTTTTTCTTAATCGGTTTTGTTTACATCGGAGTCGGACAGGAAACCGGTTCGTTCACAGACCACCGCGATGGGAAAACTTACAATACAGTAAAAATTGGAAAGCAAATATGGATGGCCGAGAATCTGGCTTTTAAACCAGGTAAAGGCAACTACTGGGCTTTTGATGGATGGCAAAGCAACCTTGAAAGGTATGGTTATCTTTATGACTGGGAGACAGCCAGAAATGTTTGCCCTCCTGGTTGGCGCCTGCCCTCCGACAATGAATGGCAAGAGCTGATCGATTTTCTTGGAGGTAACCAGGTAGCTGGATTTAAGATGAAAAGTGAAAGCGGATGGCATCAGGTGGGTCTCTCCGGCAATGGGAATGGCGATAACAGCAGTGGTTTTAATGGGCTGCCCGGCGGAAGCCTTGCTTTGTGGGATAATCGAGAAAATTTCAACTTCCTCAGAGAAGCTGGTTTTTGGTGGAGCTCTACTCCGAGCGAAGAAAACAAAGCCTGGTTTCGTTACATAAGAAACAGAAACACTGAAGTGGAAAGGGGGTCAGTGGTTATTGAGAACGGGCAATCGGTGAGATGTTTAAAAAACTGATCGGGGTTGGAGGTGTCGGTTCCGGAATAATCCTGCACTGTCCTAATGGCTGCCAGGGCCAAGCCCGCAAGCATATACTATGGCATTGCTACAGGGGCTAAAAACTATTCAGGAAACTGTAAAGATCTTCGCTGGGTTTGAGGTTCAGTTTTTTTCTGAGCCGCGATCGGCTTATGTAAAAGCTGGAAGGCTGAATGTTGAGTATTTCAGCAATCTCTTTTGAGTTTAAACCAATTTTCAGATAAGCACACAAACGCAGATCGTTGCTGGAGAGGTCGGGCGAACGTTCTTTGAGTTCCCTGAAGAACTCCTGGTGCAATTCATCCATTTGTATTTCGAATGTTTTGTCCTCAATTTTCAGGTAAGAATCGAGCATCCTTTGCATTTCTCCCCACTTGATGTCAAACAGTGCGGGGTTTTGCTGTGCCTTTTCGCACTTCTCCTTAAGTGCCAGTAGCAACCGGTTTTTTTCTTCATTGTCTCTGGCTTTCTGCGCCAGTTCGATGGTTTTGCTCTTAAGCTGTTTTTTGAGTTGATCGTATTCTTTTTGAAGTCTTTGTTGCTCAATGCGCATCAGTTCCTGCCTGTGTTTTTGTCTTTGCTGGCGAAGGGAGTTTTGTTCCTTGAGCAACATTTGCTTCTTCTGCTTTTTCAATGCAATGGTTTGCCAGTTGTAAAGTCCGTAAATAATCAAACTCAAAACCAGAATATAAACAATGTTGGCATACCAGGTCAGAAACCAGGGTGTGGCAATAAAGAAAGCTACCGGATTCATTTCCACAATCTCGTTGTGGATGATAGCCCTGACCTCCATCGTGTATTCTCCATGCTTAAGATTTAGTACATCGATGAAATTTTTTTCACTCCAATCACTCCATGGGTTTCCTGGGTTTAACCTGTATTGATACCGCACATCTCTCTGGTTCGGTACCGCAAACCTGAAATGGAGGTTGTTGAGTTGGCGGAGTAGTCTGACCCCGGGATAAATCAATACCCTTTGATGATTGTTGAAAGCTTCCATCTTTCGCAGTACCAGGGAAAAGTCTCCCGGAGAGGAAACATCATTGGTTCGGATTTTTAGTGCAAACCCATTGTATACAGGGAAGAAATAGTAATCCGGATGAATGGCCAATGGCATATAGACCCCTGCAAGTTGTCCTTCGGCAATGGGGAAAGATCGTCGTTCTGCTAATGGGGCAAATTCGGACTTCTCTGGATTGTAAAGATATTGCGAGCTGTGGGTGAAAACCTGCACTCCTTCATTGTCAAGGTGTATGGATAGATCTCTCCCTTCAAACTGGTCTAGGGTGAATATGGTTCTTTCGGCGGGAAACAGGTTCTCATCAAGAACCGCTCTGATTATGCCGAAGTTTGGGATATTTATCCAAAGTACGTTTTCGTGTTCGGCAATGAGCTGATTGCATGAACCCAGAATAAGTTCCATTTTTTTCAGGAAGGTCCATTTACCTGCAATGTTTTCGAAAATGTAGATACCATTGTAGTTGCCGGTAAGCAAATAGTCTTTATACGGTACAATAGTCCATACTCCTTCCTGGTTGCTGATCTTTTCAATGTTGCTATCCGAGACTAAAAAGAGCCCCTTGTCATGCCCCATTAAAAGGGTGTTGTTATGGTTTATTAGTGTCCATACCTGCCCCTCTGTCTGGGGCACAAGTTCAAACCGGAAGAACTCCCTGTTGTTGTTCAGGTCCTGCCATCGGGAGCGATACAGACCCTGATTGGTTCCCAGGTAGAAGATATCGTTTTTCAGCAGCGCAGTATAGCCTGTGCCAAAATCTCCCCTGTAATCATTGAACGCAGTGAAGTTGCTCTTCAGATCCATGGAAGAAACGCCGTAATCCATCCCAAGCCATAGCTTTCCGCTGGGGCTGGAGTGCAGAGAGAGGATCGTGTTATCGGGTAATCCTTTTTGTCTGTTTACACGATGGATGATGTTTCCCTCAAGGTCTGTAATAAAAAGCCCCCTGAGGACAGTGCCAAAAGCTAAATGAGTGTTGCCCAATATCTCGAAACTGAAAACAATGGCCTGGCTAAGCTGTTGCGACAATTCAATGGGCCATGGGGTTATTTTATTCGCGGAATAGAAAAAGAGCCCCTTGTCCCGGGTAACTATCAGCAGACCCCCTGGCATTTGGGTAATTCCTGCTACCTGGGTAATGATTGCTTCGGGTAAAGGGGTTACGAGTTTAAGGGAAAATTCTTCGAAAAGGTAAAGTCCGCTTTTTTCATCCACCAGATAAATGGTTTCCTGGGATCGAAAACTCCCCCTGAATGTTGAAGGGGCCGCGATTTTTACCAACTGGTCATTTGTGTAAATGTAGCAGTTTTGCGAAGAAACAAATAAAACACCATCGTGTAGCAGGTGTATTTTCCAGAACTCTTCGCTGATGTCTTTCAGTGCCTCCTGGAAAGGATACAACGAGGTGTAGTCGAAACCCTTGAACTTATTTCTTCTCCATATGCCGAAATCCAGGTCTGACCCGGTGTATATAAGTGAGTCGTTTACTACGAGCACCGAACGGGTAAAGCCGGTGCTGCCCCGGAAGTGGTTCCAGGTTTTCCCATCGTATTCCAGCAGGCCACCATCAGAAGCAAAATACAATATGCCGTTGGGGGCAGAGCTTATACCCCATACTTTGCCACTGTTATGGTACTCGGCAGGGGTGAAATTCTGAAGCATCGGAACTCCCTTTTCCGGGAAAACCATGGCAAAAACAACAGAACTTCCCAGGAAAAGCAGTAGCGTGATAATACCCTTTGTTTTCAATATCTGGCTTGGTTTATTGAAAAGATGGCCTAAATGTAATAAAAAAAAGCCGTCCTTTTTACGGACGGCTTTTTTAATGGAAAAAGAGAGTTACTTAACGATCAGTTTTTTAGTGCTTACTGCTCCATCAAAAGCAATGATTCTTACAACGTAAATGCCATTGTTTAATCCAAGAGTGCTAAGGGATGAAGTGTTTTGTGCTGAGATAACTTTTTTTCCGGTTAAATCAAATACTTCAATCTGATCAACGGCAAAGCCCAGTCTTACTTGTTCTCCTGAAGTTACCGGATTGGGATACATCACCATTAAGTCCTGATTTGGATTGACCACCGAGGTGGGGGTTCTGTAGAAGTACAGGTTGTCGATATAAACGGTCAACGCTCCTGTGGGCTGTCCTGAGAAAATGTACTGTGCAATATTCTTTCGGCCAGTAAGACCGGTAAATTCACTCAAAGGCATGTTGAGGCTAATCCATTCCCCTTGTGCAAGGGAGGAGAATACTAACTCATGTTCGGTATCGTCGCCACCTCCAAAGGATCCATCGGCACCAAAATCAACCAGTTTTACACGGAACAGTGTAACGTTGGGCGACCATACATTTACATGCAAATGGGTCATTTCTGATATGTCAAGTTGGGATGCAATGGTTTCAATACCTACAAAGTCAAGGCTCGAATACTTTTTGGTAGTTCTTCCGGCAATATCTACTTCCTGATAAACACCCGAAGACCAGTCTGTCCTCCAGGTATCCACTGGTACATCAGCATAAGTTTGGCTGAAAAGGGAAATCACATCTTCAGGGTTGCGTGCCGGGGGTGCTGGTGCAGCCACAGTGGGCTCATCGGAAGGAGTTCCGCTGGTGGGATGGAAGGTGATGTTGTCGAAATAAACAATGTTATCCTGATCTCTTTCTGCAAAATCGGGGAAGATAATGATTTGTCCCAGTGTTCCGTTGCCGTCAGGAGGGTTGATGTAATCAGAGAAATCGAAAGTGAGCTCTTCCCATTGGTTTACCACTGTATTGGGAACTTTTATCTCAGCCTGAGCCCAATCGGTTTCGGTGGCAAACTTAATTCCCACATCGCTGATTACAGGTTTCCACACCATGATCTTTACAATGCGGTTGCTGTCATCCCATTGGAAAGTGCCCAGGTCAACGCCATGCTGAGATTCTACACCTGCCCATGGGTTGCCAGCTTCCAGTGCGGTGTACCTGGCTACCGTTGCAGAGGTGTTAATTCCGGTTGGGTCGGGGTTGGCGATAATTTCCAGCGGAGGGTTGGTTGCGTTTTCGAATACCGTCCAGGTCCAGTCTGCACCAAAACCATCGGGTTCAAAGTCAATGGGAGCATTGATCTGGTAAACGGGCCCGTTGTCATCTTTAAAGAAGTAGAGGTTGTCGATAAAGATGGTTTGTGTGCCATCGCCTCCGTCAAACTTGAACTGTACTACCTCAGCAAGGTTTACGCCTGAAAAAGCCGATAAAGGGATCTGGTAACTTACCCACTGATTGGGCGTGACAGGCAAGGCATAAGCAGTTTCTGCAGGGCCGGGGCTGATGCAAAAAATATTTACACTGGTAGCATCAGCTGTCCACATATCAAAATGCAGGTATTCCATCTGGGTTACATTCAGAGCGCTGGCGAATTCAGTTCCCTGGTAGTTGAAATTTGCATACTTAAGAGTTTCGTTGCCCTGGATTTCAATAATGCTTACCTGAGTTGACTGTCCCCAACCAGGGTTAAAGTTGGTGCCTGCCACATTGGTGTAAGCATCGCTGAAAATAGAAATCACATCTTCAGGGTCGCGGGCCGGGGGGGTAGGAGCGGCCACCGTGGGCTCATCGGAAGGAGTTCCGCTGGTGGGATGGAAGGTGATGTTGTCGAAATAAATAATGTTATCCTGATCTCTTTCTGCAAAATCGGGGAAGATAATGATCTGTCCAAGTGTTCCGTTGCCGTCAGGAGGGTTGATGTAATCAGAGAAATCGAAAGTGAGCTCTTCCCATTGGTTTACTGCTGTATTGGGAACCTTTATCTCAACCTGGGCCCAGCCGCTTTCGGTGGCAAACTTAATTCCCACATCGCTGATCACGGGTTTCCAAACCATAATTTTTACAATGCGGTTGTTGTCATTCCATTGAAAAGTACCCAGGTCGACCCCATGTTGAGATTCTACTCCTGCCCATGGATTGCCAGCTTCAAGTGCGGTGTACCTGGCAACCGTTGCAGAAGTGTTTATCCCGGTTGGGTCGGGGTTGGCTACAATCTCCAATGGAGGGTTGGATGCGTTTTCGAATACCGTCCAGGTCCAGTCAGCACCGTGTCCTCCGGCTTCAAAATCGATGGGTGCATTTTGGGCGAAGCTCATCGTAACGATGAGGCCCAACAATAGCGTAATGATCTTTTTCATGATAATTTGGATTTTGGTTTATAAAAAAAGAATTGATTTGATTTAAATATAATGATTAGGTTGATGGTAAAAAACATCAGGTAAACAGTTTCTGAATGGCCAGTTTGGGTGTCCTGTCTATTTTGAACAGGCCCCAGTGTTTTTCTGGCTCCAGGGGCTCGGGTGATCCTTTCCAGGTTTCATCGAAAGCCTCAAAAAAGAACGTCAGGATGTTTTCCTTCTCTGCCCAGTTCATAAGGTTTTCAAAATAAATCTTCTGGTATTTCTCGTTAACATTTTCCGGGTTAATGCCCCGTCCATTGGAGTGAGTAGCCCATCCTGCCTCGGTAATGATTACAGGTTTGTCGGGGAATTTTTTCGCTACTGCGAAATAGTTCTCCCGGGTATAGTCCAGGGCTTCGTTGATGTGTTTGTACTCCCATACCGGATAGGTATGGATGGAGATAAAATCTACAGCCTTTGCAAGTTTGTCCAGTTTCAACAGCCAGGGTACATAGTTTTCGCAAAAAGTAACCGGCTGGTCAGTTTTACTTTTTACCTGGTTTACGTATTCCAGTACTTTGTGCTCTGGCACATAATGGTCTGTCCACTCCACACATGCTTCGTTGCCCACAGAAAGGGAGAAAACAATGTCTGGATACAGGTTGGCCAGCTCTATCAATTTGTTGATCCTGTTTTGGTTGTGAATGGTGTTGGCTTCAAGCTGTTCTTCGGTATATACTCCTCCATTCCATGGGCAATTGAAATTGTTCATTTCAGCAGTGATGTATGCGCTGAGCATAATCTGGAAATTCAATTTTTCCTTTCTGACTACTTCAAGCACTGTTTCTGCGTGGGGGTCGCAATCAAAAACCCTGAGGTAGTCCCAATGGCCGTTTAATAGCAACAAATCTTGTTTTACCTCCTGATAGGAAGGATATATTCCGCCGGGTTGCTGGCCTTCTCTGAACCCAGAGTAGCATACGGCCCTTCCAGGGTTAATTTGCAAAGCTTTAAAGGTATTCATAACCGTATTTTAGTTTTTCGTTTTTATCCCAAATTCCCCAATAGGCGCCCACTTCTCCTTCTGCACCTACCTTCCAGGATTCGTCAAAAGAAGAGAAGTAAAAGACCTCAATGTCATGGTCCATGGCCCAAAGCTGGGTGTTGATGAAATATTTGAGGGCTGCCAGCCTGGAAGGCACGGCATTTCCGAGGCTTTCGCCCTGGCTGGGCCATCCGGTTTCGGTAATGATAACCGGTTTCCCAAGTGCAGCCATTTTTGCCTGATGATACATTTGCTGCATGTGCTGCAGTGCATATTTGAACTGGGTTCCCTCCCAGAAAGGGTAGCAATTGCTAAGGATAACATCGCACAGTTCGGCAATGTGAGGTTTCTGCACAAACTCATAGTAGGCATCAACATAGCCCACCGGAATGCCGGGGATTGCTTCTTTTACCTTGCGGATAAAATGCATTAGCTCTTCTTCCGAAAGGTCTTTTCTGTAAAGCACCTCATTGCCAACTGCTGCAATATCTACCAGGCCTTCCCTGGCCATTTGAATAAGGTTCTCAATCTCCTGTTGGTTTTTTTCATGATCGGTGCCCAGCCAGGCTCCCACCAGTGTTTTCATACCGTATTCCTTGGCTACCTTTGGGATGAGTTCGTTGCCTTCAATGCACGAGAAAGATCGTATCCACCGGGTATGGGGTTGTAAAACCTCAATTCTTCTTCTGATCTGGCTCTCTGAGATGATATCGCCGGGCTTCTGGCCATCCTCATAAAGACTGAAGCAGAAACCATGAACTCCGCCATGAAGGATCTCCAGGAACAGATTATGGAGATCTTCTTCGCTCTTGCCTTCAAGGAATTGATCCTGCTCGGGTTCTTTGGTTCCCTTGAAGCTTAAAAATTGATCGGGTCTGAATGACATTTTTTCAATTATTAAAGGTTAAAAAATTGTTCGATTACTTGAATTTGCTAAAGCTCTCCGCGCCGACTTACCAGCTCATCCTTGATCTCCCGTGCTTTCTTTTCGGTAATGTTGTAATTCCACATCACAAGGATAGCGAGCCCTGCAGTGAGAGAAGGGATCAGAATATCTGCAATCCGCAGGTTGGTAATGGTTTCTGTGGTCTGCATGGCAGCATTCTGGTCAAAGCCTACAACTTTCAGAACCAAACCTCCCAGGAATAGAGCGAGAGCCTGGCCCAGCTTAACCATCCACCAGTAAATGGCGCCAAAGGTGCCCTCTTTGCGGGGCATGCCGTTGTTGAGTTCATCAAGATCGCAAACATCGGCCGTCATACTCATCATCAGTGTGAAAAGACCACCAATACCAAAGACCATCAGAGGAAGGGGCATGAACATCAGCCAGGGGTTTTCCGGATTAAATCCCCACCATTTCAACCCATATCCTACAATGGAAATAAAGGTTGCAACAATAAATGCATTCCTTTTGCCCCATTTGTTCGACATCATGGTAATGATGGGAATGATAAGGAAGGCTGTGCACAAAGCACTTACAGTTGAGAACCATGCCGGCCAGGTTCCGGTAAGGCCATAATCGCCATTGAACATGTAGAACAGAATTATGAAATAGCTGAAAGAGGCAACCATTTGATAGCCATTGAAAACCAGGAACGTAGCGCCGCAAAGCCTGAGGAAAGGCTTGTTTTTAAAGATCTGTACCATATTCTTCAAAAGGCTTTTGAAGTTACGGGCAATGTTTCGGATGGTTAGCTCATCGCGATTGGTGAGATTGGTCTGATCCACCTCACGGCAAAAAAGGGCAGGGAGTACTCCCAGGAAAATACAGATTGCACCCACAATAACAGACAGATTTCTTACTCCGATAGATTGGCGGGTGGCTTCCAGCTTCTGGTCAAGGGCTGCCTGGTATGCTTCTGCAGAGCCAAAATCATGAACCGAAAAAGTATTGGCAAAGTCCGCTGTTATGGAGGCAATTTTATCAGCTCCCAGCTGGAAAATTTCCGGACTGGCAATGATTACCCAAAACCAGGGTACAATCATCCAGGCAATTTGCCCGATGGTTTGCGAAAAACCCATCAGGCGGGTACGCTCATTGTAATCGGGGGTCATTTCATACCCAAGCCCAATGAGGGGTGTTGAAAAAATGGTATTGCCAATAATGTATACCAGGGATAAAATAAGAAAATACCAGAAGTTGTAAGACTGCGTGTTCTCTGGATTTAGCTGCCACAATATGGCAAACAAGATACCACTCAGAATTGCTCCTATAAAGATGTAGGGCCTTCTGCGACCGAAACGCGATTTGGTGTTGTCGGTTATGTATCCCATGATGGGGTCGGTGAGGGCATCAAGAAACCGGGGCATGGCGCCCAGCAGACCTGCCAGTACGGGGTCCATGCCAAAGGCCGTAAGCAGAAAGAAAGAGAAAACGCCCAGTGCGCCGGGCAAAAGGTTGTTTACCAGGTTTCCTGCGCCAAAGGCCGCTTTTTGTCCAAAAGGAACTCTGTACTTTAAGGGTGTTTGGTAGCTTGTCATTATCTTTTGTTTTTTTGATGTGTAAGACTTAAAGAGTGGAATGCTCTGTGGTGTCTCTGGAAGGGATTAATACTGTTTGAATTGCTTTTGCATTGATGGTAAATTCAAAGTTTTGAGCAAGCCAGGAAAGGCGTATGCTTTTTGCCCTGGCCTGTGGATTGAAAATCACCGCAACATAACTTCCGTCACGATTTTCAAACGCTGTGAGAAGTAAGTCGCTATCAGAGTGATCAAACCCGATCCTGACAGCTCCGGGTCTGATGTAACGGCTGAAATGGGTAAGAATGTAATACAGCGGAGTGAAATATACCTCATCATGGTCCGGGTCAGCAATGATGGGAGCAACACACCAGTTTTCTGCCCAGTTGGGGCCTCCCTGCCGGTCGAGCACCATATTCCAGTCTACCCATCCGTCAACCCAGTTATTGAAACATCCAATGATGTCGCGTGCGTACCTGAACACGGGCACATATCTGGGGTGCAGGTGTTTTCTTTCCTCCGGTGCCCATTGCCACCCCCAGTCGGTAGCTTCTTCTGACCAGTACCAGGCATCCTCCTGCCACCTGGGCACCTGTGCGTCGATGCATGCTTCCGATTGTATCAGATGCCTGCCGGGTGCCTGGCTGTATGCGTATTGCAAAGTATCGGGGAAATGGTTAAAAGTGCTTCCATACCAGTGTACTGCAATGCCATCGTAATACCTTGCAGCATCCTCATCGTTGTACATGGCATCTGCCCACTCCATCAGCTCTGTGTCGCGGTTCTGGTCGTAGCCCAGTATTTTAACCCGATGGCCATCGTTTTTTAACCGGGGGCCAAGATGGCTTTTTACAAATGCATTCATCTGCTGAGGGGTATAGTGCATGCTTTCCCAGTTGTTGTTATTGCCCAGGGGTTCGTTTTCCACGGTAAATGCCCATATCTCTATTCCTTGTTGGCGGTAGGCATCCAGGTATCGGGAGAAGAACAAAGCCCACGTGTCATAGTATTCGGGCAGGAGCTTTCCGCCCCGCCAGTCGTTGTTGTCCTTCATCCAGGGTGGGGCAGTCCAGGGCGATGCAATGATTTTGAAACCCTCCGCCGATATGGCCTGAGCAGCCTTGATCATGGGGATGAGGTACTTCAGATCTTCCTCAATGGAGAAATGGTTCAGCGCTGTGTCGTTTGGCACCGGAGCATACGAATAGTTTCCCAGGGAGAAATCGCAGGAGTTCATATGGGTTCGGGTGAGGGAATACCGGGCGCCGGACTCCCCAAAATATGCTTCCAGGATTTTGTCTCTGTTTTGCGCACTTAACCGATTGAGCAGATAAGCAGAAGCCTGGGTAAACGAACCTCCTATCCCGGTGATAGTCTGAAACTTATCTGCGGGCAGCAAAGTGATTTGCACCCTCTCCTGAGAGGTAGAGAATACCCTCATCCGGGAAAGTTTGTTGCCACTTTCCGATGTTTCATAAATCTCAACTTCCCGGGGCCGGGCTCCTGAATTACTACCCATGGGTATAACGATTAGGTTGAATTTGTCTGTCAGGTGAATGTGTGATGGCTGTTTGCCTATTCTGCCGATGCGATGCGCGGTATTTTATCTCCTCATTTCCAGGATTTCCTGTTGTGTGGGAGGTACCTTTACGGTTTTCATCATTGCTTCCTTGTCGCCGTTAAAGGTTTTGGTGATGGGTTTGCCATCGCGGGTGAGGTCGTCGAAGGTTCCATTGTCAACCAGATCCCATAGGGCATACTTTGCCTGCGACTGCAGATTGATCAAGCCAAAATGGTTTTCAGAACCCAGCGGATTGGCGGCATCTTTCCATTGCTCGTCAAATGCTTCGAAATAGAAACAGGTGATGCTTTCTTCATTCGTCCATTGGCGCATATGATGATAAAAGAGTGCTGCCTTGTATTCGTCAATAGCGCGAGCACCTTCATCTCCATAGTACTCGTTGGAAATGCTGGCCCAGCCGGTTTCGCCAATATGCACAGGTTTGTTTATCCCCAGGCTTTGCATGTAATCCACAACACTCTGGTATTGCGAGATGGCATAGTCGCGGGCCCTGAGCATGGCCGAGTGGATTTTCTCCAGGTCAGAAAGGTGCTCTTCCTCCTGGGGTACACCCCAGAAATCAGGATTGTAATGGGTGTCGTGCATGGGGTAAGTGTGCATAGAGATGAAGTCTACGGCAGCAATAAGTGCATTCAGATCCTCATTGTGGTACTCACTGCCTCCGCCTCCCCATGAGGCGAAATTGTCGGAGCTGGTAATCCATAGGGTTTCGGGCAGTTTGCCCTCTTTCTTCAGTTGCTGCAAATGATTTACCCATTTGAGTATGATGCCCGGCTCAACATAGTATTCCCAGGCCCAGTGCACCATGGCTTCATTGCCTACGGCAATTACTTTTACAATATCGGGGTATTGCTGGGTCAGTTCCACGGCGCGAGCCATCTCAATGGCGTTTCTGTCGCTCTCCTGATCGCGGATGCGGTCGGGAAGGTCGGTCCAGGCATTCTTGCAGTCAATCCATGCGCCCAGCATCACATACATTTCAAAACCCGGATCGTCTTGCTTCATCTGTCGGATGGCTTCCAGCAGGTTGGCGGCCTCATCATGATGTACATTGTAGGTTCTCAGGATTTTTATCCCCATAGCCGATAATATCTTCATGTCTTCCTTCAGTTGGGGGATGCTTGGCTGAATATCCCTGGTGATTTCGCGGTAACCTCCGTAGGAAATGGCCAGGTAGTTGGGATTGCCCAGAATGTCTGCAGCTGTTTTTTCAGAGGCTTGCTGGCCGGGGGTGCAGGCTGTTATAAGTGCAATGGCCAGAAATGAAATCAGGAACAGTAGTTTTTGTTTCATAATGGATGGGGTTTGTTATAATGGTTTACTCAAGGTTTTTCTCCCTGGTTTTTATATCGTTGATTTGCTTTCTGCTTTAGATTCCGGAAAGGATTCCGGGTGCTCATCTATTTGAGTACCCAGACGTCTATCCGGCTAATCTTAGCAGTTCTTTTAAATATCTCGCTGCTTATCTTCCGGTTCAGAGAGTTACCGGCAAATTCCTCCTTGCTGCCGTCAGGGTAGTGCACGGCAATCTTTTCGGTTTTAGCAATGGTGTACACCACAGGTACTGAGCAGTAGGTGAAGGCCAGCTGTCCCGGATTCAGCGCAATCTGATTTTTATCACCCTGTACAGACAGGTATTCAAATGTTGTGCTTTCGGAGAGGAATTCTGTTTTTCGGAGCAAACCGGGGTTGAAATACAACTGTCCGTCTTTTACAAATACTCCCAGTTCACCGAAACGGGAAAGGATATCTTCTTTTACCTGTCCGGTCATGCCGGGTTGCTGGGCACCCCGATGTTGCGGAGTGTGTGAATAGGGATCGGTGGGGAAGGCACCGTATAACTCCGGTGATTTGTGGACCCCAATGCCGGCTTCAATTTCATAATAGTGCTCCAGCAGTTTTCCGGTAATCACGGGGTCGGCCTTTTCTTCAATGGCTTTCAGGCAGCATTCCTGCACCGCAAGCAAAAGTTTGGAAACCATGTGCCAGTATATGGAGCCCAGTCCTTCAAAAGCATAGAAGGTTCCCGACCTGCCGGTAAACGCTTTGTGGTTGAATACTTTTTCGAAAATGTTGAGCAGTAGTTTACGATCTTTTTCTGCCAGCTCCCTGTAATCGGTTTTGGATATGGAACGTAAGGCTTTCTCCAGGTCTGCGGCATTTTTAAAATTGCCATTGAAGTGGTACTCACCATTGATGTCCTGCTCTACAATTTGATTGTTGCCATCGGCCACCATTTTCCGTATGAGTTCCGATGATTTTGCATCCGCCTCCGCAATGGTATTTTTCTGCAAAAAGCCGGGCAGTTCTTTGTTGGGATACAAAATGTAGCTGTACTGATCTTCTCTGAACAGGGCACTGTTCTTGAGGGCATCCAGCACTTCGAGGGCTTCGGCTGAGCTAAGGTAGCCGGAGCTTAACACCGCTACCTGCCCTTCGAGCATTTCGCTCAGGTGCGTGTAACTGACCTCTGTGTCGGTGGCAGTCATCAGGTTGTAGGCATGGTAGAGTTTGTCTTCACGCTGGTTTGCCCGGATGGAATGTTCAATAAAATCGAGGCATGCCTGGGTGAAATCCTTTATGCCGGAGAGGGAAACGCTCCTTTTTTTGCCCCAGAAACCGCTTTGGTAAATGTGCTGCCTGTAGTCGGAGGCTGCTTTGCCCAATCTGTCAAGGATGATTTTGCGGTCCTGATCGCTGATGTTTTTGGTAAGCAAAGGGCTGAACTCGTAAAGGGTTTCCCTTACGCTATGGTAGAATTCAATTAATTCGCTGGATACTTTGATGTTTTCGAGCTCAGAAGCCTGCAGTGCCTCCTGGAAAAACTTCATAAAGCGACGCAGGTAGCAGAGTGTAACCATGGATACTCCATTGCCCACCAGGGCGTTGTTGGCGTCGTTCCATTCGGGTCTTTGGGTGTTGAGCCATATGCCCGCTTCGGGTATCAGGTTGGATACTTTGGCCAGTACAGTGGCCAGGATCTTTTCCAGGAAATTTACCCTGTAAATCTCTTTGCTGTCGGTGGTAAGCAGGGCTCCGTCGGCTCCCAGCATATCCCGACGCTCTCTGATGGCTGTGTCCCACTGGTGGTCAAACCCTATGGTGTCCTTGGGGTTTTTGAGTATCTGTTCGTAGGGTTTGATGATGTAGGGAACGGCAGCATATACAAACCAATCCTTATCGAAGAAGGATTGTAAAGTGCCGGGATGGTATTTTTCAATGATTTCGAAAAACTTCTGCAGATAGATGATCTGGTGGTCGCCCCAATAGCCAATGTATGACCAGGGATTGTCGGGTTCGATGGTTTCCCAGTCGAAGCCGTCTTTGGTAACCCGATACGGGTTGTACCCGTCAAAAGTGGAGGCATTGAGGAACCTGAAGATCATCCCTTCAATAAATTCAGGATAGGATTGTGCCAGGGCTTCCCAGTTCTGGAACAGATCGCGCCAGTTGCCTTCATAGTCCAGTATTTCGGATCCATCGTCTTCATTTTGTATGTTGATGGAGAAGTAGTTCCACGGGCGGCTTGGGTCTCCGTGCCTTCGGCTGAATTTCAGTGGCAGATACTCCAGGGAAAGTCTTATCAGATCGGCATCGTCGCTTTCCGACAAAAGGCTTTTAAGGGTGTGCTTGCTGAACTCATCTTTCAGCTTGCCGATGAAGTCTTTATTTCTGGCCAGCACTTCCTTGTTGGCTCCGGTCAGATAGCAAACAAAATCATCTTTTTTTATCTGGTAATTGTTGTCAAAGATACCTCCACGCATGATGTTGAACAACACATTGGAGTAATGGCGGGTGTCGTTAAGGGGGTCGGAAGTGGTTTGCAGCCCATCGGAGCTGGCAACCAGTTTGATGAGATTTTGTGTGCCCGATTCGATGTCTTGCCCGATGGTTGTTTCAATGTTTTTGTCTTCACGTATTGCCTTCGAAAGACGAATAATCTGGGCATGGTTCTGATTTACATTGGTAATTATTTGCCATTGCTTCAGAGAGTTTGCCTTAAGGGCGATATCGGCACATACGAAATAGGCTCCTTTTTCACCCTTAATATCCTTTTCCTCCCTGATGACTTGTTTCTGCCTGAAAGAATTCAGCTGCAGAGAAGAAAGCAGGTATTTTGGCTTTTCAAGCCCCACCGACCAGGCGATATTTGCTTTCAGGGCTTCACTGGGTTCGGCCTTGTCAACAATAATGGCACTGAGTGCAAAAATGCCGATTCCCGATTGGGGCTCCAGTTCGCTTCTTTTGTAGGCATCCACCAGGTTGCTGGTAGATCGCTGCAAATCGCTGGGAACACCAAAGGGCATTATGTTTTGCAGACCGTCGAGAATAGTAAGTTGATATTCCTTCTCTGAGGCATTGATCAGTTCAGCATTCCTGATAAATCCGAACGATTTTCCTGAGCTCCACTGGTAGCGGAATATGAGTGCAAGGTCATGGTTGATTTCTTCAAAAACGATCTTGTTGCCATATATGCTTTTGTAAATATTCCTGCTCAACTGATACTTATCGGTATACCTCTCAGAAAAAGGCTCCCACACCATTAACTCCCCGTTGTGCTGTATTTGCATAATGGTTTTGCTTCCTGTAATGTCGGCAGATTCGGTTATCTTGTCGTCGGTGTAGTAAGGAAACAAAGCATATTCAGGGTTTTTGCGCCCGGCAGATAACCCCCCGTTGCTGGAGATAAACATCCAATGGTTGGCATCGCTTACAATGCTCATAAAAAATGGACGCATCAGGTTATGATTGCTGATCTTGAAGTAGTTTTCATTGTTTAACTCAACAATCTTTAACTCAATTTTTTTGTTGGGGTGGTAGGCCAAAAGTTCTGAATATGCTTTGTTCATAGTGTTTGTGTGTATAGATTAATTTAGCTGTGAATGATTGAATAAGGAGCCTGATCAGTTTGCTCTTTGGTAAACTCTTACATAATCAACAATCATTTTTTGCGGGAATGGGGTTTGCGAAGTGGGAAAGCCAACAAAACTGCCACCCACTGCAACATTGAGTATGATGAAAAACGGCTGATCAAAAACCCATTCGCCTGGCACGTCAGCTTTTGTGATGCGCTGATACAGAAAATCATTGACGAAAAAGTCGATCTTGTCTTTATCCCATTCAATGGCAAAAACGTTGAAGTCTTTGTCAAACCTGTCGTTGATAAGCGTAAAGTTCCTGGAGACGGGGTTGCCTGCCGAGTAGCCGGGCCCATGCACCGATCCGTGTATAATATGAGGCTCCTGGCCTCTGAGTTCCATGATATCGATCTCGCCACACTGCGGCCAGCCAACGGTTTCGATGTTTTCGCCCAGTAGCCAGAATGCGGGCCAGATGCCGGGGCCGTAAGGCGTTTTGAGCCTGGCTTCAAAACGGCCGTATTGCTGCGAAAACAATCCCTGGGTATTGATACGGGCCGAGGTAAAGCTGTTTCCGCTGCGAAGGGCTGTGATCACCAGGTGTCCCTGGCCATCCAATGACACATTTGCAGGATTGTTGGTATAACTCTGCAACTCCTGGTTTCCCCATCCGTCTTGTCCGGTACCGATATCGAATTTCCATCTAGTTGCATCAGGCAAAGAACCGGCAGGGCCTACAAACTCATCATTCCAAACCAGTTGCCACCTGCGATCGGGGAGTTTCTGGAAATCATCACGATCGCATCCGTAAAAGAAAAAGACAGCCAGCAGGAGCAGTATATGCACGATCCGGATATTTTTGAATTTATCTGTTGTTTTCATATTTTTTTCCTTGTTAATGATTTTGAGCGTTTTGCAAAAACTATTCTTTGTAGAAGTAAATGTTATCGGCAAAGAAACTGGGTATGTTGCCATTTACATCCACGAAGATGATCTGCGCCAGATTTGCCCTGTTGGTTAAACCTGCAAAAGCTGAAAGAGGTATGTCCAGGCTGATCCATTGCTGCGATTGTGCAACGGTAATGGGAGTTGTATACAATCCCGTACCACCGGTGCCAAAATCTACAAGCTCAATTCTGAATTGCGCATTGGAGGTGAGTGTATTGGGTAAGTAGATGTCAAGATGCAAATGCGTCATGGTTGTGGCATTTACGGTAGGATTTGTGAACTGGATGCCCACAAAATTGAAATCCAGGTAATGCAGAATTCTGTCTCCGTTTATGGTAAAGTCAGCAGAAACTGTGGTTTGCCATGGCTCCCAATAGCCATTGTAATAATCTACAGGCACATCCACATAATGATCGCTGAAGATTGAGATTACATTCTCAGGGGCATGGATGGGAGTAGGTGCAAACTGGAAGGCACCCAACGACTGAATGGTCATGGATCCATCGGCAGTGATGTCTCCAACTTTGGCTGTAATCTGTGCGCTTCCCGGACCTCCGGTTACCTCTACTCTCCCATTGGCATCCACGGTAGCGATGGCCGGATTGGACGACTCGAACTGGAAATATGCAGGGGCAATCTGCATGGTTTGATTGATCCCGGTGGGCATGTTGAAAGTGGAGTTTAATCCTCCAATGGTTTTGGTCACACCCACAAAGGAGGTTTCCAGCTGATTTTGTCCGTTCAGGATGGCAAACCTGGGGTGTGCTATGGTGCCGAGTTTTTCAAACTTCACCTCGTCGATCCAGAACGTAAAACCTTTTCCGTCAACGTTTCCGGCAGCATACCAGAACATGCCACGTTCAGCGGTGAGCCGTTCTGGGTCAGGAATGGGGATGATGTACTTTTTCCATCCGGTGGTTATATTCAGCCCGCTGATAGAAACAACATACTTGTTCTGGCCCAGATCGTTGCCAATGCCGATTTCGCCAATGGTGGCCGACTGGGTGGCTTTGGCCCAGAAGGTAAGTGCAGTGAACCCTGATAAATCGCGAGGGAACGAAGAGAAAAACACTCCGCCGGCAAAAGAACCTCTGGGGTCGTTGGCGTCGGGCACTTCGAACCGCATAGAGGCGGAAGAATTGTTCCAGGCTACATTATTGTCTACCTGGAAAGCAGTGGGTACAGAACCCCCAAAGGCGGCATAGTTCAAGCCGGGGCTGAAACCATCAATAAATACCTCTGGGTTGGTTGGGTTCGATGCTAATTCCAAATCTGTGATATCTCGTTCGCAACCCGCAACAAAGACTAAAAACAAGCCTGCTGCAAGGTATTGCGCAATACGGATAAATATGTTTGCTTTCATTTCTTTTCGTTTTTTAATTGCCAATATTGATCAAAATATAGGTCATGACCTCCCATTCGTTGCCATTGTCAAAACCAATGGCATTGGGGTCTGGAACCAACTGGCCCGATCCATCAATGATTTTAATGGGGGCATACCGGGGCGAGAACCTGTCCAGGGTCCGGAACTTTCCTCTTAGTCCGATGCGGGTATTGGGTATATCGGGCAACCAGTCGGGGCGGCCCAGCGAGGTAGATACATCTGCCATCAGCTGCAAGGGGAAGGTAAGGTTGTAGTCGCGATGATAGTCGTAGGGGCCCCAGTCGTTTACCCGCAGGAAAGAGTTGAGAATTACTCTCCTGTAAATCATCCGTACTTCTGCTCCGTAGCGGTTGATCAACCGGTCGTCGCTACCATTGGCCTGGGCTTCACCTCCGTAGATATTGGCGATAATACCATAATTATTGGCAAACTTTGAAACAACTCTTGCATGTACTTCCCAGAGATCTCTTGCAGGAGGAGAGCCGGGGAAAGCAAATGTGGAGCGGCCATCGGGTAGTATGCCTATGGCTGCATCCATGGGGGTAGGTAAATGACGATATACAAAGCCAAGGCTTACTGCCAGACCTGCGTCTTCGGCTTTGTCACTGTCCCAGGCGTACATCCATGAACCAGGAGTGGGGTCGTAGGTAAACAGGATTTCTCCGGCCACCTGTTCCCTGTTGGCTCTCACCACAAAGGGGTCGCTAAGGATATTGCGGGGTCGGCCCGGAGAAGGGGCTGTGTTGGGTATAGGGCCTTCCAGAGGTTTTTGCCACAGGAAGTTGGGGGCAATCTGAAGGTTGCCCACTGTGTAGGTAAAGCCTGAGAGGAAGTTCATCTGGTTGCCGCTGCCACTGTCCTTCAGTCTCCAGCCCGTAAATGTAAGAGTCTGGTCGGCACCCCCCTGGGCTACCAGGCCCATGATGGCAGATTGCGCATACCAGTTGAATCGCCCCCCGGTGTAGGTCAGCTTGATCTTTCCACCCCAGTTGTCTTCGGGTTTTATTTCATCAACGTAAACATTCTGTGCATCTTCGTTTTCGCGGAAGATCTGAAACTCCCTGCCCTGCAGCGGTTGTCCGGCCCAGATACCTCCCATGTCAACACCAAATTTGCCGAACTCCCTGTTAATATGCAGGGTCACACGCCTGGTTTTGGGTTGCGGGATAGCAAAAGAGCTCTCGGTTACCCCCAGCTGATCAAGGTCTTCGTGGTAGATACCGGTAATGTCGAAGTTTGCAATGTTCCTGTTGTATTTGAGCAGGAAGGCGGGGTTGGCTCCCCACCATAACTGGGGGCCAAAGGCGAGTTTGAAATCTCTGAATTGTCTTTTCCCTTCCAGCTCAAATCCGAAGGGTGCAATGCCATTGTATATATCAATGTTGGGTCCGTAGTTGGCTTCGGGGTACAAACCAAAGAAATCGCCTTCATACCCCCAGTGGTAGCGTCCAGTTCGGTAAAAACCATCCATGCGGAAGTATCGGTGATCCCACTGGTAGCTGGCCCGGTAAACCTGTAGTCTGTTGGATTCTATGTTTACATTTCCATCGCCTGTGGCTACGGTAAGGGGTCTGCCCCGGTTCTCGTAGAAAATCTCGTCTATGGGGTTTTCTGCTACATTGCCCAGGATGTTGAATTCCATATTGGCCCTGAAGTTGGTTGTGGGCTGTGCTTCAAATCCTACAAAAAAGGACTGCATATTGTCAAATCCAAGTTGGCGGGGATAAGATGTGCTTCCCGGAACAGGATCGCTGGGTGTGGTTATCAGGCTTCCACCGGTGCTGTATGTGGTAAGCTCGGCAGAAAACCTGCTCAGACGGATCCTCCTGGTTCTTTCTCCCAGCAGTGCAGCCCTGTCTCCACGTGCCTGAAGATAGGCAGCCCCAATATTGATGCCTGCAAAGTGCTCACGTACACTGCTGAGGGTTGTGCCCTCTGCATAGGGGTCAAATTTGTGAGCTTCTCTAAGGGCATAATAGGCAGCACGCGGAAAGAGCTGATAAAAACCCATGGCATCGGTGGGGCCTTTGGCACAAATGCCAAACCACTCTTCGTTCATGTTGTTTTCACCAGGGATGTGGTCAAAGGCATATCCTCCATTCTCCCATGATGCATTGGTATTGTGTACATCCAGGTCGCGGGTCTGGCCATATTTCCACCATCCGTCGCTGAACTGGAAAGTGAAACCCCCAATGGAGTTTTGTGCTTTTCCAAGACCGGCAGCATTTTCGTAAATCTCTCTCCAGTTGGCAACGTTAATAATGGCCTGCTCACGCTGAGCCTCTTCCATGGTGATGGCATTGAATGCATCTGAACCGAACTCTGTGAGCAAAACGGGTTTGTCATACTCATCTCTCGCCCTGTCAAACATATCTGTAAAAGAAGGCCCACGGTAAACGTTTATACCAAGAATGTCAACATCCGGACATTCTTCCACGATAATATTCAGAAACAGCAGGTCGCCATTACAGATGGCCACCGGATGCGAAGGGGAAACTGCCTTCATTCTTTTGGATGCCTCGTTCATCAATCGATACATAGGCCGTCCCCGATATTCTCCTACCGCATCAATTTGTTCCTGGCCCTCAGGGAAGTCTTCAGTTTCGGCGCCGGCCCAGAATAAACCATAGTTGTTTTCGTTGCCCAGAAGATAAAGCAAAAGGCCGGGTGTGTCCTTAAAGTCTTCAACCATTTGAGTGACTTCAGAGAGGAGAAGTTCTTGTGTGGCAGGATCATCGTATTTGGTTACAGCTGTCCACACTCCGTCTAAGGTTAACCCATACCGGCCAAATGAATGATTAAGCATGGTGTAAATACCATAATTTTCATAAATATACTGGACCCATTTTGGCTGGATCCCGGTATATACACGAATGGCATTCACTCCCATATTCTGTAGTAAAGACATTTCATCATCCAGTGCTTTTCTGATGAAATCGTCGGGTTCGTTCCATAAGCTGTACATAAAGTTTGTGCCTATGGGGAAGTAGTCCCAGTTCATCCCGTTTACCATGAAAGGTTCCCCGTTTACAAGGAGCCTCCAGCCGTCATCCTGTTTGTCGGTAACAACTCGTCCTCCCTGGGCATACAGGGAGAAAGACAAACCAAATAGGAAGATCAGCATCGTAATAGATCTCTTCATCTGCTGTTTGTTTTTGGATTTGTATAAAAAAAATGACACGTTTGATTGGTTTGTATGAATAAAAAGTTGTTAAATGTAGTCAGGTTTATTGTCCGGAGGTTCTATACATTTTATATACACAGGCATGACAGACTTCGAAGGGGTTGGTTATGGCTTCCGCAAACGTTTGAAATAAGGGGTTTCCCCGGGTTTGGGTTTTCCTTGTGGTTTCTGTGTTTTTTCTTTGCCTGTATATATTTTGTTTATAGGGCAATTGTATTTTCCAAGGCAAGACCGACACTGTTTCACCCCTTTTTCCATTAAGGCTTTTTCTTGCAATACATATTTCTGATAATACTCAGCATAGTTCGTGGTAGTTTCTTTGGCAGCAGAAAAACATCCATCGTTTGGTCTACTTACTAGCGTATCTGTTGTTAAGAATTCAGGTATTGGTTTTAAGTGCCCGGAAGTTGAAAAAGCCCTGCTTTACAAATCATAATTAATGATGTTTTATCTGAGGAGTTTTGAAGGAGAATGCAGATAACCGTTAGAGCTATCTTCCGATAAGAATGTATAATATATATATGGAATGATGGTTGTTGTCAAAGGGGCAAGTTTAACAACGCAACCCAAAAATTACAATTATGAAAACAAAAGGAAATATTCTGATTTTATTGATTACACTGGTAGCGTGCTCCTTTTTTATGTCGGCCTGTGAAAAAGAAGACGAGGATGTAATGGTTAAATATGAGATAATTACCAATCAGCCAGAGGACACTTATATAGAGTGGACTAACAGGTATGGGGCTGTAAATGGTGGCCGGTTATCCAAAGCCAATTGGTTTGTTACGGATAATGTTCATTATCATGCTCTTCGTCTCGAAAAAGGCAACGAAATTGTTTTTTCCGGTGTAAATACCAACCCGCACCGGGAGTTGGAGCTGAAGCTTTATGTAAACAATAAGTTGGTGAAAACAGCTAAAAGTGATTCCGGAATGAAAGCAGAAATCCGGATGAAAATATAGCGGTATTGCAGATGGCTGGTTTATTAAACGTTCGAATCTGTACATCTTTTTGTACGAAAACGAACGTTTTTTTGTTCCTGTTGAAATGTATCCTTGCAATAAACCCTTCTGGCGGTGATCCGGACTTCATTTAGATTTCCTTGTATCTGATTTTTGTGAGTATCTGTGTTTATTTTGTATGTTTGTGCAAAGGCAACTCTTTTTTCTTTGATGAAAAGCGGGTGCTTTCTAATCGAAAATCACTCTTTTTTTACATGTATGAAGAAACTGGTACTTTGCCTTCTGGCCATTTTGAATCTGGGACTTTTATGGGCCGATGAAAACATCCTTCGCTTACCTGCTCCTAACATATCCGAAGGATTGCCTCTGATGCAGGCTTTTGCTCAACGGGCATCGGCACCCGCCACAGCCTTCAGTAAGGGTGAGTTTTCGCTGCAGGAGCTCAGTGATTTGCTGTGGGCTGCCAACGGGGTAAACCGCCCCAGCGAAGGAAAGCGCACCGCAGCCTCGGCTATGAACTCGCAGGATGTAGATGTTTTTGTGTTTCTGGAGGATGGGGTTTACCTTTATATGGCCGAAAAGCATCAGCTCAAAAGGGTTGCAGAAGGTGATCATCGACTTCTCACTGCTGGTCGGCAAGAGCAATTTGCCCAGGCGCCCCTTGTTTTTTTGCTGGTATCTGATACCGCCCGTTTTGCAAGGGGAGATCATGAGTAGAAGCAGCAATGGGCCGCCCTCGATGCGGGTATGGTAGCCCAGAATATTATGTTGCTGTGCGCATCTGAAGGATGGCTTTGCAGACCCAGGGCCTCAATGGATAAAGATAGGATTGCTGAAGTTCTGGGGCTTACAGATTTACAGATTGTACTTTTGAATATTCCGGTAGCTAAAAATACTATGGATTGACACTCACAACCGTGAAACAAAAACTAATTATTCTTTTGCTGTTGCAAGTCAGTGTTTTGCAATCTTTGGGATTGAGCTCTTCAAATCTCCAGAATACGGCATCAGAACTAAACCCGTTGCATGCCTTCAGAGTTTCTTCCTTACATGCTCTATCGGTGGAGTATGCTTTGGAATACCCGCAGGAAATTATTGTAATTCCATTAAAAAGAGCGGGTAACCTTATTTTGCTCGATGCCATTGTAGACAACCAGCAAGGTAATCTTATTTTAGATTCCGGGAGCAGTAGCTTTGTGCTCAACAGTATCTATTTTGGACGTGGACACCGCAGCACGGTAGCGGGTGCCGGAGGTGTTACAGGAGGAGTGACTCATGCCGGAAAAACAAGAATTCGTGATCTGGAGCTTCCTGGTATCAGATTCTCAAGGATCAATGCACATCTTGCAGATCTGGGTCATATTGAGCAGGCTCGTGGTGTTAAAGTGTTAGGGTTCTTTGGGTTAGGATTGTTGCGCGATTTTGAAATGGTTATAGATTTGGTAAGCGGTGTGCTCGAATTACGTAGCATCAGTACCCGGGGGCTGAATTATTTCAGGGGAATTACACCCCATAACTATGACCTGGTAATTCCGGTTCGCATTGAATCTGATGTGGTGTTTTTTGATGCGCACATAAACCGCCGCCGACTAAGTTTTTGTCTGGATACAGGTGCCGAAACCAATGTGCTCAGCAGTAACCTGCCATCGGCCGTTCTTAACACAGTAGAGATCCTGAGCCGATCTAATCTGAGGGGTGCAGGCAACCAGGTTGTGGAAGTTTTGCACGGAAACATCACGGATTTCTCGATCGGTGAGTTTTTTCTGCCGGGTATGTCAACCCTCATAACGAATCTCAGAGCCATGAGTGGATACTATGGAGTAAATATCGATGGAATGCTGGGAAGTGATTTTCTTGAAAAGGGGGTGTTTACCCTCAATATGAGATCAAAGGAACTGGGCATTGTATTTAATAAAGCGCAAGATGAATAAGCTGATTGTTTTTGTCGTTCACCTGTTTTGTGCAGGTAGTTTTCTCGGGCTTTATGGTCAGTCACAACCGGGAGGTGCCGCGCGTATGGAGGATGGTAAACTCATCCTGAGGGTGGAGTTTGGTTGGAGTGAAGAACAAAAAAACCAGTGGGCTATCCGGTACGACATAGATAGTTTGCTTGTGAATGCTTTATTCAGTAAGAATTTCGACTGGATCGACCAGAATTCTGAATGGACAGTACTGAACAGAGACTCCGTTTCTGCAGAAATTTTCAAAGAGTTAGGCCAGCCAGCCCATTTGCGGTTAGATCAGATTTTGCTCTCCTCCTCAGCAGAGATCTACAGGCCAGTATCTCCAGAAGCACTTTTTGCTAGCTATGGCAGGAATGATTTCACAGAAGAGGGTGGTTTTTTTTACGATGATTTCAGAGAGAGAGGGTGTTTTGTGCTCTCGGGGTATGAGCAGGCCCAGAGGGTTTTCCTTGCAGGCTCCTTCAACCAATGGAATACCATGGAAATAGCTATGCAGCCTGTCGAAAACGGATGGGCGGCCTGTGTGCAACTGATGCCCGGCAAGCATTTGTACAAGTTCATTGTGGATGGCAGATGGATGCATGATCCATCCAACCGGATCAGAGAACGTGATGGTATGAGAGGTTTTAACTCGGTAGTGTTTGCACATAATCACATTTTCAGGCTTTCAGGCTTTTCCGGTGCACAAAGTGTTTATGTGTCCGGAAGTTTCAATGGATGGAATGCCCGCGAGATAGCCATGATCCGTACAGAGGAGGGATGGGAGCTACCCATGTATCTGCGCCAGGGTGTACACTATTACAAATTTGTGGTTGACGGTGAATGGATGCCTGATCCTGAGCAGACAAACACCAGCCCCGATGGACAAGGGGGCTACAACTCCATGCTGGTTATCGGCGAACCTGCCTGGTTTGAACTTGATGGCTTCGAAGATGCAACAAGTGTGGTTTTAACCGGTAGTTTCAACGACTGGAACAGGACGGAGCTGCAAATGAACAAAACGGCAAATGGTTGGATCATCCCTTATGTACTCGCCCCAGGTAATTATGAGTATAAGTTTATTGTTGATGGACAGTGGACAACCGACCCCGGTAATCCTTTTGTGCTGGGTTTTGGCGATTTTACAAACTCTTTTCTTGCCCATGAGCCCAATCATTTGTTTGTGCTTGCAGGATTTGAAGATGCTCAGAATGTTGTGGTTACAGGATCTTTCAATGGTTGGAACAGGCGCGAATACCGCATGGTATTCCGCGAGGGTGAGTGGGTTTTTCCTATCCGACTGCAGCAGGGACGCCATTCTTACAGGTTTGTGGTGGATGGGCATTGGATGATTGACCCCGAAAACCCCCTGGTTGAACGCAATGAGTTCAATGATTTCAATTCGGTGATCTGGATCCGCTGATAGTCCGATTTTGGCTTTGCCATAGAGTTTCTTTTGTTATTTTTGCCGCTGTTATTAATCGGCACAAACCTCCAACAATCCCTTTATGGCAGCTTATCTTACCAAGGAAAAACCCTTTAGCACAAAGTGGCTCAAGGCTTACGGTTTTATCGTATTGGGCACCTTTATCCTCTCCATCGGATATGTGTATTTTATCACTCCCTACCGCATAGTGCCTGGCGGAGTATATGGCATTTCCATTGTATTGCATCACACCTTCGGATTGCCTGTAGGGCTTACGGCTCTGTTCTTCAATATTCCTCTTGTGCTTTTGGGGATCAAATTGCTGGGTCCCCGCTTTGGTGCCAAAACGGTAACCGGCTTTGTGCTTACCTCTGTTTTTGTAGATACGCTGAGCTGGTTTTCGCAGATGCAACCTCTTGTGGAGGATGATGCGCTGCTGTCTTCGGTTTTTGGCGGTGTTTTTATGGGTGTGGGTGTGGGTTTGATATTTAAGTCGCGGGCCACCAGCGGAGGAACCGACGTGCTGGCCATGATTATTGCTCGCTACAACAGGATGCCCTTGGGGCAGCTTATGATCCTGGTCGACTCTGCCATTGTGGTAGTGGGTCTGATCGCTTTTGGCGACTGGAAGATTCCGCTTTATTCCTGGATTGTGATCTTTATCATGGGCAAGGTGATTGATATTGTGCTACAGGGGCCCTCCTACGATAAAACTCTTTTTATCATCAGCGATAAATACCAGCTTATCAGGGAGAAGCTTATCGTAGACATGCGAAGAGGGGGTACCTATATTGCAGGGGAGGGGATGTTTGGCGGACGGCCCAAGAAAATAATCTTTACCACCGTAACCCGCCGTGAGGTAGCTATTCTGGAAGATTACATCCACCAGATCGACCCCTCAGCCTTTATGACAGTTATCGAAGCCAATGAAGTGCTTGGAGAAGGGTTTAAGTCGCTGAAAGAAAAGCTGGAAGACTAATTTCCTGGCCGTTTTTCAGGTCTGAAAAAAGGGCCCTCCCAATCAGCCAACAAGTGCTTGTTGCTTTTAGGGAAGGCCCGTTTTTGTTTTAGATGGAATGTGGGTTAGCCCTGTTGGATAATCTGCCAGATGCGGTGTAGTTCATCATTGGAAAAATAAAGATTGTCAAGCGACCGGAGGTTGTTCTTCAACTGCTCTACGCTGCTCGCTCCCAGCAAAACCGATGTAACCCGACTATCTTTCAGCAGCCATGCCACTGCCATTTGTGCAAGGCTCTGGCCCCGCTGTTGTGCAATCTCATTCAGGGCTCTAACCTTATTGAGTTTTTCCTCTGTAATGCTTTCTGCCTTGAGAAACCCTGTGGGCCTTCCTGCTCTGGAATCCTGGGGGATGCCCTTCAGGTAGCGATCGGTGAGCAATCCCTGTTCCAGGGGAGAGAAGGCGATGCAGCCCATACCTTCGTGTTCAAGCACATCAAGCAGGCCATTTTCCACCCAGCGGTCGAGCATGGAGTAGCGGGGCTGATGAATAAGACAAGGGGTGCCCAACTGGCGAAGTATACGTGCAGCTTCACGTGTATGTTCCGGGCCATAACTGGAAATGCCCACATAAAGTGCTTTACCCTGGCGAACCACCTGATCCAGTGCCATCATGGTCTCCTCAAGGGGAGTGTTGGGATCGAAGCGGTGCGAGTAGTAGATGTCAACATACTCCAGCTTCATTCTCTTTAGGCTTTGGTCGAGACTGCTGATCAGGTACTTGCGCGACCCCCACTCCCCGTAGGGCCCCGGCCACATGTAATATCCGGCTTTGGTGGAAATGATAAGCTCGTCGCGGTAGGGCTTAAGGTCGGTGGCCAGCATGCGGCCAAAGTTCTCTTCGGCACTGCCGGCAGGTGGGCCATAGTTGTTGGCCAGATCGAAATGGGTAATGCCTGCATCAAAAGCATGATGTATGATCTTGCGACCGTTTTCATACAGGTCAACATCTCCGAAGTTGTGCCACAAACCCAGCGATATGGCTGGCAGTAAAAGCCCGCTGCGGCCCGTGCGGTTGTACTTCATGGTTTCGTATCTGTCAGGTGTTGCTGTATAGTTCATAACTGTAAGTTTTGTTTTTTGCAAAGCTAAGGATTTATCATGGGATTTGATGAATGCTGCAGGAAGCTGAAAAGTGGTTAATTGCAAAAAAACCGGCAGTGGAAGCTGCCGGTTTTTTAAAAAGGTGTTTATGTAATCTTACATAATTTTCTGGATCAGGTCAACCACGCGGCAAGAGTAGCCATACTCGTTGTCGTACCATGAAAGTACTTTAACGAAGTTGCCATTCATAACCTGGGTCATTTGTGCGTCGAAAACAGAAGAGTGTGTGTTTCCGATTACATCGGTAGAAACGATGGGGTCAACACAATACTCCAGAACGCCTTTCATGGGGCCTTCTGCAGCTTCTTTGATGGCGGCATTGATCTCTTCCTTGGTGGTAGATTTTTCCAGTTCTACGGTAAGGTCAACAACAGAACCATCGGGGGTAGGAACGCGCATGGCGAAACCATCGAGTTTGCCTTTCAGGCCGGGAATTACAAGGCCCACAGCTTTGGCAGCACCGGTGGTGGTGGGGATAATGCTCATGGCAGCAGCTCTTGCACGGCGCAGGTCAGAGTGAGGAGCATCGAGGATGATCTGGTCGTTGGTGTAAGAGTGGATGGTGTTCATCAAACCACGCTTGATGCCAAACTTATCGTTGAGAACCTTGGCGAAAGGAGCAAGGCAGTTGGTGGTGCAAGAAGCGTTTGAATAGATCTTGTGCTCAGGTTTGATATCGTGATCGTTTACACCCAGTACAACTGTTGCATCAACATCATCGGCAGCTTTAGAGGGCACAGTAAGGATAACTTTCTTTGCGCCAGCTTCCAGGTGCTTGCTGATTTTGTCGCGGCTGCGGAACACGCCGGTAGATTCAACTACTACGTCGATGCCATTGTCTTTCCAGGGAAGGTTGGCAGGATCTTTCTCTGCATACACTCTGATCTTTTTACCGTTTACTACCAGGTAGTCTCCGTCAACACCTACAGTGCCGGGGAATTTACCATGTACAGAGTCGTATTTTAAAAGATGAGCCAGGGTCTTGCTGTCGGTAAGGTCATTTACGGCTACAATCTCGATGTCATTTCTCTCCAGTGCAGCCCTGAATGTCAAGCGTCCAATTCTTCCAAAGCCATTGATGGCAACTTTAATTTGTCCCATATCTAATTAATTTTTAAGGTTAAAAAATCAGGTGCAAAGATAATCATTTTTGCCCTATTTATTTTTTAAATACCCCAGGTGTTCTGTATTAATTTTTTGTTGTTTGCCTCATTACTGCAATTCATGCAATAAGTCAGAAAAGTTATAATTTTGATTGACAAAAAATGATCCCATGGAAGAATTCAATGAGTTTCTGCAGCAGCAGTTCTGGGGTAACTCCCTCAGAAGTTATATGCAGTTCTTTTTTATCATGCTTGCTGCTCTTGCTTTTAAGCATTTTATTTCTCGCTGGTCTAACAGGTTGTTGTTTAAGTTGTTTCATGGCCTAAGGCACAGTGTGAGAGTTGAACGGTTTGTAGAGCTTATGCATCAACCTGTTGGGTTTACCTTTTTGCTTATTGTATTGTACGTGGCAGTTGCTCCGTTGCAGTTTCCTGCAGAATGGGAAATGGCACCACCCAGCCAGTTTGGTTTCTGGATGGTATTGCAAAGGGTATATTTTATTCTTTTGTATGCCTCTTTTATCTGGATCGGGCTGCGTATTGCCGATTTCCTGGCACTGATCATGCTCAACCGTGCCGAAAAAATCGACAGCAAATACGCTGAGCAGATTGTGCCATTCTTTGCAGATTTCATTAAGGTGATCATACTGATCTTTGGGGTACTCATTATTTTGGGTTCTGTATTTAGAATCAATGTGGCAACCCTGGTGGCAGGTCTGGGTATCGGGGGGCTTGCCATTGCCCTGGCCGCCAAAGAAACCCTGGAAAATTTGCTGGGGTCCTTTACAATTTTTCTTGATAAGCCTTTTGTGGTGGGCGATATGGTACGAGTGGCAGGTGTTACCGGCAACATTGAAAAGATCGGATTCAGAAGTACACGGATCAGAACCCTTGAGAAGAGCTACGTTACCCTGCCCAACCGGAAAATGATCGATTCGGAGCTTGACAATCTGAGCCTTCGTACCTTCAGGCGATCTAACTTTACGGTGGGAGTAACTTACAGCACCCAGCCCCGGCAGCTTAAAGCCATCGTGCATGATATTCAGCAATACATCGACCAGCACCCCAATACCAATCAGGATAGCAAGGTAAGGTTTCATGATTTTGGAGCCAGCAGCCTCGATATCATGGTGTTGTTTTTTGTAGATACCATGGACTGGACAACCTACCTGGATGTAAAGGAGGAGATCCTTTACAAAATCATGGAGATTGTGAAAGAGCATGGTGCCGAATTTGCTTTCCCATCCACCAGTGTATACATTGAAAAAAATGTAAATCCCGGCTGATATTCGATTGACTCTAAACACCATTCGCAAACTATTATTAATTTTGCACGTATAAAATAAAATCCTCACCAGCGAGTTATTAAAGCGAAAACACAACAGGAAAATACTAATTGTTCATGATCCACAACCTTATTCTGCAAGTGCAGCTTGGCACCCAGGCTGCTGAAAACATGGGGGCCGATATGCCCACCGAAGAAACCCTGAGTTTCTTTTCTCTCGCCTTTAAAGGCGGAATAGTAATGATACCCCTGGTAATCCTATCTCTGGTAGCCATTTATATTTTTATTGAGAGATACCTGGCTATCAGCAAAGCCTCAAAGGAAGAGTACAACTTTATGAATAACATCCGCGATTTTATTCACGAAGGTCGTATCGACAGTGCCAAATCGCTTTGCCGCAACAACAATACTCCCTTGTCGCGTATGATTTCAAAGGGGATTACTCGTATAGGCCGCCCCCTCAACGATATCAATGCCGCCATTGAAAATGTAGGCAAACTTGAAGTAGCTCAGCTGGAAAAGAATATTGCCTTCCTGTCTACCGTTGCCGGCGCTGCTCCTATGCTGGGCTTTCTGGGTACCGTAATGGGTATGGTAAGAGCTTTTTACAACATGTCGATGGCTGGCAACAACATCGATATCTCACTTCTTGCAGGGGGTATCTACGAAGCCATGATTACTACCGTTACCGGTTTGGTAGTGGGTATCATTGGTTATATCTGTTATAATATCCTGGTAGCCCGAATCGAAAAAGTAGTTTTTATGCTCGAAGCCCGGGCCACCGAATTTATGGACCTGTTGCATGAACCCGCAGCCTAATCCCTGATCCATTATGGCTATAAAAATCAGAAATCCCAGGAAAGCAGAGTTCAACATGGCCTCCATGTCTGACCTGGTGTTCCTTTTGCTGATCTTCTTCATGCTCACTTCCACCCTTGTTGCACCCAATGCCATCAAGCTGCTGCTGCCTTCGAGCGATAGCCGCACCATGGCCCGGCAAACCATTACAGTATATATCAATGCCGACAATAACATCTTCCTGGAAGAAACCCCGGTGGATCTGGATGCCCTGCAGATTGGCCTCAATGCAGCATTGAGCAATCAGGATGAAGGTTCAGTGGTGTTGCGCGCCGATCAGAGTGTGCCCGTTCAGTATATTGTGAGTGTGATTGATGTGGTAAACAACATCAACAGTATGAATCAAACCAAACATAAGGTTATTCTGGCCACCCAGCCCCGACGATAAACATGACAGAGCCAAAGAAGAAATATGATAACAGAGCCATTGCAGGCACCCTGATTTTTCACGGGGTGTTGCTGTTGTGTGTGCTTTATTTTGGTTTGTCTACCCCTTTGCCATTGCCCGAGGAAGAGGGGGTAATTGTAAACCTGGGGTTCTCTACCCAGGGAACGGGTACGCGGCAGCCCTTAACCTCCTCGCCACCCCCTCCTCAGCCAGAGGCTTCGCAGGCGCAGCCCCGTGCAGAAGATGTTGCCACCCAAAGCACCGAGGAGAGTGTAGTCATTCCTGAGGCCCCTCAAACACGGCCCCAGCGTCAGCAAAGGCAGGAGACCCCGCGCGAAACTACCCGCCCACAGCAGGAAACCTCCCAGGCACAACCGCAGCCTCAACCCGAGCCAGAGCCACAGCCCCAGGTCGACCCCAGGGCTTTGTTTCCCGGGCGCGACCGTAGAACAACCGAATCGCAAAGCCAGGGCGAAACCGGCCAGCAAGGCAACCAGGGTAGACCCGATGGCAGCGTGGATGGTACATCGCAAACGGGCGGAGGGCAAGGAAGTGGTGTGCAGTTCAGCCTTTCCGGCCGAAGGGCAAACTATCTCCCCATCCCTGAATATGCTTCGCAGTCGCAGGGCAGGGTAGTGGTTACCATTAATGTAAACCGCAACGGAGAAGTTACAAGAGCTGAGGCTGGAGCCAGAGGCACAACAACCTCCGACAGAGCTTTGTGGACCGCAGCCGAAAATGCTGCCCGAAGAGCACGGTTTGACGTGAAAAACGATGCCCCTCACGAGCAAGTCGGTACCATTACCTACAACTTCATCCGATTGAATTGATGACCTACCAGCAAACCCTGGATTATCTCTATGCGCAACTGCCTATGTTTCATCGCATCGGGCCTGCTGCCTATAAAGCCAATCTTGACAACACCATTGCCCTGGCAAAACATCTGGGCAATCCGGAAAGAAAATTCAAAACCGTACATGTGGCAGGAACCAACGGAAAGGGTTCTGTTTCGCATATGCTGGCCTCTGTTTTTCAGGAGGCAGGTTATAAAACAGGCCTGTGTACATCGCCTCATCTGAAAGATTTCAGAGAACGGTTCCGTATCAATGGTGCAATGATCTCAAAGGAATTTGTAACAGATTTCGTAAGCCATCACAAAACTTTTTTTGAATCCATCCAGCCCTCTTTCTTCGAAATGACCATTGCCATGGCCTTTGATTGGTTTGCCAGGCAAGGGGTAGATATTGCCATAATTGAAACCGGGCTGGGAGGGAGGTTGGATTCTACCAATATCATCCTGCCCGTATTGTCGGTGCTCACCAATGTGGGGTACGATCATGTAAACCTTCTGGGCAATACCTTGCAGGCCATAGCCCGCGAAAAGGCCGGAATTATCAAACAAGGGGTTCCGGTGGTGGTTGGCAAGTGCCGCCCGGAGGTTATGTCGGTTTTTGAAGAGGTTGCTGCGGTAATGAGTTCTGGGCTTACGCGCTCGGAGGAAACCTGCCGCATTTCTCAACCCTCCTATGTAATGGAAGATCATGCAAGGCTTGTAAAGGGTGTGCTTTCCGGCAGTGGTATGGAATTGCCCTTTGAGTGCCCTTTAAGCGGGAGCTACCAACTGGAAAACATCTGTACAGTGGCAACTGCCGTTGAGGTAATCAGGCAAGGAGGAGAATTTGTGCTAACCCACGATCATCTGGTAGCGGGCTTACGAAACGTGATCAGGAATACCTCATTGATGGGACGATGGCAGATACTGAATCATGATCCGCTGGTGATCTGCGATACAGGGCACAATGAAGATGGTATAAGGAGTATACTGGAGAATATCAGCATTACCCCTCACGAACATTTGCATTTTGTGCTGGGCATGATGAACGACAAAGATGTGGAAGGGATTTTGAAACTTCTTCCGACCCAATCAGCAACCTATTACTTCTGTAAGCCTGATGTTCCGAGAGGTTTGGATACTTTTCTGCTGGCAGCTAAAGCAGCTGATGCCGGATTGATAGGGCAGGGCTACCTGTCGGTGAAAGAGGCCCTTAGAGCAGCCATGGCAAGTGCTGGTAAGCACGACCTGGTTTTTGTTGGAGGGAGTACCTTTGTGGTAGCAGAGGTGGTTTAGCGGCTCAGGCAGCAAACCATGGTCAGGCGCGATTTTACCTGATCGGCAGAAAGCAGGGAGTTGGGCATCAGAAAGTCGGGGCAAAACCCTGCCATTTCCATCATCTGAAAGCGCTTGCAGGCTTCCCAGGGCGCCGAAGACCCCAGGCAATAATTGCAGGTGTATCTTAACCGAATGTCCTCCGACATTTGGATTTTCCCTTTAAATAGCGCACAATCGCCGCATCTTGGACATTGTGTTGTCATAATTTCCTTTTTGTTTCCGTTCAAATGTAATACTTTTTACGTAACAACATAGGAAAAAGTTATCCTTAGGAGTAAAAAAAATGCTTTTAAGGGGTTTTTTGTGTGTTTGGGGCGATGTTTTCTTGTGTAGGCGAGAAGAATTTCAGGTGAAGTTGCTCTCCATCGAAGAAAGCATAGGAGAAAGATTTTACCCATTCGCCCGTATTAATGTATCGGCTCTGAGGGCCCACCTCAATGTTGAGGGGCAGGTGACGGTGGCCAAATATAAAATAATGGAAAGGCTTCTGTTTGAGCATTTCACGGCAAAATACTATCAACCGTTCCTTTTCTTCGCCCAGAAAGATCTCGTCTTTATGGCCATTTGCCATCCGGCTTTTTCGCGAAAGATACAGGGCCAGCGATGTGCCGAAGCCAGGATGCAACCAGGAAAAAAGCTTCTGCGAAATGCGGCTGGCAAATACTTTCTTCAGGAGTTTGTAGCCGTAGTCGGCGGGACCCAGGCCGTCGCCATGGGCAATATAAAAAAGTTTACCCCCGATTTCGCGCTCCTGGGGGCTACGGTGCATAATCACTCCAAGTTCTTTCTCAAAATAGCTGAAAATCCACATGTCGTGATTGCCGGTGAAGTAGTGTACCGGAATGCCAGAATCGCAAATCTCTGCGATTTTCCCCAACAATCTTACAAATCCTTTGGGAACAACAGATTTGTATTCAAACCAGAAGTCGAAAATATCTCCCAGCAGGTAAATCTCATCGGCATCCTGACGCACCTGCTCCAGCCAGCTGATCAGTAATTTTTCGCGCTCCAGGCTGCTGGTATAGTCGGGTACTCCCAAATGGGCATCCGATACAAAATATATGCGTTTTGTCTGCACCAGTTTTTTTTGGGCAAAGATAGGAAATCAACCTGATTTCCATGCAAGATATCAACATGGCGTGGTATTTTGCCGGTTTAGAATGCTTTAGCCATTGTTATATAATACCATGCCTCTGCCGTGGAAGCAAGCGTGGTTCTTGCCAATAGAGATTCCATCTCATAGGTTTTTTTACTATCTTTATCCGTTGTGCCAATGCTCAGGCAGGGCAAGTCCTTCTGTGAACATGTATTGCAAATCATATTAAACCGTTTATTTAAAACAAAAGAAGCATGGAAAAAGTATTAGAGAAACTCAGAAAACTTGAAGGAAAGGAGATTGAACCCAATATCCTTAAGATGACTCTGAATAAGTTTGACTTTTCGCAGATTGACTATATGTCTTACCTTCAGGGTCGCGAACTGGATGAGTATTTCAGGGTTGTAATTATGGATGGACCCATACGGGTATTCCTTACAGTATGGCCTGCACAACACCAGCTGGTTCCGCATCAGCACAACAACTTCTGGGGCTACATAGCAGTTCTCAAGGGGCTGCTTACAGAAACCTCTTTTGTTTTTGATCCGGAAGACAATAAGCTTTCCTGTCATCCTCCCAAAAGTTTCCGTAAAGGAGAGGTAATCTTCGAACCTCTGAATGTAATTCATCATTTGCAGAATCCTTCACCCTCCAAGCCGCTGGTTACAGTGCATTTTTACTATCCTGCAGTATACAATTATGATGGGGTTATGATCTTTGATATCCGAAACCGCCGATTGGCTGAGCTCAACGAGAAAGCTCCCGCTGTGTCGTGGGAGCATCCTGCAGATTACTACCGGCGTGTTGAAGAGAACGCTTTTGATGTGGTAAACCTCTGGTAGTAAAACCATTGATGCTTATTGAACCGGATGTCTGTAATGGGCTTCCGGTTTTTTTATTTGGTTACCCATCGTTTGTTGAGAAAGCTTTGTACGGCATCCAGCCGGTGAAAGGCCAGAGTAAAAGTGATGGTTTTTTCGTAACTGTCAAGCTTGTTGAGTTGGGCTATTCGTTTGAGGTCTTCCGATACAAACACCGGAAAATTGACCTGTAGCAGGTCGTGAAGCAGATGCAATTGCACTCCGCCCACATGCACGATCTTTTGGGTTGAGCTTATATCCTGACCAGCCCCATGAAAAGTTGCTATATCAAGAAAGGTACGCAAAGGTAAAACCGGCAGATCCAGTTTGAGATTGGTGCTGGCCAGCCAATGCCAGGTCTGGCCCAATGGAGTAGGGTATTTGAACGCTCCACCGGCTTCATAAACCTGATTACCCCAAAGGCTTCCGGGTGGTTCCAGCCGGCCCACATAAAGATGCCGGAAAGCAAAATCTCTTGGACCTGATGTGTTCTGCAGGCGAAACCGAAGATCTGCCCCAGGTTGGGTATTGCGCATCAGAAAATATCCTCCAAATACCCTTACATGCAAACCTTCTGCGTTGTCGAAAAGGGGTACAAGCATATTGAAGGTGAAACTGCCCCTGAGCATTTTGTTATGGTGCAGTAGTTCTGCCGCAAAAGAAAAAGGGTTCGGGGCAAACAAATCCTGATAGCTTGTCTCAAAAGACAAGAAATGATAGCTTCTCCTGATCTTTTTAAAATCGCCCATCTGAAATACTACCTGATCTCTTTCAGCATATCGATGAGCCAGCACCCACCGCCAGCCATGGAGTAGCTGTGCATTTATAGCATTTTCAATACTGATGAAGCCATAGCTTTCGTTGCTGGGTGCAAGCGAATACTTCCTGATGCTGCTTGAGGGTTTCAGGGTTTGCAGCAGGGCGTTTTCAAATGAAAAGGTGTATTCTGTTGATGCCTGGCCCATAAGGGTGTTTTTTTCGAAACTCCACATGGGCAACAGCAGAAAGTTGAGGGGAAGAGTTTCTTTTGGCTCATTGAACAGTGCTATCCCTGCCATGATACGGTCGTTTGTGTTAAATCCGACAACGGGGATGGCAAAAAAATGTGTGCGGTTTTCCAGGGTAATCAGGGGAGGTAGCAGAGGACGCCCGGGAGCAGGTTCCTGCATCGGGTTTGCCAGTATACGCAGAGTCTGCAAGGCCATCAGGCAGGTCAGAATCAGGCCTGACCAGAGGCTGCTGCTGGCAGTCTCAGAGGTTCTGGAGCAACAATGCTTCAAGCTCATCAACGGAAAAATTTCGTGCAATGATGCGGCCTTCTCTGTCAAGCAGCACGGTATAGGGTATCTCCACTACATTGTAAAGGTTCACAACCGGAGAGTTCATAAACCGCAGGTCGCTCACCTGAACCCAGGTGATGTTGTCTACTTCTATGGCTTGTATCCATTGGTCGCGGGTGCGGTCGAGCGAAACGCCATAGATTTCAAAGCCACGACCCTTGTATTTACTGTAAAGCTCACCAAGCTTTACATTGGCAACCCGGCAAGGGGGGCACCAGGCTGCCCAGAAGTCGATCAGTACTATATTGCCTCTGAGCGAGGAAAGGCTTACGGTATTTCCCTCAGGAGTAGGAAGCACAATTTCTGGGGCCAATCTTCCAATGGCAAGATTTTCCTCATTTTGCAGTCGTTGCTGCTCCTCTCTTTTTCGGTCGCTTACACGTTTCTTAAGGTCTATAACGTGCTTGTTGGAAGCATACGAATTGCACAGGGTTTTGCTCAGTTTCTCGAAATATTCAAAATGCTGGTCCTCGCGCAGCAGCACATGATCCTCAAAATACTGATACAATGCCAGTATAGAAGCCAGGTTGTCGGGGTTCTGCTCTATGATCTGTATCACGAACCTTCGCTGTTCTTCTTTGATATCCCGGTATTCCTGACGTAGGCTGTCGCGTATTTCGGTGAAACGTGCCCTTCCCCGGCTGTCGCGGTAGAGTTCGCGTAGCTGGTTGGCATGTTGTATCCCTTCCATTTTTTTCTGTCCGATGAGATGGAGTATCTGCGATCCTCTGGAGCCTTTTACTTCGTATGTGGCAGCCAGATCAGAAGCATCGGCCGTGATGAAGATTTGCTCACCTGGTTCTGCCGAGAGGGTTATGAAATTGCCTCCATGTATTCCCAGGCGGTAAAAGCCGGCATCCTCAAGAAAAAAAACATGTTTAAAGTTTCCGTCGGCATCGGCATAAATGCTGTCGACCGGAATGATGTCGTTGGGCGTTAGCTCCTCCAGGAACAATGCAGCAGAAGCACCGTTGGTGAGTTTGCCTGAAATTACCAGGTCGCCATCGCGGGTATGGTTTTGTTCCTGGCAGGCTACCCCCAGGAAAAGAACTACAAAAAACAGGATGATGATCTGGAGCTTATTCATGTATCGAGGTGTGAATTTCATGCATGTGCAAAGATAAATCATCTGATTGTGAGGCTTTTTGATTTAAGAATTTTTAACCCGTAAGCCAAGAATTTTTAAGGATTGCAACCCTTACAGCAACCGTATGGGTTTTTATCTGAAAGCACTGCTCTTTTTGGGGTTGCCCATCAGCAAATGTGTAAGCATGATCAATACCAATGAGAATGCAGCACTCAATAGTGATCTTACTACGATGTCTCCCAGCTCCTGAAACCGAAACACCTCAATGAAAAACAGTGCCAAATGATGTATGCTGATGAGTATGGCAGAATAGATCAGTACCCATCCTGTGCCCATCTCGCTTACCCGAGGTTCGGTGCCGGGTTCAAAATCGCTTTTGATAGTGATCAACCGTATTACTGAAGGTCTGAGAAATGCCATGAGCAGTGTAGCAGAAGCATGCATGCCCAATGAATTTGAGAACATGTCTACAGCAAGTCCGCTGAAAAAAGCTGCAAGCAAAAGCACGTAGCCCCTGGTATCGAAAGGCAGCAGCAAAATGAAGATGGGGTAGAAATAAGGTGTGATGTATCCGCTGAAATGAATCTGGTTCAGTATCACTACCTGAATTGCTGTAATGATTAGAAGTCTGCCGATATGTTTAAGTGCTGCGAAATCCATAGTGTTCTGCTTATCTGGGCTGATTGCGGGCAGAGGTTTCCAGTTGGGTTACCTCTTCTCTGAATAAGTTTCTTACCACATTTACATATCCCAGGTTGTTGAAGTCGCGACTGAGGTCTACCTTAATAGTGTAAAAATTGTCTCCTCTTCTGATTTCAAAATCGGAGATGGTGCCAATCAATATCCCTTCGGGAAATATCTGGGAAAACCCGCTGGTCTTAATGGTGTCTCCTTTGAAAAGCTCAACATGAGGGGGGATGTAAAGCATAGTAGTCTGGCGGTAATCATAGCCCTCCCAAAGTATGGTGCCGATGTGGCCGTTTCTTTCCACCCTTGCACTGATTTGTATATCGGAATGCAACAAAGAGATCACACTGCTGAAATTGGCCGAAACCTCTTTTACAATACCAATTACTCCATCATTTGTAATAACTCCCATGTCGGGTCTGATGCCATGCATCCTTCCTTTGTTGAGGGTGAGGTAGTTGTTGCGGCCTCTTACACTGTTGTTGATCACCCTGGCATTGATGTAGCTGAATTGGCGCTGGTAAAGGGTGTCGCGGAAAGTGAAGATATTCTGATCGGTTTGCAGAAAAGACTGCTGGGTTGCTGCCCACAGTTGATTGTTTTCTGCCACCAGTTGTTCGTTGATTCGTCGGAGATTGAAGTAATCCGTTACATTGGTATGGACCTGGAATACGTTTCCGGCCAGGATATTGGTAGAGTTGATAAAGAAGGAGCGGTGGTAGGTATTGTTTTGCGCAATAAGCATAAAAGCTACCACCTGCAGCACAACAAACAGGAAGAAGAAGTAATGCCTAAGGATAAACGAAAACAGGTTGCGCATAATTGCCGGTTTACCTCCAGTATAACAAAAGGTTTGAGGTTGGCTGGGCAGATTGGGTGCTCTGTCGTTGCCAACCTCAATGTTTTATCATTTGGGTTTATTTGATCAGGAACGGGAATTTATCGAAGTTTTTGAGAGCAATGCCTGTACCTCTTGCTACTGCTCTGAGCGGATCTTCTGCCACATGCACAGGTAGTTTGGTTTTGTGGGAGATTCGTTTGTCGAGGCCTCTGAGCAGCGATCCACCACCCGCCATATAAATACCGGTACGGTAGATGTCGGCAGCCAGCTCGGGAGGGGTCATCTCCAGGGCATTGAGCACCGCCGCTTCGATTTTGGTAATGGACTTGTCCAGGCATTGGGCTATTTCGGTATAGCTTACAATGATCTCCTTGGGGATGCCTGTCATCATATCGCGGCCATGTACAGCAATATCTGCGGGTGGATTTTCAAGCTCTGTGGTGGCAGCACCCACATCGATTTTGATACGTTCGGCTGTGCGTTCCCCAATAAGAATATTGTGCTGCTTGCGCATGTACTCTTCGATGTCGTTGTTGAAGTCGTCGCCGGCAATGCGTATGGATTTGTTGCAAACAATTCCTCCCAGGGCAATTACAGCAATTTCGCTGGTACCCCCTCCGATGTCAACCACAATGTTTCCGGTGGGCTCCAGCACATCTATGCCAATACCAATGGCAGCGGCCATAGGTTCATGAATAAGCCTTACCTCTTTGGCTCCGGCCTGCTCGCATGAGTCGCGAACGGCACGTTCCTCCACCTCGGTAATCCCTGAAGGAATACAAATGACCATCTTCAAAGAAGGAGGGAAGAAGGGTTTCTTGGTATCGGTCATCTTTATCATTTCGCGGATCATGGCTTCTGCCGCCTGAAAGTCAGCAATAACACCATCGCGCAACGGACGAAGGGTCTTGATGTTTTCATGGGTTTTTCCATGCATCATCATGGCTTTTCGACCTACAGCAATCACTTTGTTGCTCGATCTTTCGATGGCCACAATGGAGGGCTCCTCCACTACAACCTTATCGTTGTGAATGATGATGGTATTGGCCGTACCCAGGTCAATTGCGATTTCTTTGGTTAAAAAGGAAAAAAGGCCCATTGTATAATCATTTATAAGTTATCGGTTAATGTTTGAAGTGACGAATTCCGGTAAATACCATTGTCATTTGATGTGCATCACAAAAATCGACAGAGTCTTTGTCTCTGACCGATCCCCCGGGTTGTATTACCGCATTGATCTTTTGCTCATGGGCAATCTCCACACAATCAGCAAATGGGAAAAATGCATCAGAAGCCAGCACAGCATCCTGCAGAGAGTGTCCAAACTCGTGTGCTTTGGCTATGGCTTGTCTGAGAGCATCAACCCTTGAGGTTTGTCCGGTGCCTGAGCCCAGCAACTGCTTGTTTTTAGCAAGCACGATGGCATTCGACTTGATGTGCTTCACCAGTTTGTTGGCAAAAACCAGGTCCTGGCTTTGCTGTTCGGTGGGCTGTTGTTGGGTGGCAAAAGTCCAGCTGTTGGAAGGAGTTTGTGCCTGGTTGGCAGTTTGGGCCAGCACTCCATTAAGCGCCGAACGAAACTGCTGTTGAGCCTTAGGCAGATCAAGAGTTTTTAGAATGATCCGGTTCTTTTTCTGCTTCAGAATTTCCAGTGCTTCTTCTTCGTAGCCGGGGGCAAGAATTACTTCAAAGAACAATTCATTAATGTGATACGCAGTTTTGGCGTCAATGTTACGGTTGGCAATTAAAATGCCTCCGAATGCCGAAACGGGGTCAGAAGCCAGGGCTGCCAGGTAGGATTCTTCAATGGTGGGGCGCGATGCTACCCCACATGCATTGGTGTGTTTGATGATGGCAAAGGTAGGTTCGTCGAATTCCAGAATAAGGTGTATGGCCCCATCTATATCCAGCAGGTTGTTGTAGGAGATCTCCTTGCCATGAAGCTGGGTAAACACCTGGTCGAGGTTGCCATAAAAAAAGCCTTGCTGATGCGGGTTTTCGCCGTAGCGCAGCTGCCGGACTTCAGGTATGCTTTGCTTAAAAGAGCGGGGTTCTGCCTGGCTCATGTAAGAAAAAATGACACTGTCGTAATGCGATGAAACATCAAATGCAGCGGCAGCAAACTCTTTGCGTTGTTGCTCTGTGGTGGCTGCTCCCTGTTCTTTGAGTATATCCAGGGCTGGCTTGTAGAACGAGGCTGATGGAATGATCCAGGTATGAGCAAAATTTTTGGCGGCTGCACGGATCAAAGATATGCCCCCGATGTCGATCTTTTCAATGATCTCTTCTTGCGAAGCTCCGCTGCTTACAGTATCTTCAAAAGGGTAGAGGTCTACAATAACAAGGTCAATAGAAGGGATGTTGTATTGTGCTACCTCCTGCAGGTCGGAGGGCAGGTTGCGCCGGTACAGAATGCCTCCAAAGATTTTGGGATGCAGGGTTTTTACTCTTCCACCAAACACTGCCGGATAGTCGGTGAGGGTGTCTACCGGAGTTGCCTCAATACCCAGCTCTCTGATGTAGTCAAGAGTGCCACCTGTTGAGATCAGCTTAACACCTAGCTGATGCAGTTTCAGAATTAGTTCTTCTGCGGGTTTTTTATGATACAGGCTTACAAGCGCAGTATCTATCCTGCTGAAATTTTGCATGTCCATTTTTGCTTTGCCTTTGGGGATTTCAAAGACGCAAAAGTAACAATAATGCTTTCATTTCGAAGCGTATTAATACTGAAAAAATCTCTTTAACTTTGCCGAATCAAAACAAATGTTAAATCTTTTAATGTGTATTGCCCATGGCCTATCAAAATACTGAAAAACTTTTCTCGCGTAAATGGTTTTATTCCTACAGCCTGATATTGGTTGGAGCATTTATTCTTGCCGCAGGTTTCGTGTTTTTCGTAACCCCCTACAAACTCGTTCCGGGAGGGGTTTTTGGGATTGGTATTGTTTTGTATCACGTGTTGGGAATCCCGGTTGGATTAACGGGTCTTGCATTCAATATTCCTCTTACTATTCTTGGGGTTAAGATACTGGGGCCCAGGTTTGGGGTAAAAACGGTGGTAGCCTTTGTTCTTGCTTCCGTTTTTATTGATGGATTGGCCTATTTTGCAGGAGATATGGCCCTGGTGGAAGATGATGCCCTGTTGAGCTCCATTTTTGGAGGGGTTCTGATAGGATTCGGGCTGGGGCTGATTTTCAAATCCAAGGCTTCCACCGGAGGATCTGCCATTATGGCCATGATAGCAGCCAAATATACCCGGATGCCGCTGGGGCAGTTGCTCATCATTATCGACTCAATCATTGTTCTTTTGGGTTTGGTAGCCTTTGGCGACTGGAAAATCCCATTGTATTCGTGGATTGTGATTTTCGTAACCGGAAAGGTTATCGATATCACCATGGAAGGGATGAGCTATGAAAAAACTATTTTCATTATCTCAGACAAGTACGAGGAGATCCGCGAAAAGATCCTTTTTGATCTGCGTCGTGGAGGTACTTTTATCGAAGGAAAAGGGATGTACAACAATTCCGACAAGAAGATTATTTTTGTGAATGTGAGTCGCCGCGAATTGGCCATCCTGACTGAATATATCAGCCAGATCGACCCCAAAGCTTTCCTTACTGTTATTGAAGCCTCCGAAATTCTTGGAGAGGGTTTTAAATCGCTGGAGGAGCGAGTTGCCGGGTAGGTGTTAAAACCATTGCTGGCCTCTAACTTTTAAAAGGGTTTCCTATATTGAGACCCTTTTTTTGTTGCCTGATTTTGATGCCATCGCCAAGAGTATAAAAAAGATGTTGGCAAGGATAACCGCAATCACCATCCAGTGAATGTGGTTGAAGTTAAAACCGCGGTCAAGCATAAAGCTGTAAGTTACCGGTCCGGCAGCAGTGCTGGCAACCATAACAAAAGTAAAAATGCTGCGAATACTGCCCAGGCTTTTCACTCCGAAGGTTTCGGCGTATAAGGCGTTGGAAATGGTGGGATTGATGCCAGCAGTAATGCCTACCAGAAACCAATACACGGGTGTGGCGATGGGGTGCCGGAAAAAGATCAGTATCAGCAGCCCCAAAACCATGGGGCTAAGAATGAGCGGAAAGAGTTTGCGGGCCGAGAAGCGATCAGTTAAAGGTCCTGCCAGGATAGAAAATACAAAGGAAGAAATGGCGTAGGCGGTAATGTTCAGGGCCATCCATTCAGTCCTCCACCCTTTGAAATCCGCAATGTAGGTTTGGTAGAAAAAAAGGGCAGTGAGAGTGAAGCCAACAATAAAAACGGTTGGAGCAAAAATGTAAAACCACGATGTGCGAACAATTTCTCGTTGTGCCCATGCCCGATCCTGGTTGTTTTGGTTGGTAAGATGCGTTGATTCGCCCTCCGTGTCTTCTTTTATGTTGGCTGGGTTGAAATTGCGAAGCAGAAAAAAAACCAAAGGAAACAGGGCAACTAAAATAAAAATCGAGTTCAGCAAAAACGATTCTCTCCATCCAATCCAGGCAATACTAAGTACTATAGCTATGGGCAGTAGAGCTTCTGCCATGGGAAACCCCAGATAGGCAATGCTCAGTGCTTTGCCACGTGCTCTGTTGAAATAGCGGCCCATGGCAGTCATGGACGTATGTGATAACAAACCTTGACCGAAAAACCGCAGCATAAATATAGCAAGGAATAATATAAACAAGTTGAATGAAATTGCTGCAAGAATATTTGCAGCAATTATACCAAGTACGACCCAAAATGAAAACCGCTTTAAAGCCATACGGTCTATGAGCTTGCCGACAAAGATGATGGAAATGCCGCTGCAAAGAGTAGCCAGGGCATATATCCTGCTGTAAAGACTTTCGCTGATTTGAAAATCATCAACAATATGTGGAATGTATAAGGAAAGCAAAAAGGTTTGTCCGAAACCCGAGAAAAAGGTCAGGATAACGCCAAAAAGTAAAATGGAGGTATTGTTGCGAAAAAACTTCAGATAGTTCATTTTATATTACTTCCCACGAAAAGTGAAATTTCAGGTCAGGGAAGTTCTCCATAGCGCGCCTGAGCAGCCACTCCGACTCGGCAAGGAAAACAGGATTGCCATACTTGTCGGCAACCATGTTGCGATACTTTTGCTCCGTAAACTCCTGCAACTGCCTGGCATTATGAGTGGTGATCCAAACGGCTTTGTAGAAATTGAGGTAGTCGAAACGGCAGGAAGCTCCATATTCGTGCAACAGACGAAACTGGATCACTTCAAACTGCAGTTCGCCAACGGTGCCAATGATCCTTCTGTTGCCCGGTTGCTGAGTAAACAATTGAGCCACACCTTCATCGGTAAGCTGCTTGATGCCTTTTTCTAGTTGTTTGGATTTCATGGGATCGGTGTTGATCAGCTCTTTGAAAATCTCGGGTGAGAAGGTTGGGATTCCTTTGAAAACTATTTTTTCGCCATCGGTAAGGGTATCGCCGATACGGAAGTTGCCGGTGTCGTATAAGCCCACAATATCTCCTGGGTAGGCCTCATCTATCACCGATTTATCATTGGCCATAAAGCTGGTGGGGTTGCTGAATTTGAATGATTTCCCCAGCTTAACATGCAGGTAGTTTTTGTTGCGTTCAAACTTTCCTGAGCAAACCCTCAAAAATGCAATCCGGTCGCGGTGGCGCGGATCGAGGTTGGCATGGATCTTAAAAACAAAGCCGCTGAAAGGCTCCTCTTCGGGTGCCACCTCTCTTACATCAGTCTGTCGGGGAGCAGGCACCGGGGCAATGCGGATAAAGGTGTCCAGAAGTTCCATTACTCCGAAGTTGTTCAGTGCACTGCCAAAAAACACCGGGGCAATCTCGCCTTTGCGGTAAGCCTCCATGTCAAAGGGTTCGTAAACTCCCTCAATAAGCTCTGCTTCTTCTCTGAGCAGGTTGGCATGTCCATCGATAAGGGTGTTGAGCGCAGGATCGTCGATGGAGTTGATTTCGGTAATATCGTCCTCCAGCTTTTGCTTGTTGGGTTTAAAAAAGAAGATCTGGTTGTTGAGCAAATGGTATACTCCTCTGAAATCTTTACCCATGCCAATGGGCCATGTAAGGGGGCGCACCCTGATGGACAGCTTTTGTTCTACTTCATCCAGGATATCGAAAGGGTTTTGCCCGTCGCGGTCGAGCTTGTTGATAAAGATAATTACCGGGGTGTTGCGCATGCGGCAAACCTGCATGAGCTTTTCGGTTTGGGCCTCTACCCCTTTGGCAACATCTATTACCAGAATAACGCTGTCTACAGCGGTGAGAGTCCGGTAGGTGTCTTCGGCAAAATCCTGGTGCCCGGGGGTGTCGAGCAGGTTGATCTTAATGCCTTTGTACTCAAATCCCATAACAGAGGTGGCCACAGAAATACCTCTCTGGCGCTCAATCTCCATGAAGTCGGAGGTCGCACCCTGTTTGATCTTGTTGGATTTTACCGCTCCGGCAGTTTGGATTGCCCCGCCGAAAAGCAGCAGCTTCTCTGTCAGAGTAGTTTTTCCGGCATCGGGGTGGCTGATAATAGCAAAGGTTCTGCGCTTTTCAATTTCTTTCTGAAGTGGTGATCTTTTTGAGGCGGCTTGTAAGGTGTTTGTTTTCAACAGGATATTTATTTGTGGGTTTGGAACAGACAAGAAAAAAGGGGTGTTGTAATTTTTTTGCAAAAGTATAAAAAATGAGCCAAACAATAGGCGTTTGGCTCACACCGTGATGTACTTTTAAGCTTTGTTAGTTGTTCTGTTACTTTTTCTGAGATTGGGTTTCTTCCAGCTCAAATACAAGACCTTGCAAATGATGTATGTTTCCATCTTTGTCGACAAGGAATGATCCGTGCTCTCCCACATTGTGGTAATTTCCGTTTTTGTCTCTAAGGCGGTATTCCACATAAAACTTTTTGTTTTTCTTTATGCCCTCATCGATGGCTTTGTTTACCTTGTCAAGATCATCGGGATGGATCAAGTCGGCATATACCACCGATTTGTCGAGGAGGAAGTTGTCGGGGGTAAATCCGGTAATTTTTTCGCAATAGGCACTAATATAATCCATGGTGAAGTCTGCATCGTTGAGGCATTGATATACTATGCCGGGCATATTGTTTACCAGTGCATTCATTTCTTCCTTCATTTGCTCCACCTCCTTCTGGCTTTGCTCCATGGAAGCCATGGTTTGCCTGAGCTCCTCCTCCTGGCTGTGCATCTCTTCCATGTTCTGCTTTAATTCTTCCTGTTGCGATTTCATCTCCTCGGCTTGTTGCAGAATTTCCTGTTGCTGCAATTTTGCTTCTGTTATATCGCGAGCCAGCAGAATGATTTTTTTAACGAATCCCGATTTGTCCATTACGGGAGAATAGGTTTCCGACAACCAGATGGTTCGGTCGGGGAATTGGGTTTCAGAGTCTTTCTTGATGATTTTGCCCCTTCTCAGGTCTTCCCAGAAAGCGGCATACTCTGTGGGGTTCTCCGAAAGGGTGTCGAATTCGCCATGTTTATGTCCGATCATATCTTCCTGTTTCATTCCGAACAGGTTGAGGAAGTTCTGGTTTACTGTGAGCAGGGTGCTGTCGGGGCTAAACTCCGCAAAAAGGTAGGAATCGTTGATTGACTTCAACAGGCCTGAGAGTTCAGCCTCCTTGCGGGCCATCTCCTCCTGGGTAGCTTGCATTTCTTCCATGTTCTGGCGCATCTCCTCTTCCTGGGCTTTCATTTCCTCGGCCTGTTGCTGCGATTGTTCCAGCAGCTGAGCGGTACGCATATTTATTTTTACCCCGGAGAGAGTGGAGGCAATGCTTTCTGATATTTTCTCCACGAATTCGATCTGGTGGGGTTCAAATTCTTCAAAAGATGCAAGCTCCAGTACGCCATAAATCTCATCATTAAGTTTCAAGGGTACAATAAGCAATGAGCTGGGGTTGGCTTCGCCCAAACCGCTGGTAATGTTTATGTAATCCTGGGGTACCTGTCGCAGGTATATGGTTTGTTTCTCCAGAAAGCAGGTGCCAGTAAGCCCCTCGCCGGGCTTAATAGCTTTTGTGAGGAACTTTTGGCGGTCGAAGGCATAGCAGGCTGTGAGTTCCAGGAATGGATCAGAGAGGTTGTCGTCATTGAGAATGAAAATGCCTCCCTGATTGGCATTGAGGTATTTTACCAGGTTTTTGATGATCTGAAAGGAAAGTACATCCAACTTATCATTGTTTTGCCTGAGAATTTCACTGAACTTGGCGAGCCCTTCTGTGGCCCAGTTGCGTTTCTGATCTTCGATCTTTCGTTTCTGATCCTCTGTGGCAGCGCTGCTAAGGCTTTGTCGCATGTCAAGCAGGGCGTTACCCAGCACATCCTCTTTGCTAAGTGGGGTGAATTCGTAAGAGAAATTTTTCTTCTCGATCTCGTTGGCAAACAATGCTGTAGATTTTAGCCCATGAATGAGTTTGTTGAGCGATGCCACGATTTTTCCCACCTCATCCTTACGTGTAGTTTTAATGGTTTCAATCTGTTGGCCCAATGCAAGCTTTTCAAGTACATCAGAGATCAAAGAGATGGGTTGGGTGATCCGTCTCATAAGAATTTTCACCACAATGTACAAAGCCAATACTGAAAATAGTATTGCAAAAAGCACAAGATACCTCACTCCGGAAAGTGTTTTCCAGAGATAATCCTCTTCGCTTACAGTGGCGGCCACATAAATCTCATAGGGTTCGAAGTAGCGTAAGAACAGTCTGCGATACTGTGCATCTGTTTCCGTCTCGGGCCATTTGTAACGCAGATTGCCATGGCGGGTTTGTTGTATGCGGGCAAACAGATCAGATCCTGCAATGTTTTGCCCCTGTTGGGTGGGGTGAACCAACAGGTTGCCCTGGTTGTCGAGGAGTAGGGGGAAGCCATTATCGAAATATCGAATCTGGTGAAAGCGTTCTGCAAGATAGCCAAGGTCTTTCTCAGGAATGCCAATGTAGAAGGAGCCTACTATTTGTCCGTCAAGGTAAAAGGGCTGGTAAGCTGTCAGGTAATAATCGTCTACAACCCATGCCCTTCCCATATAGGTTTCTCCCCGGTTGAGGCTCTGGGCCACGGGAGAGGTGTCGGGGATGTAAGTGCCGGTGGCACGCTCACCTGCCTGGTTGCGTACATTGGTGGAAATGCGCAGGTAGCCTCCATCGATTCTTTGAAAAATGGTAGCAGTAAGGTGGGCTTCGCTAAAAATTCCATCTACCAGTGTGTAGTTGTTCCATAATGGAATATTGTTGATAGCCAGAGGGTAGAGTTCAATGTTGCGGCTTTGGGCGGTAACCTGGTTGGTAATGTCAAGGTAAACCGGAAAGCTGTCGACGGATAGTTCTCCAGCATTCTCAAAGGCTGCAATGGCAAGGGGCAGAGCCGTTCGGATGTTTTCCTGTTTGGCCTTCTCGTTGAGGTCGAGCATGTTGTAAAGATCCTCCACGTGTGCCTCCATTCGTTCGAAAGTATTACGGGTCTGGGTGTTCTTGCGACTGTAAAAAACCACCACACCCAATATGCTTACCAATACTGCCACAAGGGTGGTAAGGATAACAACAAACTTTGTGCCCAGGGGTAATCGTTCCCAAATCTCTCTTATCTTCATAAGGCTTAATCTTTTAAAATAAAAATATCAGTGTTATTGATCAATGAACTAAAAATGTTGTGATGCCTAAGTTTTCGTCTTGCAATTAAAACAAATATACTCACAAAGGAGTGTAAAAAAAACGTGGAAACGCTTATTTTTGAACATCGCCCCGGATTGCGATTAACCCAAAAATATACTATGAAATCGTTGCCATGTTTTTTATTGTTATCGGGCGGAGGACAGAACACCGGAAAAACCACACTGGGTTGCCTGATCGTTGAACGATTGTGTCTCAGCAACGCGGTTTATGTTCTGAAGGTCAGTCCGCATTTACACGATCCTGGCCCTGCTTTGCCTGCTATAGCGTGGGGGGAGGGTTTTATGATTTACGAGGAAACTCAAATCGATACTACCAAAGACAGCTCTCGTTACCTGGCAGCAGGAGCCGAAAGGGTATATTTTATTACCTGCCAGAGGTCTCAGTTGGGGAAAGCCATTAAAGAGGCTCTTAAACTTATTCCTCCGGGGGTTCCGGTAGTCTGCGAATCGGGTGGACTGGCCGAATTTTATAAGCCAGGCCTGCATGTGCATCTGGCAGCAGAACATGCTGCAAAAACACCTTCCTCTGCACTGGATGTGTTATTCTGGTTCGATGGTAAAGGTTTTGAGCCCAATCCTGATGGTATCTTCTGGGATAAACACCGGTGGGTTTTTAAGGCAAGGAGATAAGGCGTAAGATCGCAGGTTTTAGTTTCTGAGGGATTCGAAATACTGTCTTATCTCGAACTGGGTAATGGCATAATCGGTAGCCGAAGCACCGGAGTTGTCTTTCATATGCCTGTCGGCCCCTTTTTCTACCAGGAAACGTGTCATCTCCAGGTTGCCTTCCAGCACAGCTTTGATGAGAGGTGTTTGGCCTTCACGATTGCGGATGTTTACATCAGCACCCAGGTTGATGAGTTCGCGGTGTGCGGCAATCCTGTTGCGATAGGGGTAAACCATTAACACAGGGTTTCCGTTGGGGTCAAGGGCCTCCATGTTGGCTCTGAATTCTACCAGGGTGCGCACCAGTTCAATATTATCGCCGATTTCCATGGCTTTCATCAGTGGTGTAAAACCGGCATTGTCGATAATGTTGGGGTTGGCGCCCTTTTCGAGCAACATGCGCGCACCCCGGGTATTGCTCGCATTAACTGCTACCATAAGGGCAGTGGCACCATTGTTAGCGCGGATCTCCAGGTTGGCCCCATTGTTCATCAGGTAATTCATAATGCGGTGGTTGCGCTGGATAGTAGCCTCCATCAGGGGGGTGAAACCGATATGATTCTGAATGTTTACATCCGCCCCATGTTGCACCAATATCACCACCTGGCGATAAAAGTTGGCTTCTGCAGCTGCAATCATCGGAATATACTGGGGATTGCCATCACCATTGGGATTGTCTTTACGGGTAAGAAACCGTTTGGTTCTTGATATATTGTCGCTGGCTACTGCATGATACAAGCGGGATTGGGCCCATGCATCACCACCCAGAAAAATAAAAACAAAGAGGCCTAAGATAAGCCATTGAAAAAAACTATTGCGGGCAGAAGTGCTCATGGTTGCTGATTGTTTATGAGAAAGCTGGTTTTGGTTGCAGCAAAAATAGGAAAAAAAGGGAGAAAATGGAATTCACGTTTTGTAAAGAAGCTTCCTTAATTGGCCGAGGGAATAATACGGAAAGAGTTTGGGTATCTCGGTATTGATGTCAGAAAAAGAGCGTGAGGTGGTTTTGGGTATGTTTTTAAAAACAGGACTAAGATGCCAAATAGTAAAAAAGGGTTGACTGTAACAACAATCAACCCTTTTTAAAGCGGTCCGGACGGGACTCGAACCCGCGACCCCATGCGTGACAGGCATGTATTCTAACCAACTGAACTACCGGACCAATATTTTTAATGAACGAAGGTAATTAGTGCACATTAGTCGTAATTACTTGACTGCTTTTTAAAAGCGGTCCGGACGGGACTCGAACCCGCGACCCCATGCGTGACAGGCATGTATTCTAACCAACTGAACTACCGGACCAATGTTGTAATGAACAATTGCTTTCCTTTCCTGAAAAGCGATGCAAAGATAATCGAGTTTTTTGAATCCACAAAAAAACTTTTTTGTTTTTGATCAAACTCATGTTGGGTGAGGGTTTGGGTTGCTTAAGGCAGGAAGAATGAAGTGAACAAAGCACCTAAAAAGAAAGCAATTTACCTGTACCCTCCACTTAATTTGTGTGGTGTAATACCTTAGGCATGGCAGAAGCTGCTTGTAAAGCAGTTGGTATAGCGAAGCACTGCAGATTAGATCGCAATTTGTCTTACGTGCCTGAAAATCGACCTTTTGCTGTGTTTACAGGGGTTTTGGACGTATTGTAAGGTGTTGACCCCCAGTGGCTCGCAAGGGTGATGGAGTGGATTAAAGCCTTCTGACTTATACGACAAATTATGACGCTTGTTTAAAATGTTCAGATCCCGAACACCTTGTTAAAAAGGGGTAAAAACCTGTTAAAATAATCTTATTATCGCCGCTGAAATGTTAATAAAACCTGAGGTTTCTGGTTTTGAGGGGGTGTTTATCCTGTGGAAAACAATGTTTGATCCCAAAAAAAGTAAAATACGCATAATAAAAGTATCTCGAAAAACTGTTTGTTTTATGTTTTTTATATTTGTCCGCAGGAACATCGGGGTTTTATACCTGGGGACATCCGACACCACTGAAACGTATCCTTATTCAGGATATCCATCGGTACATATCTTTCCCGTTTGCTTGTAAGGGGGCTGCCGGAGGCTCCCCTGGACCTTCTTTGCTGGTTCGGAAATGGGAACAGGATAGGATGACAAGGTGTAAGGGCCTGATAGTCTGAAACAAATATCAAAACATTAACACTTTACATTAACTAATTCAAAAAAATTATGCGAAAAATTCTATTAGCCAGTTACCTGTTGCTGGTGGGTCTTGCACAGTTTGCAATGGCTCAGGACATCACCGTACGGGGTACTGTTACTTCGGCAGAAGACGGTATGTCGTTGCCGGGTGTTACCGTTATGGTGCAGGGTACTACCACGGGTGCTACCACCGACTTTAACGGAAATTTCGAACTCAGAGCTTCTTCCAATGCAGTGCTTGTATTTAGCTTTATGGGTATGCAAACCCTGCAAGAGCCTGTAAACGGCCGTTCGGTAATTAATGTGAGCCTCAGCTCCGCTATGGTTGGCCTAGAAGAGGTAGTAGTAATGGCCTATGGTGCACGCCGCCGCGGCGCAATTACCGGATCGGTAGATGTGGTAGATGCACAGGCCATAGAGCAAATTCCCATTGCCAGCTTCGACCAGATCCTCCAGGGAAAATCTGCAGGGATGCAAGTTACTGCAGCCTCTGGACGCCCAGGTTCTTCCGCCTTGGTGAGGGTTAGGGGTTTGGGCTCTATCAGTGCCAATAACCAGCCCTTGTATGTAATTGATGGAGTACCTATCACTGTTGCTGAGAATTTTGCATCTTTTGCAACCCTCAACCCCAACGACATCCTTTCGGTTTCGGTTCTTAAGGATGCTTCTGCAACTTCTCTCTATGGATCAAGAGCTGCCAATGGTGTAGTAATGATCACTACCAAAAGGGGTGAGGCAGGAAAAACCCGTTTCAACTTCCGCCACCAAACAGGGGTATCCACGCGTACCTCCGGAAGATTCGAAATGATGAATGCCCGCGAAAAACTCCAGTACGAAAAGCAAATGGGCATTGGATTGGGTGCTACCCTTACCAATGAAGAAATCCAGCAATGGGATGTTAATACCAATTGGGCCGATAAATTCATGGATCGTGGTATTACACAGTCCTACGAACTGTCTGCTTCAGGGGGTACTGACCAAACCAGGGTTTATCTCTCAGGGCAGTATTTCGACCATGAAGGGATCGTGAAAGGTACCTACCTGGAGCGCTATACCGGTCGTTTGAACGTAGATCACCGAATCTCCGAAAGATTTGATATCGGAGCCAACCTTACCATCGGCCACAGTACCGAAGGTATTGTAAGGTCAGACAGAAACGTTCTCAATCCTTTCTTCTCTTCTTACATTTACAACCCCTATGAGGCGTTGTACCTTGAAGACGGAAGCTACAATTTCAATTTCGACTCCGGTATCAACACCTTTGAGCATATTGAAATGAACCCCCGCTACGATGAGAACATCAAAGCACTGGGTAATGCTTTCATGAGCTTCCGCATTATGCCCCAGCTTACTTTCCGTTCTACCATCGGTGGAGATTTTGACGAGAATCTTCGCTATCAGTACAACAAGCCCGAATCAGGTCTCTCGCAGCTGCTGGGTGGTGCCGGATATCGCAACGACAGCTACAACCGTTACTTCACAACGCTTTTCACCAACACCCTTACTTACGATGCCTATCTGAGCGAACTCCATCGCCTCAGGGTATTGGGAGGTAGCGAATACCAGCGTTATACCTACAAAGGCTTTACTGCCGAAGGTAGTGGTTTCTCCACCGGCCGTATCGATGCCATGGGTACTGCGGCTGTTCCTGAAGGAGTTGCCGGAGGTACTTCGGAGTGGGTGCTTATGTCGTATCTCTCACAGATCAGCTACGAATACGATCAAACGTATTTTGTAGACCTCTCTTTCCGTACCGATGGTTCTTCACGCTTTGGAGAAGACCAGCGCTGGGGTAATTTCTGGGCAGTGGGTGCCGGCTGGAATATTGAGCAAATGGATTTCATGAGCAATGTTGAGCTGGTTAACAACCTGAAACTTCGCTCCAGTGTGGGTACATCAGGAAACTTCGCCATCGGAAACTATGCATGGCAGGGCGTTTACAGCTATGGAAGCTACAATGGCCAGTCTACCAGTTTCCAGGCCCGCCTTGGAAATCCTTCACTTACCTGGGAAAGAAACTTCTCAATGGGTGCTGGTATCGATTACGCCTTGTGGAACAACCGTATTACAGGTGCCATCGACTGGTACAGCCGCACCACCTCCGATCTGTTGCTGGCAGCTCAGCTTTCACGCACCAGTGGTTTTACCAGCCGTACCGAAAACATCGGCGAGATGCGCAATAGAGGTTTCGAATTCAGTGCCAATGTGGCCGTACTGGAAAGCCCTGACTGGAGAGTTAACCTGGGTGGATCTTTCTCAACCAACAAAAACGAAGTGTTGAGCCTCTACCAGGGCAACGATATCAACGTGGGATGGAACAATATCATCAGCGAAGGCAAACCCATTTATTCTTACAAAATGGTGCGCTGGGCAGGTGTGAATCCTCTCAATGGCGATCGCCTTTATTACAATGCCAATGGCGATATCACCAATGTATACAACCCCGACGATGCAGTAATCCTGGACAAAACCCCCATGCCCGATTATTTTGGAGCAGTGAATGCCAGCGTTGGATACAAAGGTTTCGACCTGAGCGCAAGCTTCTATTACAGCATCGGAAACTGGGTTTACAACCACGTATCGTACTTTACCATGGGTGACGGGTCGGCCAATTTCCGCACCAACCAGAACCGCAAGATTCTTACCGATCAATGGTTGCATCCAGGAGATATCACCGATGTGCCAAGGCTTTCTCCATCCAATAATGCACAACTGTCCGACAGATTCCTGGAGGATGCTTCTTACCTGAGGCTCAGAAATCTTACCCTTTCTTACAATTTGCCTGCAAACCTGCTTTCTTCTTTGAGAATGAGTACTGCCAGGTTGTATGTTCAAGGACAAAACCTCTGGACCCTCACTGCTTTCACAGGTTTCGACCCCGAGTTGGGTAACGCCCCTGCCGGCATGGGTAGCGGCCCCGAAGGTGCAGTGCACGACTTTAACTTCCCTGCAGCACGTACGGTTACTTTTGGTGTAGATATAGGGTTCTGATAAAAGGTGTGCTAAACCTGATTAATAGATCATTGAAAATATTGCAATGCCTGGCGGCTGGCGGAGAATAACTCCTCCACGTAAAACAAGTTGCTTACGGCATTTTTCAAACAAAAAATTTTTAAATATATGAAGTATCTTAAGTTTTTTATAGTTGCATTGCTTGGGGTTTCCCTGGTTGCCTGCCACGACAAACTGGATGTGGTTCCCAGCGATTCTCTTGCCGATGGCAACGCCTTCGAAACCATTAATGATTATGAAATGGGCGTTCTGGGTGTGTACCAGGCCATGAGAGCCGACAGCTACTATGGTGGCTTCTTTATGATCGTACCCGATGTGCTTTCCGATAACCTGCTCATCTGCAAGGATGGCCGTACCACCTGGAGAGCTTTCCACGAATGGACTGCCAATTCAACCACCTTCGGTACTGCCGGTTTCTGGGGAAGTGCCTATGTAGGAATCAACAATGCAAACCAGGTAATTTCCCGTTTGCAAAACAATAACCCCTTCGAAGTAGGTACCCCTGCACACAGCCGCAGTCTCAACCTGCTTGGCGAAGCCCTGGCTCTGAGGGCCATGCTGCACTTCGACCTGGTAAGGGTTTACGGTGAGGCTTATATCAATGCCAGCAGCAATGGCCTGGGTATTCCTTACATGCACGCTCCTGCTGTGGGTGAGCCCGCAAGGCACAACACTGCCGAGGTATACCAGTTTATCAGGCAAGACCTTGAGGCTGCCCTCGAACTCTACAATGGAAACAACAACAATGCCCGCCTCAATGCCAGAGCAATACCTGCTCTTATGGCTCGCGTTGCCCTCTATATGGAAGACTGGCAAAATGCACACGATTATGCTATGATGGCTGTTGCCGGCGATGGCAGCGATATCACCGGACCCAACCTTTTCAATGATATCTGGAGGGTAAATTCCGGCCCCGGCATCGATACCGAAGTAATCTTCCGCATCGCCATTACCAATTCAGATCCCGAACTGCTGGGCAATGTTTACGGGCAAGGCCAAAGCAATACAGCAGGTACTTCCGATGGTAACAGACCAGAGTATGTTCCCAGTTTCTCTTACTACCAGTTGTTCGAAGACAACGACATGAGAAAGCATGCATATTTCATGACCGGAACTTACAGCGGAACTCAGTACAACTCTGTTTCCAAGTTCTTCGGACGCTTCGACTCTCCTGCAGTAAACAAAACCGATGCTATTATCATCCGTACACCTGAAATGTACCTTACTGCTGCCGAGGCATTGTACCGTCTGGGTCAGTATGATGAAGCCCTGACAATGCTCGATCTCCTGCGCGCCAAAAGGTATGTGCAGTTCGAGTCCGGAAACGAAACCGGTATTGCCCTTATCAATGAGATCTACAAGCAGCGCCGTCTGGAATTGGGTATGGAAGGACATCGTTTCTTCGACCTCAAGAGAAAAGGCCTGGGCGTAGAGCGCGATGATTTCGGCGATGAGTACAATGGCGAAGGTTTGCCTGCCAATGCACGCTCCCTGGAAGCCAACCATGCACGCTTTCTGCTGCCCATCCCCCAGGGTGAGATCAATTCCAACAGCAACATGGTGCAGAACCCCGGTTATTCCCAGTAAACAACTAAAACTGATTAACAATGAAGATAAAACTGAATATATTTTTACTTGCCATCCTGGTGGTTTTTATGGCTTCTTGTGAAGACGATACCAGAAACCTTTTCGATGGCCCATCATTGGTACACTTCGCTGAAGGTACTGCCAAAATTTTTGTTGCCGACTCCGACGATCCGCAGGATAACGTGGCCAAGGTTCGCGTTGGTGTTACCCGCGCCGAAAACCGCAACCGCACCGTACAAATCGGTTTGTCTGGTACTGCAGTGGCAGGTGAGCACTTCTCTCTCGAATCTACATCTGTGGTAATCCCTGCCGGAGAGTATTTTGTGGATGTTCCGGTTCGATTTAATTTTGATGCCTTTGGAGATGAAGAAGTACGTGTTGTGCTAACCGTTGAAGGTGGCGACATCGACAAGGCTGCTTTCAATCAAAGCTTTGTGTTGCGTGCTGAAAGATATTGCGAAACCATTATGCAAATGTTCGTAGGTTCCTACCTGGTGCATGATGTGTCGCAGTACGACGGAGAGGTTGATCCCTATGTGGTTACTGTAACCTACAACCCCGAAGACGGAAATATGCTTACCGTAAGCAACCTGTGGGAGTTCTCTGTAGATGTGAAAATTGCTCTCAAAGAACCCAGCTTCTCCAACTTTGAAGTTGAAATACCCCAGCAGGAATATTTTGAACATGCCACACATGGTCAGGCATACATTGCCCATATCACCAAAGGGACTTACAACCCCTGCAATTTCCAGATTGAGATCAGCTATGCCATTTTTGTGGAAGCTGGCTTTTTCGACAGGGTGATTTCAAGTTTATGGACCCGTATAGAATAAAAGTATTGTAACGAATTGTGCATCCACGGTAGCCGGCGTTATTTGGGTTATTATGCCGGCTGCCCTTTCTGAGCCTGTCTGAAGGAGTTTCTCTGCCAGCAGCAAGGAAGTAAGGAAGCATAATAATTTCATGTTGTTTTTGTTTAAAGGCCGCTTTATGCGGCCTTTTTTAATTTATTTGTTTTTCCTTTGCCCTTCAACACTAACTTTGCAAGGCCTTACTTTTTGCAAAACCCAAAGCTTTTTCCCTTATGACCATTCACCTTACCGACCGTATCAAAGCGGATGAATCCTTCGTGGTGTTAATTTCCTCGGCCGACTTGCTACCCCAAAGCCCGCTGAGCCTGCCCGAGCAGGAGTATATAGCCTCCCTGGCGGGCGAATCCAAAAGAGACCTGTTCTTTTTCAACCGGCTGCAACAACAGGTATGGGTCTATTTGTGTGGCCCGGCAAACGATGCTTCTGCCCTTGAAAAGTTGCGCCGCAAAGGCGATGAACTGGTGGCAGCATTGCTGGCCGAAAAAACAGGAAAGGCAGTTATAATGCCCGTGGGTGCTGATAATAACCAGATTCTTGCCCTGGCAGAGGGGATGGCCCTGGGAGCCTACAGGTTTGAAAGGCACAAAAAGAAAGAAGAAAACAGAGTACTCTTTTCCAAAATAAAAATTGCTTCAGGGGCTCTTGAGCAACACCAGGTGTCGGAACTGGAAAACCTTGTAAAAGCCTGTTTTGCTGCCCGTGATATGGTCAATGAGCCGGGTAATCTGCTCGATGCCATGGGGTTTGCGCGTAAAATGGAGAGTTTCGGATCGCGGGCCGGGCTGCATGTGGAAGTATTGGGGCGTAAGCAGATTGAAGCCCTGAAAATGGAAGGATTGCTCACGGTAAACAAAGGGAGCAAGTCTGATCCCACCTTCACCATTATGGAATGGAAACCGGAAAATCCGCGCAACAAGCAACCTGTTGTGTTGGTAGGCAAAGGCCTGGTATTCGATACCGGGGGCATCAACCTCAAGCCTACCCCCGGGCTTGAAGCCATGAAAAGCGATATGGCGGGCGGTGCTGCTGTATTTGGGGCTTTATATGCTGCTGCTCTCAATCAATTGCCTCTTCATGTGATTGCCATGGTGCCTGCCACCGACAACCGGCCCGGCGAGCAAGCCATGTTGCCGGGCGATATCATTCGCATGGGCAATGGGAAAACAGTGGAAATACTCAATACCGATGCCGAAGGACGGCTTATACTGGCCGATGCCTTGTTGCATGCCGCACGCTATAACCCCGCTTTGGTAATTGATATTGCCACCCTTACAGGTTCGGCTGCCATGGCCATTGGGAAATACGGGGTTGTGGCCATGCATCAGCAAGCCGATGATTTCTTTGTGCAGCTCAAAGAGGCAGGTATGCTTGCATGGGAGCGACTGGCAGAACTGCCTTTCTGGGAAGAGTATGGAGAAGAGATGGTTTCCGATATTGCCGATCTGCGCAATATTGGAAAGGGAAAAGGGGCCGGAGCCATTACCGCAGGAAAGTTCCTGGCTCATTTTACCTCTTACCCCTGGATACACCTCGATATTGCCGGAATGGCATTCATGGATGGCAGAGAATCCTACCTGGGAAAGGGAGGTACAGGAGTGGGAGTGAGGCTGCTTTATCGGTTCCTGGCAGCTCAGTGCTGAGGCAAAGAGTGAAGTGCATGCTAAGCAATCATCCTCCCATGGGCCTTTCAACAACTTATCAATATTATATTAACTTTGCCCTTGTAAAATAAATCACTTCATCAGAATGGAAAACGAACAGGAATATATCCCCGAAGAAAAAATCACCCCTTTGCGTATTGGGATTACCCATGGCGATGTAAACAGTGTAAGCTATGAGGTCATTCTGAAAAGTCTCCAGGATTCAAGGATTTTTGAGTATTTCACCCCCGTGTTGTATGGAAGCTCCAAGGTGGCCTCTTACCACCGTAAAGCTCTCAACCTGGCTGAGGTGGCTTTCAATATCATACGCAGTGCCGACCAGGCTCTGGATGAAAAGATCAACCTGGTGAATGTGATCACTCAGGAGATCAAGGTCGATCTGGGGCAAAGCACCGATGTGGCAGGCAAAGCTGCCTATATGGCACTGGAAGCAGCAACACTCGATCTGGCCGAAGGCAGAATAGATGCCCTGGTTACGGGTCCCATCAACAAGCAGAATATTCAGAGTAAGGATTTTAACTTCCCCGGTCATACCGAATACTTCGCACGCAAGTTCGAAACCCGCGATTTCCTCATGCTCATGGTCAATAACTCCATGCGTATCGGTGTGGTTACCGGGCATGTGGCACTGCGCGAAGTACCCACGCTGATCACTGAAGAGTTGATTTTACAGAAAATAAGAATCATCCACAACTCCCTGGTGCGCGATTTTGGCATCCGTCGTCCGCGCATTGCGGTTATGGGCCTTAATCCTCATGCCGGAGATAAAGGTATTCTGGGTATTGAGGAGGAAACTATCATCATCCCTGCCATCCAGAAGGCCTTTGATCAGGGTATCATGGCTTTTGGGCCCTTCCCGGCCGATGGATTCTTTGGCTCATCTTCCTTCAATCAGTTTGATGGCATACTGGCCATGTACCACGATCAGGGGCTTATTCCTTTCAAAAGCATGGCTTTTCAGTCAGGGGTAAACTTCACTGCCGGTCTTCCGGTGGTTCGCACCTCTCCCGCACACGGTACTGCTTACGAATTGGCAGGAAAAGGAACCGCCTCATCAGAGTCCTTCCGCGAAGCACTTTACCTTGCTATCGATGTGGTAAAAAACCGCAAGCAGTTCGATGAGATCACTGCCAATCCGCTCAAATTCTCTGCACTGGCAGAAGACAGCGATGCGGATAAGAATGAACTCAAAGCGCTGCGCGACGATTTTGACAGCCCTGTTTTGTAAACCCATCTGAGTGCTGGTTTATGGCAACAGCATACTCATTACATGAAATTATAGAAGCCACCTCGGGCCGGCTTGTGGGGCAGCCTCCACCTGGTCTGTCTGTAGGGCACCTGCTTACCGACAGCCGCAGGCTGGTTGTGCCCCAGGCTACTGCTTTCTTTGCTCTTGTTACACAAAAAAACAATGGTCATCGCTACATAGCTGAACTTCAGCAAAAAGGGGTGCGCTGCTTTGTAGTATCCCAGTTGCCTGCCAAACCGGCCCCCGATACTGCCTATGTGTTGGTTGACGACACGTTGCAGGCGCTGCAAAATCTGGCCGCCTGGCACCGGTGCCGTTTCAGCCTCCCTGTAGTGGGTATTACCGGCAGCAATGGCAAAACCATCGTGAAAGAATGGCTTTCGCAACTACTTGCCGATCAATGGCATGTGGTGAAAAATCCTCGCAGCTACAACTCTCAGACGGGTGTGCCTCTTTCTGTTTGGCAAATCAATGCAGCACACGAACTGGGTGTATTTGAAGCCGGTATTTCCAAACCCGGCGAGATGACACGCCTCCAGCGGATCATCAGACCTACCCATGGCATTTTTACCAACATCGGACCCGCCCATGATGAAGGGTTTGTGTCGCGCGAGCAAAAAATCCTGGAAAAACTTAACCTGTTCAGCCAAAGCGAACTGCTTGTATACCATAGCGATAACGAAGTGCCAGATCAGATCATCCGCCAGTGGAGCCATGGTAAGCCCACCTTAAGGCTTTTTCGCTGGGGGAAAGAGCCCGGCAACGATATGCAACTGATCAATATGGAGAGAAAAGCCTCCGGGAGCCGCCTGCAGCTTAGGTTCAGAGGGGCTGTTCAGGAGTACTTTATCCCATTTACCGACGATGCTTCCCTGGAAAATGCAATGCATTGTGTAGCCTATCTCAATTGCCAGGGCTATGATCCTGCCTGGATTGCAAAAGGACTTTTGCGTTTGCAGCCGATGGCCATGCGCCTTGAGTTGCGCCAGGGTATCAACCAGTGCACGCTCATCAACGATGCCTACAACTCCGACCTGCTCTCCCTGGGCATTGCCCTCGATTTTCTCTTCAACCAGGTAAGATCGCGCAGAAAAACACTTATTCTGTCCGATATTCTGCAGGCGGGTATTGAGCCCGAAAAGCTTTACGAGCAAGTGGCAGTGCTGTTGCAGGCCAGGCGGGTCGACGCTCTCATTGGCATTGGCCCTGATATAAGTAACCATGCACATTGCTTCGCGAATTTCCAGGCAAGTTTTTACCCCGATACAGAAAGTTTTCTGGCCTCTGCAGATCTTTACGGATTTCAGAATGAGGGGATTTTGCTTAAGGGGGCCCGCGATTTTGGTTTCGAACGCATTAGCAATGCCTTGCAATACAAAGACCATCAAACCTTACTGGAGATCGATCTGGATGCCCTGGTGCATAACCTGAATGTTTACAAAAGCATGCTTCATCCCGGTGTAAAAATCACCGCCATGGTGAAGGCTTTCTCCTATGGAAGCGGAAGCTTCGAAATTGCAAGTGTATTGCAGTATCACCAGGTTGATTATCTGGCTGTTGCCTTTGCCGATGAGGGGAAGGAGTTGCGCAATGCGGGTATCACCATGCCAATTATGGTGCTTAATCCGGAGTTGCACAACCTCGACATCCTGTTTCGCTATAAACTCGAGCCCGAGATCTATTCGCTGGAGCTGTTGCAGCGCCTTGCGGCTGCTGGCGCCAGTTTTGCAAGTCAGGGGTCTGACGATCCCTTCCGGGTGCACCTGAAGCTCGACACCGGCATGCACCGTTTGGGATTTCTGGAGCATGAGCTCGATGCCTTGATCCAGGGTCTGAAACAGTATCCGTGGATGCGGGTAGCCACCGTTTTCTCTCATTTTTCAGCCTCCGATCTTCCTGAGTTCGATGATTTTTCTATTCAGCAAATGGAAACTTTCCGGCGTATGGCAGACAAGCTGGAAGAAAACCTTGGATATCCGTTTTTGCGCCATATGGCTAACTCTGCTGCCATAAGTCGATTGCCGGAGTCGCAATTTGATATGGTTCGGCTGGGAATAGGTCTGTATGGCGTAGATCCCTCAGCTGCTATTGCCCGGTTGCTGCGCAATGTTACCACCTTTAAAACGGTGATATCTCAGATCAAAACTGTAGCTGCAGGCCAGAGTGTAGGTTATAACAGGGCTGCCATGCTGGAAAAAGAAACCCAGGTGGCCATCGTTCCGGTGGGCTATGCCGATGGCCTCAACCGCCGGCTGAGCAACGGGAAAGGCTACATGCTGGTGGGCGGCAAAAAGGCTCCTGTCCTGGGGAATATCTCCATGGATATGTGTTGCCTGGATGTTACAGGGCTGGGGGCCCGGCAAGGCGATGAGGTGATCATTTTCGGAGAAGATTTGCCGGTAACGCGACTGGCACGAAAACTGGGCACCATACCCTATGAGGTATTCACCAGCATTGCGGCCCGGGTTAAAAGGGTATACTACCAGGAGTAGGGTACGGTCTGTGCTTTCCTTTTCTTTGCAAAGCGAATAAATATTCACGGAAGTGTGCTTTTTTGTGCAAAAGGATTATTTTTGCCAATGTGCAAATCCATTTCATTATCTCAATAAGAAAACCCATTTTGTTATGAAGAAGTTCGTGAATACAGAAAAGGCTCCCAAGCCAATAGGGCCTTACAATCAGGCGGTTATGGCCAATAACACCCTGTATGTTTCGGGCCAGATCCCCCTGAATCCTGCCAATGGCGAATTGCTCAAGGGAGATGTAAAGGAACAGACACGCCAGGTAATGGAAAACCTTAAGGCCATTCTCCACGAAGCGGGTATGGATTTTTCCAATGTGGTGAAATGCAGTATTTTTATTTCCGATATGAAGGATTTTCCCTTTATCAATGAGGTTTACGGCGGTTATTTTGCAGAAGATCCCCCGGCTCGCGAAACAGTGCAGGTAGCAGGTTTGCCACTTGGTGTTGATGTGGAGATCAGCTGCATCGCGGTTATCTGAAAGACATTACTTATTTTTGAGCCGGTTTGCCTTTGGTGAGCCGGCTTTTTTTACCCCTAAACATCTGTAAGTTATGCTATACCAAGCGTTAAAAAAAACTATACTTCTCGCCCTGGTGCTTCTGCCTTTGCACCTGCTGGCAGTGGAGGGCATGTGGTTGCCTTCCCTTATCCATAAAAACATAGAAGAGATGCAGGCCATGGGCTTGCAGCTGAGCGCTACAGACCTCTACAGCGAAGAGGGAGCCAGCCTCAAAGATGCCATTGTGCGTTTCGGAAGAGGCTGTACAGGTGCTTTTATCTCTTCTTCCGGCCTGCTGCTCACCAACCATCATTGCGGATATGGGCAAATACAAGCCCACAGTAGCCTGGAGAATGATTATCTGACCCATGGCTTCTGGGCAGCCTCTGCAGAAGAAGAACTGCCCAACCCCGGCCTTACAGTTACCTTGCTGGTGCGCATGGAAGATGTATCGCAGCAGGTATTGGCGGTGCTTCGGGAGGGGATGAACGAAGCAGAACGGGCCGATGCCGTGAGGAGAGTGTCGCGCGATATTGTAAACAATGCCCGCGAAGGAGGTAAGTACGAAGCAACCGTAAACCCTTTCTACTACGGCAATGAGTACTACCTTTTTGTGTATGCCGTATACCGCGATGTGCGTATGGTGGGTGCCCCCCCTTCCTCTGTGGGGAAATTTGGCGGCGATGTTGACAACTGGATGTGGCCCCGCCACTCAGGCGATTTTATGCTTTTCAGGGTGTATGCCGATGCCGGAAACAACCCGGCCGATTACAGCCCCGACAATGTACCCTATACTCCGGCCCACTTTTTCCCGGTTTCCAATCGTACCCTGGCCGAAAACGACTTTACCATGGTATACGGCTTCCCGGGGCGTACCATGCGCTATCTTACTTCCGATGCCGTAGAATTTATTATGGAAAGAGAAAACCCCATGGGTATTGATCTGCGCACCCGTATCCTGCAGATCTACGACCAGGAAATGTCGCGCAGCGATCAGGTGCGCATCCAGTATGCCTCAAAGCATGCACGGGTGGCCAATGCCTGGAAAAAATGGATTGGCGAAAACCGTGGACTGAACCGGCTGGATGCCATAAATGTGAAACGCAGTCAGGAACAGGATTTTAATTTATGGGCTACCACCACACCCGAAGGTGCTGCCTATGCTGAGCTGATGGAAGCTTTTGGCAATACCCACTCCCTGTGGCACCCCTACCGGTTTGCATCACGCCTGCACGACGAAGCGGGCAGAAGCATCGAGATCTACCGCTTTGCAGAGCAATTTATCCGGCTGATTAATATGGCCGTGCAGGCAAACCCCGATCCCGAGGTAATGCAAGCCGAAATACATCGATTGCGACAGCTTACCGAAAACCATTTCAAAGACTACCATGCCGAAACCGATCGCCAGGTAATGGCTGCCATGACCCGCCAGTATCTGTTGCTTTCAGAACCCGGCTTCGTGCCTCCGGTGCTGGAAGTTGCCAACCGCCGCTATCAGGGCGATATGGATCGCTATGCCACCGACGTGTTCAACAGATCGGTGTTCGCTTCCCGCGATAAAACCATGGAGTTGCTGGATAATTTCCGCCCGCGCGATGCCCGCCGGCTGGCCAAAGACCCCGCCTGGCAGTTTACCACTGGGCTCAATGGTTTTATGGCAGAGCAGGTGCAGCAACCCCTGAGAGCCCATCAGAGCTCACTGGACAGCCTCTACCGGCTTTATACCGCTGCACTCAAAAAGATGCAACCCGACTATAACTTCTTTCCCGATGCCAACAGCACACTGCGCATCACCTATGGCAGGGTGGAGGGTTCTTTTCCTCGCGATGCCATCCGCTTCGAAACCTTCTCTACAGCTGCTGGCATCCTTGAAAAAGCAGCCCAGACAGAGATAGAAGACTACCGCATCTCCGACAAGCTGAACAATCTTTTGCAAGAGAAAAGCTACGGGCAATTTGCCACAGACCAGCATCAGCTTGTGGTGAATTTCATTGCCTCCAATCATACCACAGGTGGCAATTCCGGCAGCCCTGTGCTCGACGCAAATGGCAACCTCATCGGGCTCAATTTCGACCGCAGCTGGGAAAGCACCATGAGCGATATTATGTTCGATCCCGAGCAATGCCGCAATATCTCGGTAAACTCACAATACATCCTCTGGGTAATAGCCAGGTATGCCGGAATGGAGTATCTGCTGGATGAGATGGTAGTGGTGGAAGAACGGGAGAAAGGAGAAGGGAAACCTGAGACCGGAGAAGTGGGTCTGTCATTATAGTTTAAATTTATTGCGTGTGTTGGGAACTTCCAGCTTCCTTTAAGAACCGGAAGCTTCCAGGAGGAGGTATGGGATTTGGGGTATGGGGTTTGAGGTTTGTGGACCTTCCAACTTGCCTACCCCAAAAGCCTTATCAGCGGCGACATTATGGTAGAAAATCAGAACCGGCACCTCCTAAGCCGCGTCAGCAGTGATATTATGTCAAAGCCTGGCAGCAGTGAGGGAGCCCATTGATGTAATCTCCATTGGCCGGATTTACCCCCTGCCCCGTAGGGGCAAAATGTGGGTAGAAAGAAACCCGATAATGTTACCCTGCGCTGCACGCACCTCGGTTCGTGAAAAACTACCGACCGTTGCAGCGCAATGTTCTTTTGGAAGAACGGTGATCAGACTCCGGTCTGGTATTGTCCAATAGACGAGATTTAAATTTTCCTTACAAAGGTGGTTATTCCAGACCTTACTTAACCCTCAGATTTGCGGATAATTGTGAAGCAATAAACTTCCATTCCGGCGGATGCTGACCCCCTGAAAATGCTCCTCAAAACATCCGGCGTGGCAATAGGTAAAGGCTGGAAATTAATTGTAAAGTAAATGCGCAGCATGTTTATTGTCCTTAGAATTCATCCCTCCCGAAACTGCCTCGCTCTCGCATTCCGGTTTGGTTGCGCCAGTTGAACCTGTAGGAAATGGTAAGCTCGGCAATGGGGCCATACCAGTAGAAGTCGGTGTCCTGGTAAAAGATCTGGATGCCTTCGTTATTGTATGCACGTGTGCTGATGCCTGTTGTGTTGGAGTTTAGGATGTTGAGGGCGCGCAGGTTGAAAGACCATCCCCCCAATTGCCCGGGGGTATATACCATTGCCGCATTTGCAATATATCGCATTTTGTTGCTGCCCTGGGCGGTAACCTCGGCAGAGCGTATATTGAAATCGGCTACAAAGCGCAAATCACGTGTCAGCAGAAGGTTGGTATTTCCTTTCAGGTTCCAGCTTGTGGACCGGTGAACTTCTCGATAGCCAAAAATATCTGCTTCAAGCCTGAAATCATAAAGGGATGCCCCAAGATAAAACTTTGCCTGGCTGCCCCATTCAAAATTGGCATTCAGTTCGGCCCCCAGCGATCGGGTCTGCCCTGCATTGGTAAAAGTGCGAATAAGGATAAGTTCTTCATTGAAAACGGTATTGACCCTGAAAACAGCATCGGTAACATCGCGGTAGAAACCGGTAACGCTGATCTGCTGTTCGCCTATGTTTCGGGTGTATGTGAGTTCGGCGGTGTTGATGTATTCGGGTCTAAGCTGCGGGTCGCCCACTACATACACTTCCAGATGGCGGCGGTAAAGAAAAGGGGCCATGTTTTTTACCGGTGCCCTGCTGATGCGACGACTGGCCGCCAGATGGATCCTGTGGTTGTCAGACAGGGGGTAGGCCATATGAAGGCTGGGAAACCAATCGGGCTGGTTGGTGGTGAATTCCCGCTGAGCAGGACGCTCAAAAAGGCTGAAATAATCCGGATTCTCTATTTCCAGTGTCTGGTCTGTATACTCCATACGCATTCCAGCCTTAAAGCTGAGCTTGTTTATTTGCCCTGCATAGTCAAAATAGCCGGCGTAGACAAAGCGATTCAGTTTTACATCGTTTTCCATGGCATTGTATGTGCCCCACTGGTTGTTTGCGATGCCCAATGTGTCGTAGTTGAAACCTCCCGAGATATTTACAAGCTGGGGCTGAAAACCCAATGATAGAATGTGGTTGTTGGCCAGTTGGTAGGTGTAGTCGGCTGAGAACCGGAAGCCATGAAGAGGAGTGCGGTCTTGCTGCCGGTAATGCAGAATCTTCTCGCCCACCAAATTGTTTTCAGGTTGGAAAATTATATTGGGGTTATCCACATCATGCGTTAGGATTGAGTATTCATAAACTGAGCCCAGGCTGAGGGCTTGTCTGTCGCTGGGTTTCAGGGAATAGTCAAGGCTGATGGTGTTGAAACTCCCCGTTCTGATACCTTTGTTCGGATTGAAGGTAAATTCCTCCTGGGGCGGGATTCCTGATGCCGGATTCTGATCTATATCTCCAAAGAAATTGTTGTAAAGATAATTGGCAATTCGTCCTTCTGTTCTTTTCCCAAAGTAGTAGGATCCTGCTATTTGCGAGGAGGATGAAAGGTTTTTGTCGAATCCAAAGTGGGCTGCAAAGTTTTCATACCACTCGGGTTTCATTCCTGAAGCAATCATGTGTTTATAGGTTTCGGTACCCGGAACCCTAATTCTGGCAACTCCTCTACGATCGCTGTTTACGTGCCGCTCGCTGTAGTTTAATCCACCCTGCAGTATCCAGGCATTTTTTGCATAGATCATATTCAGAGCCCCTCCGTATCTGTCGTCGCGCAGGCTGTATCCGGTAATCCTATCGGTGCGGTTTCCCCAGGGTGCACCACCCAATGTGCCATTGGCAGAAACGGACAGACCTGCATCCAGTTGAGCTTTGGTGGTAATGTTGATAATGCCACCTTTTCCCTGGGCATCGAATCCGGCAGTAGGTACCGTTATGATATCAACCCCAATAATGGAAGAGGCGGGGATCTGTGCCAGCAAAACGGAGGGTTCGAGTTGTGTGGGTCGCCCGTTGAGGTAAACAACAAAATCTGTGGTGCCTCGCAAAGAGATATCTCCGTCGGGAGAAATGGTGAGAGAGGGTAGCCTGCCAAGCAATTCAGATGCTGTGCCTCCACGTGCGGTCTCAAAATCTTCTGCACGATAACTGACGCGATCGAGCCTGTTTACCGAAGATCTGGCCATGGCTCTTACTTCTGCTTCCTGCAATTGAAGTTGAATGGGCTGAAGCGATATAATACCGAGATCTTTTTCGCGCTCTCCGATCCTGATCTCAATCACAGCTTCGCTTGTTTCATACCCTATGAAGGATACCGCAACTCTGTATTGACCCGGTTGCATACCCGCGATCATGAAAAATCCCTCCAGATCAGTAGTAATCCCATCCAGGGGGACCGTGCTCTCCGGTTTGTATATGGCAACTGTAGCAAAGGGAACTTTTTCCTGTGTTTCAGCATCACTTACTACGCCTTTAATCCTGGTTTGCTGTGCATGTGCAGGCAGGATAGTAAAAAGAATGCACAGAAAGATGACTGAGTTAAAGAGGTTTCGGAGATTCATTAGAAAATAATTTGGTTAATTCATTGGTCTAATGGAACTTGCATGTCTATTTTCATCTTTTTTTGTGAGCCGCAGTGCTCATGAAAGTTTCATCAGAAAATAATATGTTTAAATAATTGGTCGTATGCCTGCCCCGCCTTTGCGGGGGAACTTGCATGTTCATTTTGACTGCGTCGAGCTTCGGTTCGTTGTTTTTTGTGAGCTGCAGTGCTCATGCAAGTTTCATTCAGGAGGATTTTATGTGACGGTTTACTTAAAACAAGATAGTGTTTTCGATGTTCAAACATAAGCCAGATGGCAGGTTTGTGGATGAGCATTTAAGAGAGCCAAGCAACCGGTTATACAAAAAACCAGGCATTTGAGGACGCACTACAAATGCTTCATCCCCATAAGAATAGAAAAGGCACTATGTACATCCTTTTCTTCCACCACAAAGGTTACCTCGTTGCTGGTAGAGATCACCTCACAAATATTGATGGCCGACCAAGCAAGGTTTTTGAGAAGAAAGTAGTAAATGCCTGATACTTCGGTATTACTCTCAGGCAGACGTAAGGTGATGGAGCTGAGATTGGTTTTTTGTGCCAGTAGGGTTTCGCCACTGTAGATCTCATTGATCCGCTGGTGAAGGCTGCTGCTTACCACCAGTGTAGTTTCAAATACCCCCTGCGAAATGGTGCAAAAGATATCCTTTTCACCTCCGATCTCCTCCATCAGCTGACGGTTGCAGCCAACAAGACCTGGTGAGTTTTCCCAGGTAAAGTCGCGCAGATCAGAACGTACAATCACATCGCCAAGCTTGCGCATAAATTCGCGGATGTCTTTGGAAATACGAAACGAAAGCTTGGGCGGTCGGCGGTTGATGGCCATTACGATGGCGCCTGCCTGTACCGGCTTGTGCAGTAACTTCTCGATGTCGGGTTGCAGTTTGCGGGCCAGCGATGAAATGTTAATAAGCTCCTCGTTGAGAGCTTCTTCCAGAAACGGCAATTTGGAGATCATTTGATCTACGGCTTGTGCTATGGTCATAGTGTTAAAAATATAACGCAAAGTTACAAAAAAGTTTTATGTGGAAAAAAATTTCACAAAATGATTTTCGCGTTTTACCTTTGCATTGTTTTTTGAGAATCCCACTCAGAAATCCACCGGAAAGACCCGGGTCATGAACATTTTTCTGATTAAACCACTTTTAATCAAAAATTAAAAATCAAGAATCAAGAATCCCAAACCCCATACCCCAAACCCTTTATGAGAATACTGAAATTCGGAGGCACCTCCCTGGGCGATGCTGCCAGGTTAAGATCGGTGGCAGAGATTGTACAACAGCAGCAGGATTGCATAGTGGTTTGCTCAGCCATGGCAGGTGTTACCAATGCCCTTGTGGAAGTGAATACGCTCTGGCAGCATGGACAGCAGCATGATGCCAGCATCAGGTTACAACAGATCGAAAGAAATTTTGAGTTTCATTGCCGGGAGTTGTATAAGAACGAAAGTACTGCAGTGGAGGCTTTTTCGGTGATACAAGTGCTGCATGCCCCTTTGTATGAATTGCTTGCTTCTGCCTATTCTACCGATGGTGCAGGTCGTGTGCTGGCGCTGGGCGAGCAGGTCTCTTCCTACATGTTGAGCCGCTATCTGCGCGAGGCCGGATCGGATGTTGTTCTGCTCAATGCACTGGACTTTATGCACCTCAATGCTTACGATGAGCCCGATGTGGCCCACATACGACAGCGACTGCTGGAGCTGGACAGTTTCAGCAACCACGGAGTTTATGTTACGCAGGGGTTTATTTGCCTAGACAATCTGGGGCAGGTGTCGAACCTGAAAAGAGGCGGGAGCGACTACTCTGCCACCCTCATCGGGGCTGCCATCCAGGCTCAGGCAATTGAGATCTGGACCGATATCGATGGCTTGCATAACAATGATCCACGCTTTGTTAGCAATACCTCACCCATACGCGTGCTTTCCTTTGCCGAAGCTGCCGAGTTGGCATACTTTGGTGCCAAGATACTGCACCCCTCCTGTGTGTGGCCTGCCCGCGAACTCAACATCCCTATTTTGTTGAAGAATACCCTTGACCCTACGGCACGAGGCACCCGTATCCAGTCGAAGCTGGTCAGCAATGGGGTTAAGGCTATTGCTGCCAAAGATCATATCACGGTGCTGAGGATTACCTCAGGTCGCATGTTCAATGCTTATGGTTTTCTGCGTAAACTTTTTGAGGTTTTCGACGATTTCAGAATACCGGTGGATGTGGTTACTACCTCCGAAGTGTCGGTGTCGGTTACTATTGAGGATGTAAGCCGGCTGGATGCCCTGGTAGAAGAACTTAGTAACCTGGGTCGGGTTACCATTGAAAAAGATCAGGCCATTATTTGTGTGGTAGGTGATGTAATGCATAACGTGGCAGAGATTTTGCAAAGGGTGAAACCTTTTGATGTGTGCATGGTTTCTTTGGGAGCCAGTTCAAACAATGTAACCATGGTATTACCCATGCAAAGCAAAACAGCGGCCCTTCAGGCCCTTCATCCCCTGGTAAACAACGTTCAAACCATAGAAAGAAAAAATCCATGTCTGCAGTTACAAAACTAAAAACTCCTTATTATCAATACGATCTGGATATGCTGGAGCAAACCCTTGAAAGGGCAGCTCAGGCATCATCGCACTACGGATACCACATCCATTATGCTATCAAGGCCAACAATAATCCTGTTATTACCCGGTTGATAAGCCAGAAGGGCCTGGGTGCCGATTGTGTAAGTGGTAATGAGGTGCTGGAGGCTCTGCACAGAGGATTTCCGGCTCAGAAAGTGGTGTATGCCGGGGTGGGGAAATCTGATGAGGAGATTGAGCAGGCCCTGCTGAGCGATATCTTTTGTTTCAACTGCGAGTCCAATGAAGAGCTAGAGGTTATTGAGGAAATTGCCCGGGCTCATCAGCGGGTGGCTCCGGTGGCCCTGAGGGTAAACCCCGGCGTAAAAGCCCATACCCATCATTACATCACAACAGGGCTGGAGGAAAACAAGTTCGGCATTCACCTGTCTCAGTTGCAGCAAGCCCTTGATTATTGCAGACAATCGCCCTGGATCCGTTTTATGGGTTTGCATTTTCATATCGGTTCGCAGATCACTTCCCTGGAGCCCTTTGCAGAGCTCTGCCGTAAGGTGAATCATATCTGGGATACCTTTCAGATTGAAACCTATGGCCCGTGCCTGGTAAACCTGGGTGGGGGATTAGGCGTTGATTACCAGGATCCGCAACAAAACAGCATTCCCGATTTCCAGGCGTTTTTCACCAATATACACAGGCATCTTTCTCTACCGGGTCATATCCAGGTACATTTTGAGCTGGGCCGTAGCCTGGTTGCCCAGTGTGGTACACTCATCACCCGCGTATTGTATACCAAAAAAGGGGTGAATCGCAATTTTGTGGTGCTCGATGCCGGTATGACCGAGCTCATGCGCCCTTCTTTGTACCAGGCCGTACATCGAATCGATAATCTGTCGGCATCAGGGGCTACGCAACCCTATGATGTGGTAGGGCCCGTATGCGAGTCCAGCGATGTATTTGCAAGGGATCTGCAATTGCCTCAAACCCAGAGGGGGCATCTGCTGGCCATACGCTCCTGCGGGGCCTATGCCGAATCGATGATGCTTCGCTATAACATGCGAGCCAGGGCACGGAGTGGATTCCTGCGCGCTGGTGAAGAAACTACAAGCATTTTCTGCAACGGTGCAACCGATACTACTTCTCCCCATTAAATCTCCTTTTTAATGCCAAATGCCGGTTGAGCAGATCCGCAAGGGTAGCTCAACCGGCTGGTTTTTTGTTGCAGAATAGAAAATAATTCTCTTGTGGCGATCAGAAATTGAGATTTTGCCAGAAAAACAATCCTGCGTAAAGGAAGGTGGCCAGAAGAATTCCACGGCCGGTTTTGTCAAATTTGAGGTTGATCATGTAATACCGGAAGGTAAACATGTTGCTGAAGATACCCACAAGCTGCATGGTGGATTGTTTCATGATATAAACACCCGCAGAGGCATCTATGGTGCCCCAGAATTTCATTGCCTGGAGCAACAGAAGGTAAATGATAAGTGGTGAAAGCAGACCCATGATGATACCCAGGGCCCAGTTGTCTTTTTTAAGCATCGAAGTTCCAGGTTTTGAGTTGGGATATCAGTTGATGTGCTGTAAAATCATATTGAATAGGAACCACCGAAATGTACTTGTGCGCCAGGGCCCACTCGTCGGTTTCATCCACATCTTCGTGCAGCTGAAACTTGCCGGTAAGCCAGTAGTAATCTCTTCCGTGGGGGTCGGTGCGGTGGTCAAATTCTTCTACCCAGTTGGCATCGGCCTGGCGGCATACACGCACTCCCTTTATTTCATGCTCTTTTACAGCAGGAATATTTACGTTGAGGCAATTGCCCTTGGGCAAACCATGGGCAAGTACATTGCGCACAATCTGTTGAATGTATTTGCGGGCTGCCAGGAAGTCGGCATCAAACCGGTAGTCGAGCAGTGAAAAGCCAATGCTGGGAATACCCTCCATGGCTCCTTCTATGGCAGCTGACATGGTGCCGCTGTAAATAACGTTGATGGATGCATTGCTGCCATGGTTGATACCCGAAACCAGAATGTCGGGTTTGCGGTGCAATACTTTGTTTACTGCCAGCTTTACACAATCAACGGGAGTGCCGCTGCAACTGTATTCCTGATGATCGCCGGTAACCTCAATTCTCTCAAGGCGAATAGGTTGGGTGATGGTTACGGCATGGCCCATTCCACTCTGCCCCTTGTCGGGTGCCACCACCACAACATCTCCAATTTCTTTCATAAAAGCTATAAGGTTGCGGATACCGGGGGCCATTACACCATCGTCGTTGGTAACCAATATTACGGGTTTTTGCATATATCTGTTTTTTGGCAAAGCTATTAAGAATTCCCTTTATGACAAGACACTGTAAAGGAAAAGTTTGTCAGGCCTCCTCCTGCATCTGCCCCACGCGGGTTACCCCGCCCGAAACAATGAATTTCATGAAATCGGCCGAATTGGCCTCTACCGATATCACATTCTCTGCCGGAACAATGAACATGTTGCCCGAAAAATTGTAAGAGTGGGGCAAGTATACCGCTACAAACTCCTGTCCGATGCCAATGCTTTGCAAATCGCGCTCGGTAATAAATCCAAGCTTGCGAATGTTGCTGTCTTTGCTCATGAGCACCATAACGGGTTCTGTGAATTTTTTCTTCTGACCCACAAACGCCTGCAACAGGTCGGCTATGGCCGTATAAAGCATTTTGATGATGGGAACCTGGTCGAGCAGGCGATTGAGCAACAGGGTGAAGGGTGTCTGAATGATAAGCCGGCCCAATAGACCAATCAGGGTGATGGAACCAAATATGATCAGCAATCCCAGGCCTGGAACCCGAAAAGGCAACAACCCATCAATAAACTCAAAGAGCTTGTAAATAACAAACAATGTGATGGAGATGGGCGCAATCAGCAGCAATCCCTGTAAAAACGACTGTATTATTTTGCGAAAGGCTTTCTTGTAAATGTATTCTGAACGTGTCATGTTTTTATCTGCGAAGCTAATGGGTTTTTTCATACAAGGCAAAGCAATTAAACAATCCCGGGTCGGGGTTGTTTAGCAGGGCTGAAAAGTTCAGGCCCCCCGGTGCTTAACTAAATTTAACTGCAGACAGAATGTCATGATGTGACGTAATGGCTAGCTTTTTGACTAATTTTGAATTGTTTTTCAATCAGACAACAATAATTTGCAATGATATGATAGGAATTTATGTGATTTTCGGCGTATTTATGCTTCTTAGCTGGCTTGTATCCAATCAGCTGAAGTCAAAGTTTAATAAGTATTCCCGCCTGGGGCTTCGTTCCGGGCTTTCGGGACGTGAGGTGGCAGAAAAAATGCTGCGCGACAGTGGAGTGGAAGGGGTGAGGGTTATTTCTACCCCTGGCAAACTTACCGACCACTACAATCCTGTAGACAAAACCGTAAACCTTAGTCCGGAAGTTTACAATGGCCGTAGTATCTCTGCAGCGGCGGTGGCCGCTCACGAATGCGGGCACGCAGTGCAGCACGCACGCGCCTACGCCTTCCTGAAAATGCGCTCGGCACTGGTGCCGGTTATCAGCGTTAGTTCACGTTATATGCAATGGGTGCTGCTGATCGGTATCCTTACCATTCAGGCCTATCCGGGTATTTTGCTGGCAGGGATCGTAATGTTTGCGCTCACCACTCTTTTCAGCTTTATTACCTTGCCTGTAGAGTTTGATGCCACCCGCCGTGCACTGGTTTGGCTGCGCGATACCGGCCTTACCGTAGGCGAGGAGCACTCCAATGCCAAAGATGCCCTCAAGTGGGCTGCGCTTACCTATGTGGTGGCTGCTCTGGCATCGCTGGCAACTTTGATGTATTACATCATGATTTTCCTCGGAAACAGAAGATAATACCAGCCTGGAAAAAAGGTTTCCCCATAAAAAAAACTGCAGCGTATCATTGCGCTGCAGTTTTTATTTAGGGTCGTTTCTGTGCCGCTTGCTCAATACACCTCCATAGCCTTTGTGCGGTTTGATCCCATGAGAACTGGCTGCGTCGTTGTCTGCCTCTTTCAATAAGCTGCGCACGCAAGGTGTCATCCTGGCTGAGCTGGGTCATGGCCTGGGCTATCTCTTGCTCGTTGTGCGGGTTTACCAGCAAAGCAGCATCGCCGGCAACCTCTGGCATGGAGGTTACATTGGCGGTAATAACGGCAGTTTCGGCGTTAAAGGCTTCCACTATAGGAATACCAAAACCTTCGAAGTAAGGCACAAAAAGCAAAGCCCTGGAGGCTGCATAGAGTGCATTGAGGTTCCGGGTGCCCATCCGTCCTGTAAAAATAACCTCATCGCGGTATTTCATCTGTTGCCAGGTCTTCTCCATTTTTGGACTTCCCCATTTGTGCGGACCCACAATAATAAGACGGGTGCCATGGGGGTCCATTTCCCGGAAAGCATCATAGGCCCGCAGCATCTTTTCAATGTTCTTACGGGGTATCAGCGCCCCTACATACAGAAAGTAGGGTTTGCCCTGGCTGTACAACTGCCGGGTTTGTTGCTGTTGTTCCACAGGCTGGGGCTGGTAGTCCTGGCTGCAGCCATTGTGGGTTACACTGATCTTCCCCACGTCAATGCTCCATGTTTCTGCAATATCGTTGGCCGAAAACTGGCTTACGGTGGCTATGCGGGTAGCTCGGTGGGCATATTTCGGGAAAAGGCCATTGTAATACTTTCTTACCCAGAAAGGCAGATCCGCAGGCTTATGTGCAAAATTGATATCATGTAAAACCTGCACGGTTGGGCAGGGTGCATGCAAAGTAAGCCAGCCATCGGGCGAAACAAAAATATCGGCACGCAGCCAGCGCAGCAGCAAAGGCATGAGAAGCTCAAAACGGATGAACCACAACCAGGGATGACGAGCCGGTGGAGGAAGCACCACCACACGGGTATTGGACGGAAAATGCAGCACCTTCGATGGCTTGCGATCGAATATCAGGATAAATTCGTGCTCCGGATGGTTGCGGCAAAGCCGTGTTATGGTTTCGTAGGTAAACCATCCGATACCATCCAGCTTACCATAGATCAGAAGGTGAGTGTTAACGGCAATCCTCATGAATAGTGTTCTGGTGTGTAAAGGGGCAAAAGTAAGGCATTATTCCTTATGTGCCTGCTGAAAATGTTCATAGAAGAACTTTTTCAGTTCTTTGTAAAGTTTTGCCACCGGCAGGCCCACCACATTGTGGTACGAGCCCTCAATACTTTCTACACCAACAGCCCCGATCCATTCCTGTATGCCATAGGCTCCCGCCTTATCAAAAGGCTGGCAGGTGTCAATGTAATGGTTTATCTCCTCAGGGGACAGCGGGGCGAATTTCACCAGTGTGGTTTCCGAAAAAGCATGTTGCTGCCCTGCACAGCTCAGGCAAACCCCTGTAATTACCTTGTGAACCTGACCCGATAGCAACTCCAGCATTGCCCGGGCATGGGAAGGATTGGCCGCTTTGTTGAGGATATGATGATCTTTTACCACAATGGTGTCGGCGGTAATAAGCAAGGTTTGGGGGGTAAGGTGCGTCTGGTAGGGTTTCGCCTTTTGACGGGCAAGGAAGAGTGAAACATCTTCCGGGGGCATATCGGGGGGGAACTCTTCCTCTCCTGCGGGAAGCACCCAAACCCTGAAAGGCAATCCTGCCATCTGAAGCAGATCTCTGCGCCGTGGCGATTGGGAGCCCAGCACCAGGTCTGCCTTTTTTAAATCTTCAAAAAACTGCATACTATCGGATGATAAAAGAGAAAGGTCATGGCAGGATCGCCGGATCGGGCAAGGGGGTTGTGTCCAGTTCCAACGGAAACCCATCATGCAGGTAAAACGAAAAAATAAACATGGTAATAACTCCTGCCACCATGATAAGTTTGGCAAACCGGCTCAGCGAGCGGTAGTCGTCTTTTTCTTTGGCTGTATATACCTTGTTGATCATTAGTATAAAGGGGATCTGAACCGTCAATAGCAGATAGGTAAACATCAGGTCGAAATCGCGCCTGAGGATATAGATCTGAAACCAGGCAACAAAAAAGATCATGCCCAGAATCAGGAAGATCACCAGACGTTTGGTGGCATGTATGCCCGATACGATGGGGATGGTTCTGCAACCGGTTTTTACATCGCCCTTTATATCTTCAATGTCTTTGATCACCTCACGGGTAAGAGTGGTAAGAAAAGCAAACAGTGCGTATATCCTCGAAAAGTAAGAGATCGTAACGCTGGCGGTTTCGTTGAGGGCATCAGGGGTGAGGGCATGAGACTCAAACACCCAGACAATGCTTACCACCAGGGCCGAAAGCAATGCCACAAGAAGGTTGCCGATCAGGAATCTCTTCTTGTATCGTATAGAGTACATCCATAACAGGGTGGGCACCACCAGAAAGATAAGCAACAAGGGCCAGTGGCCCACGCGAAGCGACAGGTAGATGCCCCCCAGCAGCCCCAGCAAATTAAAAATAGAGTGATAAAGGATGGCTTTGCGCCTGGATATCTTTCGCCCCAGAACAATCTGGCTGGGTTTGTTGATACGGTCGGCTCGCAGGTCGAAATAGTCGTTGATGGCATACCCGGCAGCACAAAGCAATACGGTAGAGAGCACCAGGATGAAAAAATCTGCATGGGAGAGTTGTGGGCTGATGCCCTGGCTGGCCAGAAGGGGCAGCACAATCCCGTATCGAAACAGTACCTGTGTCAGTACCACAACCAGCAGGTTGGGCCAGCGGAATAATTGCAGATAGGATAGCATATATTTGGGTTTTCCTGTAAATGCAAGCAGGGAGCTACCAGTGGAAACCATCTTCGTTGAACCACTTGCCCTGCACCTTCATCACCTGTTCCAGCACATCGCGAACACACCCTTTGCCTCCTGCTACAGGTGAAATATATCGACTCACGTGCTTGATCTCCTCGGCAGCATCGCTGGGGCATGCGGCAACACCCACCTCATTCATGATCTCATAATCCGGTATGTCGTCGCCCATATAAAGGATCTCTTCCATTTGCAGGTTGTCTTCCTTTACAATTTTGTGGAACACTTCCAGCTTGTTGCCTATGGCCAGGTGGATCTCCTTTATGCCCAACCCCTGGAAACGTTGCCTAACGGCCTCCGAATTGCCACCCGAGATGATAATGATTCGGTAGCCTTTCTTTACGGCAAGCTGCAGGGCATAGCCATCCTTCACATTCATGGTACGCAGCATCTGGCCGTCGGGGGTGAGCAATACGATGCCATCGGTCATAACTCCGTCAACATCAAAAATAAAAGTGGTGATTTTAGATAGAAGTGCTTTGTAGTTGGCCATGAAAAGGGAATTAGGTTTTCTTATTTTGTGTTTCACTGATACTTCGCGAAACGAAAGTATAAATTTTTTGGTACGTGGGCAACGGTTCGAGCTGGCTAAGATGTTTGTCCAGGGTTATTTCATCGGACCGTACGGCCGGGCCTGTTTGCACACGGGCAGGAGGGTGGCTGAGTGCTTTTTGTAATGTTTCCTTCATCAGCGGATGCAGCAGCGACAGATCCAGCTGGTTCTGGCGCAGCAGATCATCGGCAATGGCATACATGTGGTTGGTGAAATTGCAGGCAAATACCGCAGCAATATGCAGAAAAAGACGCTGCTGCGAATTTACTCTCATAATTCTCTCACTTAGCAACGCTCCCAGCTGTTCAAGCTGCTGGAGGTGTGCTTCATCCTGCGCTTCCAGACACAAGGGGATCGTGGAAAAATCAACCTCTACCTCCCTGGAAAAGGTCTGCAAAGGATAAAATACACCATAGCGTAAATGGCGTCCGGCAAGTATTTCCATGGCTGTACTCCCCGAGGTGTGAACAACAAAAGCATTGTTGTGCGGAAACTTCACAATCAGTTCTTCCAATGCCTGGTCGGGTACCGAAAAGATATACAGATCGGCATTTTCCACTATTTGATCAGGTTGTGTGGTAAAGGAGCAGTCCAACAGTGAAGCCAGCCGCATAGCCGAAGTTTCTGTACGGCTGCAAACCTGCAATATCTCCAGGCCTGCCTGCCGGAGGTGAATACCCAGATGGGTGGCCACATTTCCTGCCCCGATGAGGCATATCTTGCGTATCATAAGCTGCAGTTTCAGAGGTTAACAGATTGGCAGTTATACCCTAATCGCGGTTGCGGCTTTTCCAGCGCTTGCGATACGACATCCAGAAACCTGCCAGCATGAGCACACAGCTAAACCACAACAGATTGATATAGGGGAAAATAATGGTTTTGATGATGATGAACTCCGGATGCTCGCGGTAGAGCTCAATGTAAATAGTGTAAGGCTTTTCTGAAACTTCACTGAAACGGAACCGGAAGTCCAGATCGCGGATCACATCATCGTGGTGATGCAAAGAGTTTCCTCTGAGGATGAAGCGCGGTTTAGCAGTGTAGGTTTTGCCAAAATGTGTGCTCACCTCAATGGTAGCTTCCACCACTACTTCCTGGCTCATATTGCTGCCATCGTTGTTGGCCTCAATGGCTGTAAGCACCATGTTGTGGTGTTCAATGTGCAAGGTGTCGTGAAGCGCCATTTCAAAGGTTCCAAGAAGCTCGGGCCCATGGCTGTGCCCATGGTTGTCTACATCAGCAAAGGTGATGTAGGTAAAGATGTCTTTGCCAGGATACACCTTTGCATAGGGGTTGTAAACATTGCCCATGCTTTCGTTGAGCTTGATGGTAGGGGTGGAGGTGAAAACCAGATAGTATTCACCCTGCTGATTTTTGCGCAGAAAATCAATGGTGTATACAATGTCTTCGCCCTGGCGTTGGTTTCCACGGTAGGTTACATAATAAGAACCCATCGGCAGGATCTCATCTTTTATGAGCAGAAGGTTTTCGTTTTCGGGGAAGGATTCTCCAAGGAAGTATCCGCTGGTGTTTTTCGAAATGGTTTCCTGTTGCGAGAAGGTAAGCAGTATGGCCAGCAAAAACAGGGCAATGCCCAGGTGGCTCACAATGGCAGGGGTGTTGAGCAGGATGTTGCGAAAGCGCAACAACATATCCAGCGAAGAGAAAAGTGCAAAAAGGGCAGCAAAAAGAAATACCATATGGGCCGTTTGCCAGTTGCCTGTGCCCCAGATGACCAAAAGGCTGAATACAGCAGAAAGTCCTGCGGCAAGAAGCGTTTTCCGGAGAAACTCTGCAATGTTGTTTTTGCCCCACTTCAAAAAGTGCGACAGCCCCATGAGCAATGCAACCAGCACAGCGAAAGGAAGCTGCCAGCTGTTGTAGTGCTGCACTACGTTTACCGGCGGCGAAAGTTCACTGCCAAAAATCCGGTTGATCACCGGTATGGAGGTGGTAAAGATGATCTGGAAAGCCGACAATACCAACACCATAGAGGCCAGGAATAGCCAGAACTCGCGCGACATGGGCTCATCGTTGTCTTTGGAGGGAAGCCGTTTGTAGCGAACCACCAGCATGGACAGTGCCAGTATAAGAAAAGTGAACAGATAACTCAGTATCTGGTAACCCATTCCATCATTGCCAAAAGAGTGAACCGAAGTTTCTGCCAGTACACCGCTGCGGGTGAGGTAAGTGCTGTAGATCACAAAAACAAAGGCAAGAAACACAAAAAGAAAGGCAGGGAAAAGGTTTTCCTGCTTGCGCTTGGCAACCAGCATCAGGTGAAGACCTGCCACGATAATAAGCCAGGGAACCAGTGATGCATTTTCAATGGGATCCCATGCCCAGAAGCCTCCAAAGGTTAGCGACTCATAAGCCCATACGCCACCCAGAAGAATACCGGCACCCAGGAAAAATACCGTAAGGTGTACCCACGGCAAAGCCGGGCGGATCCACTGGGTATACTGTTGCTTCCAAAGGGCAGATACCCCGTAGGCAAAAGGCACCAGGGCAAAAGCAAATCCGATAAACAAAACCGGAGGGTGCGACAGCATCCAGAAGTTGCGCAGGAGAGGGTTGAGCCCATTGCCATCTACAATCAGGCTCATGTAAAAGGGGTTGCGGAAAAACTCACTCGCAGCATTTTCTGGCACCTGGCGCAGTAAAAGAAAGGGATTCGTTCCAATATCCAGCGCGCCCATACTGATGCCCAAAATCATGGAGGTCATAAACACTTGCGAAAGGGCCACGATACTCATTACCGGGTTTTCCCATTTGCCGGCATAACGTATCAGCAACAGCCCCACAGCAACCTGGCACAAGTTCCAGAAAAGGAAACTCCCTTCCTGCCCGGCCCAGAATGCGGCGATAACATAGCCCAGGCCCAGGTCGTTTTCCACATGCACCCATACATAACGATACTCATAGTAACGGTTGAGCAACAGGTACATGAGCATGGTGCCTGCCAGCATGAGCATGGCTCCATGGAAGTAAAACAGTATCCGGCCCCAGCGACGCCATTGATGAGTGTCGGAGGGATTTTCGCGCGAGGCCTGAAGGTAAAAGAATGCTGAGAGAAATGCCGCAATAAAACCCAGTATAATGGAAAAGCGGCCAATGTTACCGGGAAGTAGATGTTCCCCTACATAATGGATGTCCATTGATTGTATTGTTTACGTTGATAGCAGTGGCAAAAATAAGGAAATAATTGGCAATACAAGCATTTCCTTACCTTAATAAGGAAAATTGGTTCTCTTGCAAAAGTTTGAAGGCTTGCCCGGCTTTGCAGAGTTACCATCTGAAACTGGGAGCTGTTGGGTCTACCTTGGTGCGGGTACGGGCTACAATGTTAAGTCCGAAATGCACTGTGGCGGTTTGCACCGTATGCGGGCGCAGCGCTCCGAAGAAATTGTCGACTACAGTATAAAATTGCAGGGGGCCCAGGTTGAGGTGAAAGCCAAAGCCTACATTGTTGTAATTCATGTTGATCACCGAATACGACAGAGAAGTGCCAAACCAGCTCAGTGGCTGAAAATTGTAAGACAGCCCAAAAGAGGGATGCAGGGTCTGGGCAAAGTATTCGGCTCTGCCCAGCACTGCAAAACGATGCATACGGGTGGGGGCAAAGCTTGCCGATACAAATAGTTTGGCAGGCATAAGGCTGCGATAGGCCAGCATGGTTTCTTCAATGTCGAATATCTCCTGTATGGAATCCAGTACCTGATCAAACTGATTGTCATTATCACTGCCAAAAAGATCGTTAAAGTCAATTCCCTGGAATTCAAACTCTCCTTTCATGCCAAAATTCTCCACATCGCGCTTCCAGTTGATGAACCCCAGGTCTGTAATGCTAAGTGCAACAGAGAACTTATCGTTGATCTTGTAGTGTGCTCCCAGATCCAGGGCAAAACCCATGTTGCTGGTTGAGGTGATGTAGTTGATGAGATCTTCCTCCTCCAGCTCAAAGTCGGCATTGCCCAGCGAGTCGATGGGTTGCAATGCAATGGGTAAAGAGGTGTTGATAAGCATATTGGCTTGCAGGAGCAGTTCATAGTTGTTGGGCTGGGTGATCAGGCTCAGGTTTGAGCGTCGAAAGTCAACATTACCCATCCCCTGCAAAGCTTTGGCTCTTACACCTGCACTGAGCTGGTCGGTCCACTGGCGCGAATAGCCAAACCCGAATTCGCGGTAATGAATGGCGTCAAGGGTGAGGCCGTCAAGATTGGCGGGTACATCTTCGCCCTGGGCAATGCCCTGCTGAAGAAAGTAATCGTTGCCATCCACCAGCAAACGCATCAGGTCGCGCGAGTAGCCCATTCGCGCCCCAACCTTTTCGGTGATGTTGAATGAGAAATAGTCTTTCTTGCTTCTGAACCCAAAAGCCAGAATCTCATGCTGGTAATCCAGTGAGAGGAAATTACGCTTGTTGAGCTTGTTGAGCATCGACTGATCGTCGATATACAACTTGTCGGTGACCGGATTGCGCTTGATCAGGTCCTGGGGTGAAAACCCACTGTGGTTAAATCCGAAATAGATGGAAGATACCCCCGGTATCCCCAGGTAAAAACCCGGCAATGGCTGAATGCCCGGATTGCTGTAATGAGATTGGGGGATGCCCTGCATCCAGTAAAGGGTGCTGTTGAACTGCCCGAAACTTGTGCCAGAGGCAAGGAGTAGGATCAGAGAAAAGAGGAAGGGGGTAAGTATATATCGCTTCATAACAAGATCTTTTGGGTTAGTGCCTTTGCTGTTAGTTACCTGCAGGTTTCAGTTCAATGGTGGTTCTGCCATGAACCCGTGCCCCCATCTGGATGCCCAGCTCATAGTCTTCCAGGAATTTTACCGACTCGCCTGCTTGCTGATTGTAAGTAAGTAACCGTACCTGCAGCAGTATGTTGCTGGCCTGCCTGATGTGCTCAAGGCGGGCATCATCGATCATGATAAAGGTGGTTTTATTTACCGGTTGCACTACTGTTTGGGTAGATGGATTGGTAGGAGCGGCTTCAATGATATTGGCATCGCCGGGGTTTGCAAACAGGGGGGTAAGGATATTGTAATTCTCATCGGCAAAAAATACCTCTACCACTGCATTCAGCGGAAAACCATTGTTCATTTGAAGTTTTATTTCCATCCATTCCAGTTCCTCAGGCAGATCATCGAAGCTCAGATCAAGGGTGTCGCTGATCTCGAAAAAGTCTACCCGCCCCCAGAAGGGCAGGTCAATTTCCAGATCAATGCCCAGACGGCTGTCGTGTCGGATGAAGTTTTGCGCGGGGGTATTGCCCGGGTTGATCAATCCGGAAACATCGTAAATGATCTCGCTGGGGCGGATGTCCATGATCGCATCGATGTTGGTATTGCTGCGGTCAAGCACAAACCGGCTTACTTCGGTAATGCCCGGTTCTGCAGGAGCGGCAATCACCAGGTAGTTTTGTACATCGGCATTCTCAACATCAATGGTTTCATTTTCTTTGTTCTTGGCGAAGAAATCGTTGAAGTACAAATGGATGGGTGTGCCATAGCTATTGTTGGCAACCAGCCTGAAGTTGGGGGCTTCGAAAAAGATGCTTCCAAGGTTGGCATTTCTGAAGAGACCCAGGTCTACACCCGTTTTCCCCACGGGGAATGCAATTTCGCCGATATATCCATAGAGCAACTCATACCTGAGGCCTGTCATGTTTTGGGCAAAATCTACCGTATAAGGGGCATGGGTTGGGGTTCCGTTGCCAGAAACTGTAACGGTGTAGCGCACCATGAACATATTGGCATCATTGCCAAAGTCGAGGGTAGCCCCATTGAGGGGTACCTGTGCCGGATTCTGGGCATCCAGCTGCCCCTGTACGAGTCCTCCTGAGGAACTCACTGATCCCAAAATCTCGAAGGTAGCAGAAATGTTGTATCCGTCGGCAATGAGTTGAGGAGCAGTAAGCTCTACCCTGAACTGGCCCTCCAGAAACTTTACCCAGCTTATCACCTGGTTCTGGTCGAAGGTTACCAGGAAAATCTTGTCGAATACCTGTTCGCTTTTTGAGGAAGGGTTGACCGAAATGTTGAAACTTTGCGATTGATTGGGAATCTGGAAAATCTGCGATGCCGGAAGCGAGAATACCCTGCCCCGGTAAACTATGCTTACCATACCTTCGTCATCTACTTCAATGGAACCCAGTTCATCCAGATCGATGATGTCGCCAATTTTGAAGGATGAATTTACCAGGGGAAGTGCAAGGGTGGTAGTGTATTCATAATCTTCCATGGAGCTTATACCATCAAGGTATCCGTAATCGCAGGCCGAAAAGGCACTCAGCAGAATGCCCAGCAATGCAGCATGCAGGGGTTTGTTCAGCTTGAAAAATCGTCTCATTTTATCAGGTTTTTAGAGGCAAACTCATTATGTATGGAGCTAATTTACTCAATTTTATCATTAAGTAAACATATTTATGCAGAGGGATTGGTAAAATTATTCCGTGATCTGTCTGAAGGTAACCATGTAAGCCCTGAGAGAATTTTCAAGGCCGGAAACAACAAGGTACTGGTCATTTTGCAAGTTTTCCAGGAAAAAGCTTGTATCGCCCGGTACCGGAAACGGACTCAGGATACTGGCATCGGAGTCTATCAGAAACAACCTTTTTTGCTGGCTGTCTGCCAGGCCCACCAAAGTGCCATGGTTTTGGGTTTGCAGCAGCCATGGCCCCAGGTCGGCTCCCAAAGGAAGGGTCATGATTCGACGTCCGCTGGCATTGAAAACCATAAGATTGCCTTTGTCCAGGTAGATCAGGTCGGCCTGGCGGGTGTCGGAAAAGTTGCCGTGAACCAGCTTGTACTGCAGCGAAAAGGTGTCGGGCTGGAAACTTACCATGTTGCCATCGAGCTGGAGTTGGTTGATCTCTCCTGCTTTGCCGGCAATTACAAAATAGGGTGGGTTGCCGGCCAAAGCCGCAAAAATCCGCATGCGAGGATCGGCCTGAATCTTTTGCCGGGTATGCAGCCGTGATACCCCCCGGCGGTTGAGGATCTGAACCGTGCCCAAGGTATCTGTAAGAAACAGGAAATCCTTTCCTGCCAGCCGGATGTGTTGCACAGGCCGGGTTACCAGGGTCTGCGATTGTCTGTATTCCCATCCGCTCACGGGGCGGCGGGCAAGGTTGTAATTGTAAACCCTGTGGTTTTCTGCAGGAAAGATTACACGGTAGTTGCGGTTCGAATCATAGTCGAATACAGCAATTCCTGCAGAGGCCGGCGCAGGCAAACGCATGGGGAAACCACTCACATAGGCACCGTTGCGGTCGATCAGATGAAGGTAATTGCGCGTATTGAAAAGGTATTGCAGACGGTTGTTCTTGTAAATGTCTACCTGGTATATCTCCGACATCACCGGGCCTGAGAGCTCTTTTTTCCAAAGCACCTGGCCTTCCATATCGATGAGATAAAGATGATTAAGCGTGTCCTGAAGGATGATTTCGGTTTGGCCGTTCAGGTGGTTGCGTACACGGGTGGGTGGAGTGTGCAGCGGGGCTTCCAGGGCGGTTTCCCAAACCAGCGGATTGCTGATTACATATCCTGGCTCATGGCGAAGCAAAGCATTGGAAAAAAACAAATTGCCCGATCCCGCAATCCATTGAATGCTTAGCTGGGAGAAGGTTTGCAGACTTCGGGGATCTGATTGTTCTTGTTGCGGGGTTGTTTTCTGTGCCCAGGGGGTGGCCAGTGCCGGCGATAGGTGAAACAGCAGGTTCTGCTTTTCGGGCAATAGGGTTTGTAGCTGCACTGCAGCATTGCTCTCTCCAAAATGTTGTCCGAACCTCATGGCCTCCAGGTAGTCGTAAAGAGCCTGTTCGTGCGTAGCTGCCACCAGGTATCCCTCCGAATATAGGGCAAAGTGCATATCTTCTGCCACCAGACCTCGGGTCATCGACTGGAAAAAACCAGGAATGGAAACTGCCAGGATGGTTTGTCCTTCCGAAGCAGATTCTTCGTGGGTTCTCAGAAACACTTGCAGGTCGGGATGCTCCAGCAGTGCCTGGCAGTCATGGCATCCCACAAGCACAATGCTCTGCAGACTGTCGCGACCTGCAAAACCCGTTGATGCCAGTTCTCCAGTCCAGTGGTTGTATATGCTGTCGGGGTGCAGTCGGCTTACATCCATAAACCGAAGCTCATAATCGCGCAGCGGTGGAGTAGGGTTCTCTAGAGAGGCCTGGGGGGTATTGCTCGGAAAAAAGGCCTCGGTTTCGCTTACACCCAGATAGAGCAAAAATGCCAACTGGCGAGGCAGCTTGTCAAACATTTCCGGTTGACGGGGTTGCTGAAAAGCAAGATGAGTAAGAAAAGTGGTATTGCGCCGATCGGGATCGGCAAAGCCATTCAGGAGCAACTCGCCGGGGTTGTAGGTAACATCCCATCCGTGCCATCCTGCCAGATGAGGGATGTTCAGCAACCGGGGTATGGAGAAAAACTGTGTGCCAAACTGATAGAGTTCAGGGGTTTGCACATAGAGGTTATCGGCAAATCGGCCAGCAGCATTGCGCAGACCTGTAAAGGCAATGGCCGAAGAGATGTTTTCTCCTGTTTGTGCCCCCTGCAGTGCTTTTAGTAAAAGGTTGCGATGGGCCGAAAGCAGCAGAGTATTTTGCACCGTGGCATAGTACCATGTGGTACCACCGGGCTGGGTGAGTACCCACAGGGTGTGGTCTGCAATTTTTTCGCTTTGCTCACTGGAATTGGGGAGAAAGTCGCTGCGAAGCAAGGATATCAGCTGATTTTGTGAAGCGCGCGAGGGAGCCAGGAGGTTGAACAGCAATAGGTTTTCATCTTCAGTCTGCCCCGGATGCCTTGAAATGATCAACGACAGCTCTCCCAGAAGCCGGGCAGGCTCCTGATGATGAGTAAGCAGCGAATCTGCAAGGTGAAGAAGAGGGAAACCTCTGCCGGTGCTCAAAAGAACCTCCAGGTCGCTGGCCATGGGGCCAGTGCGGGTTACCGACTGAAGAAAAAGTGCAGGGTTTTTTACGTGAAATACAAAATTGGCATCATCGGGTACCAGTTCGTAAGGGTCTGATGCCAGGGTGGTGGCTTGTTGCTGCATGTGCCTGAGCACCAGGTATACCCCGATGATGATCATCAGCACCAGGGATGCCAATCCGATGGCCACCAAAGGAACTCTTTGAGTGTTCATATGTTTTGGTAATAGGGGTCCAATGGCCGCAAAGATAGCCTTTTGCTCAGGTTAAGTGCCCTATTTCCTGAGAAATTTTCCGGTATAGACCTGCGTATCTGAGATCATTTGCAAAACATAAGCTCCCGATGGCAGGAAACCGATATCCAGAATGGATTCTGAGCCCGTTATTGACTTGTGGAATACCAGTTGCCCTGCATGGTTGTATATGCGAATTGCAACAGGTTGATCCTGAGGGAGCGCAAGATGAAGATGTTGTTCTGCAGGATTGGGCCAAAGCACTAACCTGTTGGTGTGCTGCGGGTCGACGCCGGTATACTCTCCTGTAAAAACCTGTCGGGCCAAAAGGGCCATATGGCGCAGATCGTTGATGTGGTCGGCAGCCAGCAAAGCAAATGAAACCCTTACACTATCGCCTGCACCCAGGTTGAACGGACCCGTACTTATAAGAGTGCTGATGTCGTTGTCTTTGTCAAAGATTCCAGCATTGTCGCGGGTGGTGCGAAGAGCAGTGTACTTTTCGAAAGAAGTGAAGCCATCGTTGATGCGTATGCTGCCTCCAAAGCCCTGGTTGTCGAAAGCGTAGTGGTTCAGGTTGTTGTGGCTGAGCAGTTGTATGCCTGTAAAATTACCTCCGTTGGCAGAGAAGGCATACCCCACGCGGTGTTCCTGGTCAAAGGCAGCCCGGTGGTTGCGGTTGTCCATCAGGTTCCAGTCGGCAAAAAAACCGGCATGTAAGCTGGTGATGGCCTGGGAGCCGGTATTGATGATTTCGTATTCCAGAATAATGAACTTATCAAGTGGGGCCTGCTCAAAGGCATAGATGTCGTAATTCACCCTGATTCCAATCTTGTTGCTGCCTGCCAGGCTGTCGGTAAAAGAGCCTCTTATGTGGATATCACCCATCTGGGGTGGTTCCTGCAAACGGGCATTGCGTGAGGAATGCAGTAAGCCGCTGAAAGAGTTCTCCATGGCTCCGTAAATATTGTCGACCACCCTTGAGTTGCTCGATCCGGCAATAAAGCCTGCACTTTTTATCAATGTTCTGCTTTGGTTAGTGGTGCCATAGATAAACCCAACACCCTGGTTAAAATCAGGGTAGTTGTAACCCACATTGCCCCGGCTGTTTACGGTGGTTTGCAGCTGCGCAGTGCTAAGGTTCAGGTAGTCCAGGTTGAATGTAATGCTGAAGTTTTGTCTGCCGGCAAACTGGTCATCCTGGGTGAAAAAGCTTATGGTGAAAAGAACTTCATGGCTTGCAGGGATGCCTTCCTTGATCTGGATCACAAAGGGTTGGTCAAAGTTGTTGGAGGGCTGCATGTGTTGCAGATCAGCCAGGATCGCTTCATTGGAAAGGATCTCCACATGAGAGGACGTTGTGGAAAGAACCGCCCTGATATTGTCAGTGGATGCCAGCAGGTTCATGAAATTTGCTGCAAGGGCAAAGCTTTGGCCGGGTTCATACAACTGGTAGTGCTCCTTGGGGTGCTGTAGTTGTACCAGCTGAATGTAGGGGTGGTGGGTTTCGGTAAGTGCCCTGAATACATTCAATCTGCCGGTTCCCAAAAGGCCGGCATAGGCCAGGTTATCGGCTATGGTATCAATGAGATCGGTGGTTACTTTGAGTTGTGCTGCTATCTGCAGAGCTGAGTAATGGGGGAAGTGATTTCGCAGCAAAGCAGCAGCACCTGCCACCACCGGAGCAGCCATGGAAGTGCCACTGGAGGAAATGTAGGTGCCATTGATCCAGGTGGATAAAATATTGGCGCCGGGTGCCGACAGGTCGACCAGGTTGCCAAAGCTGGAGTTGGCCCATTTTATGTCGTTGATATCGGTGGCCGCCACACTCATGGCATTGGCGTAGGAGGCAGGAAAGATCCTTACCTGGTTGTTGGAGTTGCCGGCCGAGGCAATTACGATAGCATCTTTGTTCAACACCGCATAATTGATGATATCCTGGCCAAATTGCCCGGGCGGAATGGCACCACCCCACGAACAATTGATCACCTGGGCTCCCTGGTCGGCAGCATATACTATTCCCTCATAGGCTCGTACCAGGCGGCCATCGGCATCGCTCACTTTAACAGGTAATAGCCGGCTATTGAAACCCACTCCGGCCATCCCTGTACCGTTGTGGGTACTGGCTCCGGCAATACCGGCCACATGCACGCCATGAGCATTAGCATTGTACTGGGGGTTGTTGTTGTTCTCGCCCAGATCCCATCCGAAGTGGTTGTCGATGTAGCCATCATTGTCGCTGTCTTCTCCATTGATGGGGTCGTTCCAGTTGTAGGCGATGTCGTGGATCAGGTCGGGGTGAAAAAGATCAATCCCGGTGTCCACAATGGCAATCACCATGCTGGTATCGCCCTGCTCCAGGGCCCAGGCATCGAAAGCGCGTATGTTATTCAGGTAATACTGCGATCCGGTAAAAGGATCGTTGGGTACAAAATAAGGCTGGGGTAAATAGCGGGGCTGGGCGTACTCTACCAGCCCGGTGGCATACAAGGCATTGATTGCCTGCTCTAATGATTGGCTTTCGGGGATGCGGGTTTCAAAGATCAGGCTCAGATCTGCAAAGGGCTGACCGCTGATATGGGTACTCTTCAAAGGAGGGGTATGAGAAGGGAAAAGCTTGCGGGTGTGGAGGGCATGCAGACTCTGCAGAGCCTCTTCAAAAGCCGCAATTTGTATCCCGTCTGATTTGGTGTGAATACGAGCTTCCTCCTTGAGTTTGAAAATGATGTGGCCAGGCAGGTAGTCAGTTTCCGTGAGATGCGAGGGCATGCGGAATATGGGAGGATGCTGGGCATACAGCCAACCTGAAGGGGCAAGGATGGTGAACATCACAAGTAGAAGGAAGGGGCGGATATGGCGAGAGCTGGTCATACGATAGCAAATTGATAAATAAACCCTTGGGAGGGTAAATTTACAACAAACTGCCGATATTGCAGGAGGTGTAAATACGGATTTAACGTAACTGGCTGAAATGTGGTATTTGCTCCAGGAAAGTTAGCGATCCGCTGGCGGTATCAATGGAGCAGCAATAATGTTGCAACCCGTTGGTGAGCATCAGGTAGCGCGTGTTGAAGGCGAAGTTGTAGCGGGCAGCCTGTTCAAGAGTTTGCTGGTCGATGGTCACATGCGGAGCCTTGCATTCAATGATCATCAGGGGCTGCCCTTGTTGCCCGTACACTACTGCATCGGCACGCATGCTCAGTTGGTTGTACTTCAGAGAGGTCTCCACTGCCATCAACCCACGCGGATAACCCCAGCTGTCGCACAGCCAGTGAAGGAAATGCTGACGCACCCATTCCTCTGGGGTCAGTACTACCCATTGTTTGCGAAAAGGGTCGAATATCATCAACCTTTTTCCCATTTGCCGGGTTTTATGTGCAAAAGCGGGCAGATTAAGGTTTTGCATGCTCAGAGGGTTTATTGCAATGGCAAAGGTAGTAAACTTTACCGGGTGCAACAGTGGGCTGCAAGTGCCTGCTCAATCGGAATCAGTTGGGTACACCCCAAAGATTTCCTAAATTTGCCCTGCCAAAGCTTTTCAGCGAAGAATAGACGAAACGAGCCATGACAAAAATTTTGACAATCACGCGGATGATTAAATTCACAGCCTCGCAAAACATGCAGTCAGGGTATTTTTTGGCGAGTTCCCCCGCAAAGGCGGGGCAGGCATACGACCAATAAAAAACAAATTATAAACAGAAGAAATAGCAGTATTTTAGCAAAATAAACACATCAGAACACAAACCATCCTATGAGAACCCGCGAAGAAATTGTTGAAAACTGGTTGCCACGCTACACAGGCACCAAAATGGAAGAGTTTGGCAAGTACATCCTGCTGACCAACTTCAACCAATATGTAAATATTTTTGCCAGTAAGTTTAATGCAAAGATCAATGGCCTCGACAGGGCCATGCCCAGCGCTACCCACGAAGATATCTCCATCATAAACTTCGGCATGGGAAGTGCCAATGCAGCCACCATCATGGATCTGCTGAGCGCCATTCAGCCCAAAGCAGTTTTGTTTCTTGGCAAATGTGGAGGCTTAAAAAAGATCAACCGGCTGGGCGATCTTATTCTCCCCATTGCTGCTGTAAGGGGCGAGGGAACCTCCAACGACTATTTCCCCCCGGAGGTACCTGCACTGCCTGCCTTCAGCCTGCAAAAAGCGGTTTCCACCAATATCCGCAATCATAATATGGATTACTGGACCGGCACCATCTATACCACCAACCGCCGGGTATGGGAGCACGACGATGATTTTAAAAATTACCTCCGAACCATAAGGGTAATGGGTATTGATATGGAAACTGCCACCATATTCTCGGTGGGGTTTTATAATAAAATCCCCACTGGCGCCCTGCTGCTGGTTTCTGATCAACCCATGATCTCATCTGGAGTTAAGACTGAAGAGAGCGACAAGATGGTGAGCGAAAGCTACGTGGAAAAACATGTGCAGATTGGTGTTGACTCCCTCAAGGAACTCATCAACCAGGGGCTCACCGTAAAACACCTTAAGTTCGATTTTGAAGACCATTAATCATTTATACCCATTGTCTGAATTTAGCCTTGTATGAAGGAATTATCCTGGGAAGACATCTACAAAGACCTGCGCAACAAAATCTATCATCCCGTATACCTGCTCATGGGTGAAGAGCCTTTTTACATTGATGTGATCAGCGACTACATTGAAGATAATGTGCTTGATGATACCGGTAAAGAGTTCAACCAGAGCGTGCTTTACGGCAGAGAAACCGATGTTGCCACCATCATTGCCACTGCCAAACGTTTTCCCATGATGTCGGACCACCAGGTGGTGATTGTAAAAGAAGCTCAGAACGTTAAAGATATTGAGAAGCTTGAATCCTATGTGAATAATCCGCTCAAATCTACCATCCTGGTCATTTGCCATAAGTATAAAAGCCTCGACAAGCGTAAGAGTTTTTATAAAACCGTGGCGGCCAAAGGTGTCGTTCTGGATTCTAAAAAGATCTATGAAAACAAAATGCCTGAGTGGATCGCTGCTTATGTGAAGCGACACGGATACCGAATCAGCCCTCAGGCAGCTCAGTTGCTGGCCGATCATCTGGGCAACGACCTGGGCAAGGTGGTCAACGAGGTGCGCAAGGTATATATCTCATTGCCCAAAGGTGGCGAATTTACCCCCGCCCTCATTGAGCAAAACATCGGTATCAGTAAGGATTTCAATGTGTTTGAGCTGCAGGAAGCACTTACCTCACGCAATGCCTTCAAAGCCTTTCAGATTGCCAAATATTTTGCCGACAATCCCAAAAGCAACCCCCTGGTAGTTACCCTTGCAGTGCTTCAGGGTTTTTTCTCACGTTTGCTTGTTTACCATTCCATCAAAGACAAAAGCCCGAAGAATGTGGCTGCTGAGTTGGGGATTCAACCCTACCGTGTGGGCGATGTGCAAAAGGCTGCTGCCGCTTTTCCGCTGACCAAACTCATTGCCATTTTTGGCCATCTGCGCGAATGCGACTTGCGGTTCAAAGGGGTGGACAACCAGTCGGTATCCGATGGCGACCTGCTCAAAGAACTGATATACAAAATTATGAACTGAAATATGGCAGGCATGGGTTAAAGACCCCGGCAACCTCCAAGGTTGGCTGGAATACAAACCTTGCTTGGTACATTGCTCTAAAACCAACACTATTATGAATTACTGGCTGGTAAAATCCGAACCCGACGCCTATTCGTGGGATCGGTTCGTTAAGGAAGGAAAAGCCATATGGGATGGTGTGCGAAACTACCAGGCCCGGAATAATCTCAAAGCCATGAAGAAGGGAGACCTGGTGTTGTTCTACCACAGTGTGTCTGATAAAGAAGTTGTGGGATATGCCGAAGTGGTAAAAGAACATTACCCCGATCCAACCACCGACGACCACCGCTGGGTGGTGGTAGAAATGGTACCTCGCGAGGCACTGGCGAAACCTGTTGCCCTGGCCATGATTAAATCGGACGAACGTCTTGAGAATATTGCCCTTGTAAAACAGGCACGCCTTTCGGTAATGCCCCTGAAACAGGAAGAGTTTGATACCATCTTGCAGCTTGCAGCTGAGTAATTCATATTTCAGATTATGAACCATGTAGATTTTATTCTGGCCATTCCTTTGGCCATTGGAGCCATCAGGGGTTTCTCAAGGGGATTTATCCTTGAAGCGGCATCGCTCATCGGGTTGGTTGCAGGGGTGTTTGTGGCCGCGCTTTTCGCTGATATTACCGGCAAGGTGATACTGGAGATGATGGACTGGAACCCCATGGCGGTTAAGATCCTTGCTTTTGTTATAAGCTTTGTACTGGTAATTGTGGCCGTACATATTGTGGCGCGGTTTATCGAAAAGATATTTAAAGTTACCGGGCTCAATATCTTTAACAGGGTGGCCGGTGTGGCAGCAGGTGCTTTAAAAATAGCTTTTGTGCTTAGTGTATTTCTGATTTTTTTCAACCATCTCAACCGCAACAACTCTCTGATGTCTGACGAAACGCGCGATGGAAGTTTCCTTTACAATAAGGTGGCTGCCTTTGTGCCCTCTATCCTGCCATCCCGCGATTTTATAGTAGTGAAAGATACTGTTGACAGGATCCGTCATATGGGCGAAGAATAACCTGCCAGCTGCCAATGCAAAACCTTACAATGATGGAAGAGAAATTCTGGGAAGAGATCCGCGAGCAGTTTCCCGTAACCGATCATCTGGCCTATTTTCAAAGTGCAGGCATGAGCCCCATGCCCCGAAGGGTTTTTGAGGCTACCCGGCAAGCCCTGGAGCAGATCATGCTCATGGGTGATGCCAATTTCCTGGCAGACCTTAACAGGGCCGATGCCCTCCGCCAGAAGCTGGGTGCTATGATTGGGGCAGAGGCCGATGATATCGCCTTTGTACCCAATACCTCCACCGCCTTTTCTCTTATTGCCGCCTCACTCAAGGCTGCTCACCCTGCACCTTTCAACCTTGTCTCACTGATGGATGAGTTCCCTTCCAGTAATATCCCTTTTGAGTACCAGGGTATTCCGGTGAAATTTGTAAAACCCCTGCAAGGAAGATATACCCCTGAAAGCATCCTGGAAGCATGCGATGACCAAACCCTTGGGGTGGTCTGCAGCCAGGTACAATATGCCAGCGGTTTTCGTCTCGATGTGGCTGGGCTGGGAGCCATGCTCCAAAGCAAAGGGTTACTTTTCATAGTAAATGCTACACAGGCTTTCCCCGTTTTTGAAGTGGATGTGCAAAAGATGCACATTGATGTGCTTGCGGTGTCGTTCCACAAGTGGGGGCTGGCAGGCATTACCGGTTCCATGTTGTTTACCCGTGCCTCCTTCAGGCAGTCTTTTCCCAATCCCATGGCGGGTTGGCTTTCGGTTATGCCTCCGCCCGACGACTTCATCCCCACTCAGAAAAATGTTGCCTACCGGCAGTTTCGCCATGCCGGGCAGTACAATTTTGGCACCCAGAATATCCAGGCACTGGCCGGGCTGGATGCTGCAATGGATTTTGTAGAACACATTGGAAGAGAGCGCATCAGGAAAAGAATACTGGAGATTTCAGCTTACCTGGTAAAGGAGCTGGCCCTACTGCCGGCGGAGGTTGTAAGCCCGGTGCAAACGGATGACGAACGCTCGGGTATTGTGCTGGTAAATCTGCAAAAGGGCAGCAATGCTGAGGCAGTGGAGTTTCTTGCCCGCAACAATGTAATCACTTCGTTGCGTATGGGCAAAATCCGGATCTCTTGCAACTTCTTCAACAATCGCAGCGATGTGGATCGGCTCATAAAGGTTTTGGATCTTTTCTGCCAGATCTGATCGTCAGGGAATTTTCAAACCATTCTGGCACTCACCCGTTTGCGAGGGGATATATATCCCTTTGCGCAAAGAAAGCACCGGGGGGTAGCTCAATACATAGGTATGACCGTCAGGTTGAATCACCGTGGTGCGCAACTCTTTCACGGTAATATACTTGGCACGGTAAGGAGTTTTTAGCTGCCAGTTTCGAGCCACCTTTACTGCATCTGTTTCAGGCAATCCCTGAGGCAACGCAATCCTAACCGAACCCGAGGGCAGATCTACCAGGAAACTGTCGGCAATCCAGTTTTGCTGCATGGCCCTGTGGAAAGCATTCAGGTCGGCCCTCAGGGCCAGTTGCAGCTCATCGTGGCTGATGCCCAGGATATCAAGGTATAGTGCAGGAAAAGAGATTTTGAGGCTGTTCCACTTCTCGATACGTCCGATCAACCGGGCAAAATCAAACTCGGTTAGCTTCTGAGTCTTTAACAATTCGCGGAGCTTCTGAAGAATCTCGGTTTGGTTACGATTCATTATGAAGCTGTGGTATTTGTTCTGCAGAAGGTTTTGAGTATATTGATAACGCTTGTAGAGTTCCGTGCCGGAATGCCGGGCAACTGCAGTGGCCGTTTCGGTGGCAGGTATGTCGGGGTTATAAGGCAAGGTTTTCATGACTTGATTTGATGGCATAAGGATTTTCTGATAAGAAAGAGCTCCTTAGGCTTTGATTTACACCATTGTATACGAAAGATGATCTTACGTGGTTCACGTAATTTTTTTGGCCTGAAGTATCGGGGAAAACACGCATGCCCGAAACCCCTAAAGAGCCCGGAAACAAGGTGTGTCAGAGGTTGGGAGTGTTTGCACGGGCCACGAAAGCCGCATGTGCTCTGGCAAAGCGAAGATCGCTCCAGGTGAACTCCTCACCCAGTTGCTCCCGTGCATCAGAAAGAGCGCCGTCGGGGTATTTTTCAAAGTAGGCTGCAGAAACAGCAAATTTCTCAGGGCTCAGTACCCTGCTGGCAGGTAAAAGGCCCGACTCTACAAATGGGAGGAGATGCTTTTCAATGGTGTCGCGGGCCAGGGAGCGCAGGCGGGCCACTTCTTCAATAGATTTGCCCTGCATAAACAGGTCGAAGCTGATGTCGCCTGTGGGTTTTTTCCTGGCAGCATTGCTTTTGGGTTTGGTTGTGGTGCTTTTGCTCGCAGCAACCTGATAGCTAGGCCGGACATCGTTGTTAACACAGTATTCATGTACCAGTGAGATGATGTCGGGGCCATAGGTATTTACCTTCTTTTTGCCCATGCCATGGATGGCAGCCAGGGCATCCAGCGATGCGGGCAGAAGGTTGGAGATGAGGGTCATGGATTTGCGGGGCAATATCATGTAGATGGGCACATTGAGCTCCTGAGCAACCTTGTCGCGCCACTGGCGTATGGCTGCCAGCAGGCGGGGGTGCTGGCTCTCTTCCGACAATGCTTCATCCAGTGCCGGCTTGCGCTCACGTTGGCGGGTTTGTTCAATGGAGCTTTTGGCCCTTACCTCAAGGTAAGACTGGGTTCGAAAGCCCTCTATGCATGCCTCCAGGCAATCGCGTTTGATTTTTATCTCGTGCAAAAGCCGGTCGAAGGCCTCTGTAAGTTGTTTTTTTACCTGCTTGTTGTCGCTGTCAAGAAAAACCTTTTCGAGCACCTCCAACACCTCCTGTCTGAGCCGTGGCAAAAAATAGGAGGTTGCTTTCCGGATGCGTTCCTGCAGAGCCAGGTTCTGCTCCGCCTCTCCATAGGTGGTTATATGGCGGTTGATCTCGGGCATAAACCGGGCACCCACATCTGTCAGCTCTTTGATCTGTGTGCTCTCCATGGCACTGAGTTTTGCACTTACAGAGGCATCAGTGGTAGCGGCATTTTCGCGCATGATCTTCAACAACTGACACATACGGCGATGGATGGGGTTAAAGTCGAAAAGCTCTTCGAGCAACTCTGCCTGAAAGCTGGTTCGGGCCATTCTGAGCTGGTTTTGGTCCGGAGCAGATGCGGCAATCTGCTGGTGGAAAGTGTTCAGGGCATGATCGCTCCTTATGGAGGAAGAATCGATGGGGGAGCTCAGCACCAGCCCTTCCAGGGTTTTGCAGCGGCTCAGCGCCACATACACCTGGCCATGTGCGAAAGCGGCTCTGGCATCGATGATCACTTTTTCGAAAGTGAGCCCCTGGCTTTTATGAATGGTAATAGCCCATGCCAGTTTCAGCGGATATTGGGTGAAAGTACCCATAACGTGTTCGGTGATCTCCTGGGTTTGGGCATCCAGGGTGTACCGGCGGTTTTCCCAGGTCAGTGGCGTAACGGCAATGGGGTCTTCTTCTCCGGGGCAACGCACCCATAATAAGTCCTCCTCAATGCTTTCAATGGTCCCGATCCTTCCGTTGTAAAACCGTTTGTCGGGAGAGGGGTCGTTTTTTACAAACATCACCTGGGCGCCCTCTTTTAGCACCAGACTGATTTCGGTAGGATAGGCCACCTCAGGGAATTCTCCTTCAATGGTGGCTCTGAACTGCCGGGAAGGGGTCTTGAGCTGATTCAGCTTCCCCTGGTTGATCTGGCTGGCCTGGTTGTTATGGGTGGTAAGGGTGATGTATCGATCCTGGTCGGTTGGGTTGAAACCCGGAAGGTAGCGCTGGTTGAGCAGCTGATGGCTGTGCGGGGTCAGCTGATTGTTGCGCACCTGGTTGAGCAGCGAGATGAATTGCGGATCGCTCTGGCGGTAGATGTGCTGCAGTTCTATGGATACATACCGGGTTTGCTGCAGAGCCTGGCTGCCAAAGAAAAAAAGACTGGAGTAAAAAGGCGACAGCAAGTCGCGCTCCTCCTCCTTAACCACAGGGGGAAGCTGCTGAAGGTCGCCTATGAGCAGCAGTTGCACCCCTCCGAAAGGCTTGTAGGAGTTGCGGTAGCGGCGCAACACCTGGTCAATGCCATCGAGAAGGTCGGCGCGCACCATGCTGATCTCATCAATGATGAGCAGATCAAGGCTGCGTATAATGTTGATCTTGTCTTTGCTGAGTTTCTGAAAACGGTTGTTTTGTGGGGAGGTTTCGACCTGCTTGTGAGGCAGCACCGGGCCAAAAGGGATCTGGAAAAACGAATGGATGGTTACACCCCCGGCATTGATGGCAGCTACCCCTGTAGGAGCTACCACCACAGAACGCTTGGCCGACTGATTGCGCAGAAATTGCAGGAAAGTGGTTTTCCCTGTGCCGGCACGACCGGTAAGAAAAACGTGGGTTCCGGTTTGTTCTACAAAATCGTAGGCAAGGCGCAGCTGTGTGTTGCCGTCAAAATTCATCCCTCTGGATTTGATGTTTTCAAAAGGGATAAATATACCACTTTCGTGGGGGTAAAAGAATAAAAAAATGTCTTTTCTGATAAAAGAACAATCTGCTGTGCATGCCAGGCCGGCTCATGCACGAAAGGTTGCATTTGCTGTGCATGGATGTGGGGCTCATGGGAGCCGCAGGTTGATCAGCACCCTCCTCCTGCCGGAGCAGCAGCGGTTTGCAGGGTAGGTATAATGCCTGCCGGTTGAGGCCTGCTGCTTTGTGCGGGTCTGGCTGTACCCATAAACCTGCGGTAATCAAAACGGGCTTTTTCATCTTTGTAAGATGCAAAGGCAGGGTTGAAATTCTCTGTAGCATACCGCACGGCCATTTCGTAATTACCTCCCAGAACACGCAGGTTGGGCTGCAACCCCTTGGCCAGCAGGAGTAACCGGGCTCCCTGGGCCTGTGCCTCGGTGGTGCCATAAAGTACAATGAGGGAGTTTTTGGCTCGTCGTAGCTGGCGCAAGTGGCTGCTGGTCAGTAAAGTGGCCAGGGGGATGTTGATAGCCCCCGGCAGGTGGCCTGCTATGAAATCGGCTTCTTCTCTCAGGTCTATGAGAAGTATTTCATCAGGATTCTGTGCAAGCACATGATGCAGCTCATGGAAGTTGAGCATGGGTTGCGAGGCCAACATCTCTGTTACCTCCTTGTTGGATCGGCCATAATTGTTGGTAGTGAAAAGGTTGATTATTACCACCACTGCCACAAAGGCAAAGGCAAGCAGGCTGATGGTATTTAATGTGCTGTTGTTTTGCATGTGTCGAAAAGGATTAAAGGGTTTAACAACCGCCTCGTCCACCGGGCGTTTCCAGTTCAATAAGGGTGCGGATGGGGGTAGGGGTGGCTGCGGGTCGAGGCAGTGCATCTCCCTCCAGAAACATCTGCCTGGCACGGGTAAGGAACCTTACCCTGAACTCCTGATCCAGGTTAAGGGGATCTTCGGGCTTTTCGCTGCCGTTGAACAGTTCATCGAACAATCCGTTAAGGCCACCCTCCAGGATATATACATCCGGGAAGCCGGCACGCATGGCTATGAGCCAGGCCTGCTGTGCAGCACTTTCGCCAAAGCCATAGAAAACTCTCTTGCCCTGGCTGTTGCGGAAGAATTCGCGGTAGCGACGGCCCAGTATCTCCTGGGTGCGTATGTTGATGGCCCCGGGCAGGGTAAACCGTTCGTATTCCTCCGTTTCTCTCACATCAATGAGGATGAGGGTGGGGTCTTGTTTGATGATTTTGTATACCGCTTCTTCAACCGTTACATATCGTTGAGGGTCCTGCATCTGGGCCAGCAATGCTTCAGGTCTCAGCTCGCGGGCATTGCTTTTGCGCTGTGGAGGCAGAAAAAGCATCGCTACCATGGCCAGGATCAGCAATCCGCCGGGTACCACATACGAAGGGCGTTGCTCAATTACATGAACAGGTGTTTGGTTGATGTTGTCTTCTATACGTTGGGTAATGGCAAATGCAACAGCAGCCACCATCACCAGGATAAAGGCAAACCATGCACGCGACATACCCAGTGTTTCGTATATGAAGGGATGGCCTTCGAAGTAGCCATTGTAGAGGGGTTCCCATGCATTGTAGAAGTGGCCGAAAATAAAGATCCCTATAACTGAGCCTGCCAGGAAAAGCATGGCATCGATGCGGCCTACTGTTGCAGCCACAACACTGGTGCCGGGGCAATATCCACCCAGAATAAATCCCAGCCCCATGATAGCGCCACCCAGTACTGCCGACCATAGGTACAAGGGATTGATGTAAACCAGGCTCATGTCGATCCAGCCCATAAAACTTAAAAAGAGAAGTCCGGTCATGGCGGTGATGCCTGCGGTAAAGAACACCCGCAGAACCACAAAGTCGTACCCATAAAACACACCAGCCAGTTTGCGGGAGGAGGAAAACCCGGCCTGCTCCAGCACATAGCCGAATCCAATACCCAATACGAGGGCAAAAAACAGGTTTAGTTGGGGGTTTACCAGTCCTTCAGGAATAAAAGGAGCCATATCATCAGAATTTTAAGTCAGTAAAAAGAAGGTTGCACAACAAACGATTATATCCATAGTTTGCGGAAGAAATAGGCCACCAGGTATCCGGTTCCGAAGATGGTCATCATGGTGAGGATGCCTCCTGTGGAAAGCACCGCCATGCCACTGAGAGCTGCACCGCTGGTGCATCCTCTTCCGAACTGGGCACCCAGCCCGAAGAGCAGACCGCCGGCAATGGCAAACAGTGCACGGGTGGTGGCAGTGATGGAGGGGCCTTTCTCCATTTTCAGTGCCATACGCCCTGAAGCAGCACCACTGGCAAAGGCTCCGATGATCACCCCCAGGGCCAGGAAAACCAGCCAGCTGCGCATGGGGCTCTCAGGGGCGTTGATGTAGCTCTGGTAAAAACCACTCTGGGCAGCATATTCGGGTGCAGCATGGATCACTGCCGTGGCCATGGCGTCCTTAACTGCTCCGCTGGCACCCAGTCCACGACCGGCAATCACAAAGGCCGCCAGAAGTACCAGCCCCAGCAGAAAGCCCGCCAGGTAAGGGTTCATGTAAGGTTTGGGGTTGGAGGGAGTTGTCATACTATTATTGCAATTTAGAAATACGGGTCAAAAAAAATAAATCCTCCCGGGCTGTAGGGCCGGCGGGAGGCAGGATAAAACTCAGCAACCACCCTGTGCAGTGGTAACCTCTACCTTCTCCGAAGGAACGTTGCGCTGTTGGGTCATCTGCTGCAATCCATCCCTCTGAAGGGGGAAGTTTTTTACATGCCTCTCGGAGAAGGCGCGGCCCGGAGGCTGGGTAAGCAGCATGGTTTGATGGATGAAGCTGTTGGCACCATACTCCAGGCTTCGAATATCGTATCCCATCACAGCCAGAAAAGCATTGGCATAGGCCGCATTCTGTCCGGTAAAGCAATACACCACCAGGGGGCGGTCTGTGGGAAGAGTATGGATGTCTTCCTCGCTTCTGAATGCTTTTTTGGGGTTATACTGGATTGCACCGGGTAAGTGCCCCTGGTCGTAAAGGCTTATGGGCCAGTAATTGATCAGGTAGTAGTCTTCCAGTTGCTCCAGCACATCCAGGTAATCAATTACCACATCTTCCCAGTTGATATTGAGAGCTTTCGCAGCGCGGCTGCGCAGAATGCTGTAGCCATCGGTGTTGCCGGTTTGTAAAACAGGCAGACTGCCTGGCTCATTTTTGGGGTGAGGTGTGGTTTCCAACTTGCCCAGCAAGTCGTCGGAGATATTGGCATACCAGTGTCTGCGGGCAATGTCGTCGTGCCAGGCACTCATGCCAAACCGCATGTTGAAAATATTGTTGTAGCCCAGCATCCGAAGGATGGCTGCCACATAACCCGAAAGCTGGCCGTTGTTGCATACAATGGCAATCTTGCTGAAGCTATTGGGTTCTATGCTTTCTTCAAAGTACGAGAGAATGTCTGCAGGTTGCACATTTACAGCATGGGCAATATGACCACGCCTGTAATCGCGGGCAGAGCGAACATCAACTACCAGTATGTTGGAGCCATTCTGGCTGTTGTGTATCTCTTCGGCATTGATAAAAAAGGGTATGTCGGGGTGGTTTACAATGTCGCCATTCTCCTCAAGATATTGCAGCAGAATCTCCGCTTCATTGATCTGGGAGGTTTGTTTTTGCTCTTTCTGGGTACCTGAGCATGCTGCCAGGAAAACCATCAGGGTAAGTGCAAGACTTGTGTTTTTTAAAAAGGTGATCATGGTTCTGCTATTTGGTTAGGTGTATAGGGTTTGTTCTAAAGGAGTTTGGGGCGTATCCTGAGCATGATGTATGCAAAATAAGCAGGCTCTTTGTGTGAGCCGCTGTCGGCGCCCCGGTTGATTACTTCCATGGACTCTGAAGCAAACATCCAGGAAAAACCTCCGATGATCCGGGTGAAGTCGTTGAACCGGTAGTTGAGTGTAAGATCGATTTCTGTACCCAGGTATTTGCTGATCTTATCGGGGCCCTGGAAGAAATCGTTCTGGATGAAGAACAGGTGCAGGTCGGCATCCAATGATGTTTTTTGCGTGACCTTGAAGTTGTTTTTGATGAATGGATTTACCAGACCTGCCTGGCGGGTGTGCTGCGGGATCAGGGTAAAATAGTCCATAAAGCCATTGTTGAGATGGCCAGCGCCATACAATGCGTCAAAGGCACGGTATTTTGAGCCATCCTGTGGGTCATTGCCCGAAAATATCTCCAGGCCCAGGGTCGATGTGCTGTTTTCCATAAGTGAAAGGGATGCATCAGTTCGGAAATACCATGCTGCAATATCACGTGCTCCGCGGGTTTTCCCGTGTTGCACTGCGGGGTTGACCATCAGATCTACTCCCCCCAGTTTGCTGGTAAGGTAAGCCGACCAGGTGCCGCGTACATAGAGTGTATTGGGGTTGTTTTCCCCCTCAAAACCATCTGCTGCAGCTAGCAGGCTCAATTTCGTGTTTTCGCTCAGCGAGGTGTTGAACCAGGCAAAGTTCATGTATTTGTAGTTGTTGATGCTATATAGTGTGCCGAAGTTGTTTTGAAATGCCGATGCGGGTTGGTTGAATGCAGTGGCAAAATGCAACTCTCCTGAGGGCAGTTTGGCTTTGAGTAGTGCTACATCGTGTTTCTGGCCCATAGGGATCCAGTCGTTGATGGCGAAAAAGCGCTGGTTGTCGTAGCGCAGGTGCTGGCGACCCACTTTCAGGGAAAGGTTGGGGTTGAACAGCAGTTCGCCCCAGGCTTCGTGCACCGCCACATTGGCATTGTGCTGACGCTGCACCTCCTGACCCCATACACGCACTTCCTGAAAAGATATATGCATTCGTAAACTCTCATGCTGGTATCCAAAAGCCAGGCGGGTGCGTTGGTTTACATTGATGGCAGCTTTTTCATCTTCCTTGGGCAATTGCCGGTAGCCATGGCGGAGTTCGGCACGGGGGCTTAGGTCGGCATGTATGCTGAACTGGGCCTTAAGACCCATTGTGCTGCAAATAAACAGAACTACAAGTAGGCTTTGCTTTACTAAATGTTTCATGCTCTTTGTCTTTAGATTTCTTGTGTGTTATCCGAATTAGGAATGCTCTTGTTGTGCATGTCTGCAGTGTCGTTCAGGTTTTCTCCAACGGGGTCTTTTACCGTTTTGGAAACGGGAGCCTCTCCCTCTTCTGTTTCCAGCTCCTCCCATCCGGTGATCATGGCCTTCAGGTTGGAAGTTACTGTGTGGCCTGTAGTGATCAGGTAAAGGTGCACAATTACAAATGCAACCAGTATGTAAGCACCGATGGTGTGCGCCAGGGCAACTCTTTCCAGGCTTTGTATGCCCAGCTCTTTGATCTCTCCCTGGCTGGGATAACGGTAAAACATGTAGGCAAGTCCACTGGCAATCATTACCGGAAACACCAGGATCTTCAGCGACAGATATACCAAACGCTGCAAGGGGTTGAGCTTGCTGAGGATGGTTTTGCGGGTGGGGTGGGGGGCATTGCGGAAAATTCCCAGAATGTAATACTCTGCTTGTGCCTTCAGGTTTTGGGTAGTGGGCAGGTATTGTTTCCACTCCCCTGTGGTGAAATGCCAGAAGATGGTGAAAATGGTCAGGATAATAAATGCCCATGCCGCTTTGTTGTGCAGATCAACAGCTGCCTCGAATCCAAAAAAGCTGAAAGAGCCATGAACCTCAAATCCTGTTAAAGCCAGGAAGAAGATCAGAAAGGCCTGGGTCCAGTGCCAGAACCTTTCGTACAACTTGTAAATGTATACTTTCTCAGTTTTTGCCATGGGTTAAATAGTTTTGGATTGCTTGTTCTTTTTCTGTGAAATAAAACGGATCAGTGCATGGGTTGCCACTCCAGCAAAGGAAAGGATGATCAGCAATACACCCATGGTGTCTACAGCGGCAAAAGTGGTTTTGCCCGGTATGTAGGCTCCCTGCACAAACTGCATGCGGCTGTTGGTGCGGGTATGGCAATCCTGGCACTGTAATGCTTCACTTGCAGGCGAAACCATATGGTTTACAGGAAGGTACATTTCTGTATCAACAAAATCCCAGGTGCCGCTGTAGGGGCGGTCGAGATACTTCATCCCTTCTTCCAGTGCCCTTGCCCAGTCCAGATCGAGCCAAAGGGCGCCTTTGCCTGCCTCGCGGTCCCACAATTTGGCTTGCAGAATGGTCATATAAACCGGATCGTAAGGCTGGCGGCCACGGTGTACTTTTACAGGGTAGATTCGCGATTGTGCATCCTCGTAGCTTCCAAACAGGGTGTTGATACGCAGGAAGGCTTCGGTGGTATCTACCAGGTCGGAAAGCAGAAAATGATCGGCAGTGCCATTGAACCAGAAATATTCAGGCACCACGTTGGTTTGCCATGCTGCATCTCCTTTGATGGATTGATAAATGGGATTACCCAGTTCGTCAAAGAGTTCGAAAACTTTTCCGTCCTGCAATTCTCCTGCAGTAGACCAGTCCCAGTACATTTTGGTTGCATTCACTTTAGCATATTCGGGGATGTGGCAGGTCTGACATGCAATTTTGGCTACGTGGGTATTGAGCATAGTATTGAGGTGTGGAGTTGCAGTGTGGCATTGCTCGCAAGTGGCCCTGCGGGTGTTGGCAGACGAAACACCGTAATAGCGACCTTTCATTACATGGTTCTCAGCAGTGTGGCAATCTACACAGGCCAGGTTGGCCCCATCCACTCCCATGTGCACATCTACCTGTCGCGACGCTGTAAGCAGGGCTTCCTCCAGGTCGCCATGTTTTACGTTGTTTCCTCCACCTCCATGAAAATGGCAGTAGCCACAGTTGGACTTCTGAGGACGCCCCACGCTTTGTACAATGGATCTGAAATCCTGTCCCGGAACCGGGTAACCTGCCCCACCACGCAGCTTTTCATAGGAGCCCGTATTGTCGTGGCAAACCAGGCAGTCAACGTTGTACTGGTTGTTGAAATCGAAGTTTTTATCCTGCCAGCCATAACCCGCATGGCAGCGGTTGCAGGTAGCCTCGTTGGAAAAAATACCGGTGCAGAAATTGTTGAGAAGGTTGCGTTTGCCCAGGTAGGTTACTCCACGTCCCTCAATGAAATCTTCCCTCTCCCATGTAAAATGGAAACTGTTGAGCAACTCCTGCCCCCGTTCTGTATGACAGGAAATGCAGGTTGCCGTGATTTCATGCGGATTGTCAAAATCTCGCTGCAGCGCCTCAAGTTTACTGTGGTCGACCCCGGGGATACGGGGTTTGCTGTATTCTTCACGCAGTTCGGCCAGGAGCTTGTTGTCCTGCGATGCATCGCGTAATACCACGGTAATGATCACCAGAGGAACAATTACCGAAAGAATAAAGGTAAGTGTGTTCTTCATGTTGCTTTATTTAGTGTTGGGTTTAGTATTGTATGGTGCAGGTAAACAGAGTTGTATTGGGTTAAGCCTGGAATGAAAACCCTGATAAACGTATTTACAAATGCAAATATATAGACATGTAGTTGTTTTAAACAAGAAAGCTTGTTGTTTAAAAACAAAATGAATAGCAATGCAAAGTGCTGACAGGTAGGTTTTTGTTCTGTTATTTTTATTTGGTCTGAATAAAAATTTTGATTTTGAGCAACAGAACCGTAAGGGGTGGAGTATAAGGGAAGTGTTTGAGCTATGGTTTTGGTTTTCAAGGTTCCTTTCATTTGCCATGGCTAAAATAGGTTAAAAAAACCGAAAACAAACTACTAGTTTCACGTAAACTGGGCCTAAAGCATTTAATCGCAAAAAAAATTAACATTTCATGACAGCCTACGTAAAAATATAGTAAATTCGTTGGTAGGATAAGTGGACTGAAACAACAGATCTATGGCAAAACCTGACTATACCCTGATTTTTATTGTGGAGGATGATGAGGCTTATGCAGCAGCCATTCGTCATAGCCTTGAGCGGAAGAATTACATGAATGTCAAGGTGTTCGGCAATGGTGAGGACTGCCTGGCACATATGCACCTGAAGCCTGAGATTATTCTGCTGGATTATATGCTGGGTGAGGGGCATATGGATGGAATGGAAGTGTTGCGCAGCATTCGTAAGATCGATGAAGATGTGCAGATTGTTTTTCTGACCTCTGTAGATAAACTTGAGGTGGCTACCAATACCATAAAAGCCGGTGCCTACGATTATGTTGTAAAATCTGAAGCTGCCACAGAGCGGATCCGCAATGTGCTGCGGCGTATTATCTTCGAATATCACATCAAAAAGGAGAACCGATTGCTTCGCAAAAGCCGCAGAGTGATTATTGGCCTTATTGTAGTGCTGGCTCTGGGTATTGTTTTGCTGGGTATGCTGCAGATTCTCCGATAAACCCTTTTCATGTCTTTACCTCTTCCTTTTCTTCCCACTTCACGTGATGAGCTCGACAAGCTGGGCTGGGATCAGCCGGATATCATTCTCATCAGTGGCGATGCCTATGTGGATCATCCCTCCTTTGGGGTGGCTGTGATGGGGCGTTTGGCCGAAAAAGCGGGGATGAAGGTTGCCATCTTGCCTCAGCCCAACTGGCGCGACGATCTGCGCGATTTTAAAAAGCTGGGCCCTCCGCGATTGTTTTTTGGTGTAACGGCCGGGAGTATGGACTCTATGGTTAATCATTACACTGCCTTACGCCGGCGTCGCAGCGATGATGCCTACACTCCGGGGGGGAGAGCCGGTTACCGTCCCGATTATGCCACCACGGTTTATTCGAAGATACTCAGGCAGCTCTTTCCTGATATACCTGTGGTGCTGGGGGGTGTGGAAGCCTCCATGCGCCGGTTTACCCATTACGATTACTGGCAGGATAAGGTGAAACCTTCCATCCTGGCCGAAAGTGGTGCCGATCTGTTGCTCTACGGCATGGGTGAGCAAGCCTGGAAAATGTTGCTGGAACTGGCTGCAAAGGGTGTTCCCGTAGGTTCTCTTCGCAACCTGCCCCAAACTGCCTTTCTTCTTACGGATCCGCAACAGTTGCAGCCCATAAAGAATGTTCCGGACCGCAGCCTTCCCTCCCACGAGGAGTGCCTGCACAGCATGCCGGTTTTTGCCCATGCCTTTCGCCTTATCGAGGAGGCCTCCAACAGCATGGAGGCTCCCCGGCTGCTTCAACCCTGCGGCAATGGAATGGTGGTGGTGAATCCTCCTTTTGCCCCTGTACAAGGCCCCCTGGCCGATGAGCCCTACGATCTGCCTTATGCCCGGCAACCCCACCCGAGGTACCATAAAAAACCTCCTATTCCCGCCTGGGAGATGATACGCCATTCGGTAAATATTCACCGTGGCTGTTTTGGGGGATGCAGCTTCTGCGCCATCAATATGCACCAGGGAAAGTTTGTGGTGAGCCGCAGCGAGGAGTCTATACTCAAAGAAGTTGAGCTGGTTAGCAAAATGCCCGGCTTCAAAGGCCATATTACCGACCTGGGTGGTCCTTCGGCCAATATGTACAGGATGCAGGGAAAGGACCTTTCCATGTGCCAAAAGTGTAAAAGGCCTTCGTGTATCTATCCCAATACGTGCAAGAATCTGGATTTTAATCATAAGCCCCTGCTTGATCTTTACCAGAAAGCAGAAAAAATTAAGGGGGTGAAAAAGATCACCATCGGCAGCGGCGTTCGCTATGATATGTTGTTAAACAAAAGCCCGCAGCAGGATCGCGACAATGCGCTTACCCCTTATATAAAACGATTGCTGGTGCATCACGTGTCGGGGCGTTTGAAAGTAGCCCCCGAACATACCGCCCCCAGGGTATTGCAGCATATGCGCAAACCTTCTTTCGAGGGGTTTGAGCAGTTCCATAAGATTTTCCGGCAGATCTGCCAGCGTGAAAAATTGCCCTGGCAACTTATTCCCTATTTTATCTCCGGTCATCCCGGCACCCTTGAAAGCGATATGGCCGATCTGCAAAAGATGCTTTCACAACTGGGTTACCGACCCGAGCAGGTGCAGGAGTTTACCCCAACTCCCATGACCCTTGCCACCACCATGTACTACACCGGGCTGGATCCCTACACCGGCAAAAAGGTGTTTGTGGTACGGGGCGACAAAGAGAAACGCCGCCAAAAAGAGTATTTCTTTCGAAAAAAGAAGTAAAAAGAGAGCAACACGACAGCCTGCCTGAAAGGGTTCAGGCAGGCTGCATGGTGCGATTACTGTTTTTATTCAATCAATACTTTTCCTCTGATAAATCTTTCCGAACTGCGCAATTCAATAATATACAATCCGGGTTTTAGGTCAGCCCGCTGTAGCGTAATTTCATTGCTGAAGATGTTGTTCTCCCATATTACTGTTTTGCCGGTATGGTCGCTAAGGCGGAAGGTGAATGGCTGCTTTTCATCATTGCTGAACCGAATGGTAGTGACATCCCGGAATGGATTAGGGAAAATAATGAGTTCATCCCGGGCAGTTAATGCAGGGTTATGAACACTGGTGGATTCACTGTTGGCTACTCTGTTAGAGAATGAAATCAGGGGGGCTGTTGCACCGCCACAACCCGAATAATTTACCACAGCAACCTGGTAATGGTAATGTCGGTCAACGTTTTCATCTGTGAAACTGATAATGGTTCCGGGCACACTGTCAATTAGCTGCATGGAGGCAGGGGCGGTGCCGCGGTATAGGTAATACTGATCAGGTATGAAATTGCCGGCCTCGTCACTATAAGGGGTCCATTGTAATTCCATGGTGGTTGCCGACTCTGTGAGCTGCAGAAATAGCGGGCTATGGTAATAGCTTTTCGCTGATTCATTACCACAAGTGTCTACTACGGCAATTTTAAATCTTTCTGCCAAAGAATTGGGCTGGCTTGTTTCATCCATGAAAAATGGGGGCTCATCAAACGCAACATGGCCTACCATTTCCCATGTTTCTGTTTCCGTGCTCCTGTATATATTGAATCCTGCACTTCCTTCCTCCGGGGTCTTTGACCAGACGATAGTGGTTTTGTGGTTGAGGGTATCCACCGAAACCATGCAAATCTGTTCATTTTCAAAGGGTGATCTGACAAAAACTGTAACCATATCTGCTGCACTGCATCCCAACTGGTCTGTGGCAGTTGCTGTGTATTCAACCTGGGTTTCAGGGTTTGCCACCGGGTTGGGAAGAGTAGCATCCGAGAGGTCAGATGCGGGTTCCCACACCCAATGGAAACTTCCTGACACTGAGGGGTGGTTGCTGTTGGCGGTAGCTTGCAACAGGGTGTCATTGCCTGGGCAAATATGTACATCCTGCCCGGCATCAACGCTGAGTTGTATCACTTTGAGCCCGGCCTCTTCCGTTACCATAGTGCCACAGGGATGAGTTATTTCGCAGCTGTAAATTCCCTCGTCTTCCATCTGGGTGTTTTCGATGATAAATTGATTATTGGTCGCGTCATTGATGATTTGTCCGTCTTTTTTCCATTGATAACTGATGGGGCCGCTGCCTTCAGCCTCGGTAGCAAAAGTTGCAGTTGCATATAGGCAAACACTCAATGGTATGGGTTGGGATATAATGGTCAGGCTTTCCAATAGCGTAAGGGTAAATGAACCTGTACCCGTACATCCTGCTTCGTCGGTTACCAGCAAAGTATAGGTGGTTGTTTCAAGAGGCTCTGCCATAGGGTTGGGGATGTTCGGGTCATTAAGTCCGGTGGCCGGAGTCCAGGAATAGAGCAGTATTCCTGATGCGTCAGGGTGATTGGATAGGGCAGAAGCATTGACCTGGTAGGATTCGCCATCGCAGAAATTGTTATCGGCACCCGCATGTACGGTTAACAGAATCACCTTAAGTTCGGCTTCTTCGCTGGCAACACTCCCGCATACATTGGTGATTTCGCAGATGTAAACTCCTTCATCTTCCGGGTTGGCATTGTTGACTACAAAGCCGCTGCCGGTGGCATCCGGAATGTTTGTTCCGTTCTTTTTCCACTGGAAACTCAAAGGTTCTTCTCCTGAAACCTCTAGGGAGAAAATTACTTCTCCCCCAGGACAGACGTTCTGAGAAAGGGGCTGGGAAAGAAGGATCAGGGGGAGATGTACTTCCAGGTCAGCATCCTCACTGGTAATGGTACCGCAAGCATTGGTTACTTCACAGGTGTATATTCCTGCATCTTCAGCGGTGATGGCCGGAAGCGAAAGTGTATTTTCTGTGGCATTTGCAATGATCTCACCACCTTTGAACCATTGATAAGAAACAGGTTCAGTGCCAGTGGCGCTAACGGTAAAAGAAACATCTTCGCCGGGACAAGCCTGCTGCGAAAGGGGCTGTGTCTGCAGGATCACTGGGTCAAGTACGGTAAGGTGAAAAGAATCGGATGCAACACATTCCTGTTGATCGGTTGCTGTAAGTGTATAGGAAGTGCTTTGCAATGGTTGTGCTGAAGGATTCAGTATGTCTGGCTGGTCAAGACCATCAACGGGTGTCCATGAATATTGCAGGGTTCCCGATATTTCTGGATGATTGGAAATCACAGAAGCATTGATGGCGTATGCAGTGCCACTGCAAAATTCATTATCGCCTCCCGCATTTACGATGAGTTGAATAACTTTTAGTTCCGCCTCCTGGCTGCTTACAGTACTGCAGGCATTGGTGATTTCGCATCTGTACAAACCCTCATGGCTCAGGTCTGTTGCTTCAATGGTCAATGCACTTTGCGTAAAACCAATCAATGCATCACCATTTTTAAACCACTGGTACGACAATGGCTCTGTTCCTTCTGCCGTTACGCTGAGGGTTACGGGAGATGCGGTGCAAACGATTATGGCTTCAGGTTGTGCGGTAATGTTGACCGCAGTGGGCAATTCTCCAAAAACAACTGTCGAGCGGGTAACATCGGAGGTTAAAAAAGGCCGGATGCAACGAACCGGATCGGTTTCATTGCGATGGCGTGTATAGGACATGTTAAGGCTAAAAAGGCGACCCCATGCCCGTAAATGCTGCAATCCTGAACCTTGCGCAGTGCTTGACCAGTAATCTTTTGGCAAAAAACCTCCCACCAAGTCTTTTGCCTGGTTCAGTCTGTGCAATTCCTGATAGGAGGGTAGGTGCCAGTCGACATAGCCATTAAGTTCTGAATCATCGCAAACGCTTGCCGCGATGGGCCTTTCAGGGCAATCTTCCATGATTTTGGTGGTGTTGTATTGCCCATCCTCGTAAGTGGTATGAATATACTGCGCCACACACCCCCATCTTACTCCTGTTGTGTCGTCCTGGGTGCTTGAGATACGTTTTTCTGTTCCATCAGTTTTGTAATTAAAAACTATCCCGCCCCGAAAATAGTCACCTGCTTCCACTTCGCTGAGATTGTCAATGAGTATATGATGAATTACAGAGCTATAGAACCACTCTCCTGGGTCGCAGTTGGTGTTTTCCAGAGCTGCCCTGAAGTATTTCTGGTCTCCTGCTGTGCCTGCAGCAATAAAGGTATAGCTGCTTTCGGTTGCGCCATCAATTGGGGTCCAATTGGTGTTGTCGCTGCTTTCCTGCCATTGAAAAGGGCCTTCAGCGCCAGTGGCCTTCAATACTACCTGATCGCCAACGAGCACCTTTTCTGTAAACTCTTGCGAAAAACCGATGTTGCTCAATAGTAGAATGATAGAAAAATGTAATAACAATAAATGGGGTTTCATTGTAATGAGTTTTTGGTTGATATTTGTTTGTGTAGGGCGGTAAAAATAATTTTTATTTGTTAACATTGGTTAAAAACTTCACGTTAAGTTTTTTTTTCAATGCTTTTGGAAACATTGAAAATGCCGGGATGTGAATAACATCACATTCCGGCATCAGGCAGATTGAACTGATCTGGGGGTAAAAACCAGATGTATCAAAGGCAAAGTATCGTGCGCTCTCGAAAAATCCTGCTAAGGTTGTTGAGAATCGTTTTTGGTACCTATGGAATAACAGGAAAATCTTTTCATGGCGATGTTTTTTGGATAATCCAGGTGCTGAGTTTCTCAAGTACCTGGGGGGCAAAGGTCTGCTCTATGGTTGCATAGTTGGCCGGATCGCCCGTTTCGCACTCCTGAAAAAGATGATTGAGCCCCGGGAATTCCATCAGGGTAACCCTTGTGTTGCCACCCCTGTGCAGGGCTGCTTCTATGGCTTGCAGATTGTCAGGGGGTACCTGCAGGTCGTTGGTGCCATTGATGGCCAGTACCGGAGCCTTTACTTTCTCCAGGTATACAGTAGGGTCGAGGCGCAAAAAGGTAAGCATCCAGGGGTTGGTGGTTTGAGCCATGATTTGCTGCACATACATTTCGCGGGTTAAGCCTGCAGGGATTTCATCATCCTTAAAGATCTCTTCCAGGAATGATTGCAGAGCCGGTTTCAGGATCTCTGTATCGTGTATGTGTTGAATCATCTCGAAAACCCGTGTGTTGATCATCCTGCCTCTCTCTATCTCTTCGGCATCCATTCCCATTACCTCAAAGATCAGGCGCTGTTGCTCCAGCAATAACACATCTCCGCGAAAACCTGTGCCGGCCATCAGTACGATAAACCCGATCCTGTCGGGAATCTGGGAGGCAACAATGGGGGCAATTATCCCACCTTCGCTGTGGCCTATCAATCCGATCCGGGTGCGGTTGATCTCCGGGCGGGTGCGCAGGTAGTTTACCGCAGCTTCTACATCGGTAGCAAAATCGTAAGAGGTTGCCGAAGCAAAATCGCCCTCCGATTGTGCTACCCCGCGATCGTCGAATCGCAACACCGCAATGCCATGGCGGGTAAGGTGGTCGGCAATTACCTTGAAGGGTTTGTGGCCAAAGATCTCCTCATCGCGGTTCTGGGGCCCGCTACCGGTTATCATTACAACGGCGGGAAAAAAACCCTGGCGTTGGGGCATGGTAAGGGTGCCCGCCAGTCGTATTCCCGCTTTGGGATTTTGGAAAAACACCTCTTCCACATGATAGGGGAAAGGAGGCTGAGGCTCCTGGGGGCGTACCAGGGTTTGCTTGTCGGGTTTTTCGCGGCCCAGATCAAGAGGCAAATCCATTCCGGCCTGTGTAAAGGTACCTTCAATGATACCCTCTTTCAAGGTGCCGGAGTATTGCATCGCCACCGATCGTATGGCAAACCGTAATACCCCATCCTCGAAACTTATTTCATCTACAGGGATGTCGAAAGCACCTTGGTCGGGGCTGTCCATGGTAGCCTGCAAGCCTTCGGGTGTTGGGGTGATGTTGATTACGATCGTAATCTCCATGCCTTGAACCTTGAGGAGGCCGTACCACGAGCCTTCCACCGGTTGTGCCTTGCTTTGCATTGCCAGCAGCAGGGCCATCAGAAAAAATACAATGACTTTCATTCTAGTTCGATTTTTGGTTATATGTCAGGATGGATTTTAGTATTAATGACTAAGATGGATGCAACAGTGCTGTCAGATTACGGCAAAGTTATGGATCAGCAAGCCTGCGGCAACTTTTGATATAACGTAGGCAATGATCATTGCAATGGTAAAGGATACGCCAGCCTTGGTACCGCTGATGTTTGCCGAGATCTTATAGGCATTGTACATAAGTACCACCACCCATACCACCATGCAAACAATTGCAATCAGGGCCATACCAGCCAGCAAAATATCCATCCAGGAAAGAGCAACGGGATCGCCTTGCTCCAGGTAGGTGTGAAGGGTCCATTGGGCCAGCTTTCGTGGGGCATTGAGGAAGCCAGTTGCCACTGCCAGCAACATGGGAAATCTGGCCAGGGCCATGGTGCCGGCAATGTCGATAATCCGCACCCGCGAAGGGGAAAGAGCCATGGCCATGGGGGTGAATACTGCCACCGCCGACAGCCAATTGGTAAGTCCTAAAGCAATGTGCATCCAGAGAGCACCCTGGGGGCCATAGTGCATGTCGAGCATGCCGTCGAGCCAGTTGTGGCTCAGCCATCCTACCAGACCAGTTATTGCAATGATGGCCAGTCCGGTAAGTAAAGCCTCTTTTCCTGCAATGTAAACAAAGGGATTGTAAATGCTTTTGGGATTGCGAAACAGGGTTGTCATGGGTTTGAGTTTTCCAGGTTTTTGATTTTACTGATAAGTTCATCCAGCCGGTTGCGAACACTGGGGTAGCTTAAACCCAGGTGCCTGGCCATTTCTTTAAGGCTTCCGCTCGATTTAACGAATTCTATCACAAAGGACTGATCATCGGCTTCAAGAGAGGCCAGCAAAGGGAGCGGGAAATGACCATTCACTGTAGTGGCACATTGCGCACACTGCAGGGTTTTTACTTCCAGGGGGCTGGAGCATGATGGGCACTGTAATGGCATTTTCTTTAACATGATGCAAAATATTTGCATCAAAAGTAATAAAAAAATCAATAAAATTAAAAACACACTAAATAAAATTAATACTCTGTTGAATAATGAACTGCTGTGGGCTCTGCACACAGTCCCGCGACTGAAAGGATGCGGGATTGATTTGCCAAAGGCTTCGGTCAAATACCACGAGACCGGAAAAGGAATGCCGGAGATGGAATCAGGGAGAAGGGCGACAGAAAGATGGCCAGGAAGCTGGAAGCCGGCTGCTAAGATCAGGGCACTTTTTTATTCGTACCTTACAGCTTGTGCCGGGTTGAGGCGGCTGGCCTTTCGTACATGCACCACCACGGCAAGCATTGCAACCACATAGGCCGACAACAATCCGGCGATGAAGGGGATTATTCCCAGATGGGTATGATAGGCAAATCCACCGAGCCACTGCTGAAGGAAAATCCATGCAATACCGGAGGCAAGCAATCCGGCCACTGTAATGAGTAGCAGGAATTCTTTTGCCAGCAGGTACATAATCTCCGCAGTGTTGGCTCCCAGTACTTTGCGGATTCCGATCTCGCGAGTGCGTTGTTCTATGGAATAGGCGGAAAGGCCATACAATCCAAGGAAGGCAATGAAGATGCACAATACGGCAAAAGCGGCAAAGAAAAGGCTCAATATGCGCTGCGAATGGTACATAAATACAATAGTACGATCCAGAAAGAAGAAGGTCAGGGGGTATCCCTGCCGCATCTTCTGCCATTGATCTGTAAGAAAGCCAAGGGCTTCAGCCGTTTTACCCTCCTCAATACGTAAATTGATGTAAGCTGCCTGCTCGGTCATGGGGAAAAAGATCATGGGTTCGATAGATCTTGTGCGCGATGCAAAATGAAAATCTTCCATTACCCCAATAACCTTTCGGTTGCCCGTGAAGATGCCATCGGGCCATGTAAAATTCATTTCGATGGATTGCCCGATGGGGTTGTCCCATTGAAACAGTTTTTGAGCAGTGCGGTTGATCAGTGCTGCACTGTGAAAATCAGAAGGGTTGTCTGCATCGAAAAAGCGACCTTCTGCCAGGCCGATGCCCATAAAGGCAGTAAAATGAGGATCTACCTGGGCAATATTGGCCACAACTTGCAGTTTCTGGTTGTTGATCATAACATCCATTGCGTGCGAGAAACTGATGCGTGAGGGGAAATAGTTGGACAGTGCTGCATCCTTAAAGCCGGGGTTTTGCAGCAGCTCATCCCTTATGGCCCTTGCATTTTGTCTGCTTGTCTGGTCTGTAAGTTCAACAATCACTACGTTGTGAGGATCAAAACCCAGATCTCTGTTGGTGATATAGGCCAGTTGCTGCCAAACAACGATGGTGGCCACCACCATAAAAACCGAAATCATGAACTGCACCACAATCAGGATCTTTTTCAACCCCAGCGATCCTTTTCCGGCGCCAAACCTCTTGTTGAGCGCTCTGAGGGGAGAGGCGGATGCAAAATATACCGCAGGGTACAGCCCTGATACAATTCCCGTAAAAAGTGCAATGGCACCAAACAAAAGGATCAGGTTCAGATTCTGAAAGATGTTCAGCGAAAGGGGCACCCTCAGCAACCGGTTGATCTCCGGCAGCAGGATCTCAATCAGCAACAGGGCAAGGAAAAAAGCAACCAGCGAGGTAAGGATCGATTCGGCGAGAAATTGTATTACCAGGTCTTTCTTCAGGGCTCCGACAACTTTCTTTACCCCCATTTCTTTCCCTCTTTGTTGAAAACGGCTGATGGAGATGTTGGTGTAGTTGATGGCTGCCAGCACAAGCAGCAGGATCCCTATCAGGGTAAATATCCTGATCAGATCAGGATTCATCATCGTTACCGTATTGGTCTGGTTGGTCATTTCGTAGGCCAGCTTGCTGGTAAGATGGATATCTGCAAGAGGCTGGAAGAGCAACGTTTCTTCTCCCCCTGATCCCCCGATATGACTTTCGTGCAGGGGAAGCCATCGGTTGCGCAAAAATTCATCAGGATCGAACCCGGGTTGGGTCTTTACATACAACCAGATGATCCGGTTGTCGAAGCTTTGCTGCAAAAAGGGCCAGCTTGAACCGTGCAGATAGCCTTTGCTGATAAGGTGCTCCAGGTGATACAAAGTGGAGATGGAGAACATCCCATCCAGAAACATGTGGCTGTTGGGCAATGGGTTGGATACCACTGCGGTAACCGTAAAATGACCTGCTCCCTCTACTTCTATTACCTTACCCAGGGGTGGTTCGTCGCCAAAATACCTTTGCGCCATCCTCTCTGTCATAACCAGAGAAAAGGGCGTTGTGAGAGCGGTTTCGGGGTTGCCGTACAGAAAGGTATAGGTGAAGAAATCAAAAAATGTGGAATCTACTGCCTGCACACGATTTTCGTGAAAGCTTTTGTCCCTGTAGCGATAAATGAGATTTCTGAAAAAGAAGTTGGCTGGGAAGATCCGCAGGTAGTCTGTGATTTCGGGTACCTGCTCCACGAGCAGGGGGCCCATCGCTGCCGAATTCATTGCCATGGCATGTGTTTCGCCTCCCATGGCAACCTGGGTAGCCAACCGGTAAATGTTCTGGTGATTGTGGTGATGCTTGTCGTAGCTGGTTTCGAAAAGCAGGTAGAGAAAGATCAGCAAGGCAGCCGCCATACTCACAGCCAGACCCGATGTGTTGATCAGGGTGAATTTCCGCTCCTTGAACAAACGACGGAAGGATACCCGGAAACCATAAATCAAAGGATTAATCATTTATCAGTAAATAATCAGTAACACAAAGACAGATTTCGGGTATTTTATCCTGCAACAGTCTCACTGGCAGTTTCCGGCTGCAAAGATATCTGATTTTGCTATTGCCTGTGCTGTTTTGTTAAACAACAGCTTAACAGGTTGGTGTCTGCCTGTTTTGGTGCAATTGCTGCAAACTCAGCCTGCAGGCGGTGTGCGCTACCTCAAGGACTCATGCCGTCTTTGGGGTTGTTTCCTGTGTCTGTCCGATGGATACTTTCAGGGATGGGGTGCCGGTGTGCAGGGCTGCCGGAATGGACTGTAGTATCTTCTCCGCCAGCTTCTCCAGCAGCGTATGCTGGCTGAAGTTGTGCCCGTAAACCAAAGAGACTTCCCGTACGGGCTGGGGCTGTGCAAAGGGGCGGATTCGCATGGGCAATCTTTTTTCTCCGGCAGAGAGCCATGGTATCAACGTGTAGCCCATGCCCTGATCTACCATGCGCTTGAGGGTCTCTATGCTGCCACTTTCGTAAAAGAAATTGTGGTGCCCTCCCTGTGCCTGCTCCCCGCATATGTTCAGGATCTGATTGCGGAAACAATGCCCTTCGGTAAGTACCAGCATCTGGCCGATGTCAAGATCGGCAGGGTTCACCTCCTCTTTCAATCCCAGGGGATGATCGTGGGGCAGGTAAAGCAGGAAGGGCTCTTCAAACAAAGGAGTTTCCAGGATGTCGCGCTGCTCAAGGGGGGTTACCAGCAAACCCATGTCCAGCCTATCTTCGCGAAGGGCTGCAATAATGTCGGCGGTTTGCATCTCAAATACCTTCAGCTGCACCTGCGGATACTCTTTAATGAACGATGGAAGAAACAACGGCAGAAGATAAGGAGCCAGGCTGGGGATCACCCCCAGGCGCCACGTGCCCGCCAGCAACCCTTTGCGGTTGTTTACATACTCTTTCATCTGGTTTACCTCACGCAAAATCCTGTAAGCATGGCTGATGATCTTTTCTCCGGCAGGGGTAGGGCGCAAGGGCTTATGGCAACGGTTAAAGATCCTGATGCCCAACTCCTCTTCCAGTTTCTTTACCTGCATGGTAAGGGTGGGCTGGGTAACAAAACATTTTTCGGCAGCCGTAACAAAATGGCGGCAAGTGTCAAGCGCAACGATGTATTCAAGTTGTTGGAGGGTCATGGGGGAAGGGGGGGAGAGTTAAGAGTTAAAAATTGAGAGTTAAGAGGTGAGAGTTTAAAAGTCTTCCGTCCTCGGTCTCCTGTCTTCCGTCTTCGGTCTCCTGTCTTCCGTCTTCGGTCCTCCGTCTTCCGTCTTCCGTCTTCGGTCCTCCGTCTTCGGTCTTCGGTTCCCGCATGGCGCGGGATTTCGGGCTGTGCCCTCAACTTACTCCGGTCTTCCGTCCTCCGTCTCCCGTCTCTCCTTATAAACAAAATCTATGCAAAGATAGAAATTATCAATTTGATTTATAGGGGGCGGTTGGGTAGTTTTGCAACGCAATTACAAAATGCTAACAACCAAAACACCCGACGCGAAACTAATTGTTAAATAATTAACTATAAAACCGAAAAAAGATGAAAAATCAAGTGATCAGTGTGGGAAGCCAGTTCCCCCAATTCGAGAAAACCGCTGTAGTATCCATGGAAAAAGGGAAAGAGTTTGCCAAAATCTCTTCACAGGATCATAAGGATGCTGGTATGTGGATGGTGATGTTTTGGTGGCCCAAGGATTTTACCTTTGTTTGCCCCACCGAGTTGGCTGAATTCAACAAGGCTGCGGGTGAGTTTGGCGATCGCGACACCATGCTTATTGGTGCCTCTACCGACAGTGAGTTTGTACACCACGCCTGGAGAAGAGACCACGAAGATCTTCGCGAGCTGAAATACCCCATGCTGGCCGATACCTCCAAGTCGCTGGCCGAAGAGCTGGGTATTCTGGAAGCCAATGAAAAAGTTGCCTACCGCGCCACTTTTATTGTGGATCCGCATGGTATTATTCGCTGGGTAAGTGTATACGACCTGAGCGTGGGTCGCAACGTAAATGAGGTGCTGCGCGTACTCGACGCCCTGCAAACCGACGAACTGTGCCCCTGCAACTGGGAAAAAGGTCAGGAAACTCTGGCGGTGTGAGGTGAAAGGTGTGAGATGTGAGGTTTGAGGTGAAAGGTGTGAGAAGAAAAGTGAAAAGTGAAAAGTGAAAAGTGAAAAGTGAAAAGGATAAACCTTATATCTCTTACCACAAAATCTTGTATCGCTATGGTCCGGTAAATCAAAAAACAGCCGACAATTCGTAAATCTCAGATTTCCTACTACACCTTCTTACGGTTGGGATCACAGTTTCCTGTGCTATCGACGGAGGGGTTGGGAGGGCGAATAGGCCTCCAACCCCTTTCACAGCCAAAAACCTGAGAATGCTCTTTTATTGTATTCCAAAATAATTTGATTAACTCATTGGTAGAATGGAACTTGCATGAAAGAGCATTTGGGCTACGCCGAGCTTTAGTTCATCCTTTTGTGTGAGCCGAAGTGCTCATGCAAGTTTCAATCGAAGGGAGATCACCTAGTAGCGGCGAAGCCCAATCTCGTAAGTTTTACCGGACACTTCTGATCAAAAATCAAAAATCTGAAATCCACCTACCCTAACCTTTGAAAATCATGATTCAATCTCCCGATACCCTCAACGAGCTGTTTGAAGTGCTGGGCCTGGAAACTGCCGGCGGTGAAATGCTTGCCGATGTGGCCAGCCCCAAGTACCTGCGCGATCTGAAGCTCAACCTCAAGGCTACCCTCAAAAGCGACCATCTCAGCGAGAAAGAGTGCATGCTGCTGGGCATAGCACTGTCAGTGAATGCTGGCAAGCCTTTACTGGTGCAGAGCCTGCGCGTAAAAGCTTTGCAGGCTGGTGCTTCCGAAGAAGAAGTCAGTGAAGTGGTTTCTTGCGCTTCCCTGATGGCTGCCAACAACGTGTTCTACCGCTTCCGCCATTTTATGCAGGATGAAAAGTACAACAACCTGCCGGCCCGTTTCCGTATGAACATCATGATGGCCCCTATAAACGGCAAAGAGTTCTTCGAGCTCATCAGCCTGGCCATTTCGGTGGTAAACGGCTGCGAGATGTGTGTGCGCTCCCACGAAGCCTCTCTGCGCCAGCTGGGTACAGCACAAGAACGCATTTTCGATGCCATCCGCCTGGCCTCTGTGATGGAAAGTGCTGCCAAACTGCTCTGAAGTTTTTCTCTATACCCATTATTGCCGGCATAGCCCAAAGGGGTCCTGCCGGCTTTGTTGTTTCTTCGCTTTCCTAACTATTTAGAGTGTGTTGTAAGCATTTGGTTTCCAGAGGTGAGTGATATTTTGCGTGAAATACTTATCTTCATGTAAATAACAATGATTAGGTTTGTAACTTTATTGATCGGAAGATACAAACCAGGTTATGGTTCGGTGGCAGGAGGAAACCCGCCGTACATGACAAACAAGAGGTGTTTGCAGCCTATGATTTTATTGGGAAACACACTGAAAGATATTTTTTCTGAAAAACGCGCAAGGGTTGTATATTTTGTACTTCTGTTGCCTGCTTTGTTCTTTTGGGCAGGGTGCGAAGGTGCAGATAAACCCGGTCATTCCCATATGCCGGAAAAAGACTTTGAGTCAGGTACTTTTGTGGGCTGGGATAAGGTGCAACCCCCTATCAGGGAAAGAGCTCACCAGCCGGTAGTTACAACTGCTCATGTGATCAAACGGATTGCCCATACCGGGAGCCAAATCCCGGCAGCCACTCCCTACATCACTGCCATGCAGCCCCCCCAGGTGCGCAGGCCTGGTTCAGGAGGGTACAGCCTGCCCGAAAAGGTGCTTGCTTCCCCCACCATCAAAGAGATGCAGCTGCCCGAACAGATCCAACTGTCGGCACCTATCAGCCGCGATACCAATCCCTTTGGTTTTCTTATCTACACCAAAACCCAGGGGCTTACCCACGATTTTGTTTCCTGTTTTTACCAGGACCCCGAAGGTGAGCTTTGGATTGGCACCATGGGTGGTGGACTGATGCACTTCAACGGAACTTCCATCGAGAGTTACAACAAAAACCAGGGATTCAACATCAATGATGTAATAGAAGTGGTGGGTGATGAAAAAGGAAACATTTGGATAAGCACTTTGGAAGGTCTTTTTAAGCTCGACGGGCACCAAATCTTCCGCTACGATGTTCAATCGGGCAATCTGCAGAGCAATGCCCTGCACTCCCTTAAGCGCGATTCCAACGGAAATATCTGGTTCTCCTACCGATATGGCGGAGTGAGTATGTTCGACGGAACTTATTTCTACCATTATGGTCCTGAACAGGGGCTGCCGGAAGCCCAGCGGCATATTCTGCGTACCTCTGACAATGGCGATGTGTGGATTGCACTCTACGATAAAGGACTGGCGCTTTTCAGAGAGGGTGCATTTCACCTGATCCATACACCGCACGTAGGGCCACAGAATCCCATCTCCACCCTCACCGTGCAGGACGACAACACGCTCTGGTTGGGGGTAGATCATCTGGGGGCCATGCGCTTCGATGGCAGGCAGTTTTATTTCTACGATTCCCGCAACGGTTTTCCTTTCGGACGAATCAATCGCATCCTGGTCGACTCACGCCAACGCATCTGGTTTGGAACCTGGGGCGGTGGGCTGGTGCTGGCAGAGGACGATACCTATACCATATTTCGAACCGAACAAGGGCTTTCCAACGACTTTATCTCCTATGTTTTTGAGGATAATCGCGGTGTAATCTGGATCGGTTTTCACAATGGAGGGATGACACGCTATCGGGGAGAGGTGTTTCAGCATTATTCCATCACTCAGGGGGTAGACCACAACATCATCTCTCTGGCTGCTACCCCCGACGGAAAGCTGTGGATGTCGACCTTTGAGGATGGTTTTGTAAGCTTCGACGGAAAGGAGTTTGCACAATATTCCAACCGGCCCCACGACCCTGTCAGATATATGGAAGGATTGTTTGCCGATGCCAAAGGCCACCTGTGGATGTCGCTCGATGATGGAGGTGTCACCCGGTTCGATGGGCAAAAGTTCTATAACTACCCAATGGACCACAAAGAGGGAAGATGGTTTCTGCATGATGGGGTAACAGACCGAAATGGAAATACATGGATGGCTTTTGGCGAACAAGGCCTGGTGCAATTCGATGGTGAATTCTTTAGCTTCTGGGGCGAAGAACAGGGTTTGCCCTCAATGTTCTCATCAGATATCATCATGGACCGGCACGGCGCCATTTGGGTAGGAACCTGGGGCAGTGGGGTCTACAAAATGGATTCCCTGGGCATTCGGCATTATACCTCTGCCGATGGATTGGCCGGAAATTATATTTACTCCAGTTTTGAAGATTCCCTGGGCAACCTGTGGTTTGGAACCGAAGGCAATGGGGTTTCCATGTTTAACGGCTCTCAATTTCTAAACTTTTCTTCACGCCATGGCCTTAGCGACAATTACATTCTTGCCATTGCCCAGGATCATGCCGGCAATGTCATCCTTGGGGGGCGCTTTGGGATCAATGTTTTGCCCCACCAAACTCTGCTCAGGTTTTCTTCCGGTGCAACACTGGCCTCCAAAGATCCTTCCCGCGAAGCTACCCTTTTTGTTTCGCACGGCTTTGAAGACGGGTTTCTGGGAATGGGCACCAACCAGGAGGCTTTGCTGCGCCAGGGTGAGAAGATGTGGGTCGGAACCAACGACCGCCTTACTTCTTTTTTCCCCGGGAGGTCGTGGTACGATTCATTGGCACCACGTGTGAGGTTAACCCAGGTGGACCTGTTCAACGAGCCCCTCACCCGGGCATCGTTCAGAGAAAGGCCTGATGCCGATGCACCCAGCAACCAGCAGGGTGTGGATGGCAGAATCCGTTTCGATGGCCTGAGCCCCTGGCACCAGGTACCTAAAAATCTCAAACTCTCGCACAGCAACAACTACCTGAGTTTTAGGTTTGCCGGGGTTTCGCCCGACAACCGCAAATTGCTTTACAGCTTTATGCTTGAGGGGGCCGACCAGTACTGGCACCGGCCCACCTCCAACCATGTGGCCCATTACGGCAACCTGTCTCCGGGTAGCTATACCTTCAGGGTGAGGGCCCACAACGCACTGGGGCAGGGAGGTCCCATCACGGAATACTCCTTCGTAATTCTTTCTCCATGGTGGCAAACCTGGTGGGCCTGGATGGGTTATGTAATGCTCAGCGCTTTGCTGCTCACCGCCTTTGTAAGGTTAAGGATCCGATCTCTGCTACTGAAAAACCAGATCCTCGACAACCAGGTGGAGCTGGCACGCAAATCGGCCGAAATCAAACAAAACATCATTGCCAACGTAAGCCACGAGCTGCGTACCCCCCTCACAGGCATCATCGGCCTTACCGACCTGCTGGGCGATACGCCCCTTACCCGCACCCAGCAGGAGTACATCGCCACCCTTCGCCAAACCAGCCGCAACCTGCGCGAAATCATCAACCAGATACTTGATTACTCTAAAATTGAATCCGGACAGGTGAGCCTAATGCGGGTTACCTTCTCTCTGGAGGAACTTTTTCGCCATGCTGAAGATATTTTCGAATCGCTGCGCAATGAGAAGGATCTCAAACTGGTTACCCGTATCGAGCCCGAAGCCGCTGGTATGATCCTGGCCGATCGCGGAAGAATAAGCCAGGTGCTGCACAACCTCTACTACAATGCAGTGAAGTTTACCCCCTCCGGCACCATTACCCTCCATGCATCGGTTGACCATCGCCAGCAAATACACGAAAACGAACGTACCTTCGAAGAACTCCTGCTTCGTATCGAGGTGATGGATACGGGTATCGGTATTCCGCCCGAAGCCATGGATAAGCTTTTTGTCCCCTTCTCTCAGATCGAAGTGAAGGATACCCGCCACAGCGATAGCACCGGGCTGGGGCTGGCCATATCGCGCAAACTGGCAGAAATGATGGGTGGCGAAGTAGGAGTGGAGAGCACCCCGGGGCAGGGCAGCCGGTTCTGGTTCACCTTCAAGGCATTGTATGGCTACCAGGGGCCGGAAGATAGTGGACCCGAAGAGCAGCCCGAAGACCCCGGCCCGCTCAAGATCCTGCTGGTGGAAGACAAAAAGGTAAACCAACTGGTCATCAAACTGATCCTGGAAAAGATGGGCCTCCAGGTTACACTGGCCGAACATGGGCAGAAAGCGCTGGAGGTATACAAGCCCGGTATATTCGACCTGGTCTTTATGGATATCCAGATGCCCGTTATGGATGGTATCACCGCCACCCGCGCCCTGCGCACACGCTATACCGACCTGCCTCCCATCATTGGCCTCAGCGCCAATGCCTTCGAAGGCGACCGCGAAAAATACCTCAGCCAGGGAATGGACGAATATGTCACCAAGCCCGTATCTGCAGAAAGCCTCAAAAGAGTAATTGCACGCGTGTGGGAGAAGTTCTGGAGGGAGGAGTGAGAGAGGTGAGTGGTGAGAGGTGAAAGGGCCCCTGAGCAATTCGACAAGGGTCCCTGAGCCTGTCGAAGGGCTCATTGTAGCACCTGTCGAAGGGCCCGAAAGTCCAGCAACTGGACACTATCCCTAAAAGTGCGTAAGTCTTATTTGTACTTACATGCCTTATATGGTCAAACCCTGAAAAGAACGCAGATTAATTAATGTATCTGCACAACTGCGCGCTCTCCCTGTCTTATCGGTTCCCTTTCCGCTTACTTTCCTGTTTTTTTTGATTTTCTTGCTTTCAGATATGAATAAAAAACCTCAATCTTCAATTTGGTTGCATAAGTAAATGATTTAGTTAATTCATTAGCTTCGCTGAACTCTGCCTCAGGTGCGGCATCGGTTGGTCGTATGCCTGCCCCGCCTTTGCGGGGGAGCTTACATGTCGGTTTTGAATGCGTCTGGCTTTGATTTATTGTTTTTTGTGATCCGAAGTGCTTATGCATGTTTCATTCGAAAATAATATAGTTAATTCATTGGCCTAATGGAACTTGCATGCAAATTTTCATTGTTTTTTTGTGAGCCGAAAGTGCTCATGCAAGTTTCATTAGAAAATAATTTAGTTAATTCATTGGCCTAATGGAACTTGCATGTCTATTTTCATCTTTTTTTGTGAGCCGAAGTGCTCATGCAAGTTTCATATATTAAAAATTTGCTATCTTTGACAACCAATTTACCATTGGCTGTTTACATAGCCCTTCCAGCCTGAACTTACCTAAAAATTCTCCATCCTGGAGAAAACGGATTAATATTATTAGTCTATAAGTCGTATTATGCCGTTTCGAGCGAATTATTATTGTGTAGCCACATTGGCCGGCATTCTTATGCCTGTCTTGTTCATTGGTGCATGCGGGCAACCGGGTCCTGAACAATCACAGCCGCAAACTCAGTATGTTTTGCAAAACCCTTATGCTCCGTCAATGGTAAGCGTCCTTGAAACAGAGTCGTGGAAAGAATTTGCCGGTAAGCTAAGCCCTTTAGGTTTTATAAGAGATTTTGCACCACAGCAGATCCATTGTCACAAAATAGATTTGAGCAATACCTTTGAACCGGAAACTACTCTGCTTAACATTTCTGACAGCGATACTACCGCGGCCAAACCAACTCTACAGCATCAATTTGTTCATTCTCCGGCGCTTTATGATAATATCCTGTATTTCAGGATAATGGCCCCGAAACAGATGGCTGTACCACAGCTCACATCTATGATTTTTATCATATTGGGTAACACGAATATGAGTAGCTTATCCCAACAGAAATCAATATTCTCGAACTTAACGACGAAGAGATCTGATACGAGCACAAGGTTGAAGGTCGTAGATTGGGGAAAGTGGAGTTTAGGGAGGATTTTTCAGGGAGGGATGAGTAAGGCAGCCGTAAGTTTTTGAAATATAGTAAGAAATACTGATCGCTAATCAGAATTGTGAAACTATGAAGCTAGCATGAGCACTGCGCTCACAAAAGAGAATGGATAAGCTAATTCATGCAAGTTGCATCTGACTAATAACATAAACTAATTGTAAAACAATGAAAACGAACAACAAATTTTTATTTGTACTGATCCTGTTTCTTTTTTCAGGATGTTATGCAAACATCAAGTCAAGAAAAGCACCTGATTTTAATAGTGAAATCACGAAATTTTATGCTGTTTTAAAACTGGGAGATAATATTGGCCGGTTTGGGCCACGTTTCTCCAGGTCATTGCAGGAGCTAATGCTATTGAGAGGTGTGGAACTTGAATATGAAATCCTGGATCCGCTTGCTCTGGAAACAGAGCAGGAAGTCTTAAACCGCATAAGAAAGAGCAATGCCGATGGGGTGATGTTCATTACCCAGACTGCATCATCTGTAACTTACAGTAGTAATTCCATATCACTAATGAAAAGAAATGCAACCGGTGGTACATTTGATGTGAAGGTTTTTGTTCCAGGCAGGGAAAACCCGGTATGGAGGGGTGTCCTTAAAACCGGCACCAATGGCAATGGTGATCTTACTGTGGTGGCAAAAAGATCGGCCCGCAGGCTTTGTAATCAGCTTGCTCAGGACAGGTTGATTTGACGTGGTTACTTTCCGGGTACGGCCATAGTTCGTGCCCGGAAGTTTTTGGCCACAACTGTTTTCCTCACGCAAATTACGCGAAGTACTCAAAACGACTACTTGCATCTTCCCATCCCCTGTTCTTCGTCCTCTTTATTGTTTTCAGTTCTTTGCATGGTTAATTGTCAAGGGTTCATTTATGAAAGAGGCTTTGGGTGAGAGGTAAGAGATGAGGGGGTTTCGGAGCAATTCGATAGGGGTCCCTGAGCTTGCCAAAGGGCTTATTGTACCACCTGTCGAAGGGCCCCTGCTTCCCAATCCCTTTTAGTCTTGAAAGGGCGCCAGTCCTTTTGGCTTAATCTTTTAGCCCGAAGAAACCGGGTTCAAAAGAAGCGGGACCTGCATAACACTGGTGTTGAACATACTCCATTTGAAATCCCTGGGTGCATATTTCGATGACCTTTCCCTCTCTGGGTATTGCTGTATGGAGTTCTCCCGTATTCAGATCAATGCCTGCAACCATTTGGTTGGGATATCCCTCCATGGTATCCTCATAAGTGGCACTTACGATGAGCAAATCGCCATACAACGTTTCAAGGTACATGTCAGAGATGTAATAGTTTAGAGTAAGGGTTTGTTGTTCAGTGTTTTTTGTTATGAGCAACTGGTTTTCGGATAAAACTTCAATACGCCTTTGCGAAACCGGGCAATAGAGGGAGTTGTTCTCGTCGGGCAGCACAAGGTTTGTTGTGCTGCAGCCCTCTGCCGGGCTATAGCTGTTGATATCACGGTTTTCTGATGCCGCAAACACTCCTGTTTTTGCATCAAAGAATCCTGAATGTAACCGGTCGTATGTTTCATGCACGATGATTTGATCCCAGGCATGGATCATATGATAGATGCGGGTTCTCAGTCGGTATTCATCCTTTCGGATCTCCATCTTGCTTCCCTCAGAATATTCGTCGTAGGAGTATTCTGAGCTGAACTGTAAGCCCATGAGACCCATGGGTGTATCGGGTACTACGCACAACAGCCTGTTCTGAAAAACAACCGGCATTTCGTACAACAGAGAAGGTTTTAGGATAATAGTCTCGTTCTCAAGGTAAAGTATTGCGCTGTTCAGACATGAGAAAAGGTGATTTCCCTTCTCATCTGCAATGCCAGAGTCGCTGGCGAAAACCAATATCCTGTTGTGCAAATACATAGGGCCGCTTCTTCTTCTGAATATTCCGGTGGGAATGGGCTGTGCGTCGTGAAGGGGGAAAACTACCAGCTCAGTGGATTGACGGCTGTAAACCAACAGACCTTCCGAAATGGCTATATGCGTAGCTACATCCTCCACCAAAAGGGTCAGTTGTTGATGATCCAGATTCCACTGGTAAATACCATGTTGGTTGTCGGTAAAGAAAAGACTGTTTTTGTAGAGAATAAGTTGGGTGGCTTTCTGGTTGGGCAGAAGTGTGGAGGTGTCGCCTGTTTGAGTGCACCATGAACGGATACGCTCCTCGCTGATAAGCCATAGTATATCGTCCTTAATGTTAATCCATGATACGTTATCCCAGAAGGGATTGCGCATGGGTTGTCGGTGCCAGGTTTCGAGGCTCAGACGGGTGTAGTGTACCGGGTGGAATTTTTGAAAACAGTTAGGCGAGGGCTCAGAAAAGGGTCCGTAAATATATTGCGAAGTGGCCGCAAAAACACCGTCCGCCATCCAGTTGGCCGGATGATTGCCATAATGATGGGCTGTAAGCGGGGCATTGGCCTGCACAATGCTGTCCCACATCCAATAAGCAACCTGTTGCAGGTTGGGGGTGAACCAAACCGGATGTACACGTTGCTGAGCAGGTTTTGATGCTGCTACGGAGCCATCGGGTCGGTTCGTTGATTCTCGCTGGTGTGGTTCATCCGAAACTCCCTTTGACTGGCAAAGAAAATAAAAAATGGGTATGATGATCACAGAAAGCAGGAGGGTAATACCTGCAAGAACCCTCTTTGTGGCGTTTTTTCTTTTGGCTTTCATCCTTTAGCTTTTGGGTTGTACTTTATAATACTATGCACTTTTATCCTCTTTTCCTTTATAGAAAAGGCGGTGTGTAAGTTTAAAAAGTAACGGGATGGCTTTACAAGAAACCACTGGTTAAGAGGTTATTGGAAGTGCTAATGTAGGGGTTTTCGGTTTTTTTGTAATGGATTATTTCTTAAAAAAACTAAAATCTCATAAAAGAGGCCAGGCAGGTAGCTGACAAGTTTATCAACGATTGAATTGTTAGCAGGGTGAAAACTCCTGAAGCAGGACAGCTCTAAAATAAAAAAAGCAAAGCAGGAACCCCAAAGAGGTTCCCGCTCTGCTTCACTATTCACACCTGGAGATTTGGTGTAAGATGCTTACCTTGTGGAATGCGCAAACAGCCTGGTTCTGAGCATGTCTTCTCTGTTCTGAGCAGCGGTTAGCTTTTCAAAGGCGGTAAGATAGTCGCCATTTGCAATCAACGTATTTACTTCGCTCACAGAGGCATCAATTACGGCCAGTTCATTTCCAATGGCATCAATTACCTCAGCATTGCGGGTGTTTTTCTGTATCCGACCCAATGCTTCCTTGTCCTGATTGATTTCGGTGGTAAGTTCAGCCAGCATGCCTTCAATCTCTACTCTCATTTCAGCTTTGCGGGTTTCGGTATCACTAACCAGGGCATCCGCCAGGGTGGTGATCAGGTTGAGTCTTTCTGCAAGGGGCTTGTAGTTTCGCTCCGTCATGCTTTTTACTTTCTCGGTCTCAATGGCGGCAACTAAAGCGGTAAGTGAGTCGCTCAAAGCAGTAAATTCAGCAGCCAGATAGCGATTGGCTTCTACAGCTTTGGCGGCTTCCATTGCTTCATTGGCAGCGGTCAATTCCTTTTCGGGCTCAACACTGCAGCTTGTCATTACCATTGCCATCAATACCAGGGTCAAAAGACCAGAAATCATTTTCTTCATTTTTTGTTTCATTTAAAGTTTAGGGTTATCGCATCGGGTTATACGTACCGACGCACCCACCTTTTCAAAGCCTGTGCCATCAGCTTTAAAGTGAAGAAAATGAGATACATGTGATTTTTTATTGAAGTTTTCAACCCATCAATCTTTACCTGGGGCCCTGCAAGGGTGTAAAGAAAACTTACTACCTGTAAAAAAACTTTGCACTTTGCCTACCTACTTTGGGTCGGGGTTTAGTTGGTACCTTTCGATACGCTCGTGTATCATTACCCTTGAAATGCCCAGCAACCGGGCTGCCTTGGCCTGGTTCATGTGAGTTTGGTTCAGTGCTCACTGGATCAGTTCCTTTTCGAAAGCCTGAAATGCCCGATCATAGATCTTTCCTTCCTGCCAGTTTTCCTGCAAATAAAACTCAAGGGGAGATTGTTGAATATCTGAAGGTTGTGGGGCAGTGTCGGGGGCAATAAGGTCGGGGCTGATAATATTTCCCTTGGCCAGAATCAGTGCCCTTTTGATGGTGTTTTCAAGCTCACGGATATTGCCCGGCCAGCTATATTCCTGCAGCTTTTGCATGGTTTGAGGGAGGATGGATATATTGTTTGTTTTTTTGCCAGGAAGATGTTTGGCCAGAAAATGTTGCACCAGCAGTGGGATGTCTTCCTTGCGCATCCGCAAAGGGGGCAGTGCAATGGTAACCACCCGTATGCGGTAATAGAGATCTTCGCGGAAAGCCTTGCGGGCAATAAGGGTTTCGAGGTTGCGGTTGGTGGCTGTAACAATGCGCACATCCACCCTGATGCTTTTGGAACTGCCCAGGCGGTCGATGATCCCCTCTTGTAACACGCGCAACAATTTAGATTGCAGGCTTAGCCCCATATCGCCGATTTCATCCAGAAACAGGGTGCCCTGGTGTGCTTCTTCAAATTTTCCGGGTTTGTCTTTGGTAGCCCCGGTAAAGGCGCCTTTGTCATAACCAAAGAGCTCACTTTCGAGCAGTGTTTCGGGAATGGCAGCACAGTTCAAAGCAATAAAGGGTTTATGGGCCCGGTCGCTGTATCGGTGTATGGCCCGTGCCACCATTTCCTTGCCCGTGCCACTCTCGCCCGTAACCAATATGCTGGCATCGCAGCTGGCCACCCTGCCGATGAGTTTATACACATCTTTGATGGCCGGGCTTTCGCCAATAATTACTTCCTGGCCTTCTCTGGCCGCAGTGGCCGATTTTGCCTTTCCCTTATCCCCCCAAACCATGTCTTCCTTGCTGGCACTGGATACCGAGGCCAATGCTTCCTCAATAAGCCGGATGAGCTGGGGGATCTCGAAAGGTTTTTCAATATACTCATAAGCACCGTGTTTCATGGCCATAATCACCCTATCGCCCGAGCCATAGGCGGTCATTACGATAACGGGCATCAGCGGCCTGAGGGTGCCAAACTCTTTGAGCAGATCCAGCCCACTTTTGCCGGGCATCTCGATATCTACAATAGCCAGATCGGGGCAAACCTGATCGAACACCTTCAAAGCCTCATCGAAGTTGCCCGCTTCAAAAAGTTCGTATTTGCCCGTACTAAGCAGTTTGCGAAAGGAATAACGAACGCTTTTCTCATCATCAACAATCAGTATTTTCTGCATGGCTTACAAGTATTAGGTTGGCTTATTCAAAGGCAGATAAACCTGGAATACAGCACCGGAATTATTAGGTTTGTTGAAGGCCTCAATCCAGCCCTGGTGCATGCTGGCAATATTTTGAGATATCGACAACCCCAGCCCAACTCCGTGCTCGTGGCCCTTCATAAAGGGTTCAAAAAGATTCAGAATGACCGGTTCGGGGATTCCATGGCCCTGGTCGTCAATGGTAATGCGCAGATAGCTTTGCAGGTGGGCTGCAGAGCCAGGCTGGGGCTCGTGCCAGGTATCTGCACTCAACCTGAGGCATCCTCCCTGGGGCATGGCTTCTACTGCATTGATAAGCAGATTCATGAATAGCTGCTTCAGGTGGCCTGCATCTGCCCATACACACAGGGTGGATTCTGTGAACTCCTCCTTAAGCGAAATGTTGTTGCTTTTGAACTTGGGGCGCAATAAATTGATTGCCTCCCGCAAAACTTCTACCGGACGGATATCCTTAAAAACCGGATCGGGCGGACGGGCAAATTTGAGGAAGTTTTTGATAAAATCTTCCATTCCCTGCATGGATCAGCAAAGCATCGGCCTGGCGATAATTCCTTCCCTGGGTCAACGACGAAGCATGATGGATACGCTGCTCATAATTGGAAAACAGTGCCGAGATCTGCTGAATCAGCTGCATCTCCTCCGGGCTGCTGGCATTCTGCCGTGCCCGCTCTAAGTATACAATAAACTGAAGCTCATGCACACGGATCGAATCCAACCATTGCTGCTCCTTGTCTACCAGGTAGGTGAGGGTGAAGCCCCGCAACCGAACCAGCTCAATTTCCATTTGCCGAGCTACAATTACCTTATGCTGGGCGGCATCAATCTGCTGTTCTGTGGCTCGCTGAAGGTTGTACACATAGGCAATGATCAGGTAACCTCCTCCCATGATCAGGGCCATAAGCAGCAGCATCCACACAAAAAGGCGATAACTGAAGAATCTTTTCCTGAAAAAATGATCCGGCGTAGTCCTTCTGAACGGTGTCATCAGAGTGTATTTTAGTTGATTCACGGGTGGTATGCCTGCCCCGCCTTTGCGGGCGAACTTACACGTTTGTTTTCACTGCATCGAGCTCCGGTTGATCCTTTTTTGAGCCGCAGTGCTCATGCAGGTTTCAATCCATAGCGCCTGCTGCACATACCTGGTATACAATTGTATGCGCAGTGCAAAGGTAGGCAAATGCAATGGCAGAAATTATTTTGCCCAAAAAGAAATTCTGTCTTTTTTGTGCATAGCTTTGCATATGCAAAAGTGGACACATAGCATCGTGGTATTGCTGGCAGCATTGCTGCTGGTGGCTGGCCATCCGGCTGCTATGCAGCGGGTGGTGCCTTTGCATGTGCAGGGCCACACACCCCTGACACACCCGTGCGAAACCGCAGATGACGCACAGTTTATGCAGCCCGAAGCACCTGTGCTTCAGGCACTGCCGGCCGATGCATGCACCACCGAACTGCGCAGCTCTCCACAGCGAATCCTGGAGCCCCAAAGGCACACCTTCTCTGTGTGGGCAAAGACCAACCAGCAACGGCAGTACCTCTACCACGCCGCCATACTGCTGCCCAATCTGCCCTCCTGGCATATCGCCTATCCCTTCCTGACATTCTGGTAAAATCCTTTTCTGTGGCAGCTGCAATATAAGTACGCTGCTCCCCGCCCGGCTGCACACAGCAGCCCCAACCCCCGTATTGTTGTACATCAAAATTTCGTAAACCATGGATATTACCGTTATGCTGGTCGGACTAGCCGTCCTGGCCCTTTTCCTTTTACCCTTTTACTTTGTTGCCCGTAGCAAAGGCACCAGCAACCCCACCGACGACAGCACCCACCACCCCGCTGCCCGCGAACTCAACCACCCCAAAAAGAAAAAGCAACACGCCTGATGATCCTTCTGTAAGGCCTGACATTATCCCCCCCGGTCGCCACTGCGCAGTTGATGTGCGGTGGGGTCGGGGGGGGTGACGGACGGATACATTTAATCTCTATAGGAATAAATCCCTGGGAGGTGCTTAGGTTTTTTCTGAGCCAGGTTTTCAACCAATAGCCAAATGAGCTATATTTGATGTCATGTTGTTGGCAGAACTGTTGTTGGGTTTGGCCACTTTGAGTCCATCGCTCTACAAGGGCCAGCATCTTTTCACGGTTTTCTGATTTTGTCATCGCCTGTTTTTTTGAAAACAAAATTAGGCTATGGGCTTAAAAACTAAAAGATGTGGTTGGTGGGTGGATATTCCGGTGATACTGACCCCCCATTCCGGTGATACTGACCCCCCTGGGGTTTTGGTATCAAAGAGCGGGATGGCTGACAAATTTACAGTTTTTTTCTAAGGCTTTCTCCCTTAAGTTCTATACGGTAGGAAGAGTGGATCAGCCGGTCCAGGATAGCATCAGCTATTGTCTCTTCTCCAATGACATCGTACCAGCTTGCTACGGGCAGTTGACTGGATATGATGGTTGATTTTTTACCATGGCGGTCTTCAATCATTTCCATAAGGTCGAGCTGTTGTTGTTGATCCAGGTTGGTGAGTCCAAAGTCATCCAATATCAGCAGATCGGTTTTGCTGGTTTGCTCAAAAAATTTATAGATACTGCCGTCAATACGCGCCATTTTGGTGCGAATGAGAAGTTTCAGTAAATTGTAATAAGCCACTTTGTATCCTTGTGCACAGGCATGGTGGCCCAGTGCCGATACCAGAAAGCTTTTGCCGCAACCGGTGGCCCCGGTGATCAGTACAGATTGCCCCTGGGTTATGTAATCTCCCTTGGCCAGTTCGCTGATGAGTGCTTTATCCAGCCCTCGGGCTGCGTCCATACGGAGTTCTTCTATGGATGCCTGGTAGCGGAAGCGGGCGTGTTTTCTTAGTCGTGCAGAGCGCCGGTTTTGACGATCTTCGTCTTCGCATTGCAACAGCAGCTGCAAGCCGTCAGAAAGAGAAAGTTCGTGCAGGCGCTTGGTTTCCTGCAGGCTTTGCCACATACGGCTCATGCCGTG
>JBKBSF010000074.1:0-508 GCA_046291875.1 Bacteroidales bacterium | reverse complement strand
TATAATACTACCTATTCTTTAGACCACTAAATCAAAATACTAAGTTGATTTAATTGTTTAACATTGTTATTGTTGATGCTGTTAATATCGGGAAATAACTCGATAGAGTTATTCTCGATATTAACAGTTTTCTTTTTTGCTTCTTTTTTCTTTTGTTGATAACTCATGCGCATTGTTGATAAACCGTTAATGGGATCTTGCGGCCTATCCCCTGATGTGTTTTCATTGTATTATATTCGATAAAGAAGTCTTTTAAGCCTTGGTAAAGTTCCCAGCCGTTTTGTGCTGGATGCAAGTAAACATAATCCTGCTTAACGGTTCTCCACAGACGTTCGATAAATATATTATCAATGGCCCTGCCTTTGCCATCCATACTAACTTTTATTTCAGCGTTATCCAGGTAGTCTGTCCAAAGGGCACTGGTAAATTGACTGCCCTGGTCGGAGTTGATGATCTCTGGTGCGCCATGGATTTTTTTAGCCCTCTTTAGTACTTCTAATGAATGGGT
>JBKBSF010000073.1:0-509 GCA_046291875.1 Bacteroidales bacterium | reverse complement strand
TACAATAAAAGAACTATCTTGGCTCTGAAAAAAAGCTGTCCCGCTTTGCGGGATTTAGTTCAACATGGTATAGCCAACAATAGCGGGGCTTGGTTGTAGTTTTGCGTTCGCTACTCCGCTTGGTCTTTTGTCACGGCGGAAAGTGACGAAGCCCGCAAATCCGCTACTGTGGCTATACCAGGACCGTTGCCAACAATAGTAACCGAAAAATCCAGCGGAATATGTTTACATATATTAGAACTTTTGACTACCTTTGACAGAACAAAAAAAGTGACTAATGAAACAAAAATTCGATATTATTCTGCTTGAAGAAGTTTGGGAGTTCTTTGAAACTTTGAATGAGAAAACTAAGGATAAAATCATTTACAACATTGATAAATCGAAGTATGTAAATGACCCTGAACTTTTTAAAAAATTAGAAACGGACATCTGGGAGTTCCGCACGAAATATTCTAATCTACACTATCGAATTTTTGCTTTCTGGGACAAAGAAGACAATATTGAAACCT
>JBKBSF010000072.1:0-527 GCA_046291875.1 Bacteroidales bacterium | reverse complement strand
CCTACACATTTACCAGTTCCTGCCAATGGTCAGAGTACCACATCCACTAAAACAAGGATTAAGACGATTTTTTTTGTATTCTTGACTTATGATTTTTCCCGTCAGAGTACCACATCCACTAAAACAAGGATTAAGACTGAAATTATTTTCTCGAAGGAAAATATTTTGCTGAGGTCAGAGTACCACATCCACTAAAACAAGGATTAAGACATACAATTAATATGGTGATGCTCTAGTACTTTTTTAAGTCAGAGTACCACATCCACTAAAACAAGGATTAAGACCAGTAAAAAACCGTATACTACTACGACTAATCCCGTCAGAGTACCACATCCACTAAAACAAGGATTAAGACACTTTCTCGTCAAAGCAACGAGCAAGCCTTTGATAGTCAGAGTACCACATCCACTAAAACAAGGATTAAGACTATCATACCAATACTTAGTGATATAAGTATTGGCGTCAGAGTACCACATCCACTAAAACAAGGATTAAGACTATATTCTATTTCTCTTATATCGTTGATA
>JBKBSF010000071.1:0-528 GCA_046291875.1 Bacteroidales bacterium | reverse complement strand
CCCGCTTTGCGGGATTTAGTTCAACATGGTATAGCCAATCTCGTCAGAAATGACGAGACGGGGCTTGGTGGTAGTTTTACGGTCTCTGCACCGCGTGGGCTTTTGTAGCGGTGGACAGGGGAGCGGCCCGCAAATCCGCTACTGTGGCTATACCAGGAACGTTGTATGCGATTTTAGATTGGCGCACATCCCATTTTAATGAGAGAATTATAAAATAAATCATCCTTTAATTAAGTTGCACTTTAGAACAACATTTTTTATCTTTGCCTTATGGCAGAAAAACAGAAGTATCGAACTATCATTTTTTACAAGGACTACTTTCAGGACTTCTTTGTAAAGCAACGTGACAAGGTAAGAGACAAGATAATCTGGACACTTGAATTGATTGAAGATATTCAGAAAATTCCTGAAACTTACCTGAAACACCTTGAGAATACAGACGGACTTTATGAGTCGAGTAGGTAAGGGGGAGTCTCACCCCCAAACCTCTCACAGAACCGTACGTGACAGTCTCCCGTCATACGGCTC
>JBKBSF010000070.1:0-534 GCA_046291875.1 Bacteroidales bacterium | reverse complement strand
ATTGTCCCCCAATCGTACCATACTGGAATTGAAATTTGGACATTGCGTCCGTGCGGGTTCGACTCCCGCTTTCCCCCAATCGTACCATACTGGAATTGAAATCCAGAGTCTTTCGACAACACTTTTACAGAGTGCCCCGCCCCCAATCGTACCATACTGGAATTGAAATATTTTGTGCCTAAATTAGCGAAGTAAATGCAAAACCCCCAATCGTACCATACTGGAATTGAAATTGTCATGTTATTGGCTTGCAACAACTAAGCATTTGACCCCCAATCGTACCATACTGGAATTGAAATGCGAAAAGGTATTGCAGATGGAGGCTGAAGCTGGCGCCCCCAATCGTACCATACTGGAATTGAAATCAAATATTGCGTAGTTATGTATGAAGGGCCGCCAGCCCCCAATCGTACCATACTGGAATTGAAATGCGTGATCCGCATCTGGCAACGCCTGCAAAAAATGGGCCCCCAATCGTACCATACTGGAATTGACATAGCGGAACCGGATTTCCTCATGTTTCCGGGATTGCCC
>JBKBSF010000069.1:0-541 GCA_046291875.1 Bacteroidales bacterium | reverse complement strand
TTTCAATTCCAGTATGGTACGATTGGGGGTCTTGATGTTATTGACATTGTTTCAAGTAGTGATTGATTTCAATTCCAGTATGGTACGATTGGGGGACACAACATCACCCACTTTACAATCTTCTAATTTAACATTTCAATTCCAGTATGGTACGATTGGGGGGTTTTTTGTTTTTCATATTACATGAGGTGTTTGTATTTCAATTCCAGTATGGTACGATTGGGGGCAATGAACCCCGACCCCCGCCGCTTGCTTAACTTCAATTTCAATTCCAGTATGGTACGATTGGGGGTTCAAGACCGTATTGAAAAGGGAGTACCTTGAGAAGATTTCAATTCCAGTATGGTACGATTGGGGGAAATCATAAGAACCGCAGCCAGCTCACTAGAATCAGATTTCAATTCCAGTATGGTACGATTGGGGGGTGTAAATCTCTCATTGGTCATTTTGTTTTCCATCATATTTCAATTCCAGTATGGTACGATTGGGGGTAAAATGTTCATCACCTAACATTCTCAATAAATGATATTTCAATTGCAGG
>JBKBSF010000005.1:0-178333 GCA_046291875.1 Bacteroidales bacterium | reverse complement strand
GCTTAGAGCACGAGAATGAAAATTTTTAATTACTCTTGAGTTTGTAATAAACTAAATATTAAACGATTAACTAGATTGTATTCGAATGAAAATACTAATACTTTTATTGCTTCCCCTACTGGTGGGGGGCTGTCAAATGAATTCCAACAACGAAAACGCTATGGATAATAACGAAAAATCAGAAACCTTACAAAACGATACTACCCCACGGGTAACCGGTATCGGTGGAGTATTCTTTTTCTCCGAAAACCCTGAAAAAACGCGGGAATGGTACAGTAAAAATCTCGGACTTGAGGTCAACGAATGGGGCTCAAGCTTTGAGTTCAGAAATGCAAACCGCCCCGATGAGATTAACTACCTGCAATGGAGCCCTTTCCAGCAAGGAAGTGAATATTTCGCACCCTCGAAAAAAGAGTTTATGATAAACTACCGGGTGCAAAATATCGAAGGGCTGGTTCGTAATCTCAAAGCCAATGGTGTTAACGTGCTAGATGAAATCGTAGAGTATGAATACGGCAAATTTGTGCACATCATGGACGCTGAAGGCAATAAAATTGAGCTTTGGGAACCCATCGACAGCGTTCTAACCCAGATGGGAGGAAAGACAACAAAATAGTTAAAGGGTGGGGTTGTTCATAGTTGGGCAAATTGTATCCTTTTATGCGATATTTATGCTTTAGAATAATACCAAAAATTGGTAACTTTGGGTCAATCTCAATTTGAAACAATATGAATAAAAACACATCCATATCTTTAGGAACTTATTTCGACCAGTTTATACAAAACAGCATTACATCGGGTCGGTATAAAAATGCAAGTGAAGTGGTGCGAGCTGGTTTAAGATTGCTGGAAGAAGAAGAGAATAAGTTTCATTTATTGCGGGAGGCTATTGATGTAGGCATTGATAGCGGAATAGCAGACGATTTTGACCCCGAAGCCCATTTAAAAGTTTTGAAGGCTCAACAAAAAAGCAATGTATAGATTAACCCGCAAAGCTGTTGATGATTTAGTCAGTATATGGAAGTATACACAGCTGAAATGGTCTGAAAAGCAGGCGGATAAATATTATTACTTGCTAATTGAGACGTTTGATACTATCTCCAAGCATCCCGAAATGGGGAAGGTTTATTCTCATATTAAGGAAAATTTGATGGGGCAATGGGTGGGTCGTCATATTGTGTTTTATCGGATAACCTCCCCGAATGAAATATTAATTGTCAGAATTCTGCATGAGCGGATGGACTTTAAGTCTCGCTTTAAATAAGGGTAAATCATAAAACCAGCCCCGACTTCCTCACGGATGCCGGGGCTTTCACCAACACACAATGAAAAAAAGGGGGAGATTAAACGTTATAGGTTGTGGATGCGGTTGTACCGCCTCGTCCGGTCCAGTTGGTGTGGAAGAATTCGCCACGGGGTTTGTCCAGGCGCTCGTAGGTATGGGCGCCGAAATAGTCGCGCTGTGCCTGCAACAGGTTGGCGGGCAGGCGCTCGGTGCGATAACCGTCGAAATAGCTCAGGGCCGATGAGAATGCCGGCACCGGGATGCCATTGGTCATGGCAGTGGCCACTACACGCCGCCAGCTTGCATCGGCATCGTGGATTTTGCCTTTGAAATAATCGTCGAGCAGCAAGTTGGGCAACTCGGGATTTTTGTCGAAGGCATCTTTGATTTTGCCCAGGAATACCGAGCGGATGATACATCCTCCGCGCCACATCAGGGCAATACCGCCATAGTTGAGGTTCCAGCCATAATCTTCGGCTGCGGCGCGCATTAGTACATACCCCTGTGCATAGGATACGATTTTGGAAGCCAGCAGCGCCTTACGGATGTCTTCCACAAAGGCTTTCTTGTCGCCGGTAAAGGCTGGATTGGGACCCCTCAGCACTTTGGATGCTTTTACCCTCTCGTCTTTCTGTGCCGACAGGCAGCGTGCAAACACAGACTCGCCAATGAGGGTCAGAGGGATGCCCAGGTCCAGCGCTGTAACACCGGTCCATTTGCCGGTACCTTTTTGTCCGGCGGTGTCCAGGATTTTGTCTACCAGCGGTTTGCCGTCTTCATCCTTATATGCCATGATGTCGCGGGTGATTTCGATAAGGTAGCTGTCCAGCTCGCCCTGGTTCCAGTCTTTGAAAACCACGTGCATTTCATCTGCATCCATCCCCAGCAGGTCTTTCATCACCTGGTAGGCTTCGCAGATAAGCTGCATATCACCATACTCAATGCCGTTGTGCACCATTTTTACGAAATGTCCGGCGCCGTTTTCACCTACCCAGTCGCAGCAGGGAGTGCCGTCTTCCACCTTGGCGGCGATGGACTGAAAGATAGGTTTTACATGTGGCCAGGCTTCTTTGGACCCTCCGGGCATGATGGATGGCCCCAGGAGTGCTCCTTCCTCGCCACCCGAAACGCCGGTGCCGATATAGAGCAGACCTTCTTTTTCGAGCCAGGCAGTGCGGCGATCGGTATCGGGGAAGTGGGTATTGCCACCGTCGATGATGATATCGCCCTTGTCAAGCAAAGGAATAAGGCTTTCAATAAGGGCATCCACGGGATTCCCGGCTTTTACCATCAGCATCACTTTGCGGGGCGATTTCAGCGAAGCCACCAGTTCCTGCAGGTTGTGGGTGCCCATGATGTTTTTGCCTTTTCCCCGCCCGTTAACAAATTCGTCAACTCTCTCGGTGGAGCGGTTGTATACCGACACGGTAAACCCCTTGCTCTCCATATTCAGTACCAGGTTCTCGCCCATTACGGCCAGACCTATCAATCCAATATCAGCTTGTTTCTCCATAATGAATGTGTTTTGATTTGCATTTAATAATTATCCGTCAGCTGAAACTGACAGCAATGGTTCTCTAATCTTTAAACCGTTCCCGGGAAGCCCACAGACCAATGGCCGGATTAGAGATGTAGAAGATTTCTTCGCCATCGTCCATGGTGTTGTATCCGTCTTTGAGCTTTTCGGGGTTGTAGCGTTGCATCATCTCTGCCAGGGGAGCATAGTTGAAGTTCACCGAGCGGATTTCTTCTTCGGTAACCTTGCCCGGGCAGTAGGTGATGGTAAAGCGGTCTTCGGCAGAGCCATGTATAAGGTGTGCTGCCGCACTGAGATTGTTCTGCAACTCAGGTTGCTCGTTGGTGAGCTTCAGTATTTCGGGGGTGGTGAGGTAGCCGTATTTGCGGATAAGGGCATCAATCTGCTTATCTTCACCAAACTCTTTCAGGCCGGGTGCCAGTACCACCAGTTCGCCCTTGTCTTCAATGGCCATGCGGGTGCGATACACGCTCTTGTTGCCCAGCCAGGTGCTTTTAAACTCTTCGGGGTCGAGGTACACCACCACTTTTTTGAGCGGTTTTTCCAGCATGATGAAGTTGACCTTGAGGGAAAGAGCCGCCGCCTGGAGGTAGCATTCGTGGTCGTCGCCGATGTAGAGGCCACGCACCTTGAGCTTGCCGTTTTCATCTTTGGCTACCACGGTGAGCAGGTAGAGGATGGGCAGGTGGCGTGCAAAATTGTCGGAAGCATAGTTGAGGACCTTGCGCACGGGGGTGTCGGGCCGGCCCAGGATGCGTTCGATGCCGTAGGCTGCACCCAGGAAGTGGCTTTTATTGATGCCTTCGGCGCCGCCGGTGCCCACAAAGATGTTCTTGTTGTAGTTGGCCATGCCAATTACTTCGTGGGGCACCACCTGGCCAGGGGAGAGGATAAGGTCGTAGCCACCGTTGACCAGCATTTTGTTTACCTGTGCCGGCCAGGAGTAGTTGACTCGTTGTTCGGAGATTTCGTAAATATAATCGGCGGGGACTGTGCCCAGGGTGGTAATATCGGTGCGCCACTTGTGCTCTCGGAAAAGCGATAAAGGAATGCCCGGAAACATTTTATGCAGTTCCTCTGCTGTCATGAGGGCGTGGGTGCCCAGGGCCGGCAATATGTCTGTGAGGGCATTCCTGTAATATTCATATGCGAGCGTGGTAAGATACCCTGCCCGCGAGTGGTAACGGGTAAAATCGGGTGGGATGGCAAGTACTTTTTTCTTCTGCCCCAGCTTGTCGAAGGTTTCAAAAAGGGCTTTTTTGATGTCTTCGGCGCTGAGGTCGGTGGTTTCGGAACCCTGTGCAAAGTATAGCATATCGTGTGTTTTTTATGGTCGCTTAGTTTTTTCTCGTCACTGAGCAGCTCGATTAACTCACTGTGGCACCTGTCGAAGTGACACGTGGGTTTGCAAAAAATACGCTTCGACATACCTTTATTTTTTTTCTCGCAGAGGCGCAGAGACGCAGTTTGTAAAAATCACTATGTGATTTTTAACTTTGGTCACTGAGCCTGTCGAAGTGACGCGTCGACAGGCTCAGCGTCCGGTTCATTGCAGTTTTCTCAGGCTGACTTTTTACCTTCTCACCCGTGCGTTGCCTTTCCAGATGCTCCAAACCATATCTTCATCGGCAGGCTGGCCGTAGTCGGTTTCGAAGGTGGTGGCCAGTGCTCCTGATGCCCATCCAAACTGTGCCCATTTTGCGGGTTCCCAGCCTTTGAGGATAGCGTAAAGCATTCCGCCCACAAATCCATCGCCCCCGCCAATGCGGTCGAGCACCTGTATGGGACGGGGTTTGATAACTTCCCATTGGTCGCCGGCCAGCATTACGGCGCCCCACAGGTGCTCGTTAACGCTTACCACCTCGCGCAGGGTGGTGGTAAATACACTGGCATTGGGGAAGGCTTGCTTCACCCTGCCCATCATCTCCTTAAAGCCATCAATCTGCGCTTCAATATCCTTTCCCCCGGCCTCAGGGCCTTTGATGCCCAGGCACAGCTGGAAATCTTCTTCATTGCCTATGAGGATATCGGAAACCGATGCAATTTCGGTAAAGATTTCACGCAGCTCCTGCTCGCGTCCTTTCCAGAAGGTGGCTCTGTAATTAAGGTCGAATGAGATACGTGTACCATGCTTTTTGGCGGCTCTTGCAAGCTCCAGACAGAACTGGCTGGTTTCGTGCGACAATGCCCCGATAAGTCCGGAGAGGTGCATGATTTGCACCCCTTCGGTGCCGAAGATGCGCTCCAGGTCAAAGTCCTTTACATTAAGGGTGCGGCCCACCTCGCCGGCGCGGTCGTTGTGCACACGCGGTCCACGGGTACCAAAGCCACTGTCGGCAATATTGAACTGGTGGCGGTATCCCCAGGGGTCACCCTGTTCTACTTCGGGCCCCTCATACTCCATATTGCGGGCTCTGAGGTTGGCCTTGATAAACTGGGCGATAGGGCTGCCTTTCACAAAGGTGGTAAGCACCTTTACGGGCAGGCCCAGGTATGAGGATACGCTGGCTACATTGGTTTCGGCACTGGTAGCCTGCATCTTGTATAGGTCGCTGGCATGCACCGGCTGTCCGTTGAGTGGGGTGATGCGCACACCGATGCTGGTGGGTACCAGCATGGCGTATTTACAGTTCTGTCTGAGCTTCATGGCATTTGGGTTTTTTAGCATTAGATACTTTGTATCAAATAGGAAGTGATTAATGACTTATCACCTGTCTCAAATCACTTTTTAGCGTGCTACACGTCCGGAAGCATCGCCACCCATGAGTTTTTCCACTTCATCAACGGTGGCCAGGTTGTAGTCGCCGTAGATGGTGTGCTTGAGGCAGGATGCAGCCACAGCAAAGTCGAGGGCTTTCTGCGTGTCTTCGCCGTAGGTAAGCAAACCATAGATGAGGCCACCCATGAAGGAGTCGCCACCGCCCACGCGGTCAACGATGTGGGTAATCTGGTACTGGCGCGACTGATAGAGCTTCTTGCCGTCCCAGATAACACCCGCCCAGGAGTTGTGGTTGGCGTTGATGGAACCGCGAAGGGTGGTGATAACCATTTTGCAACGCGGGAATTTCTTCATGATTTGTTCAGAAACCGAGCGGTAGGCAGAGGCTTCCACATGACCGGCTGTAACATCAACTCCTTCGGGATGGATGTCGAGCATCATGGCGGCATCTTCCTCGTTGCCCAGCACAATGTCGGTTCCGGCCACCAGGTCGGGCATGATTTCTCCACCCGATTTGCCATACTTCCAGAGGTTCTTTCGGTAGTTCAGGTCGCAGGAAACGGTAATGCCCTTTTCGTTGGCTTTGCGGATGGCTTCCAGGCACACATCGGCAGCACCCTGCGAAATGGCAGGTGTGATACCGGTCCAGTGGAACCATCGCACGCCTTCGAAAACTTTGTCCCAGTCAATCATACCGGGTTTGATTTCGGCAATGGCCGAATGGGCTCTGTCGTATACCACTTTACTGCCGCGGCTTACGGCGCCGGTTTCCAGGAAATAGATACCCATGCGGTCGCCACCGCGTACAATGCTGTCGGTGTTTACGCCATAGCGCTTCAGGTCCATGATACAGGCCTCGGCGATATCGTTTTTGGGTAGCCGGGTAACAAAATCAACGGGAATGCCATAGTTGGCCAGCGAAACAGCCACATTGGCCTCGCCACCGCCAAAGGTAGCATTCAGGGTATTGGCCTGGCTGAAGCGCAGGTATCCGGGTGTTGCCAGTCGCAACATGATTTCTCCGAAAGTAACTACTTTGTTGTTGCTCATCTTTTTACAGGTTTTATAAAAGGGTTACCACATGATTATTTTTGTTCCTGGCAGGGCTGCTTTTTGGTTCTGAGGATGCCCAGTTCCAGTCCGCGCAATTCTGCCATACCCTTCAGCAGTCCGATGGCCGAATAGCCGGGGTTGGTTTTTTTGTTGAGGTCGTCCAGTATTACATGTCCGTGGTCGGCGCGCATAGGGATGCGGAAGTCGGTTCTTTTGTTGCAAAAACGCTTTTCCTGTTCTTCCAGGATGGCTTCTACCACGGCATACATATCTACATCGCCTTTCAGGTGCTGGTCTTCCAGAAAGCTGCCGTCTTCGTAGCGCTTCACGCTTCTGAGATGGGCAAAGTGGATATGGGGTCCCAGGTCTTTCACAAAACGCACCAGGTCGTTGTCGGCCCTAACGCCCAGCGAGCCGGTGCAAAGGGTAAAGCCATTGGCCGGAGAGGGGTTGACCGCCAGGATTTGCTTGTAGTCCTCCAGGGTGCTGACGATGCGGGGCAGGCCAAAGAGCGAACGTGGTGGGTCGTCGGGGTGGATGGCCAGACGAAGACCTGTTTCCTCAGCCACGGGAATAATTTTGTTGAGGAAGTAAGCCAGATTTTCGCGGTATTTATCATTGTCGATGCCGTTGTATTCGTCCAGGCGTTTCTGAAACTCTTCCAGGCTGTAGCCTTCGAAAGAACCAGGCAAGCCCGCGATGATGTTGTGCTGCAGGGTTTTCTTCTGCTCCTCGGTTAGGCTCAGGAAAACTTCCTGTCCTTTTTCAATCTCTTTGGGGGTATAGTCCTTTTCTGCACCTTTGCGCTTGAGGATAAACAGGTCGAAGGCTACAAATTCGCTCATTTCGAAGGAAAGTGCGCGGGCACCGTCTTCCAGCTCCAGGTCGAGGTTGGTACGGGTCCAGTCTACCACAGGCATAAAGTTGTACACCAGGGTTTGTACGCCAACAGCAGCTACATTGCGCATGCTGGCAATATAATTATCGATATACTGGTCGCGGTCGGCCCGGCCCAGCTTGATGCTATCGTGCACTGGGATACTTTCCACCACTTCCCATTTCAGGCCTGTTGGGCGGGGAGGATGCACCGAGTCATCCCATTCAATAATGCGTTTTCTTTCAATGAGCTGGTCCATATGCCATACATCACCCACAGGTACTTCATGCAGAGCATTTACAACTCCGGTGGCACCGGCTTGTCTGATATCCCGGAGGGAAACAGGGTCTTTGGGTCCGTACCATCTCCAGGTTTCAATCATTCTATTCATATTAGGTATTGTTTATTCGTTTATTGCTGAGGGCTGTGCCCGAAGTCCCGCGCAATGCGGGATTTGATTGTTTAATTGTTTAATCGTTTAATCGTTGAGAGGTTTATTCGTTTGTTTGGAGAAAGGTCTGTTTGTTTTTTTCTAAACCTTAAACCCTAAACTCTAAACTCTCTATACTCCACCATAGGCACTATACCCGCCATCCACCGGTACTACTACGCCGGTAATGAATTCCGAAAGGTCGGAGAGCAGGAACAGCAGGGTGCCGGAGATATCTTCGGGGTTGCCAAACTTGCCCATGGGGGTGCTGGCAATGATTTTATGTCCGCGGGGGGTCAGTTCGCCGGTGCTCTCGTCGGTGAGCAGGAAGCGGTTCTGGTTGGTGAGGAAGAAACCGGGGGCGATGGCATTCACGCGGATACCGGTTTTTCCTAAATGTACGGCCAGCCACTGGGTAAAGTTGTTGATGGCCGATTTGGCAGCCGAATAGGCGGGTATTTTGGTCAGGGGGCGGAAGGCGTTCATGGAGGAGATGTTGATAACCCCGCCTTTGCCTGCTTCAATCATATCGGTGGTAAAAACCATGGTGGGCAGCAGGGTGCCGATAAAGTTGAGGTCGAACACCTGGCGGAAACCCTCCATCTCCAGCCCGTAAAAGGTATTTTCCCAGAGTCCTTCCATGTTGGGGGTTATTTCTTCGGCTTTGGTGGTGGCTTTGGGCGAGTTGCCACCGGCACCGTTGATGAGGAAGTCGATGGGGCCAAATTCCTGGTTGACGAGCTTCTTGGCATCTTCCAGCGATTTTTTGTCGAGCACATTGGCCGCAATGCCGATGGCTTTTACCTTATATTCTTGTGCGATGCGTTGTGCCAGGCTGTTGGCTGCTTCGGGATTGATATCGAGGATGGCCAGGTTGATACCTGCTGCTGCCAGGGCTTCTGCCATGGATGCGCCCAGAATGCCGCCACCACCGGTAATAACACAGGTTTTTCCTTTGAGGTGCTCAAAATGGATTGCTGTCATGATAATCAGAGATTTAAATAAAAGTCAATATTTTCTTTGGTAATGATATCGATGGGGAGAAACTGGTTTTTGGCCACTTCACGTTTTCTAACAAGGGCATTGAAAAGTGCCATGATGCTATGATAGCCCTGTTCCTGGGGCTTTTGCCCAATGAGAAAATCAATGGTTTCGTTGCGCAGATGCCTGACGTTTGCGTCCAGCAGGTCGTAACCCATCAGCCGAATGTTGGTATATTTCTCATTCTCGAGGATGTCGGCCACGCGAAAAACCCTGGAGTTGGTCACAAAAATGCCGGTTGTTTCGCTACGGGCGGAGTTGCTCATACCCAGATGGCTCAGGAGCAGGTCTTCCAGCTCCTGTGGGTGCTCTGCATTTACATTTACCGTATGCAGTGTTTTTTCTCCCGTAAGGTTTTTTTCGTTGAAATAATCCAGGAAACCTTTTTCACGGCTGAAGATATGGCTGTTGCCACCAATGCCCGATATGAAGTTGAAGATATATATCTTACCTCCTTCGGGAATACAGTAATCCATCAGGCGGGCAGCCACCCGTCCGCTCTGGCGCGAGTCCTGGCCAATGAAAGCCAGGTTCTGCTGATTGTCGAGCTGGGTATTCAGAAAAACATAGGGGATATTCTCCTGTTGCAGCTTTTCGAGATAGTCCGAAAGCTGGTCGGTAAACACCGGAGTCAGCACCACGCCATCGGGTTTGCTGGCCACGATGGTGTCAAGGTGCTCATAAAAGGTATATTTATCGTGGTAGATAAACTGGTATTTCTCGAATGCAATGCCAAAATGCTTTACCTCCTGCCAGGCCAGCTCAAGACCTTCGGCGGGTTTTTTCCAGAAGGGGTTGTTGTCGGAAGGGAAGAGGGCGGCAAAACGCAAGGTTTTTTTGGACGCCAAACTACTGGCCACGATATCGGGCTCATAATTCATCTCCTCAATGATTTTCAAAATTTTTTCGCGGGTTTTGGACGAAACCTCTCCACGGCGATGAATTACCCGGTCTACCGTGCCTGCAGACACTCCGGCCTTTGCTGCGATATCTGAAATGGTAACCTTGCTCATCTTTTTTCTGCTTTTTTTAAAAATTCCTGTACAAAGGAACAAAATTTTTTCTAATTTCGTGTGCGCACACGGAAATTTTTTTCACACATTTTTTTTCATCATAAAAATCAGATTATGGAATTAGGAAAGTATTCATTTGGAACGGGAGACAGGTTTTCTATGCAGGGCGAGGCCCAGCTGAAAGGCATCATGAAAGCCCTGGAGCATGGCATAGAAATTCATCCGGTTTGGAATAAATCCAACCGCGAGCACATGACCATCCACTCAGAACCCATCCAGACCCGCCACGAAGCCGATGCTGCGGTAAAAGCCCTGGGTTGGAACAAACCTTACTTTGTAGACGCCGACCATATTAATATGAGTAACGTGGACAAGTTTGTGCATTATTGCGACTTCTTCACCATGGATGTGGCCGATTTTATTGGGAAGAAAGCTACCGATAGCGAAATAGAGGCTTTTGTAAAACGCAACGAGAAATACCTCGGGGCATTTTCCATTCCCGGCGTTGAGGAGCAGTTTGAAATTACTCCCGAACTGCTGCACGAGATTGCTGGCAAGTTTCTTTTTGCCATTCAGCAAGCCGGAACCATCTACAGGCATATTGAAGGGATTAAGGGAAAGGGCAACTTTATTACCGAAGTAAGTATGGATGAGGTGGCCGATGCCCAAAGTCCGCTGGAAATGTTCTTTATCCTTTCCATGGTGGCCGCCGAAGGCATCCCCGCCCAGACCATCGCCCCAAAATTTACCGGACGCTTTAATAAAGGTGTGGATTACGTGGGCGATTTGGTGCTCTTCCGTAAGGAATTTGAGCAGGACCTGCTGGTAATCGACCTGGCCATTGCCGAATTTGGTTTGCCCAAAAACCTCAAACTGAGCGTGCACAGCGGCAGCGACAAGTTCAGCATTTATCCCATCATGGGAGAGCTCATCAAAAAGCACAACAAGGGTATTCACGTAAAAACGGCGGGTACCACCTGGCTGGAGGAAGCCATTGGCCTGGCCATGGCCGGCGGCGGAGCCCTGCAGATGATTAAGGATATATATAAAGGTGGTCTGAGCCGCTACGATGAGCTGGCGGGTCCGTATGCCACCGTTATCGACATCGATACATCCAAACTGCCCACTACCGCCGAGGTGGATGGCTGGGATGGCGAAACCATGGCCAACAGCCTGCGTCATATTCCCGACCACCCGCAATACAATCTGCACTTCAGGCAGCTGATGCATGTTTCGTACAAGCTGGCCGCCGAAAGGGGCGAGGCCTACATCAGCCTGCTGCGCCAGCACAGCGAGCTGGTGGGTAGCCAGGTAACTGAAAACATTTTCGACCGCCATATAAAAAGGCTGTTCGCTCTCTAAAATGTAAAATGACAGATTATGAAAGCATTTATGGACGATAACTTCCTGCTGCAAAACAAAGCCGCGGAAGAACTTTACCACACCTACGCCAAGCCCATGCCCATCGTGGACTACCACTGCCATCTGCCCCCCGATGAGATTGGCAATGACCGGCAATTTGAAAACATGACCAAAATATGGCTCGATGGCGACCACTACAAATGGAGAGCCATGCGTGCGCTGGGTGTAGATGAGAAATACTGCACCGGCACCGCGCCCGACCCTGAGAAATTTGCCAGATGGGCCGAAACAGTGCCGCATACCCTGCGCAATCCGCTTTATCACTGGACGCACATGGAGCTGCGACGCCCCTTTGGTGTTACCCAGCTCCTCAATCCGGCTTCTGCTTCCTCCATTTATGAGCAGACCACTGCCATGCTCAATACGCCCGATTTCAGCGCGCGCAACATTATGCGCAAAATGAACGTGGAGCTGGTGTGTACCACCGACGACCCTGTCGATAGCCTCGAACACCATATCAAGGCTCGCAACGATGGTTTTGAAATCAAGGTACTGCCCACCTGGCGCCCCGACAAGGCTATGATGGTGGAAAATGCCGAAACCTTCAATGCTTATGTGGATAAACTGCAAGCCGCTGCCAATTTGGATATCAGCTCTTTTGGTTCCTTCATGCAGGCCCTGCAGAAACGTCACGATTTCTTCCATGCGCAGGGATGCCGCCTTTCTGACCACGGCATCGAAACCATCATCGCCGAAGATTATACCGATGCCGAAATTGCAGAGATTTTTGCCCGGATACGGTCGGGAAAACAACTCAGCATGGAGCAGGTGCAGAAATTCAAATCGGCCATGTTGTACCATTTTGCCATCATGGACCACGAGAAGAGCTGGACACAGCAGTTTCACCTGGGGGCGCTGCGCAACAACTCCAGCCGCATGTTTCGCAGTCTGGGTGCCGATAAGGGCTTCGACTCCATCGGTGACTTCGAAATGGCACGCCCCCTGTCGCGCTTCCTCGACAAGCTCGACAGCAGCAACCAGCTGGCCAAAACCATCCTTTACAACCTCAACCCGCGCGACAACGAGCTGCTGGCTACCATGGCCGGTAATTTCAACGATGGCTCGGTAGCCGGTAAAATGCAGTTTGGCAGCGGATGGTGGTTCCTCGACCAGAAAGACGGCATGATAAAACAAATCAACGCCCTCTCCAGCCTGGGGCTGCTCAGCCAGTTTGTAGGTATGCTTACCGACTCGCGCAGCTTCCTGTCGTATCCCCGCCACGACTACTTCCGCCGTATCCTCTGCAACCTGCTGGGAACGGATATGGAGAATGGTGAAATTCCCTACGATATGGAACTGGTAGGCACCATGGTCAGCAACATCTGCTACCACAATGCCAAAAGGTATCTGGAATTATAGTTCTTGTTTTTTTCATTTGGTTCAGGTTTTTGTGAAAACGCCTGAATGTTTGTTTTGGGTGATTAAGTTGCAGGCCTGCCGGGGTTTTACGGTGGGCCTGCTGTTTTTTACACCTGGCTTATTTCTATTCAAAAGGTCTCTCAGCTTCATGATAATTTGAACAAAAGATGACCCATAATTAACTAAATGCAGATAATCCTGTTATCTTTAAGGTAAACAGGAGGTCCTGAAAGAGGTCTCCATTTGACAAGAAAAACTCATTTCCTCATGATGTACACCCTCCGAAAAGAAAAGAACCCGCTCAAATCTGTAATCTACAATCTCCGGAAATTACATCGTCCTGAGTGGTTTCAGGGCAATGGCGAAACCCGGCAATATTTTGAAGGCTGGTATTTTAAGAATGTAAGTGCCAAAGGCGACCACTGCTGGTCGTTTATTCCGGGTGTATCGCTGGTAGAAGGAGATACGCATGCTTTTGTGCAGGCTATCAACGGGCAAACGGGACAAACGTTCTATTTTCGGTATCCTGCAGAGGATTTTTTCTTTTCTTCCAAAGGGTTTGAGGTGAAAGTGGGGAACAATCGTTTTTCGCAACAAGGGTTTTCGCTGGATCTGGATGACGGACAGAACCGGTTTACAGGAAGCCTCAGCATCACCTCACCGGTTGGGTTTAAGGCCACACTGGCCCGGCCCGGAATTATGGGCTGGTATCGCTATGTGCCTTTTATGGAATGTTACCATGGCGTGGTTAGCCTCGATCATGCTTTGCAGGGCAAGCTGCTTTTCAATGGTGAAGAACTGGATTTTTCAGGCGGCAGAGGCTATATCGAAAAAGACTGGGGCTCTTCCATGCCCCGCTCCTGGATTTGGATGCAGAGCAACCACTTTGATGCTCCCGGTACCTCCTTTATGCTTTCGGTTGCGCGTATCCCCTGGATTGGCAAAACGTTTACCGGCTTTCTGGGATTCTTCCTTCACCAGGGTAAGGTAATTCCGTTTGCAACGTATACCGGGGCAAAAATTAATTCGTTTGAGTATTCGGAAAGAGAAACCCGCATCACCATCCGAGGCGCTAAGCACGAGCTAATTATTCATGGCATGAAGGCCGACCATAAGGATGACGGCAGGAAAAGAGGAAGCCTGAAGGCGCCGGTGCTGGGTGCCATGGACCGCGTAATCCATGAAAGCATTGATGCTACGCTTCATGTGCAGGTAAAAGACAAAAGCGGTAAGCTGCTTTTCGACCAGCACGGACACCATGCCGGGCTGGAGTTTGTGGGCGACCTGGAGCTGCTGAGGCTTTAGAACAAACCGTCCATATCTCCTTCAAAGCCATCACCATTTCCACGGCCGCCGTTGCGATCGCGATAATCGCGGAAGCGCCAGGTGAAGGAAAGGGTAAGCACCCTCGATTCGCGGTAAAATTCCCTTTCCTGGTAAAAGTTATTGCCATTGGTTTCCAGAGAAAAGCGGCGGGTGTTGAACACATCGCTTACATTAAGGCTTACGGTGCCCCGGTTGTTCATCACATTGCGGCGCATCCCCAGGTTCATACTAAATACCGGTCTTATCTGCCCCTGAGGAATTACCCTCGGGCCCCAGTAATTGGCCGATAGCTGTGTGGAAAACCAACCCGGGAAATTTATGTTTCCAAGCAAACTTAAGGTCCAGCTGTAGCTTTCGTTGCGGAAGGCCTGGCCCTCTACTTGGCTGGAAACCTCAGAATAGTAGAAGTTTCCGGTGAGGGTAGCATCGAAGTTGTCGTTCCAGGTAAAATAGTTTATCAGTTCTACACCGGTGGTATTGCTGGTCTGGGCGTTGGTCCAGGTAACCATAGTGCCCTGGTCGAACAGAACAAAAAGCCGTGATATGCCATTAGTAGTATACCGGTGAAAAACGCCGCCACTCACCATGTAATTTTCCCAGGCTCGGATGTAGTTGATTTCAAAGTTGTCGGTCTGGGCTGGCTGCAGGTAGGGGTTTCCCAGACGCAGGTTGTAAAAATCCTGGGCATTGAGGAAGGGCATCAGTCCGCCGAGCCTGGGGCGCCGAATGCGTCGACTGTAGCTGGCCTGGATGTCCTGGTTTTCGCCAATGGCGTAATTCATAAATACACTGGGAAACAGCCGGAAATAGTTGTCCGTAACCAGGGTGTCGCGGGCGGGCTGGAAGCTTGCATCATTGAGGAAACCGCTTCGCAGTCCATAATCCTGCCAGGCTTCCGTATTTGTATATTCGGCCCGGAGTCCCAGCTGGTAGGATAGCCTCCCGCGATTGTCTGTAAAGGAGGTGTAAGCGGCGTAAATATCGCGCTCGTAGGTGAAAGCATTACTGATGGGGATGCCGTTAAGGACAATGTCGTTGTAGGAACCACTGTTGAGGTCAAGTTGACCAAAGTTCTGGGAGCGGTCATAAAACCGCATTTCTGCACGCAGTCCGGTTTCGAGTTTCATTTCTTCTCCCAGTGCATGCTCGTAATCTGCATTAAGCACCAGCATACTTCCCTGCTGGGGTCTTTCATAGAACTGGTCGGCATGGCGCTCAGGGATCAATTGCATCTGTGCATCAAAGTATGACTGGTCAAAGTATTCAATACGGTCCTGACTGTTCCAGGCAAAGGAAATTCCTGAGCGGAACCGGCTTCCGTTGTCGTTTTGCCAGCCATAATCAGCACCCACTTCATAGTTTATCTGGCTCTGGTCTTCCTCAAGCAGTCGCACATACATACTGTCGAGTTGCTCCATTGCGACCAGGTTGCGGATGTTGTAAATCCGCTCACGGTCGCGGCTGCTTGCATTGATGTTGGTATACATCCGTGCGCTGCTGTTGGGGTTGATGTGGTATTCGGTACCCAGACGCAGCAAATGGTTCTGGCGCCAGTTTTCGGTATAGTAATCCTGGTCAATCATAGGGGATATTCCGGGGATGAAATTCTCCCGGAAACTGTTGTTGCGTTCCCACATTTCGCGATATTGGTAGGAGTAGCTGGTGAAAAAGTTCCAGTCGCCCTGCCGTATATTGAGGTTGAGTCCTCCGGAGTATTTGTTTCCGGTGCCCGAAGAGAGGTTGATTTGTCCGTTAAAGCCCTGCATGCGTTGTTCGCGCAGTATGATATTGATAATACCCCCGATTCCTTCAGCCTCATAACGTGCAGAGGGGTTGGTAATAAGTTCTACCTCTTTAATGGCATTGGCGGGGTACTGCTCCAGGATGGATTCGGTATCGTCGCTGGAAAGGTTGGTGGGGCGGCCATTGATGTATATCAGGATGTTGCCGCTTCCTCGCAGGGAAATACCTCCTTCCTCATCCACCTGCACCGAAGGAAGCGTTTCCAACAATTGTATGGCGGTGCCACCCTCGGCTACGGTCATATTTTCCACATTAAATACCCGGCGGTCGGCTTCCGAACGAAACAATGCCGCTGCGGCTGTTACCTGCACCTCACCCAGTTGCTGTGCTGCTGAACTGAGCAGGACCTCTTCCAGGGTGTTGCGCCCCGGTTGAATGCTTACGGGCAGCCACTTTTCTTGATATCCGATAAAACTGACGCGCAGTAGCAAGTTGCCTTGCCTTTGCGTTTCTATATGAAATCTGCCCCGTTCGTCGGTAGAAGCACCCGTTATTAGTGTGCTGTCGGGGGGGGCCATCAGGGCGACCTGCGCAAATTCCATACTTGCGCGGCTTGAATGATCAAGTACTCTTCCGGTAAGAATATTCTGTGAGAAAAGGGATGATATGAATAAAAGAAGAAATACGAGTGTTGTAAATGTGCGTTTTTGCATAATGTTGATTGATAATGAGTTAATTATAAAATTAACAATTTTGCATGGGATGGGTTTAGGAGATGCTGTTAAAGAATTATAAGTAGATTTGCACGGAGTTGAGAAACAGTATGTTGTACAAAGAAGCTTTAATGCCCTGCCGGAGAGTGTTTTTTTTGCTTTTAGCGGCAACGGGTAGTATTAGGATCAGCTAACCAGATAAAAAGACAACCATGGAATTCGACAGCAAAGCAAAGGAGTGGGACAAGGACCCCGTGAAAATACAGCGGGCGCGCACTTTTGCCCGGGAAATGGAAAAGCATCTGCCTGCGGGTGCAAAGGGAACCGCACTAGAGTTTGGTTGCGGTACCGGGCAGGTAAGTTTATCACTTCACAAGCATTTCGAAAAGATTTACATGGTTGACTCCTCTGCGGGTATGGTAGAGGTTTTGAAGGAGAACATTGTAAAAGCGGATATTTCCAATATGGTGCCGGTTGTAAAGGATGTGCCAGAGGAAGAACTGGGGTTAGGTTCTGTGGATGTTCTTTACACCCTTATGACCCTGCATCATATCGAAGATCTGGATCGGGTACTTCATGTCCTTTCACAGGCACTGGTACCTGGAGGGTGGTTGTTTGTGGGCGACCTGACAAAAGAAGACGGCAGTTTTCATGATCATGCAACGGCTTTTACAGGCCATCATGGATTTCATCCTGAGTCATTGAAAAGGAAGCTGCTCCAAATGGGATTTACCCGGGTGGATCATTATGACTTTTTCTTGCTTGAAAAGAAAACCAAAGAAGGTGACCTGAAGAAGTATCCTTTGTTTTTTCTTGCAGCCCAAAGAGAGGGCTGATCTCTGCCAGGCTTCTTATTGTGTGCACCATAAGCTTAATTAATTCAAAAATTCCTGCCAATTTAAGGCGGGGTTGTATATTTGCAAACTTAACCTGCATGCCAATAACCGTTGAACAAGTTATTAACCTTCAATTAATGAAAAATGAACAAAAGAACTGGAATGAAAAGGATGCTTTTATTTATGATGATGGTTGTGCTATGGAATGTATCTGTGGCACAGAATGCACCTACCCGGGTTGAGCCACCTTTCTGGTGGGCAGGGATGTACCACACCGAGTTGCAGGTAATGGTGTATGGTGAGAATATTGCCGATACAAGAGTTAGAATCAACCATCCAGGGGTGAGGCTCAAAGAAGTGGTTTCTACTGACAACCCCAACTACCTGTTTTTGTACCTTGATCTTACCCAGGCACAGCCCGGGGTAATTCCCATTGAGTTTGTCAGCGGACGAAGAGTACGTTACAAATACAATTACGAACTGTTGCAACGCAAGGAAAATGCGCGTTATCACCAGGGTTTTGATGCTTCCGATGCCATCTACCTGCTGATGCCCGATCGTTTTGCCAATGGCAATACCGCACTCGACAATGTGCCTGGCATGCTTGAAAATGTTGACAGAACCAACCCCAATGCCCGCCAGGGTGGCGATATACAGGGTATTATCAATCATCTGGATTTTATTTCGGATATGGGTTTTACAGCCCTTTGGATCAACCCTCTTCTGGAAAACAATCAGCCCCGCTATTCGTACCACGGATATGCCATTACAGATTTCTACAATATCGATGCGCGATTTGGTGGGAATGAGGCTTTCCGTCAATTGGTGCAGGAGGCCGAAGCCAAAGGTATGAGAATCATAAAAGATAAAATCTTTAACCACTGCGGACATCACCACTGGTGGATGAAAGATCTTCCTTCTGCCGACTGGGTACATCAGTGGCCCGAGTTTACCCGTACATCCTACCGCATGACCACCGTAATGGATCCCCATGCCTCGCAATACGATTATAATCTGATGATGACAGGCTGGTTCGACACCAACATGCCCGATCTCAATCAACGTAACCGCCTGTTGGCAACTTACCTGATCCAGAACAGTGTTTGGTGGATCGAATATACGGGTATTCATGGTATCAGGATGGATACTCAACCCTATTCAGATAAATATTTTATGGCCGACTGGGGTGCTTATGTAATGCGCGAATACCCTAACTTCAATATCCTTGGAGAATCCTGGTTTGGTGTTCCGGCTCTTACTGCCTACTTTCAGGGGGGGCGCGAAAACTTCGATGGATACAACTCCAATATCCCCAGTGTATTCGACTTTGCCCTGTATGATGCTATCGGATTAGCCTTTGGTGAAGAGCAGGGTTGGAGTACGGGCATGATGCGGTTGTACAATGTAATTGCGCAAGACTTCCTTTATGCCGATCCTTTTAACCTGGTGATTTTTGGTGACAATCATGATACCGACCGGTTTTTTACCCGTGTGGGCGAAAATATGGACCACCTGAAAATGGCCATTGCTTTTCTGGCAACCACCCGTGGTATTCCGCAAATTTATACCGGCACTGAGTTGCTGGAATCTTTCCTTGAGCACGATGGGCATGGATTGCTAAGATCTACCTTCCCTGGCGGTTTCCCTGGCGATGAAGTAAACGCATTTACCCGCGAAGGTCGTACGGCGCAGCAAAATGAGATCACCGATTTTATCAGCAAGGTATTCAACTACCGCAAAGGGAAAGAGGTGCTGCATTATGGCTCGCTGGTTCATTTTGTGCCCCAGGACAATATTTATGTGTACTTCCGCTACAATGAGCAGGAGACAGTAATGGTGGTTGTCAACAACAACGATCGCGATATGCAGCTAGATACGCGGCGTTTTGCTGAAGCCACCCAGGGCTTCAATGTAGCCCGCGATGTGTTGAGCGACAGAGAGTTTCGTGGTTTCCAGACCTGGACCCTCCCTGCCAATACAACCCTTGTGCTGGAACTGGAATAATTTCTTTTTAACCTTTTTAGATCAAAAGGCCATTGGCTTAATGCTGATGGCCTTTTGCTGTATGTAAAAACTTGCATCGCAATGTTTGACCGCTGGGATGGATTTGATACAATCACACCGCTGTCGCGGTTTGTTTCGCAAGAATATTATGGCTAATTTTAATATCTCAATTTTACCCGTATTAACTGAAGCTCTATATTATGAACAAAACTTTACAAACTCTGGCAGGTATTGCCTTATTCTTTTTTATGTTGCCCGCCAGTCAGGCTCAATACACTACTCCCGGCAATAATTTAAGTCTTTCTCTGCAGGACCTGGTTTCCATGTCGGGCGGAGTGGTCACCTTTTCTGATGGCGACTATTTTGTTAACAACACCCTGATGATTTCTGCCACGGACACATTAAAGATTCTGCAGGCAGAGACCATCCGCGTTGCCCAGGGGGTTCGGCTGGAGTTCCAGGGCAAATTTATTTCCGATCCCCAGCAGGGGAGGGTGGTCTTTACAGCACAGGATACCACTGCAGCGGCTGCAAACTTTCGCGGTTTTCGTTTTGAGGATGCCGACATGGCCATTTTTCGAAATACGGTTGTTAAATACGGCGGTGGTATTCAGCTGATCGCCACCGAAGCAGTGTTTGAGCATTCTGTTTTTCGCAGCAATGGCTTCTCCAATGTTTCGGCTGCCATTACCTACAGCAATTGCAATCCTATCGTATACCGCTGCGAATTCAGGGAAAATGCGCGTTCAGCCATGGCTTCCGGAGCCAATGTAGTGGGGTCTCCCCAGATTTTTTATTCGCGCTTTATACATAATACCACCGACAACAGCAACCGCCCACAGCTCAACCTGGGGCCTGGCGGGGCAGATTCCATAAGATTTGTAGGCAATTATGTTGAGGGGCTTTACACCAATGCCGGGGGGATAGCCATCAGCAATACCCTTTCTGTGGGCAGCACAAAAGCCCTGGTGAAGGATAATCTGATTGTTGAAAACCGATATGGCTATGCACAGGTAGGAGGGAATATTTCCTCAGTGATACGCAACAATACCATGATCCACAATAATATCCAGAATAATCCTGGTTTGGGTGGAAGTGGTATTAACTTTGCCGGACCCGCATCCAGCCAGTCGGTAGTGCGAGAAAATCTTATTTATGGAAATCTTTGGGGGATTACGGTGCAGAATGCTGCTGTACCCAACATGGGTACTGCCGACGATCATGGTCGCAATGTGATTTTTGGTAATGAAAACAATTTCTATGAAAACGAAGGAGCTTTCATCCATTCCATTGCCAATGCTACAGCCGGCATCCTTACGGCTATTGGCAACTATTTGGGGTCCAACGACCTGGAAACAGCCTCCCACACTCTGTACCCACGCCCCGATGAAATGGGCAATACCACCATTTTGTATGCTCCCATCATGACCCTGGAGATAGAGTTGCAGGCTTTCAGTTTCACACAAAACCTTAATCCCGATCTTCTTCAGGATTATGTGGGCGAACTGGATGAGGAAAACCTGGAGATACATTTTCTTCTCCCTTACAATGTAGATGTTACCTCTCTGGTACCTGAGATTACAACCCCTCTGGGAGTTTTTACATCTCCGGCAAGCGGAGTTGCGGTCGATTTTTCAGATCCGGTGGTATATACCCTCAGCCTTCCGCACGGCGACCAGCAGCAGTGGACTGTATTTGTTGAGCTGGATGACCCACCCGTGTTTACCCTTACCTTTCAGGTTGAAGACGAACAGGGCAATGCTATCCCCAATGCGGTGATCTCCCTCGAGGGATCTGCCTACGACGAAGGGGTCTATGTTATTGAAGATTTGCTGACGGGTAGTTACGAATTTATGGTTTCGGCCCCGGGGTTTGCCTCCGTAGAGGGCATTGTTGAGATCATAGATCAAGATGTAGTGATTGATATTGAGTTAATTATGTTGCGGTATACGCTCACTTTTGTGGTGGAGGATGCCCAGGGAGTCGCTATAGATGGCGCGTCAGTTGAACTTGATGGACAGGCAGGAGAAGCCGGGCAGTATGTTTTTGATGATCTTCTGCCTGGTTTGTATACCTATATCGTTTCGGCAGAGGGCTACTTCAGCGTTTCAGGTGAAGTGCTGCTGGAGGATCAGGATGCTGAAATTACGGTCGTTTTGCAGATCGACGATACCTCGGCAGCTGATCAAATCCAGGCGGGTATAAGGGTTTATCCTGTTCCTGCCTCAGATTTTCTGTTGATAAGCAATCCGGGATATGGCGATGGAAAAGTGCGACTGCTGGATGTTGCCGGAAGAGAGCTGGCACGCTATACCTTACCCCAGGGAGAGCTTAAGCTTGCTGTCGGGTCTTACCTGCCTGGTGTTTATGTGCTCGAATTTTCCTTTGAGAACCTGGTTGTGATACGAAAGTTCTCTGTGAGCCGATAATAATTGTTTGCTTTTAACAGTGCAGGTGGGTAGGCTTAAAGAGTGCAATGACAAGCTTTAATTTGCACAAAATCAGTTTTGTGAGGCCATTTGCGAAGTATTCTTTGCAGGTGGCCTCACCTTTTTCGGGTTTTGCTGCCAGTGCAGAGAATCACTGAATTTAATTCCATTTAATTTGTTAATTTTGCAGATTGTATACAGCTATGGCTCCTGGGGAGGAGTAATCAGGCCAAAGGCCTAAACAGACTGAAAAGGTGAAACCTAAATCCCATACCATCATTTCCTTCTTTGACCGCATTGTGAAGAGGTGCCTCGTGGTGCTCCTTGTCATTTCTGCCGGCTCTGCCTTTGCCCGTTTTGTTTCTGAAAATCTGGTTTCACCTCCCGTTTTTTCTCACCACGGAGGGTTTTATTCTGATACCTTTTTTCTTACCCTCTCTCACCCCGATCCCCTTGTTATTATTGTATATACGCTGGATGGATCTGAGCCCGACACAGCAAATCTGGAGGGGGCCAGCTATGTGTTCAAAAACAACTATACCTTCTATCCCGATTGGGAGGATGGCGTGATGCTGGAAGATACTTTCTTCTCTCACATTTATACAGAGCCCTTGCTGATTGCTGATCGCTCTGCAGAACCCGACAAGCTGACCCATAAATCCACCACCCTTCAGCAAACCGATTATTTTCCATCAGCTCCGGTGTTTAAGGGCACCATGGTGCGTGCCAGAGCCTTTCGCGAAGGATGGGCTGCCAGCGAAACCATTACCCAAACTTTTTTTATCTCTTCTGAAGAAAGAGAACGTTTTTCGCTTCCGGTGGTATCCATTGCCTTACAGGAAGATCTTATGTTTGATTACCAAAAGGGGATCTTTACTCCGGGCATTGATGCAGACAAGTGGAGGGAACAGAACCCTGGAGTGCCTTTCCAATGGCCGTTTACCGGTAATTTTACCCGCCGTGGCGAGGAATGGGAATACAGAGGCAATCTGGAGTTTTTTCCCGCCGGCATACAGTCAGCCGCACTTAACCACGGTCTGGGTATTCGTATCCATGGTGGGGGCTCCCGTTCCTTTCCCATGAAGTCGTTGCGTCTGTATGCCCGCAGCGAGTATGGTGCATCGCGATTCGAATATCCTTTCTTTCAGGATAACCCGCACAACAGGTTCAACCGGCTCATCCTCCGCAATTCGGGCAATGATTTTACCACCACTCACTGGGGCTGGAACAGCCCTTCGCGCACCATGTTTCGCGATGCTTTTCACCAGACACTGGTGCGCCATCTGAATTTCGATACCCAGGATTACAGCCCTGTAATTGTTTTTATCAATGGCGAGTACTGGGGTATACACAACCTGCGCGAACGCTACGATAAACATTACCTTGAGCGGGTTTACGGGGTTGATCCCGACAAGATCGATTTGCTTACCGGGCATTCCGGAATCCAGGAGGGTAGCAATGCTCACTACCTGGAAACCCTCGCTTTTATTGAAGAGTACGGGCTTGTGGATCACGACCATTACCAATGGGTTCAGACCCGGATCGATGTGGAAAACTTCGCCGATTATCAGATTGCCAATATCTACCTCAACAACTTCGACTGGCCTGGCAATAACATTGATTTCTGGCGCTATCAGCGCGACACCTTCGAACCCGACAGCCCTCACGGGCACGACGGGCGCTGGCGCTGGCTCATGTATGATACCGACTTTGGAACCGGCCTCTGGTTCAATACCGATGGGGTAAGCCATAATACCCTGGCTTTTGCCACGGCTACCGGTGGAGTCCAATGGCCCAATCCTGAATGGTCCACATTTTTATTGAGAAACTTTTTGGATAACCAGGATTTTCGTCATCAATTCATCAATCGGTTTGCTGATCTGCTCAATACCACCTTCTCTCCCTCCAATGTAATATCCGTGCTTGATAGTCTGAAGCAAAACATTGCCCCTGAAATAGAGGAACACTTTCTTCGCTGGGCAAGCTGGGAAAACCTGGAGACCTGGGAAGAGCATATCGATCTTATCAGGCAGTTTGCCATGCAGCGCCCCATACACCAGCGCAATCATATCATGGAGCATTTTGGTTTGCAGCAGATTGTGGGTGTAACCCTTGAGACTTCACACCCATGGCATGGCAGTGTTCGTATCAATAGTGTTGTTATTGCAGAGGGCACTCCCGGGGTAGCACAAGATCCCTACCCATGGAGAGGCAGTTATTTCAAGGGGGTACCCATAGAGATAGAAGCACTGCCGGCCCCCGGCTATGTGTTTTCTCACTGGTCGGGCAGTGAAAGCTCCTATGATCCCGTGCTGATCCTCGACCCTGATAGGGAACTGATGCTGAAAGCCCATTTTGTTCCTACCGGGGAGCAAACCCTTATTCACTATTGGCTTTTTGACGATAACCTACCCAATGATACACCCCTGGAGCAGATTGTTTCAACCTTTTCAGCTCGTGGGGGGATGAGCCTTGATTTTCAGTCCTGTATGCCTGGTTATCCTTATTATCCGGGGCATTTGCATTGGCGAAGGGGATCGATGGAGCGCCGAAATCTGCCCACTTCCTTCAACTACCGGCCCGAAGGCAATCAGAATACCCATTTCCTGGATGCCTCCATGCGGGCAATCCAGGTAAAACAACCCCTGGCATTTGGCGATAGAGAATCTGCACTGGTGCTTTCCATGTCTACTCTGGGAATTACTGAACCGGTGGTTCGCTTTGCAGCCATCGACGAAGGAGCTGCCCGTGGGTTGCGGGTGGAGTTTTCTGTAACAGAAGAACCCCACTGGATACCCTATCCTGCAGCGCAGGATTATTTTCCTTTGATGCCCTATTATCAGCTGTATACGCTGCATTTTGGACATATGGAGCAGGCCTCCAACAATCCCTTTTTCAGGATCAGGATCCGGTTTGTGGCAGATTATCCGGAAGCGATGGGTGCCAATAGGGTTACTTTCAACAACTTCAGTCTGGATGGCGTGGTATGTATGGCTTATCGCATAAGGGTGATTGCCGATGGACACGGCAGGGTTTCTCCCGAAGGTAAATCCGATTGCTACGCCTGTGGCAGTGCTCGTTTTGAAATGTTTCCCGCAGAGAACCACATCGTTCGCGACGTGATACTCGACGGTGAAAGTGTTTTGGAGCAGGTTGGGATTGATGAAGACCGCAACGGTGTTTTTATCCTTCACGAGCCCTCTGAAGATCATCGTTTGAAAGTGATCTTTACTTATGACCCCCTGTTGTTGTACGAGGATGTGCCCATGGTGTTGTATCCCAACCCGGTGCTGCACAATCTGTATGTGGCATCCAGCCAGCTGGTGCTTCGGGCTGAGCTTTTCGATCTTACGGGCCGGAGGTTGTATATGAGCGATGTGGGCAATGACTATTTCAAGATTGATATGAGCATCTATCGCAATGGTTTTTATATCCTTCGCTTGCATACTGCAGTTGGGGTTACCTCCCGTAGGATCCAGAACTTGCAGCCCTGACGGTTAGATCAACAAAGGGATCTTTCAGGAAAATATCTTTCTCTTGTGTTTATTTTGAATGTCGGGGTGCTTTGCTTGGTGAAAAGTGCTAATTTAGCCCTGGTTTTTGCAAGAGGTCTTAAACAGGATCAAAAGGCTAAAAAACTTACCCTAAAAGCACAATACAATGCAAGTATTCAGCCGATTATCTGTCAATGAAACGAACATGTTGCGCTTCAACACAAACACCCTTGAAAATAATCGTCAGCGACATTTGAGTTCCATCCGACCTTTTAAAAACAAATTATTTACGGATGAAAAACTGATTTTCTTTGCTGTAGCCTTTTTGCAGCTCATTCCCTATTATCTGATCAGTTTTATCCCTTCCATGGATGGGCCGCAACACCTGCATAATGCCATGGTGCTCAACCAACTCCTTGCAGGCAACGAGGTGTTTCAGCAGTATTACCAGCTCAACCCGGTATTGGTGGGGTATTGGACAGGTCATTTCCTGCTTACCCTTTTTCATGCTTTCCTTCCGGCCATGCTGGCAGAAAAGATTCTGGTGAGTGTATACCTGCTGGGACTTGCATTTTCGTTCCGATACCTGGTTACGGCAATCAACCCAAAACCTAATTTCCTCACCCTGCTTATTTTCCCTTTCTCTTATTCCTTCTATTTTCTGATGGGATACTACACCTTTTCACTGGCCTTTATTTTTGTGTTTCTTACTTTTGGTTATTATTACAGGCACAGGGCTCTGCTTACCTTAAAGCATGCGGTGGTGTTGTTTGTGCTTATCAGCCTTGTGTTTCTCTCCCATGGATTCGTTTTCAGCTTTTTTGGACTGGCATTGGTGGTGTTTGTGGGTTTGGAAGTAATCTACGATGCGTTGTCTGGAATGAATCGGCAGACCCTCCTTAAGGTTCATGGAAAGAGGATACTGATTTTACTTTTGGTTTCCCTGCCTGCTTCTGTAATGTTTGTATTGTACATCCGAAGTGCTATCCAGACCGACGATAGCTTGATTGTGGGCAATTATGATATTACGGAGCTGGTCAATTTCATGGTGATCATGAGGGCTTTTATTGGCTACCATATGAAAAAGGAAGCATATTCCAATTATTTTTACTGGATTGCCATATTCCTTACCATGCAATATGTGGTGTACAGGTTCCTGCTGAGCATACAGGAGCAGAAAAAAGACTGGAAGATGTTTGGCAGAAGATTTTTGGCCCCCTCGCACAGGATCGCATGGATTGCCCTTATGTTTCTGGTCATCTATTTCGTAATCCCCGACCAGATCAGTGCCGGAGACCTGGTTAACCGAATCGCCGTATTTTTCTTTTTGTTCCTTGCAGTTTGGGTAGCCTCGCGCAACATCCCCCGCAGACTTTCTATGGTGCTGATGATTGTGGTACTGGTATTTTTCGGGCTGCAAACCAATTACCGGATGCGCACTTTGTACAGGCTTGCTGAGTTTACCCGCGATGTGCATACTTTGGAGCAATACCTTGCACCCAACAGCGTTGTATATCCGGTAAGATTTTCCTCTCACTGGGTTGACCTGCATTTTCTCAATTACCTCGGCGTTGATAAACCGTTGATCAATCTGGGTAATCCGCAATGCCAGGGGCATTTTCCCATTGTCTGGAACCATGGGCAAATGCCGTTTTTGCAAATTGGAGACCTGGATGTTACTGATGAATATGGCCGCAACCGTTGGCGGTTGGAAAATCAGGAGATCAAACAGGCCGACTATATAGCCGTTTACCGCTACAATGAGTTTCAGGAATCCGATCAATTGCAGCACATCAAAGAAATTCTCCATAATCACTATCAGCTCATTGCTGTTTCGCCCAAAGGGTTTGCAGCGGTATACGGGCTGAAAGACAACCAGGAATAGATCATGACCTTGAGTATTATCATCCCCATGTACAACGAAAAGGAAACCATTCGATTGGTGGTAGACCAGTTGGATGCCTTACAATATCCGGAAAGTGTTAAGAGTGTTGAAATTGTGATCGTAGATGATTGCTCCTCGGATGGATCTGTTGAAATTGCAGCCGATCTTGCCAACGCGAGGGATCATGTAATACTGGTCAGACACCTGGTAAACCAGGGCAAAGGGGCTGCGGTGCGCAGTGGCATAGCCCAATCCAGCGGCGATACCCTGTTGGTGCGTGATGCCGATCTGGAGCTTAGCGTAGAGGATATTCCTCCCATGATACTCGCCATGGAAGAACTTAATGTAGAATTTGTGAATGGGTCACGCTACATGGCTGGGGTAAACCGACCCCTCTCCTCATACCGTCGGTTTCTGGCCAACCGGTTTTTTACCTTCCTTACTTCGCTGATCATCGATGTGAAACTTACCGATATGGCCTGTGGGTATAAGCTTTTCAAAAGAGAGCTATACGACAGGTTGGTGCTCCGGGAAAATCGTTTCGGTTTTGAGGCAGAAATACTCATCAAATCGCTGCGCAAACAGGCCAACAACATTGCCGAAGTCCCGGTGAGGTATTTTCCGAGATACAAAGATGGTGGGAAAAAACTCAGCAACCGCGATGCGCTTCGAATCCTGTGGGTAGTATTTAAGTACGGATTGTTTCGCCGCAAGTAGCAGATCCATCCCGAAAGAAAACCGTTAGCTGCTGTAGCTAGGCCTGGCCCACTCTACGGTACCATTCCAGATCCTCCTCGTATTGTTTCTTGATCTCATCCCAGTAACCGGGGGCAGGGTTTACGCGCAGAAAGTGCATCCAGTAAGTTTTACGGTTCATATTCTCCCAATGGATCATCCCTTTGGTGTATTGCCAGGTTTGAAAAAGGTTGAGCATGATAAGGGCCACTGTCAGGCTTATGAGCACTGCCTTTCGCCATCGTGGACCATCGAAGGCATATTCCATAAGGCAGGCCATAGGGATGGCCATCAGGGCATAGGAGTCTATAAAGGCCCGCAATCCGAAGCCCCCTCCAAACCACCAGCTCCACCAGCTGGAGAGAATGTAAATGTTGATCAGTTGAAAAGCTAACAATGGCAACATCATACCCGGAAGCTTCCTTCTCATCCAGATCATCCCTGCAAAAGCAAGTACCATGATTGGGGTGTATACCAGCCACCCTTTCTTGTAACTGAACAAAATGTTGAAGATCTGGGGTTCTGCAAAAAAGAACCTCTCCGATTGTGCTCCATAGCTAAAAAAGAAGAATGTGCCTGTAAGGGATTTCCAGTAAATGAACTGTGGCACCCATACAAGTACAAAAATGCCTGCCATAAGGATTACCCAACCAAAATGATGTACGAAAAACAAAACCCTGTTTTTGAATTGTTCCACTGAACGTATATCCCAAAGAAAGAAGATCAGCAAAACCAGGATATTGGTAGGCCTTATCAGGGTGATTAAGCCCGCCAACGCACCCGCCATTGCAATTCTTCCGAGGGAGGGGGCTTCATAAAACCGGATGGTTTGCCACATAAAAACTGCTATAAGGGCAAAGTTGAATGCATGACTCATGGGTGCTTCAAAGGTGGAGTAATACAGCAGATTGGTGCCTGGTACAACTGCCAAAAGAGTCATAGCCACCACTTTATCTGCAAAATATCTACGCAGCACCCTGGTTAAGTAAATCAACCCCAGCCATATGTAAAATAAGGCACTGAAAGTAAGCGCAAACCGATAGGGACGGGAATATCCATCTGCTTCCCAGGGAGTAAACTGGGCAACCAGATGGGCAGCCAGAAAAAAGGGGGTGTATAAAACAGACATTCCCATACTCACTTTGATGATTCTGTCACCCGTTGGCGAAGTCAAAGGCCATATAAGACCTTTGAATTTCTCTGGATCATCATCCATAAAACCCAATGAAAGGTCATGATAAATAAATACAGCTGGCAGGTAAGCGTAATAAGATTTGATATCCCATTCGATGACCCCATCGGGTTTGTTGTAGCGATGATGCCCCAGGTTTATGCCCACAATGCTCAGCAGGATAAACAGAATGGTGTATTGTGTCCACTTACCGGGCTTAAAGGAGTTTTGTAAAGCTGTAACCATTTTCGAAGAAGTATCTGTTTGAAAATTATCTCGACCAGATGTTGTACTTCAGGATACACCATATGGCCCTGAAACCATCTTTCCAGTTGATCTTTTTCCCATCTGCGTAGGTGCGGCCATAATAGGAGATCCCCACTTCGTAGATCCTTATACCAGGTATGCGCGATATTTTGGCTGTTACCTCGGGTTCAAACCCAAACCTGTTCTCCTTCAACCTGAGGCTTTTGATATGTTCGCTACGAAAAAGCTTATAGCAGGTTTCCATATCGGTTAGGTTGAGGTTGGTAAACACATTGGAAAGAAAAGTAAGGAACTTGTTTCCGATGGTGTGCCAGAAAAAAAGTATCCTGTGGGGTTTGGAACCCATAAAGCGCGATCCGTATACCACATCGGCATGGCCACCCAGTATGGGGCCCAGCAACACCTTGTATTCCTCAGGGTCATACTCCAGGTCGGCATCCTGGATTACGATAAAATCACCGGTGGCTTCCCTGATTCCACGATGCAGTGCTGCTCCTTTACCCATGTTTCTCTCCTGGAGAAAAAGACGGATGTTTTCATCAGGATGTGACTTGATAAAACGTTCCACTGCTGCGGGTGTATCGTCGGTGCTGAAATCGTTTACAATGATAAGTTCCTTGCTAATGTCGTTTAGCTTAACAGCGATAATCTTTTCAAGGATCAGATGAATGGTTTTGGCTTCGTTATATGCCGGAATGATGATAGAGAGTGTTCTCAAGGGAGGTTGGTTTTTTGATCTGTGGGTGGAATGAGTTTACTTTGAGCGATATCAAAAATAATTGTATTTTTTCAATTAATGGAAGATTTGTTCCAGTACATCCACAGATTTTACTTCAGCAAATCCTTCGATGTGGTACCGGTAATAGTTGATGGTGTGCAGCAGCAGGCTTCGTCGTACTGAAGAAGGAATTTTTGTGTTGAGGTTGTCGGACAGAGATGCTTGAGTAAGCCTGAAAAAGTACATGCTTTCCTCACTGGTTAGACTTTGGCTTTGCAATCCGGGGCTTTTCTGGTACACCCCTTCCTGCAGATTAAAGTAGCAATGGCTTTCCGAAAAGTTGGTTGCGGGTGCAAATCCTAAAAACCGTGCAAGTTGCAATAAGAAAACAATGTGAAAGGTAGCCAGGTTTTCTTGTTGGTTGTCCAGGGTTACAACAGCATTGTATACAAAATCAAATGCCTCCGGGTGAGGCTCCTGGTTGCGCAGCGCATGATGCAGCACTTCGCTCATAAACAGGGCAATGGCATTCTTTCGAATGTCATTGCCTATGGCGGCCAAAGGATAGGTGCACCGTACCTCCCTGATGTGCTGCAATCCGGTTCGCTCCTTGTGATATACAACCAGCTCCAGCAAAGTAAGGGGCTGAAAAAGACTGGCCCTGGTGCGGGCCTTTGTTTTGCGCACTCCCTGCACCATATAGGATTGTACTCCAAAGCGGGGTGTTAGTATCCGGGTAATAAGGCTGGTGTCGCCGTATTTGATGCTATGCAGCACTATGCCCGGAGTGGTTTGCAACATACTTTCAGCTTATTTTATCATCACAAACCTGCTAACCAGAGTTTCGGTGCCATCCGGATTGGTGGAGAATACCAGGTATACCCCCGAGGCGGGTCGGTTGCCACGCACATCATAGCCATCCCACACCAGCTGCCCTCCTTCGGCAAAAGCATCGTGAATAAGGTTTCCGTTGATGTCGGTAATTTTTACCCGGGCGTTGTTTACAAGGCCACGCACTGCAATAAAACCCGAGTAGCCCGGCCTTACCGGGTTGGGAAACACCTGCACCTCGCTATGCCGGCTTCCGCCCTCTGTGGCAAAGCCCCTGTAAGATACCAATCCCCGGTCGGTGGCAAAGAAAACCTCTCCACTTACCGGATCTACCGAAATGTCAAGGATGTTGTTGGATGGAAGGGGGCTGTTGTTGCTTGTAAAATGCTTGAGGGTTTCTCGTCCGTCGGGCGAAAGTAAAAAGGCGCCTGAGCCTACTGTTCCAAACCATTTTTTATTGGAGCCATCCACAAAAATTGTATTGATGATCTCATTGGCAAAAAGCAAACCCGCAAAACCATCCTGCACCACTATGATGGATTGAGCATCAAAAGTCTGACCTCTCAATGCCAGGTGCGGAGAATAAAATACCGCCACACCTGCATTGGTGCCCACCCAGATATAACCATCTTTGTCTTTGACCAATGTGGTAACCCGGTTGCTGGGCAACGAACCATTGCCTTCCTGGGTGGTTAGTTTGCGGATGTCGAAGGTTACATTGTTGTCGAGGCTGGTTTCCTTAAAAACAATTATACCTCCTCCTCTGGGCATTGCCACCCATTTCTGATCGGCATTGTCTACTATGATTCGCCCAAGGGTTTCGTTGCCGCTTACAGCGCCGTTGTGCGGATACGACATCCAGTTGCCATTGGGCTGGCGCACAGAGAGGAAGTGATCGGCATCGGAGTTGCTCACCCATAGATTGCCCCGGCTATCCCAGGCTGAGCCACCGATACGGATAATATCGCCGGCAATTGCCCTTTTCTGCAATGTGCTGTTTTGTTCATTGTAAAGTGTAATAAGCCCCTCTTGCTGATCAAACTCAAGCAATCCACCACTCCAGGCGGCAGCAAAAACCCGTGCCGGATTGCGAGGGTCGGGGGTAATGCTGTGGATATCGCGCACATGATTGATCTGAGGGAACTCCGATCTGCTGTATTGTGCCCACTTTCCATCTTTAAACAAAAAAATGCCCCTGTCGTTGAATGTGTTTTGCCAGCCTCCCAGGATGGAGCCGGGGGCAACCCACAAACTGCTACGGTTATGAGCCAGACCAAAAGATTCGGCAAAGGCCGGGCCTTCCACAATGATAGATTCAAAGTCCGAGTCCCGTTTTACCAGCCCCAGGCTTCGTTCGGCAAACCAAAGGGTGCCTTGCAGGTCTTTAAGCACATCATAAGCCTCTACCCGTAAACCCGGATGCCATATGTATTCTCCCTGGGGTTCGAATTCGGGGCCAAAAGCAAAAACACCATCCAGAGAACTGATGAGCAAACTTCCATGCGAGGAGCGGATGTGGGTTTTGGGGCCAAAGAAACCATGCTGTGTTTGCGGAAGGAAGGCACTCCATTGTTGATTCTCACTTATATACAGGGTGTCTCCCGCAGGTCCCGAAAGGTTGGCCAGTAGCTTGTTGCTATGGGTGAGTACCCGGTTGAAGGGGAGGTTTTGCAAGCCCGGGGTGGGCATCCAGTACTGAAAATCAGCCAGATTGGGGGCGTCAACGGGGGCTCGAAGCAACCCGGCTTCGGTGGCAGCATAAAAGAATCCATCATGTTTGTGAAAATCATACACATTGAGCATGCTTCCTTCGGGGCCGATAAACCATGTGTCGAGGATTACAAACAAATTCAGATCGAGTACCACCACACCAAAGCCTGTAGACAGATAGGCTATGTGTTCGTCAAAAAAGATATTGTGTATGCTCTTTGATCCCAGGATGCTGGCTTGCCAGATGTCGGGTATGCTGAAAATCTGCCTGCCTTTCATCACATCGATAATGCCGTTTTGATAGCCCATCAAAAGCAGGTCTTTCTGGTCGGAATACCTGATCACGTTGATGCCAAAGTCGGACAAACCACTTACCTTGTCGATTTTGGAGATGCTGTTGAAGGCTTTGTCGTATATGAGTAAGCCAAAGGGTGTTGCCCCAAAAATGTATCCAGGCTTTTCTGCAAGGGATACAACCGTTCTGTTGGGCAGGTGATGGCGCCAGGTTCCGATGGGTATATCCTGGCTCCAGGCAGAAAGAGTGAGTGTGTATACAAGCAAAAAGCTTATGAGAGTATGTTTTTGCATCAGACTTGTTCAGGTGAAATAATTCGTGTTTATCAATACTAACTGCCTGTGGCATGTATTATTGTGCAAGGGGCAAAACAGCCCGGCAAGAGGCAAAAGTACGAAAAACCTGTCAGCCTTTGGCAGTAACGGTTGCTGAAAAAAAAGACCCGGCCAGATAAGGGGCCGGGTCAGGGGTAACAGTTTTCAGGAAGATGTCTAAAAGAACCAGCGGTAGGTGAGGTTCAGGTTTCTTCCAGGCATTACAAAGTTGCGGTCTTCCACGCGCGAGAGATGGTCGCGGTAAAGAGTATTCAGGGCATTCTCAAGTCTTAAGATCAGCACATGCCGTCCGTTGAAGTTCAACCGATAGCCAGCCTGAAAACCCAGCAGGGTATATCCATCGGTAATCTCTTCTTCCGGGGCAACCCTGTTCTGGCGCGCTACTGCCATAAATGAAGCACCCAGCCATCCCTGACCAAAGTCGTACTCCAGCTGGTTGTTGAAGCGGAAAGGGGGGATAAAAGGCAGATTTTCGTTGGGTGCTTCATCAATGATTCTGCGGCCACGAACCATGTCAATGTTGGTTTGCAGATTTAGCCCCGGCGCAAGCCGGATGGCCGCCGAAAATTCACCACCATGCAAAATGGCATGCCCCTGCACATATTCGAATATGGGGTAACCGCTGGGCTCATCAATCTGGCCGGTAGGTTGAAAAACAATGTAGTTGGAAAAATCATTGACAAAAGCGGCCAGCTCAAGTTCCATAAATCCATTCTGCCACCTCACAAAAAGATCACCTCCGTGGCCAATCTCGTCCTTAAGATTGGTATTGCCCCTTTCGTAAACTCCGGCTCCCAGATGCACTCCATCGGCAAAGAGCTCCTCTACCAGGGGGTTGCGGTGCGAGCGTGCAAACTGACCTCCTATCTCCAGCCCTTCTCTGGGGCGTATGTTAAGGCCCAAAGAACCGGAGTAATTAAAGGTATTTCGGGTAAGATCAGGATCTGTAAAGACTTCGTTGGCCAGAGCCGTTGAGTTCTGGAAATCGAGCCTGAGGCCAAACTGTGCTCTGAGCATGTTGGAGAGGGGAACTTCCTGGAAGGTGAATGCAGCCAGCGAAGTACGTCGTTCGCCGGGAGTATAGGCTTCATCACCCCCCACACTCAATGCCTGCGCCATCAGGCTGAAGCCTATAGCACCACGGGCCAGGATGCCCACAGGCTTGTGTTGCAGCGTAAGGGTTGTGCTCAATGCATACTGATTGTAGTCGAGGGGTACATCCTCTTCTATGGTGCCATCTTCCTGTCGCTCCATCTCCACTTCTTCCTGGAAAAAGTGTGTGGCATTGAAACGCCACTGGGCCTGATCGAAGAAATTGCCATTGAGGGGTTTGCCAAATCGGCCCTGGAAAGCATACCTGCGGGCTCTGATCTCAACCGTTTCATCCGGGTCATCGATGCTCTCAGGAATCTGGAAAGCCTGATCGGAGAGAGAAAGGCTCAGGCCACCCACCAGGTCGCCCCGGTTGAGGCCCCAGCCAATGGCGCCATCATAATTGCGCATGGCTGTTTCGGGCAGTTCTCCATCGGGGGTGGTTATGTTGCCGGCCTGCCGCATGGCAAACCTTGCAGAGGCCGCCCAGTGCTCACTACCGTAGTTGATCCGGCCAAAACCGGCTCCCATATTGTTCATGGTAGCTCCCTGGCCCGAAACAACACCGGTAATGCCGGGATCCCACTGGTCGGGAATATCGGTGGTCATCAGGTTGATAACACCTCCCAGCGCCGAGGAACCATACAAAAGACTTGCCGGGCCGCGCACTACCTCCAGGCGGCTGGCCACCAGGGGATCGAGTGAAATGGAGTGGTCGGCAGAAGTTTCAGAAATATCGCCCATGCGCTCACCATTTTCAAGCACCAGAATCCGGTCGCCATCCATTCCCCGGATTACCGGGCGTGAGGGAGCAGAGCCGAATGATCGCATGGCAACACCAGGTTGCCCGTTGAGCATCTCTCCAAAAGAGGGTTCGCTGCGTCTTTGCAGCTTCTCCCCCGTGAAAACCGCATCGGGTTGATAGCGGAAACCACTGGCAGTGGGCGATGCAGTAAGCACGATTTCCTCCAGGTTAATTCCGGTAGGTTCTAAGGCGATATCCACCTCAATGGTGCGATCCTTTATGGCTTCAAATTTTACTTCGGCACGGGCATACCCCATGCTTTGCGCCACCAGGATGTGTTCGCCGGGAGGCAGATTGGTCAGAATATAATGGCCGGTGGCATCGGTTATGGTTCCGATGCGGGTGCCTTTGATGATAAGGTTGACAAAGGGCAGGTGTTCGCCTGTTCTGGCGTCGATCACATGGCCGAAAATATTGGCATCGGTAGGCGGACGCTGTTCTTCAGGGTTGGAGAATACCAAAGAGAGCCCGGCAAAAAAGATCATTGTCAGGGAAAGGCTACGATATAAAAGTCGTTTCATGTTAATGCTATGTAAGTTCGTTAATAAACTGAATACAATAATTCAATGATGACTACAGAATAGGATAGGGTGTAATCAAAAAAGCAAAATCAAAGAGTGGCAATGTATGCCACCATGCAAGGTTCAGTTATTAACGGGTGGGGCGCGCAGCAGCGCATGGGAATAAGCCGGGGTAGCTACCCATATACTGCGGTAGATGTTGTTGAGGGTACCTTTGAATATTTGCCACAAGAAGCCAAGTAGCACCAGCACCAGCAAAAGGGCAGCAACCTGCGATATCTGGGCCAGAACCGAATACTCGAAATCGCTGTGCTGGTGGCTCTGTAAAGGTGTACCTGCTTTGGGGCTGTTTTTAAAGGGGTGGGCGTGTTGCACCACTATACCATTATCGAGGATGTGGTAATGCCAGAAAGCTGCCTGATTGAAGAACAACCACAATACCAGGGGCAATGTGAGAAGGAGAAAAAAGCGATGTATGCTGTTTTTTTTGATCTCCATCGGGATTGTGTGCTTTACAAATTTCCTTTTTTTTGTGGACATAGTTCTGGCCTAAGCCAGTCTGACACGCGAAATTAACAAGGAATTGTACCGGATTGTTGAAGAGAAGCGTAATTTAGGCTTTTTTAGGGTTTAGCTGTGTCTTTGCATCTGACCCACAGGTTTTTGGTGAAAAGCTATTTTAAAAAAAAGACCCCCTCTGCCAAAGAGCAGAGAGGGGTCCGGGTCATAATTCAGGCCACTAAATTATGCAACAAAAAAGGTATTCTTAGCCGCACTTACTTTCGCCGCAGTGCTGGCAAATCAGGCATCCTTCCTGGTAAATGACAGATTCTTGTTTACAGCTTTTGCACAGGCGGCCCTGCGCTTTGGTGCCATCCGGGATAAACCTTTTCAAGGCCCGGGCAACACCATTTTTCCAGGTGTGGAGGGTATCGCTGCTCAGGTTCATATCTTCAATTACATCTACCACCGAAGGCAGTGGCATACCATGGCGAAGAATGCCTGAGATGAGTTTTGCATAGTTCCAGTATTCTTTGTCGAACGAACGAGAAAGCCCTTCAATGGTGATTTTGTAACCATCCAGGTCCTCAAACTGGAAGTCGTAGCGTTTGTCGCCACTGGCCAGTTTGTTTTTGATCACGCGGCCTCTTTCCACATAGGGCGGAAGATAAAAACCTTCGGCTTTACCGGTAAAGATTTCATAGGGGCGATCGTTGAGGATACCTACCACAGCAACCCACTTTTCTGAGTTGTTGTTGAAGCGCACTACTTCCGATTCAAGCACTTTGGGCCTTTTGGGGGCATTGGTTTCTTTGAATTCGTCCTTGCTCTCTTTCTTTGTGTCGGTTACCAATACACCTGAGCGGCTTCCATCGCGATATACCGTTACTCCCTTGCATCCGCTTTCCCAGGCGGTCTGGTAAATTTTACCCACCAATTCTTCTGTTACTTCATTAGGAATATTTACCGTAACGCTGATGGAGTGGTCCACCCACTTTTGCACGGCACCCTGCATGGATACTTTGGCAACCCAGTCCACATCATTGGCGGTTGCCTTGTAGTAAGGCGATTTTTCGATAATCCGGTTCAGGTCATCCTGTTTCATGCGTTTTACTTCCTCCACATCGTATCCGTTGATGGAGAGCCAGTCAACGAATTTATGGTGAAACACATTGTACTCCTCCCAGTGGTCGCCCACCTCATCTACAAAATCAACACGAACGTTTTTGTCGTTGGGGTTTACCTTGCGTCTTCTTTTGTAAGAAACCATAAAAACAGGTTCGATACCTGAAGTGGTTTGGGTCATGAGCGAAACGCTGCCGGTGGGTGCAATGGTAAGCAGGGCAATGTTGCGGCGGCCATTTTTCATCATTATCTCCTTCAGGCTTGCATCGGCTTCGAATAAACGCTGCAGGAAAGGGTTGTTTTCTTCCCTTTTATGGTCATATACACCGAAAGTTCCTCTTTCTGCAGCCATAAGCGCAGAAGAACGGTAAGCTTCAATGGCAAGGGTCTGATGGATCTTAACTGAAAAGTCGGTGGCTTCCTGGGTGCCATAGCGGTATCCAAGGGCGGCAAGCATGTCGCCTTCAGCAGTAATGCCAATACCGGTTCTTCTTCCCTGTATACACTTTTCCCGAATCTTGTTCCAGAGCTCAATCTCCACATGTTTTACATCCAGATCTTCGGGGTCAGACTTGATCTTGGCCAGGATGGCATCGATCTTCTCCAGCTCCAGGTCGATGATATCGTCCATCATGCGCTGGGCATAATGCACATGCTCTTTGAAGAGTGCAAAATCGAAAGAAGCTTTTGGGGTAAAAGGGTTGTTTACATAACCGTACAGGTTGATGGCCAGCAGGCGGCAACTGTCGTAAGGACAGAGGGGTATTTCTCCACAAGGATTCGTAGATACGGTAGTGAAGCCCAGGTCGGCATAGCAGTCGGGAAGCGACTCGCGGATGATGGTATCCCAGAACAGGATGCCAGGCTCTGCTGAGCGCCATGCATTGTGCACGATTTTATTCCATAGGGCGCGGGCATCCACATCTTTTACGTAGGTGGGATTGGCCGAGTCGATGGGATATTGCTGTGTATAAGGCTTGTTGTTGATAACGGCCTGCATAAAATCATCGGTAATCTTTACCGATACGTTGGCACCGGTTACTTTACCCTCCTCGAGTTTGGCGTTGATAAAACCTTCGGAGTCGGGGTGCTTGATAGATACGCTGAGCATAAGGGCTCCCCTGCGGCCATCCTGTGCTACCTCACGGGTAGAGTTGGAATAGCGTTCCATGAAAGGTACCAATCCGGTTGAAGTAAGCGCACTGTTCTTTACAGGACTGCCTTTGGGGCGAATATGCGACAGGTCGTGGCCTACACCCCCGCGTCGCTTCATGAGCTGTACCTGCTCTTCGTCAACTTTCATAATCCCGCCATAAGAGTCGGCACTGCGGTTGCCAATTACAAAGCAGTTGGACAGTGAGCCGATCTGAAATGGGTTTCCGATTCCTGCCATGGGGCTGCCCTGGGGTACGATGTATTTGAATCTCTCCAGCAAACCGAAGATCTTGTCCTCGGTCATGGGGTTGGGATAGCGGTTCTCAATACGTGCCAGTTCGCGGGCAATACGCCGGTGCATATCATCAGGAGTAAGCTCGTAAATATTACCTTGCGAGTCTTTAAGGGCATATTTGTTTACCCAAACTCCGGCCGCCAGGCTATCGCCATCAAAATAGGAAGTGGTTTTTTCTACAGCCTCATTGTAAGAATAGCGTGCAGGTTCTTCTTTCTTTTTCTCTTGAGAAGCTTTCTTTTCTTCTTTCACAGTCTCCTTTTGCTCTTCAGTGGGAAGTTCCTTGCGGGTTCGTTTTCCGATAACTTCCTGATACAGATTGTTTTCAGTGGTTTTCTTTTCGTTTTCCTGTATAACTGTTTGAGTTGCTGCACTATTATCCATAATTCCGGAGTTTAATGTTTTTTATTCTTAAGTTTATCTGATTTTTGTGGCTATGAATTGGAGTTCCGATAAAGGCCCATATCGATGAAGCGAAGATAAAGAACAAAACTGTTGAGACTAAAGAGAGATTATTAACAATCATTGAAAGTTATTAACGGTGAGATGTAAGCGTCTGATAAAAAGAGGTATAGCCCATTGCGGTGAAAGGAGAGCTGTGTTTTTGTTTAATCCGGATGGGTGGGTGTATTCGTTGCCGGAAGTTTACGGTTTGGGAAGATTAAAACTTCCTTCTTTTACTGTAAAGGAAACAAATATAGCCAATGGGAAGCGAAAAGGTTGTTTCATTCCTGGGGATGGGTCCTGAGTTTGTCTTCTATGCAAAAAAACCATGGTCATCTATATGATATTCAGCCTAAAGTTCGTTAACTTTATGAAAAATTTCCCATGCCGGTTGCTTAAAAGTATTTTGCCATGAACATAAAAGCTAACTCCCGTCTCTATTTTTCATTTTTGATATTGGGCATATTGTTATTCTTTGGGTCCTGCGATCAGAATGATAACAACGACAACGGTAATGGGCCCGCCTCGTTCGAAATGATTTCCGTGGATTACATCACTGGCGGCAGTGCTTTTTTTGCTGCCGATATTATGGGCGACATGGCAAAGGTCGATGCCATGGGGTTTTGCTGGGGGCGGCTGCCAGATCCGGGCATGGAAGATACCTGTAACGAAATGACCGTTTTGCCCGGGCCCTTCTCCTTTCGGGTAGAAAACTTGTCTGGCCAGGGCCCATGGTATGTTAGGGCCTGGTATGTATCGGGCGGAAACTACTTCTACAGCCCCTCAAGAACATTTCAATTGACAAATCCGGTTACTGACTCTCAAGGCAATTTATACCCCACCCTACAAATCGGAAATCAGATATGGATGGGTGAGAACCTGCGAACCTACTTGTACAATAACGGAAACAATATCTTAAGTGGCACAGGCATGGGCAACTATTCCGCTATGCCGGCACCGGCCTATTGGTTTTGGTACAACGACCTGGAAGCCAATGCTGATAGCCTGGGTTTGTTGTATACCTGGTTTGTGATTACCGACGAACGCGGTATTTGCCCTGCGGGATTCAGGGTGCCCGATATCCTGGACTGGGAAAACATGATTGTACATCTGGATGCCCTGGCCAATCGGGTTGGGAGCCTGGATGAGTCGAACCGGGAGCTGAGTGCCATTGTGGGAGGAATGCTCAAAACAAGGGGCAACACACAGGATGGAAACAGTTTGTGGGAGCCGCCCAATGGCGGCGCTACCAATATTACAGGTATGTCGGTGGAACCTTCGGGTCTGCGCGATCCCACAGGTGCTTTTGATGGCAAAGGATACAATGCAGCGTTTTGGTCGGTAACCGAAGAAAACAGTAAAGATGCCGTAATGTTTTATACCCACTTTTTCAATGGAGGCATCTATGCCAATTATTTCAATAAAAAGTCGGGCTATGCAGTTCGTTGTATGAAACAGGCCAGCCCCTGAGAGCCGGCCTGTTCTGTTTTGCCGGAGAGTAAAGTTAAGCAGATTAATCTCCCTCGTATTCGATCAGGAAAGCTTTGATGAAGTTGTCCAGATCGCCATCCATAACCGACTGTACATTGGACGTTTCGATTCCGGTGCGCAGGTCTTTCACCATTTTGTAGGGATGCATCACGTAGGAGCGGATCTGCGATCCCCATTCAATCTTCTTTTTGGTGCTTTCAATGGCCTGTAGCTTTTCTCTCTTTTTGCGCAGTTCGATTTCATAAAGCTGCGATTTGAGCATGGTGAGAGCTTTTTCGCGGTTCTGGCCTTGCGAACGGGTTTCCTGGCACTCAATTATGATACCCGAAGGTGCGTGCTTGAGCCTTACGGCAGTTTCTACCTTGTTCACATTTTGCCCTCCGGGTCCGCTGGAGCGAAAAGTATCCCAGCTGATATCTGCCGGATTGATTTCGATCTCGATATTGTCGTCAATTACCGGATAGGCATATACCGATGCGAAAGAGGTATGACGTTTGTTGGCTGAATCGAAGGGCGAAAGCCTTACCAGGCGATGAACACCGTTTTCTCCTTTAAGGTATCCGTAGGCAAAATCTCCTTCAAATTCAATGGAGGCCGACTTAATTCCGGCACCATCGCCTTCTTGTTCGTCCAGTACCTTGATTTTGTATCCCTTCTTCTCGCCATAGCGCAGGTACATGCGCATGAGCATCTGGGCCCAGTCCTGGCTTTCGGTGCCCCCTGCTCCTGAGTTGATATTCACGATGGCCGAAAGGCGGTCTTCTTCCTTACCGAGCATTTTGCGAAACTCAAGGTCTTCAAGTTGGCTGATCAGTTCCTGGTGTTGTTGCATTACCTCCTGGTCTTTGGCTTCGCCAAGCTCATAAAACTCGAAAATCACCCTCAGGTCTTCAAGGCTTGCATGGCAGCCCTCGTAATCGTCGGTCCATTTCTTGTTGTCGCGGATGTCTTTCAGGATCTTTTCTGCTTCTTTGGGGTTGTTCCAGAAATTGGGGTCTTCAGTTTTTTCCTGTTGTTGTTTGATGTAGTTTAGCTTCTGGTCCAGGTCAAAGTGACCTCCTCAAGGCTTCAAGCCTTTTGTCCAACGCTTTAATGTCTTCTTTGTAGATCATCAGGTAGGGTTTTTAGGGGTTAAAAAATACTATTGCAAAATTAACGGTTTTGGCTGGCAATTTTCTCCACGATCTGCCATACCAGATTGAGTTCATAGCCCTTTCCCGCCAGATAGGCGGCTGTTTTTTGTTTCCTCTCAAAATGTTCTTTTCCCTCAAGCTCCTCCCATTTCCTGTTGCAAATCTTTTCCATGGTTTGCAGGTACTGGTTTTCTGAGATTTCGATCAAGGCTTCTTCGATTGTGGTATTTTCTATATGGCGGGCTTTGAGTTCCATGGCAATACGAATACGGCCCCAATGGTTGTTGGCAAATTTTCCGCGTGCAAAGGATCGGGCAAATCTTGCATCGTTGAGGTAGCCCTCCTGTTGCAGCCACTGGATCAGCTTTTTTTGTTGTGCTGCAGAGGCTCCCAGTTGTCTGAGTTTTTCTTCCACCTCACTGCTGCACCGCTCTCTCCAGGCGCAAAAGCGGGCTGCTTTTTGCTGAAGTTGGTTGAAGGCCGATTCTGCAGAGGTCATCTGAGGTGTTTTTGATTGTTTGAACAGCAGGCTTTGGAGAGGAAGATAAAAAAAACCTGCATGTTTGCTACGTTAGTTACAAACATGCAGGCTGTTGTTACCCGGAGGTCAAAGCTTGATCTCGTCGTCGAGTTTGTTGAAAAATCTGTATTCAAGGAAGTGGAAAGATACCATGGGTTCGAGCTTGAACCGGGTTTTGTATTTCCACATCCATTGCATTTTTCGCGACCAGAGCCCTTTGGTGAGATAAGCAAAGATGTAGGGATGTACCCTCAGGGTGAGGTCTTTTTCGTTTTGCTCCTGAATGAGGTAGCGCAGGTTGTTTTCGATCTCATCGATAAGGATGATGCTGGGTTTGATCTCTCCTGAACCACCGCAGGCGGGGCATTTTTCAAGGATCTCTACGTTGGTTTCGGTGCGCACGCGTTGCCGGGTAATCTGCACCAGGCCAAATTTGCTGGGAGGAAGAATGTTGTGCTTGGCACGGTCTTTCTTCATCTCCTCCTTCATTTTTTCGAAGAGCTTGCGGCGGTTGGCAGGCTCTACCATGTCGATAAAGTCGACTACAATGATACCTCCCATATCGCGCAGCCTCAGCTGGCGGGCAATCTCGGCAGCCGCTTCCAGGTTTACCTCCAGGGCGTTGGACTCCTGGCTGTTTTCGGCGTTGATGCGGTGCCCGCTGTTTACATCAATCACATGGAGTGCTTCTGTATGCTCAATGATCAGATAGGTGCCCCCTTTGATGGAAACGATTTTTCCGAAAGACCCCTTAATGAGTTTCTCAACACCCATGGCGTCGAAAAGGGGTGATTTGCCCTTGTAGAGCTTGAGGATATCAAGTTTCTTGGGGGCAATGGTTTTCATGTATTCGCGCAACTCATCGTATACCGACTGGTCGTTTACCACAATGTTGTTGAACTCTTCGGTAAGCAGATCGCGCAGGATAGCGGTGGTGCGGTTTACTTCACCCTGTATGATTTTGGGTGCCTTGGCGTTTTCCAGCTTTTCCACCACTTTATACCATTTTTCCACCAGGCTGCGCAGGTCGGCATCCAGTTCGGCAACCATTTTACCTTCGGCTACCGTGCGTACGATTACGCCGAAATTTTTGGGTCTAATGCTCTGCACCAACCTTTTAAGCCGGCTTTTTTCGTCGGAGCTTTTGATCTTTTGTGATACAGAAATACGATCGGAGAAAGGCACCAGTACCAGGTATCGCCCTGCCAGGGAGATCTCACTGGTGATACGAGGTCCTTTTGTAGAGATGGGTTCTTTGGCAATCTGCACCAGTACGGGCTGATTGCTTGTGAGAACATTGGTGATTTTTCCGGTTTTTTCAATGTCTTTCTCGGCAATGAAGGTGTCCAGAGAAAGGATTTTGGAGTTTTTTCCGGAGATAGCAAGTTTTGTGTACTTGTTGAGAGAGTTCACCTGGGCGCCCAGGTCGAGGTAGTGTAAAAAAGCATCTTTTTCGTAGCCAACATCTACAAATGCAGCATTTAACCCGGATATGATCTTTTTGACCTTCCCCAGGTAAATGTCGCCAACAGAGTAGTTATTGTTTTTTTTATCCTTGTGGAGTTCAACCAGTTGTTTGTCTTCCAGCAAGGCAATAACAATCTCGGTAGCGTTCGAATCAATGATTAATTCTTTGTTCACGATCTCAAAATCTTTAGTAAGTTAGAATATCATCTGTCAATAAGGTATTGATGCAGTTGCCCGACCCCGCAGGGTCATGCCATGATCAGGACTGTTAGAAGTTTGGCAGTGCAGATCAACCTTCGCTAGCCGCCAGGGGCTGGGCTGTGTTGTTTGCCTGACAAGATGAATGGTCGGAAGGATACAGGTTCAGAAAGTTCAATGGCTCTAAATAAAATTACATAACACCGGAAGGTATTATGTAATTTTTATTCAGGCCGTAAAAAAACGATACGGATCAAAGCGTATTATTTCTTTTTGTGTCTGTTTTTACGCAGGCGCTTTTTGCGCTTGTGGGTCGCCATCTTATGTCTTTTTCTCTTTTTTCCGCTTGGCATAGCTATATTTTTTAAAAAATGAATGAATGAAAAACTCTGTACCTGAATTATTTCGCCTTAACGGATTCCTTTACCTCGCTTACGAATTCTTTGGCAGGCTTAAATGAAGGAATGCAATGTGCAGGAATAATGATGGTAGTGTTTTTAGAAATGTTTCTGCCGGTTTTTTCTGCTCTTTCTTTGATGATAAAGCTTCCAAATCCTCTCAGATAAACGTTTTCTCCTCTTACGAGCGAATTTTTTACGGTATTCATGAAGGCTTCAACCGTTGCCTGAACAGCTACTTTCTCAATTCCTGTTTTGTTGGCAATTTCAGTTACAATTTCTGCTTTGGTCATAATGATTTCTGTTAAGGTTATATGTACTATAAACGTTCTTTTCTCTCAAAATGGGTTGCAAAGATAATTCTTTTCTCAATTAAAGAAAACAATTTATTTAATTTTACATCAACTAATTAAGTAATTTTTTTTTGCTTCTTCTTACCCCTGCCCAATGGATTTTACCTCCCGCCTGATGTTATGGTACCAACATCACCAACGAGCCTTGCCCTGGCGGCAAACCTCTGATGCTTACAAGATTTGGCTTTCGGAGGTAATATTGCAGCAAACCCGCATCGCACAGGGCATGTCGTATTACCATCGTTTCCTGGAGCATTTCCCCGATGTTTATACATTGGCAGCGGCTTCCGAAGACCAGGTGCTTGGCTTGTGGCAGGGGCTGGGCTATTATTCCAGGGCACGCAACATGCATCATACCGCCAAAATCATTGTGGAGAAGTGGGGAGGGGAGTTTCCGGCTTCCTGCAAAGACCTGCGGCAGCTCAAAGGGGTGGGCCCTTACACTGCTGCTGCCATCGCATCCATTGCTTTCAACCTGCCTCATGCCGCAGTAGATGGAAATGTGATACGGGTTATTGCCCGCTACCTGGGTATTGAACATCCCGTTGATTTGCCTGCTACCGTGAAGATGATCTCCGAGGCTGCCGAACAATGGATTGACCGCCAGCAGCCAGGTGCCTTCAATCAAGCCCTTATGGATCTGGGAGCCCTTATTTGCAAACCCTCCGGTGCCCTGTGCCAGCAATGCCCCTTTGTTATGGACTGCCAGGCTCGCATCAACAATAAAGTGGATGCCATCCCTGTTAAGAAAAAAAAGATCAGAATAAAAACACGCTATTTTCATTTCTTCTTTATCTATACCAGGAATGGAGAGGACATTGTTTTCCTGGTTCAACGCCGTGATGATAAGGATATCTGGAGAAATTTGCATCAAATACCCCTGCTTGAAACCTCAGGAGAGGCAATTGAACCATTAGAAATAATTGAAAATAAATCTTATTTACACAATATGTTCACCATGAGCGATATATCTGTATGCCCCGACCCTGTACACCATACATCGCATCAACTTACCCATCAGCGTATTGAGGCTTTTTTCTATGTTATCAGGGCAAAAAGTAAGCATAACACAGATTTTGATAAGTCGCTTCGATGGCTTACTTTTGAGCAGTTCCAACAATTGGGCAAGCCAGTTCTCATCAGTCGTTTTCTGGAAAAAGTTCAGAAATCACTGTAAGGGCTGCAGAATAGGGTCGCATACCCAACGGTTATTGATAGTAATAATGACTTTTTTTAACATGCAGACACATGGTCTACGGTGTTTAAAAGGCAAAACTATTAAGATAAAGAACAAAAATTTTGAGATTTAGAAAAAATATTTTATATTTAATCCGACATTGAATTTTTTGATTGATTAAAAACCCAAGTATTATGGCTGGAGTGAATAAAGTTATTTTGATTGGAAATCTGGGGAAGGACCCCGAGATCAGGAACCTGGAAAGCGGAGCCAAGGTGGCCAATTTCCCCCTTGCTACCACTGAGTTCTACAAAGGAAAGGATGGATCCCGGGTAGAACAAACCGAATGGCACAACATTGTGTTGTGGAATAATCTTGCGGATCTGGCAGAAAAGTATCTGAAAAAGGGGAATTCAATTTTCCTTGAGGGTCGCATCAAAACCCGCTCTTATGATGATAAGGATGGCACCAAAAAATACATTACCGAGATTCTGGGCAATCAGATGACTTTCCTGGGTGGACCCAAATCTTCAGGCGATGACCAGTCTAATCAGGGTGGTGCCGGTGCTTCACATACTGCACCCGATGTGGTGGAAGAAGCCGATGAAGGCGATCTTCCCTTCTAAGACAGGGTTGCTATGTGAGCCTGGAAACAAAAAACCGGAAAATGTAAGTTTTCCGGTTTTTTGTTGGTTACAATGGCAAAAATAATGCTTTAATAGAGTCGGTAATTCGGGCGGGCCGTTGTGTCTGCTTATTGATCAAACACCATGTGGTTTTCGACTCTACCAGCAATTGCATATCGCTGGCCCTGTAGATTTGTACCCTTCGGTCAGAACTCACTACTGAGGCATTGAGCACAAAGGTGCGAATAAGTAATTCATCGCCTGGTTTGGCTGAGGCCTTGTAGTCTATCTCATGTCTTACGATAAACCAAACAAATTCTTCTCTGATGTCGGCAGGAGCCACATGGTTCCAATGTTTTACTGCAGCATCCTGTATCCATTGCACATACACCACATTGTTTACATGGTTGAGCTCATCAATGTGCTCTGGTTCAACAAATAGTTTGTATTCGAAAGAAAGTTCGGACATGGGTTTTATGTTTTTCAGGTTAAAAGAACAATGCGTAGGTAACACCCAGTACTCCGATGGCTGCAAGGATATATACTATGCGAGCGGGCATTACACCGTTGTTTTCAGCCGTTTTACCAAAGATACCGAAAACAAGCGGGTGAACCAAAAAGGGCATGGCAAAAACGAAAGCGATCAGTCCGGCAGCTTGTTCTCCAAACATACCACCTTGTATGGCAGCAAAAAGACCAAAGTGTGAGATGGCCGATGCATTGGCCATCACCGAGTCGTTCAACCCCATTCCGCCAAGATTAAGGATCAGCAAGCCTCCAAAAACCGCTACCAGCTGCCATCCCAGGGAGAAGATCATCAGCCCCCTGATTTCTTTGGAGTCCTTATTGTTGGCAGTGCGCAAGGTTCGAACCGAAAGCCACGTCAGCAAAAGGCCCACTGCCACAACCAACAGGGTGTAGGGTATAAGCAATCTGCCCGTAGTAGCACTGGCAGCAAGGATGCTGAAAACAAAAATGTGGCCTATAAAGGGGATGTTGATCATGATGGGTGCACGCACCTGGGCTTCGGGCCCCAGATCGCCTGCCGTACAGGCACCCGTAAGACCAGAGTGGCTGAGCGATCCGGCCATACCGGGGGCCAGGTTGCGGATATTGTTGGATTTAGCAAAGAAAATCAGGATACTCAGTCCTCCAAACATCCAGAGCAGCTGGCCAAAAAATCCAAAGGAGAGCACCGAAGTCATACCGGTGAGCGTAAAAGCTTCGGCAATGCGCGAACCTCCCACCATGAAATTGGCTGCCAGCACCACCGGAATACCTGCAAAGAGCAAAGAACGAATGGTGGGGCCAAATTTCCAGCGCCAGAAAATCATACCCAAAGAAACAGACAGGATCATGGCAAAGAAAATCTCCGGCAGGGCTATGTGAGGCCTTATCCAGCGGGCAATATGCCACGACAGTACCAGAATACCCAGGATCAGGGCAGTTTCTATAATCCCCTTACGGATATATACCGGTTTATTGGTGATTTTGGCCCGGTAGTCAATCAGAATAATGGAACCCACAAGGCCAAGGTAGCCCAGAAGGGGGTAAAAGTTATCAAGGGGTTCGTTGTTGTTGTACCCTACGATTACTCTTTTCATAGACTCAATGCCGATGAGTACAAAAAAGGAACGGATCAGAAACATGAACTGGGTAAACTTGGTGCCCAGAAACATCTCCTCGTCTGAGGGAACTACAATGTCTTTTTTGTCAATTTCCTGATTGGAGATGATTTTCTTAATCTCCTGTCCTCCCACAAAAAATGAAGCAATCAGTGCGGTAATGGTAACCTTGCTGGTGAAATCAACAATGGGAAACTCCCTGAGGCCGGGTGTGCCCATGCCCGTGCCAACCAGCACATAGCCCATAAGCAGGCCGAAAACCACAATGATCAGAATGGGCGAATACCGGGTGCCGGCCACAAAGGTGCGCGAAACAAGCACCATGGAGATTACCAGCAGAAAGGTCAGCCAAAACTGGTTAAGAATATGAGCGTTGGCCATTTGGTCAGTAAAATATTCCATATACTTTTAAGATTGGGGGTGATTATTTATGATTGATTGAACTGATTCTGCAAACCCTGAAACCGCAATTCAAATGTTTGACTTTGAACTATGCCATGCCAATGAATGTCTGCTGGTTTTTCCGGGGCAAAAATAATGCTTTTTAAGCTAATTGTGAGTGAAAAAGCATACACCGGTATGCAGGGTTTTTGCTGCCAACGGGTCAGTTTGAATAACGTTTGTACAAACTTGCTCTCCGGTGTAACATTTGCTTCGTTCAAACGTCAGATCTTAATGACAGAAGCCGGATACATGCTTTTTAAAAGATTGTTCAGATACGAACAATGTTTGTGCGGCACCGAACATTTGTCAATCCCCTTATTTCTTCAAAACACGCTCGTAAGTACCAGTAGGACAATATAATGCGAGTTTTGGTTTAATCTTGGTTACAAAAGCACATATTCATTAAAGCCAATAGACATGATTACCTTAAAAAATATCCACAAATCGTACAAAATGGGTTCCAGTTCCCTTCATGTGTTAAAAGGGATAGACCTCCAGATCAGAAGGGGCGAAATGGTTTCGATCATGGGAAGCTCCGGCTCCGGAAAGTCGACTCTCCTCAATATACTGGGGATACTGGACAACCACGATCAGGGAGAGTACTACCTCGACGGAAAGCCCATTGCCAACCTTACTGAAACCAAAGCCGCGTTGCTGCGCAACGAATATATCGGGTTTGTTTTTCAATCTTTCAACCTGATATCCTTTAAGAATGCAATGGAAAACGTGGCTCTTCCCCTTTATTATAAAAATGTAAGCCGCAAGAAACGCAACAAGATCGCTCTGGATTACCTGGAGAAAGTAGGTTTGCGCGAATGGGCTGAGCATATGCCCAACGAGTTGTCGGGAGGGCAAAAGCAAAGAGTTGCCATTGCTCGTTCTCTGATTGCCAACCCCAAAGTAATCCTTGCCGATGAGCCCACCGGGGCGCTGGATTCAACCACTTCTTACGAGGTAATGGAAATTCTCAGGGAGATCAACAAAGGGGGGATTACGGTGATCATTGTAACCCACGAGGAAGACATTTCCCGCATGACTCAACGTGTGATAAAGCTGCGCGATGGTCTTATTGAGGCTGATTATGCTCCCGCACCCCTGGAGGTTTTTGCCGAAACTGCTTAACAATTAAAGAACTTCAAAAAAAACCTCAAAATGTTTGATCTGGATAAATGGCAGGAGATCCTGTCTACCATAAAAAAGAACAAGTTGCGCACTGTGCTTACCGGCTTCAGTGTTGCCTGGGGGATCTTTATGCTGATCATCCTGCTGGGATCGGGCAAAGGACTGGAGAACGGTTTTGAACGCCAGTTTGCCGGCTCTGCCAGAAACTCGCTCTGGATATGGACCGGGCGCACCAGCATACCTCACAATGGACTTACAGTGGGGCGCCCCATACGCTTTACCAACGATGATTACGACAATCTCAAAAACAATGTGCAGCAGCGTGAGTATATCTCCGGCAGGTTCAACATCTGGTGGGGCAACCAGCTTACCTACAAAAACGAAACCCACTCTTTTGGCATTCGCAATGTACACCCCGAGTTTAAGTACATCGAGAATTTAAAGATCACTGAAGGACGCTTTGTCAACGAGTTGGATTTGCAGGACCGAAGAAAGGTTACCGTTATCAGCACCCTTGTGCGCGATGTGATGTTTAAGGCTGATGCTGCACAGGCTCTGGGGAGTTATATCCTTGTAAATGGCATCCCCTTCCAGGTGGTGGGTTTCTTTGAAGATGAAAGCCGCAATGAGAATAATATGCGTACTATTTATGTGCCTATTTCTACCGCGCAAATGGTGTTCAGTGGTGGAAATCGTCTGCACGAGATCTCAATGACCATCGATGTTAAAAATATGGAGGAGGCCCGGCAGGCAGAAGCCGAGATAAGAAGCCGTTTGGCTGCTGTGCACAACTTCGATGAAAACGATCGCCGTGCCTTGGGTACATGGAACAGTTTCGAAAGTTATCTGCAGATGCGCAGTGTGTTCATGGGTATCCGGCTGTTTGTCTGGATCATTGGTATCGGTACCATTATCGCCGGTATTGTCGGGGTGAGCAATATCATGATCATTGTGGTGAAAGACCGCACCCGGGAGATCGGTATCCGCAAGGCGTTGGGTGCAACCCCGTTTTCTGTGGTTTCGCTGATCCTTTTTGAGTCGGTTCTCATTACCACTTTCGCCGGCTATATTGGCTTGGTGCTGGGGGTAGGCCTTCTGGAAGTATTTTCGGGCATCGATGCACCTTTCTTTGCCGATCCTTCGGCCGATTTTGGCCTGGCAGTGAGTGCCACCCTATTGTTGATTGTAGCCGGAGCCCTTGCTGGTTTTGTGCCGGCACAAAGAGCTGCCCGGATCAAACCCATTGACGCACTGCGCGATGAGTAGCAGGCAACATTGCTTTTAACATGCCAACATTAATCTGAAATAAAGTAAACTATGTTTGACCTTGATAAATGGCAGGAAATATTTGCTGCCCTGAAAAAAAATAAGGTTCGTACCTTTCTCACTGCCTTTGGTGTGTTTTGGGGTATTTTTATGCTCATCATCATGCTGGGTTCGGGCAGAGGCCTGCAGAACGCCGTGTTTGAAGGGATGAAAGACTTTGCCACCAACAGTGTGTTTATGTGGACGCAGCCCACCTCTGAGCCCTGGGACGGATTTCCGCGCGGTCGCCGGTTTTTCTTCCGAAACGACGACATTCAGGCCTTGAAAAACAATATCCCCGAACTGGCTGTGCTGGCACCCCGGCTGCAGGCAGGCGGTGGAACCAGCTCTGTAGACAATGTGGTAAGAGGTATCAACACAGGAAGCTTTACCATCAATGGCGATTATCCCGAATGGAACCTGATCGACCCGGTAAGGCTCAGGGAAGGACGATTTATCAACCCCCTTGACATAAAACACAACCGGAAGGTAGCTGTTATTGGGCACCTGGTAGAAGAGGCCCTGTTTGATAATGGAGAAAAATCGCTGGGAGAATACATCCGGATCAATGGAGTTTACTTCCAGGTTGTGGGTATTTTTTCGCCACTCAACAGCAATATCGGCTTTGGTGGCGATAAGGCCCAGAGCATTTTTATACCCTTTACCACCCTTCAAAGAACCTACAACTACGGCGATGTGGTGGGATGGTTTGCCATGACAGCCCACGACGATGTTCCTGCAGGGGTTGTAGAGCAAAAGGCCCGCGAACTGCTCAAAAGGAGACACCGGGTAGCCCCGCACGACCAGCAGGCCATCGCTGGCTTTAATATGGAGCAGGAGTTTCGCAAAATCAAAGGTCTTTTCCTGGGTATCGATGTGCTGGTGTGGATTGTAGGGATTGGCACGCTGCTGGCCGGAGTAATCGGTATCAGCAATATAATGCTCATTGTAGTGAAAGAACGGACCCGCGAGATCGGTATACAACGAGCCCTGGGAGCTACTCCGGTCAAAATTGTAAGCCAGATCATTACCGAATCCGTGTTTCTTACCACCCTTGCCGGTTTTTTTGGACTGGCACTGGCTGTATTTCTGCTGGAAGTGGTAAATACCCTCTTGCAATCTGGTGCCAGCGAGAGCCCCATATTCCGAAATCCGGGCGTGGATTTTAACGTGGGTATGATGGCACTGCTCATCCTGGTAATATCAGGTGCTGTGGCAGGCTTAATGCCAGCCAGCCGGGCAATAAAAATCAAACCCATTGATGCACTCAGAGATGAATAAGATTTATACAACAAAACAGATATAACCTCAAAAGCCAATATAAAATGAAAAAGTTTTTCAGAATTGTAGTCGTTATTATTGTTCTGGCCATTTTTGCCGGAACCATCGGATTTTTGTATTCCAAGTCAAGACCTCGCCCCGTAGTGTTTGAAACTACTCAGGCTTTTTATACTGATATTATTCGCAAAACGGTTGCTACAGGTTCGGTAGTGCCTCGCAATGAAATCGAGATCAAGCCCACCGTATCGGGTATCATCGATCAGATTTATGTAACCGAGGGGGAGCATGTAAAAGCAGGGCAGGTGATTGCCCGTGTGCGGATTGTGCCCAATATGGTTAATCTCAATGCAGCCGAAAGTCGTGTAAACCGTGCGAAAATTGCACTGGAAGAAGCCAGGATCAATTTCAACCGTCAGGAGCAGCTCTTCGAAAGACAAGTAATTGCCGAGTCGGAGGTTATTCCCGTGCGTATTGCTCTGCGCAATGCGGAGGAGGAATTTCAGTCGGCTGAGAACAATCTTCAGCTCATCCGCGACGGGGTTAGCCGTACCTCTGGCGCAGCCACCAACACCCTCATCAGGTCTACCATAGAAGGTATGGTGCTGAGTGTTCCCGTTGAAATCGGACACTCTGTTATCGAAGCCAACAATTTCAATGCAGGTACAACCATTGTTACCATTGCCGATATGAGTGAGATGGTTTTCAGAGGAAAAGTAGATGAGTCTGAAGTAGGTAAAATTCGTGAAGGGATGGAGCTGATCCTGAATATCGGAGCCATAGATGCCACCAATTTTACCGCAATGCTTGAGCACATATCCCCCAAAGGTGAGCAGGAAAGTGGTGCCATTCAGTTTGAAATACGTGCTGCAGTAAAACTCGACCAGGAGCATTTTATCAGGGCCGGTTACAGCGCCACTGCTGATATCGTTCTGGAACGACGCGACAGTGTGCTCGCCATACAGGAGAGTCTTTTGCTCTTCGAAAACGACAGCATTTATGTTGAGGTGGAAACCGAACCCCAGGTGTATGAAAAAAGACTCGTAAAAACCGGTATTTCGGATGGCATCAATATCGAAGTGCTGGAAGGAATAAGCGAAGATGACCTCATCAAGAGAAGAGGATAGGGGGGTATATGTGTAAAAGATTATTAGAGAGGGCTATGCCAGCGCTCCCATGATATTTGTTTTTTCCTTGCAATTATTTACTAAACATAAAAATTCGGGAGGTCGGATGTGTAATTCGACCTCCATTTTTGCGTCCTAAGAGTAGGCTCGTTTCCATGATGCGCTGTTTCGGACTTCTGCAGATTGCTTTTTTGCTTTGTGCTTTTTCAACCGTTTGTTTAACCTTAATTGACCCTTATGACCACAAACTACCAACCCATGCAAACCCAGGAACGGGTGGAAATCCTGGACCTTTTAAGAGGATTCGCACTACTGGGAATACTCATGGTGAACCTTCCCCTGATGAACGCTCCCTTCCTTACCGAGATGCGCGAATTTGCGCTCTGGACTGATCCGCTCAACACCCAGGCCAAATGGGTTCTTGATTTCTTTTTTACCGGCAAGTTTTATACTCTTTTTTCCATGCTTTTTGGAATGGGGTTCTATTATTTTATGCGCAAGGCCGATGAAGCCAACAGGGGGGTGTTGCCTCTGTTCCGGAAAAGGCTCGCATGGCTGTTGCTTATTGGTGCCCTGCATGTGGTATTGCTCTGGTATGGCGATATTCTCGTGTTTTATGCATTATTCGGGTTTTTGATGATCCTTTTCCGCAAAAAATCCAATAAAGCCTTGCTGATCTGGGCTTTCTGCATTTTGCTGTTGCCCATCCTCTTTTCTTTGTTGTTTGCGTTGTTTTTTAAGTGGATGCTATCCATCCCCGATGCTGCAGAGGAGATGCTTAAAACCTTTGATGAATCCTATTTCAGCATGAAGGAAATGTTCGAAAGAACCTTGACAGTGTATGCTACCGGTAGTTTTGGGCAGATCGTTGCCATGAGGCTCAGAGAGTACAGCAATGTGCTGGGAGGTGTTTTGTTCTTTTTCCCCAATGTATTGGCAATGTTCCTGGTAGGTATGGTGCTGGCACGCAAAAAGGTGTTTGAAAACCTTGAAGCCCATAAAGGCTTTTTTCAGAAACTTTTGCTGTTCAGCCTTCCTTTTGCCCTGACTGGGAACTATCTGTATGCCACCTACTCCGTGCAAAGCTCTTACATAATGATTGACATGAATACCGTAATTGCGCTCGTGGGTCACGGTTTTGGCGGACCTGCCATGACATTCGTTTATATTGCCATTATTGCACATTGCTATCACAACAACTATTTACCAAGGCTCAGCCATGCCATCAAAAGAACCGGGCGTATGGCATTAACCAATTACCTGATGCAGTCGGTAATTGCTACTACCCTGTTTTTTTCCTATGGGTTGGGTTTGTATGGAAAAGTAAACATATGGCAGGGTATGTTGCTCACGCTGGCCATCTATATTGTGCAGGTAGTATGGAGCGACATCTGGTTGCGTCATTTCCGGTTTGGTCCTATGGAATGGTTCTGGCGAACACTCACCTATGGGAAAAAACAGAAAATGAAGCTGTAATTGAATGTCTTTTGGATTGTGTCCAACTGTCAGGGCGAACCATTACATGTTATTAATGTATAGTGGATGCAGAAAAAAGACTATTTTTGGATTGGAAAAAAAGTATTACTTCAAAAAAAATCACAAGTATGATGCAAATGAAAAGACTGGCAATTTTTGCTGCCATGGCATTGCTATGGGTTAGCTGCAACCTTGACAGATCACCCGAAATCAGTTCACCCGACGGTAATCTGTCGGTTAATGTTTTTCTTCTGGAGAATGGTCAGGCAGCTTATACTGTTACCTTTAAGCAGGAAACCATCATTGACACCTCCACGGTAGGTTTCGAGTTTATTGATGCACCAGCCCTGGCACAAGGACTGAAGATAACCCGGGTGGCCAAAAGATCTTTCTCAGAGACCTGGGAAATGCCCTGGGGAGAGCAACGATGGGTTGAGAATAACTACCATGAGCTGGTGGTGGGCCTGCAGGAAGAAAAAGATCTGAAGCGCAGCTTTGATCTTGTGTTCAGAGTGTACAATGATGGCCTTGGGTTTCGCTATGTATTCCCCGACCAGCCTAATCTGAAGGAAGTCCTCATCAGCGAGGAGAGAACTCACTTCAACCTCGCCGGCGATCATAAAGTATGGTGGACCCCCGGCGACTGGGATATCTCGGAGCATCTATACTCCACCACTGCATTCAGCGAAATTGACGCCCTGGCAAAGCGCAACCACCCCAATCTGGCGCAAACCTTTATCCCTGTAAACGCTGTGAATACTCCGGTTACCATGCAAACCTCCTCGGGTTTGCACCTGAGTTTCCATGAAGCGGCACTGATCAATTATGCAGGCATTACCTTGCAGGTAGATACCGATAACCTGAAGATGTGGTCGAATCTGGCTGGTTCTGAAAATACCCCCTATAAGGTAAGGCAACAAACCCCCTTTCATACGCCCTGGCGAATGATCCAGGTAGGCGAAAGAGCAGGAGATCTGATAGAATCGCGCCTTATCCTCAATCTGAACGAGCCCAATCAGCTGGGTGATGTATCCTGGATTAAACCTACCAAGTATATGGGTATATGGTGGGAGATGCACCTGGGAAAATCAACCTGGGATTTTGCGGCAACACAGGATATGAGTACCTATATTGGTCAGCAACCTCACGGGCGCCATGGCGCAACTACCGAAAATGCCAAATACTATATTGACTTTGCTGCAAAGCACGGCATCAATGCCTTACTCATTGAAGGGTGGAATACTGGCTGGGAAAACTGGATCGGTACCAATGACAGGGAAGGGATTTTTGATTTTGTAACCCCTTACCCGGATTACGATCTCAAGGGTGTGGTAGAATATGCCAGGCAAAAAGGGGTTAATATTGTAATGCATCACGAAACCTCAGCTGCTGTTACCACCTACGAACAACAACTGGATACGGCCTACGCTCTGATGAAACATCTGGGGCTTCATGCAGTGAAGACCGGTTATGTGGGCACCATCATTCCCGAAGGTGAATATCACCACAACCAGTTTATGGTAAATCATTACCAGAGGGTTCTGGAAACTGCTGCACGCCATAAAGTAGGTGTTAATTCGCATGAAACCATTATGGCTACCGGCCTGCGTCGCACTTTCCCCAACAATCTTAGCAGCGAAAATCTCAGAGGGCAGGAGTTTAATGCCTGGGCCACCGATGGAGGAAACCCTCCTGAGCATTTGCCCATCGTAGCTTTTACACGCATGCTGGCTGGCCCTATCGATTATACCCCCGGTATTTTTAATATCAAGCTGGAGCCTTACAGGAAGGAGAATCAGGTAAACACAACCCTTGCCCAGCAACTTGCTTTGTATGTGGTAATCTACAGCCCGTTGCAGATGGTTGCCGATCTGCCCAAACATTACGATGGACATCCTGCTTTTCAGTTTATCATGGATGTGGGTGTAGACTGGGAGCAAACGCGTGTGCTCAATGGTGAAGTAGGGCAATACGTAACCATTGCACGTGAAGAGAGAGAAACAGGAAACTGGTTCCTGGGAAGTATTACCAATGAAGAAGCCCGGGAGCTGGTGGTAAAAACCGACTTCCTCACCCCAGGGGTGCAATATGAGGTTACGCTTTATGCCGATGCTCCCGATGCCCATTGGGATGATAACCCTACAGCCTATCGCATTGAGAAAATCCAGGTAGATCATACCTCGGAGCTCAAGTTGAAGTTGGCTCCCGGTGGCGGTGCAGCTATAAGTTTTATGCGCCTTTAGCAGAGTGTAGACAAAATAATTTCAAACATAAAAGGCTGCCGGGTTTTATTCCGGCAGCCTTTTTAGGTTTGGAAAAAACCTTTGAAACAAACTAAAAACTATGAATATCGCCTTCGTTAACCGGAAGGTTTCGGCTAAAACCCTCCTCCAGCGAAATGAAGGTTTCGGTGCTGGTAACTTCAACGATAGATTGTATATGCTCCACAATCACCTTTTTCAGGTGTTCGTTATTCTTAGTATACACCTTAACAAAAAGGGAGTACTTGCCCGAAATATGATGACATTCAATAATCTCGGGGATCTGTTTGATCTTCTCAAAAACCTCTTCGTGCGATGAGTTGGCATTCAGATTTACCTGTATCCCGATAAAAGCACATGTGAAGTACCCCATCCCTTTGGGATTGAGGTTGAATTGCGAGCCATTGATAATGCCAGCATCAATAAGTTTCTGAACACGTTGGTGTACTGCTGCTCCGCTGATGCCACAAACCCTTGCAACTTCCAGAAAGGGCATGCGGGCATTCTGGGTGAGAATTTCCAGAATTTTATGGTCTGTCTTGTCAATTTGATAGCCGCCGTTCATCTTTGCGTGGTGTAAAATTATAATGTGTTACAAAAATAACATAAAAACAATTAAATTGTAAGCTTTTGGAGGAGTAACATTAAATAATTTTTCATAAACTGCGCGTTATTTGACAAAATTATTATTTTTGCCTTGTCAACAGCTGCTCTTACAGCCAGTATATCATCCTTAACAAACACGCGCAAATTATGAAATTCGACCCGGCTTCAAAAATTCAGGACCTGTTGCAGTTTGGTGAATTTGGCGATGTAAATCCCTCCATCACCGATTCAGCAACCTACACCTTTATGGAAGGGAAAACCATGGTGGATACCTTTCATGGAGAACAAGAGGGTTGTTTCCTTTATTCCCGTCATTGGAATCCGTCTAATCGCTACCTTGCCGATGCCCTGGCCGCAATGGAAGGCACAGAGAGTGCCTGGGTAACGGCTTCTGGCATGGCTGCCATTACTTCCGCTATTTTGCAACTCTGCAACTGCGGATCGCATATCGTTTCAAGTGTTACAACCTACGGAGGTACCTTTGCTTTCCTGGCCAACTACCTGAAAAAGTTTCAGATTGAGGTAACCTTTGTGGATCCTACAGATCATGATGCCATCCGCAAGGCGATCCGCCCCAATACTGCTCTTATTTACACCGAAACCATGACCAACCCTTTGCTTCAGATATGCGATATCGAAGCATTGGCGAAAATTGCCGATGAGCATGGTATCAAGCTGCTGGTAGATAATACCTTTACTCCCATGATTGTGGCGCCAGCAAAACTGGGCGCTCATATTGTGGTGTATAGCATGACCAAGTTTATCAACGGTAAAAACGATTGTGTGGCAGGTGCCATTTGTGCCGATGAAGCTTTTATCAACTCTCTTGCCGATGTAAATACCGGTACGGCAATGTTGCTGGGCCCTGTTCTTGATCCTCTGCGTTCTTCCAGTATACATAAAAATTTGCACACCCTGCATATTCGTATGAAGCAGCATAGTCATAATGCTATGTATCTGGCCAGTCGTTTCAAAGAAATTGGGTTGAAATTCAACTATCCCGGTATGCCTGAGCATCCGCAGCACGAACTGTTTAAAAAGATTATGAATCCCGATTTTGGCTTTGGAGGCATGATCGCCATCGATATGGAAACTGCTGAACGTGCAAATGCGCTTATGGAACTCATGCAGGTGAAAGGGGTAGGATACCTGGCAGTAAGCCTTGGATACTTTAAAACCTTGTTCAGCAATTCAGGAAAAAGTACTTCCAGTGAAGTGCCCGAAGATTTGCAACGCAAAATGGGAATGTCTGAAGGGCTGATCCGTTTCTCTGTAGGCCTTGACAATGATATTGAGCGCACGTTTACAATGATACACGAGTGCCTTAAAGAACTTAAACTTATCCCTTAAATCCTTCTCCCGGGCCGGCATTGCTGTTATGTGCCGGCCCAGCCAGGGAGAACGAATCAATTGCTTTTTCAGGGACGTTCTTCCCCATGATGTGGATTTATTCCACATTTTTTTTGCCCGGAAACTTTCAGCAGCAAAATCTGTCGCCGGGAAAGGCAATAGCTACAGGTGATTCGGTTTTTAAAAAAAGTCTCCTTTTTCTGGCACGATTGTTTGTATGTTTAATTAAAAAAATAGTAAATTAGCATAAAATAAAATAACACTGGTCGCAAAACATTACAGCGATCCTTGCGTTATAACAGTAAGAATTTTAAACTGTAATTTTTTTCTTCATGTTGTTTTGGTTAGTTGATTGGTAGCCCCGGAATTTGCAGAAATCCCGGGGTTTTTTTATGATCCTGCCCCTTATTTATGTAATCATTAGCCCACAACACAGTCAAACAAATCGCGGGTTGTCAGGGTTATTTGATAAAGAACCTGTTATAACACACTTAAAATTGAAAGAAAATGAAAAGAATAGTTGTTCTACTGGAGAAGATGGTTGAAGATTCTGAATTTCAATATCCTTACCTGCGCCTTAAGGAGGAAGGTTTTGATGTGATTTCGGCAGCTCCGGAAAAAAAGATATACCTGGGCAAAGGAGGTCAGAGTTTCAAACCCGATAAGAGCTTCGATGAGATTTCCGACCAAACCTTCGATGCAGTGATTGTGCCAGGGGGGTATGCCCCTGATCTTTGGCGACGTGATGAAAAAATCCTTTCATTCGTAAAAAGGCATAATGAGCTGGGCAAAATCATTGCTTCCATTTGCCATGGGCCCTGGTTGCTTATTTCTGCGGGAGTGGTGAAAGGGAGAAAAGTTACAGCATTTTTTGCCATCAAAGATGACCTTGTAAATGCAGGTGCTGTGTATGAGGGCCTCGACTGGGTAGAGGATAAAAACCTGCTCAGCAGTACCAATCCTCAAACCATGCTGCCCATGATGAAACGTTTGGTGGAAAAACTCAAAGGCACCTGATTGGAGGTTGTCTGATCCAAATAAGGATGCCTCAAAACCATTTGCCGGTTTTGAGGCATCTTTTTTTCAGGCGATGAGCAACAAAGCTCTAAACCAGGATGGTTCCTTTCATTTCTTCAGGAGCAGGTAGCCCCATGATGTGTAGTATGGTGGGAGCCAGGTCTGCCAAACGACCTCCCTCCTTTAGCTGCTTGTAGTCGTTGTCGATCATCCACAGAGGTACCGGGTTGGTGGTATGGGCAGTATTGGGCGATCCGTCTTCATTGAATGCAAAATCTGCATTGCCGTGGTCGGCTGTAATCAATACTGTGTACCCATTGGCTACTGCAGTTTCGGTAACCTCTTTCACGCAGGCATCTACCGTCTCTACTGCTTTTTGAATGGCTTCATAAATCCCGGTATGCCCTACCATATCGGCATTGGCAAAGTTGAGGCAGATAAAGTCGAATTTCTGCTTTTTCAATTCTGCTACCACTTTGTCTTTTACTTCAGGGGCGCTCATTTCGGGCTGCAGATCGTAGGTAGCCACCTTGGGCGAAGCAACCATAATACGCTCTTCTCCTTTAAATTCGCTTTCGCGACCACCGCTGAAGAAGAAAGTTACGTGAGGGTACTTCTCCGTTTCGGCAATGCGTAGCTGGGTTTTGCCATGCTTTTCAAGAATTTCGCCCATTGTATTCTTCAGATCGTCTTTGTCGTAGATGATGTGTACATTGCGGAAAGATTCGTCGTACTTGGTCATGGTCAGGTAATGCAGGGGCAGGGTATGCATGCTGTGTTCGGGCATGTCCTTCTGGGTGAGTACTACCGTAATTTCGCGAAGACGATCGGTGCGGAAGTTGAAACAAATCACTACATCACCCTCCTCAATGGTGGCCAGGGGCTTATTATTGGCATCCACCAGTACTTTAGGTTTGATGAATTCGTCGGTAATGTTTTCTTCGTACGATGCCTGTATAGCTGTTTCGGCATCGTGGTAGGTTTCTCCTTCGCCTTTCACCAGGAGATCCCATGCAAGTTTAACCCTTTCCCAGCGCTTATCGCGGTCCATGGCATAGTAGCGTCCACAAACACTGGCAATGGTGCCTGCCGATTGCTTCAGGTGGTCATTCAGCTGCCTGATATAGCCCAGTCCGCTTTTGGGGTCGGTATCGCGCCCATCGGTAAAGGCATGTATGAAAAGTTGATCGAAGTTCTGCTGCTTTGCCACATCGCACAATCCGAAAAGGTGATCCATGGCAGAGTGTACACCTCCTTCAGAAACCAGGCCCAGCAAATGTACTTTTCTGCCTTCTCGTTTGGCATATTCAAAAGCCTGGGTGAGTGTGGAATTCTGGTGAAAGGTGCCCTCTTCGATAGCTTTGGAGATCTTAACCAGATCCTGGTAAACTACCCTGCCGGCTCCAATATTCAGGTGGCCCACCTCAGAGTTGCCCATCTGCCCTTTGGGAAGACCCACATCTTCTCCTGAGGTATTGAGCTGTGCATAGGCTGCTGTCTGATAAAGGCTTTTGGTAAAGGGAACATTGGCATTGGCAATAATATCGGAGCGATCGCCTTTGCCTTCGCCCCAACCATCCATAATAACGAGAATTACTTTTTTATTTTCCATTTTTTTCCAATCGGGATTAATATAGTATTTAGTGAAATTCTACTCAGGGGTCAGGTGTTGGCCCTGATGGCCTCCACCGGATCGAGTTGTGCCGCCGACCAGGCCGGCATAAAGCCCGATACCAGCCCGATAATGATAGAAACATTCAGCCCAAGCAGGATGTTTCGCAAGTCGATGAGCAGGTCAATGTTAAAGCCCTTACTGGCCAGCCAGGTTATGATAAAAACAAACAACAGCCCCACCGATCCGCCCAGTACACTCAGGATAACAGCTTCAAAAAGAAACTGAAACAGGATAAAGTATTTTTTCGCCCCCAGGGCTTTTTGAATGCCGATGAGGGTAGTTCGCTCCTTTACAGAAACAAACATGATGTTGGCAATGCCGAAACCTCCCACCAGGATTGAAAACCCCCCAATGATCCAGCCTGCCAGCTTTACAATGGCAAAAAGGCTGTCGAACTGTTTTGTGAGCAAGCTGGGCTGGTTGAGGGCAAAGTTGTCGTCGGCAGTGGGTTTTATTCTTCTGATGGATCGCAATGCACCTCTTACATCTTCTGCCACTTCATCGTTGGAGAATCCTGCTCTGCCTTTGATCCAGATCTCAGGGTTGTATCTTTCGCTGCTCAGGTTGCGAAAAGTATTTACATAAGATGCCGGCACCAGCACAAAGTTGTCGAAGCTCAACCCCACAGGGTTTTCTCCTTCCTGTTCAAATACACCGATCACCTCCACCTGCCTGCCAAAGAGGCGCACGTTTCGTCCAATGGGCTGGGTTTCGTTAAACAGCCCTTTGGCCACTTCGTATCCCAGAACAGCCACATTGCGCCCGGCGGATGATTCGACAGGAGAGAAGTACCTTCCCTGGTCCAGGTCGAACGATCGCACTTTGTCGAAATCGTGGGTGGCAATAAGCACCGACACCCGGTTGATGCTGCGGTTGCCGGCTTCGATAGGAGCACCTGTGGAGGCAACAAAAACTGCTGCTTCGAGCAGTTGGGTGCGACGCATCAATTCATCGGCCTCCTGCATACGAGCCACAGGCCGGTTGATATAGCGCCACCAGGCAAAATCAGAAGAGAATTCCCAGGGAAACCTCTGAACATAAATAACATTATCGCCCAATGAGGCTATGGAGCCGCGAATCTGTCGCTCAAGCCCATCAACAATACTGAAAACCGAAATGATGGCAAAAATGCCAAAAGTGATGCCCAACAGTGTGAGCATGGTGCGAAGCTTGTTGGCAACAATGCTGCCCCAGGCAAAAATGGCACTCTCTCTGAAAAGTTTTACAAACAATATCATCGGGCTCTGTTTGGGCGTTGCAAAGGTACGAAAAACACCCCAATATACAGGGGAACAGACAGGGTAAGAATACTTTTTGACAAAACCGGTGCCCCCTGCTTTTTATCGCAGTTTGCGCATCAGTTCAGATGCATAAACAAAATCTTCGATCTCCTTGTTTCCGGTGGCAAGGATTTGTTCCGAGTGCCCTTCCCACCACAAATTACCCTTGTATAGGAAAACCACATGATCGCCAATCTCCATTACACTATTCATGTCGTGAGTGTTGATTACGGTGGTTATTTCAAATTCGCGGGTAATCTCCATGATAAGCTGGTCGATTACAATGGCAGTTTGTGGGTCGAGCCCGGAGTTGGGTTCATCGCAAAAAAGATAGTCGGGATTATTGGCAATGGCACGGGCAATGGCAACCCTCTTTTTCATTCCTCCGCTGATCTCGGCAGGATAAAGATGATTGGCGTTGAGAATGTTTACCCGGTCGAGACAAAAGTGGGCCCGGTCAAGTTTCTCCTTGCGTGTCATCTTTTTGTTGAACATTTCCAGGGGGAAGATCACATTCTCTTCTACCGTAAGAGAGTCGAATAAAGCACTTCCCTGAAACAGCATGCCGATTTTTTTCCGGATCCGGCTGCGTTGTTTCTCATGCAGTTGTGTGAAATTTTCACCATCGTAGTACACCCCACCGCTGTCGGGTTCGAGCAGACCCACCAGGCACTTGAGCATAACGGTTTTTCCCGATCCGCTCTGGCCGATAATCAGGTTGGTTTTTCCCTTTTCGAATCGTGTGTTGATCCCTTTAAGCACCTCCAGCTCTCCGAAAGATTTTCTCAGATCTCTGATCTCTATCATACCAGCAGGATTTGGGTGAGTATTAAGTTGAATACTATGATGTAGATGCTGCTGAATACTACAGCCTTGGTGCTGGAATGGCCCACTTCCAGTGCACCTCCTTTGGTGATATATCCAAAATAACCCGAGATGGATGCTATCAGAAAGGCAAAAACAACGGTTTTCACCAGTGCATAAAAGACATCGTAGGGGGCAAATTCGAAGAGGATCCCATAGGTGTAATGGCTCAGGGGCACCACATGGGTAAGGGCAGAGGCCATCCAGCCACCGAGCACGCCCAGGAAGATACTGATCACAACCAGCATCGGATTTACTATCATTGAGGCAATGATCTTGGGAAGGATCAGATATCCGGCAGAATTGATCCCCATTACTTCCAGGGCATCAATCTGTTCTGTAACGCGCATGGTGCCAATCTCTGAGGCAATGCGCGAGCCCACTTTCCCTGCAAGTATAAGGCTGATGATGGTGGGTGAGAACTCAAGGATGATCGACTGGCGCGTGGCAAACCCCACTGCATAGATGGGCAGCAAAGGATGGTCGGTGTTAAAGGCGGTTTGAATGGTTACTACTGCACCCATAAAAACTGAGATGATGGCCACAATTCCGAGGCTTTCCAACCCCAGGTTGTCCATTTCGATGCGAATCTTTTGCCGGTAAATGGAGGCATTCTGAGGGCGTTGTAAAACCCTCCCCAGCAAAAGAATGTAACTTCCAATATGGGTAAAAAGCTTCATGAAAGTTGTTGGAATAAGTAGCTGAAAATTTTATGCGAATTTACGGATTTTTTGCAGAAAGCCACCTTCTGAGAAAGTACAGACACTCATTCAGTGTGAAGAATTTATAAATCTTTAACCCATGTGGATGCAATGGGGGTTGATGGTTTTTTGGGAAAAAAAATGTAGGTTTGCACTTGAGTTTGATAAGGATTTGTTGTACTTACAAGCTTGAAAATGAAACGAACATGTTTGCGAATAAAACACCAACACCCATTGAAACAGCAAGCATGGAGATACCCCGCAAAGGCGGGGCGGCATACGACCCATTCAAAACATATTGTTTGTGGATGAATAACAAAGCACAAGGGATGATAAATAAAGGAATTCTGTTATTGTTAATGTTGATGGTTCTGGGGATTTCTTCATGCTCAACGGTTCGCAAACGCAAATGCGATTGCCCCCGCTGGAGTATGGAAACTCCTGAGAAGATCAACCTATCCGATCCCATTGATGCAAGCCAGGCATAAAGAAATACTTTCGCGCTATTTTCCTGCCGGTGTGGTAGAGCAGGTTGCCGATATTATTGTAAAAAACCGCATTCAACTTCGTTTTACCGCCGGTCGAAATACCAAACTTGGCGATTACCGGCCCCCAGGCAGTAAAGTATCTGCCCATAGAATTACGCTCAACGGAAACCTCAACCCCTGGTTTCTCTACCTTGTTTTTATTCATGAGTATGCGCACCTTCTGGTATGGAATAAATACCAGAATCGGGTGAGTCCTCATGGCCAGCAATGGAAAGAGGAGTTTGCAAGTTTGCTCAGGCAGCAGCTTTATCAGAACTCTCTGCCCGAATCCATTGCCCGTCAGGTGCTGGATTTTTGCAAAAACCCACGGGCCACCTTTGCATCGCATGCCCCTCTCTGGAAAGCCCTTAAAACCTTTGATGCACCCAACGATAATGAAGTGCTGGTAGCCGACCTTCCTGTTAATGCCTATTTTGTAGCTGCCAACGGCAAGATCTTCCAGAAGGAAGAGCGCGTTAAAACACGTTACCGCTGTTATTGTGTAAACAATAAAAGACGCTACCTGTTTCATCCCATGGCCGGTGTACAACCGCTCGAGGGGGAGCACGTGCTCCAGCAGGCCCTCCAGACAAGCCCCTGATCCAAACCCAGGAAAATAACCGAACAAAAATTAATAGATTATTTGAGCATATACTGAAACCTGAAACTATGAATAAAAACAATTATGCCGTAATAATGGCCGGTGGGGTAGGAGAGCGATTCTGGCCCATGAGCAAAACAAACAGACCCAAGCAATTTATAGACATCCTTGGCACAGGGCGCACCCTGATACAGCAGACCTACGATCGGTTTCTCAAAGTTTGTCATCCTGAGAACATCTTCGTGGTAACCAATAAAATTTACCGCGACCTGGTGCTTGAACAGCTCGAAGGGATACACGAGTCGCAGGTTGTGCTGGAGCCTGCCCGTAAAAACACTGCCCCATGCATAGCCTATGCTGCCCATAAAATTCATGCTCTCAATCCTGAAGCATCCATGGTGGTGGCACCTTCCGATCATATTATTATGAAGGAAGATGTTTTTTGTACTCTAATTACTGCTGCTCTCGATGCTGCCAGCCAGGGAGATGGGTTTTACACTCTGGGCATAAAACCCTCACGCCCCGATACCGGTTACGGATATATACAGTTTGTAGCAGGAAGCACCTTTGAGCAACATGAATTGCTGCGAAAGGTAAAAACCTTTACTGAAAAACCCAATGAGGAGCTGGCTCGATCTTTTTTGCAAAGTGGCGATTTCCTGTGGAATTCCGGAATTTTCATCTGGTCTTGCAAAGCCATCATGGAGGCTTTCGAAAAGTTTCAGCCTGAGATTAGTTATGTTTTTCAGAAAGCTACCGGCTTGTACAATACCCCCGATGAAACCCCCTACATGGATAAAGCTTATCCTGCATGTAAAAGCATTTCGATCGATTATGCAATCATGGAAAAGGCAGAAAATGTCTATGTCTTTATTTCTGATTTTGGCTGGTCCGACCTGGGTACCTGGGGGTCATTGTATGAAGCTCGCCAGAAAGACGACAGTAATAATGCCATCATGGGACGAAATGTGTTGGTTTACGATTCGAAAAACTGTATTGTAAACGTGCCTGATGATAAATTGGTTGTTCTCCAGGGATTGGACGATTTTATCATTTCCGAATCTGACAATACGTTGCTGATCTGTCATAAAACCCAGGAACAACAGATCCGGCGGTTTGTCAATGATGTGAAGCTCTATAAAGGTGAAGAGTTTGTTTAGCATTCTTTTTCTCTAAATACACCCTGTTCTCGTAGTAATTCATTTTTATATTTTTAATTTACCAATGATAAGAAAAATATCTCTTGTGCTTCTGGCAGCCCTTTTGTGGCTTGTGCCTGTGAGCAAAGCCGACGAAGGGATGTGGCTGCCCTTTATGATCGACGATCAGTTGCACCTGCGCATGCAGGAAATGGGCCTTAAGCTTAGCCCCGAACAGATCTTTAGTTTCAATCAATCCAGTATCAAAGACGCTATTGTTAGTTTTGGCGGTTTTTGCACCGGTGAGATCATCTCCGACCAGGGACTGGTTTTAACCAACCATCATTGCGGATACGGACGAATCCAGGCTCACAGCACCCCGGAGAATGACTATCTCACCCATGGCTTCTGGGCCATGAGCCTGGAGGAAGAACTTCCCAATCCAGGGCTTTTTGTGAGTTTTCTTGTTAATGTGGTGGATGTTACCGAACGCATCAACAGCGAGCTTAACGAAAGTATGACAGTTGGCGAACGCAACAATGTGATCCGCAGATTGAGCAACCAGATTGTAACTGAAGCAACACAGGGCACACACTACCAGGCCAACGTGAGGCCAATGTTTGCCGATAATGAGTTTTACCTGTTTGTTTACGAGCGTTTTACTGATGTTCGTATGGTGGGTGTTCCTCCTTCTTCCATCGGCAAATATGGTGGAGATACCGACAACTGGATGTGGCCACGCCATACAGGCGATTTTATGCTTTTCCGTGTTTACACTGCTCCCGATGGTACTCCTGCCGACTATGCCCCCGAGAATGTTCCCTTGCGCCCACGCCATCACCTGCCTGTATCCATCAGAGGTGTTCAGGAAGGCGATTTTGCCATGGTTTTGGGTTATCCCGGAAGAACCGAAAGGTACCTCACTTCCATGGGCATTGAGTTTAAGCTGGCTCACGAGTTCCCCATCCGGATTGATATCAGACGCCAAAAGCTGGATATTATTGAGCAGGCTATGGCTGCCAGCGACCAGGTGCGTATCCAGTATGCATCAAAGCAATCCGGCATTTCCAATTACTGGAAGAACTTTATTGGCATGAGTACTGCCCTGCAAAGACACAATGTGGCCCAGACCAAACGCGAACGCGAAAACGATTTTGCCGCCTGGGTGCAGTCCGATGCACAAAGAGTTGAACAATACGGAAACGTTCTGGAGATGTTTGCCAATGCTTACAGAGGGTTTGAGAGCATTCATTCGCACAACTTTATTTACTCTGAGGCCATCATTACCGGACCCGATGTGTTTCGTATTGCCATGGGCTACCGTACGCTGGAAAGATTACTCCGCGAGAATGCCTCTGCAGAGCAGATCAATGAGGAAGTGGGTAAGTTAAAAGATGCTGTAGAGCGCAGCTATCGCAATTACAACCAGCAGGTTGACCGCGATCTGTGGGCTGCCATGCTCCGCGTATATGCCACCGAAGTACCCACACACCTGCAACCCGCCATTTTCCAGGAGATCGAAAGACGATTCCGGGGCGATTTCAACAGATTTGCCGATGAGGTGTACCGCAGATCCATATTTGCCAATGCTGCTGTTCTGGAAGCATTCCTGGCAAGACCCAATCTGAGAACTTTGCAGAACGACTGGGTGTTTCGTGTAGGTAACGCCATCTTCGAAAAACATCAGCAGCTGCAGGCACAGATCACGCCGTATGAAGAAATGCTTGCTACGGCCAATCGCCTATTCATCAGAGGGTTGCGCGAAATGAAACCCGATGAGCTTTTCTATCCTGATGCCAATTCTACCATGAGGTTTACCTATGGTTCGGTGGGGGGTTACTGGCCTGCGGATGCAGTTTTTTACAAGCATATTACAACCATCGAAGGGGTGTTTGAAAAAGAGAACCCCGATCATCATGAGTTTGTAGTTCCACAAAAACTTACAGAATTGTTTCAGCAGCGCAACTTTGGCGAATATGGCTCCGACAACACCCTGGTGGTAAATTTCATTTCCAACAACGACATTACCGGTGGAAACTCAGGGAGCCCCGTAATTGACGGAGAAGGCAACCTTATTGGACTGGCCTTCGATGGCAACTGGGAAGCCATGAGTGGCGATATCCTCTTTGAGCATCAGATGCAAAGATGTATCAACGTGGATGCACGGTATATTCTTTTTGTGATTGAAAAGTATGCTGGTGCACGTCACCTGATTGATGAGATGACCATTGTGAGATAAGCAACCTCTGCAAAGTCAGTAAAACAGAAAAGCCCCATTGCAGGGGCTTTTCTGTTTTATTGCAATATCTTCTGCTAACGGTATTTGGGTTTTACTCCCATGTTGTGGAACACAAATGCCCATATATCTGTATGCTCTTCAATTGTTTTTGAAAGGGGTTTGCCCGCCCCGTGGCCTGCATCTACATCAACTCTGATCAGAACAGGATTGGGTCCACGATGGTTGCGCTGCAGCTCCGCAATGAACTTAAAGCTATGGGCGGGCACAACACGATCGTCATGATCGGCGGTTGTAACCAATGTGGCCGGGTAGTGTACTCCTTCCTCAATATTGTGCAAGGGCGAATAGCTCAACAGGTTTCTGAAATGCTCTTCTGTTTCGCTGGTACCATAATCGTCGGCCCAGGCCCAGCCTATGGTAAACAAATGATACCGGAGCATATCCAGCACTCCCACTGCAGGCAACGCAACTTTGAAGAGTTCGGGGCGTTGTGTCATGGCAGCGCCTACCAGCAGCCCACCATTGGAACCGCCCTGTATGGCCAGTCTTTGTGGATTGGTATAGCCTCCCTCAATGAGGTATTCTGCTGCGGCAATGAAATCGTCGAAAACATTCTGGCGGTTAAGTTGCCTGCCTGCATCGTGCCATGCCCGGCCATACTCTCCGCCGCCACGCAAATTGGCCAATGCATATACACCTCCATTCTCCAGCAAAATCAATCGGGAAACGCTGAAACTGGGCGTAAGGCTTACATTGAAGCCACCATAACCATATAGCAGGGTAGGGTTGGTGCCATCGAGCTTAAGTCCTTTTTTATGCACGATAAACATGGGTATACGTGTGCCATCATTGCTGGTATAAAATACCTGGCGGGTTTCGTAATCTTCCGGATTGAAATCAACCTGTGGGGCAAAATAGCTTTCGTACTGGTTTGCCGCAATATCGAACTTGTATATGGTGGATGGAAAAGTAAAAGAAGTAAAAGAAAAGAATGCCGTATTATCTTCCTTTTTGCCACTGATTCCTCCCAGGGTGCCTGGGGCCGGCAGAACTATTTCGGCTTCCTTATTCCCTGCCATATCATGAATGTAGGCTTTGCTGTTGGCATGCTCAAGCCACCGCGAAATGATTTTGCCACCTGCCAGTGTTATGCTTTGCAGCACATTTTCGCCTTCCGGGATAATCTCCTGCCACCTTTCGGGGCGAGGATTGGCGGGGTCAATGAGCACCAGGCGGTAGTTGGGGGCATTGTGGTTGGTTCTTACCAGTATTTTGCCATCCAGATGATCTATTACATTGTTGGTGTAGTTGAAACCTTCAATGATTTGGGTAAAACGGCTGCCCGGTCTTGTAAGGTCTTTTACGTAAACCGCATTGCCGCTGGTACTTTGCGACTCCACCAGGATGGCAAACCTTTCATCTTCTGTGGTTCCTACACCGTAATTGCGTCGGGGGTAAACAGGGTTGAAGTAAATCAGTTCATCTTCGTGTTGTGGCGTGCCCAATTTGTGGTAATATACCTTGTGAAACTCATTGGCACCTGAGAGTTCTTCGCCCGGGCGGGGCTCGTCGTAGCGGCTGTAATAAAAACCATCGCCCTTCCATGATATTCCGCTGAATTTTACCCAACGGATGTGATCCTCCAGCAGATTACCGGTTTCAATCTCTTTTACGAAGATCTCATTCCAGTCGCTTCCACCTCTTGAGATGGAGTAGGCAAGGTATCTGCCATCCTTGGAAACACTAAGGCTTGACAGAGAAATGGTGCCATCTTCCGACATCTGGTTGGGGTCGAGAAATACCCTTGGCTCTCCATCAATTCCCTCGCGGATGTAGAGCACACTCTGGTTTTGGGTACCATCGTTGCGGAAATAGAAATAGTAATTCCCTTCACGCCATGGTGTGCTGAAACGCTCATAATCCCACAACCGGGTTAACCGTTCATTGATTTTACTGCGATAAGGGATACGCTCGAGGTAACCAAATGTTACCTGGTTTTGTGCCTGCACCCAGGCCCTGGTTTCTTCGGAGTTATCGTCCTCAAGCCAACGATAGGGGTCGGCTACTTCCACTCCAAAATAGTTGTCTGTTACAGCATCCATCCTGGTCTCCGGATACTGCAAAGGGGAATCTGTCTGGCAACTTATCATAAAAAGGGTAATAAACAATGCCAGAATACCCGGCATAAATTTGTTGAAATACATAGTGGTTTGTTGTTTGATTTTTACTTATTTTAAGTGTTGGATAAATGAGCGTAAATATAGAATTTTTTCCACTTTCCTTATCTTTGCCCTGTCATTATTCCAAAGGCTAATCATTCTGCATACAAAAAAATAACATTCATGGCTACCCAACCCCAGATCAAAGAGAATTTAAGTTATAAAAAGGATATTTTACTTAAATCCGCTTCCGATGCACAACTGCATGAACACGAATATCTTTTTCAGCGCACACTTTTCAATCCCCAGGGTAAAGTGACCCTGGAGGAGCATTATGACAATAAAGGAGAGCTGGTTCAGAAGTATGTGTACGAATACGACTCCAATGGCTACCTCAGAGAAGAAATGCTGGTGGAAGCGGATGAATTTGTTGCAGAACATAAATCCTTTGAACGCGATGATAAGGGGAGGATAATCAAAGAGTTCAGGCACTATATGGATGGTTCGGCCGATACAATGGAGTACACGTATGATGAGGGTGGACGTCTGATACGAAAGACACTGCTGGATCCGGATGGCGAAGTGGAGAACCATGAAGAGTTTGAGTGGGAGGGAGATTTGTTGGTGCTGCACCGGATCTTTGATAATGAAGGAGAATTGATTAATGAAGAAAAAAAGGTTTACGATACCAAAGGACAGGCCCTGGAGGTAATACTGTTTAACGCAATGGAAAACCTTTACACCCGCACCGTAAATGAGTACTATGAGTCGGGCAATAAGAAGGAGGTACTGGTCTATAACCAGGCTGACCAATTGATTGAAAAAATTCTGCTGCAGGAAGATCAAAGCGGCAATATCATGCAGGTAACCGAAGAAACCCGGCACAAAAAGAATGTGATCAATTTTGAATACGATGCATCAGGGAATGTTACCTTCCAGGAAGAGTTTGACAAAAACGGCGAACTGGTAGGTCAGGTGAAGCGCAAATACAATGAAAACAATATGCTTGAAAGTTCAGATGTTTTCATTGACGGCGGTGGCCGGGGAATGTCGCGCAGTTATCACATCAGGCAGGAATATCTTTACTTTTAATATTATTTAGGCATTTGAGGGGTTGGGTCACAAAAAAAGACGAGAATTATGGATTTTACAAGCTTTATGGATTCTTTCTGGTGGACATGGGTAGTACTGCCTGTTCTGATCTTCTGTTCCAGAATTCTGGATCAGAGTATAGGCACCCTGAGGGTTATATTTGTTTCAAAAGGGATGAAAAAGCTTGCCCCATTTTTGGGCTTTTTCGAGGTGATTATCTGGCTGCTGGCAGTGGCACAGGTGATGAAGCATCTGAGCAACCCCATGTCGTATATTGCATATGGGGCAGGTTTTGCCATGGGCAACTACATCGGTATCCTCATTGAGGAAAAGCTCTCTCTGGGTACTGTACTGGTAAGAATTGTACCCAAGAGAGATACCACAGATCTTATTAATCATCTTCGCGATCTGGGCTTTGGTGTAACCGTTATCGACGCCGAAGGAGTAATGGGGAGCAAGGTGAAAATTGTTTTCACCATTATCAAACGTAAGAATATCGGAAGAGTAATCTCTGCCATTAATGAATTTAACCCCAATGCTTTTTATACTATTGAAGAGATCAAAACCGTAAAGGAAGGGTACTTTGGTATTCCTATTCAACCGAAGGGCATCGGTATCCGCGAGCATCTTTTTAAGAGAAAATAATAGCTTTTACCTGGACTATCAACCCTTATAGGGTGAGAATGCCGACCTGTTTTGTTTCCCCGCTGGTTTGAAAATTGGAATGTTTAGTGCAGTCCAAATCCCGATGCAGATCGAAATGCTCAGCTGCGATTCTACCATAAAGAAAAAGCCCTGCATTAACTGCAGGGCTTTTTCTTTTGGGGTAATTGCTTCTCAGGTAGCTTTACCTTGCTACTTCACCTCTAACGGTAGAGTAGTTTATGTTGAGAGCATTTACAAGACGAAGTTCTTGCTTAACATCTGTAACGATACCCATGCGAACCTCTTTGTCGATTTTCATTGAGGTAACAATCAGAGGGCGTTCGGCCTCATTACGTGCCTGCCTTTCGGCTTCAACAAATGAAGCAATTTCGTTAAGATTGGCAAACTGGTCGTTGAGCTGAATACGGGGCTCGGTACCAAATATATTGGCCTGGAGCGGAGGTCCGATATAGATAAAACTCACCAGCGATTTACGCTCAAGCTTCTGAATTTCTGTAGCAGAAGGGAGAGTATTGCGCACAAAGAGAGTTGTTTCTCTCATGGTTGTGGTAACCATGAAGAAGAACAGAAGCATGAAGATAATATCGGGCAAAGAAGCCGTATTGATTTTTTGTGATTTTTCACCACCTTCTTTTTTAAATCTTCCTTTTATCATCTTCTGCGTCCTCCTATATCTTTAGGTTCAGCCTCTGAAATTGCCATGGGCACAGCTTGCCTGATAGCAGTAACAAGATCCTGATCGGTAAGCTGGTCGAACCTGATACCGAACTTTTCTCTGGAAAGGTCGTTACGGATATCATTGATGGCTGCGGCCAGTTCGTTTTGCACAGCAATGTACATTTCGTAGGAGGTACCCCGGTCATTTTGCAGGGAAATTACTCCCCTGGAAACAGGAACCTCTCCGAGGTTGTCAATGGTGCGCATTTCGATTACCGGCATGTTAGGATCGTTGGTTGGGTTCAGGAGCCAGTTTTTGGTTTGTGCACGCAGGGTGCGTATGTCTCCAAGCTCACCTTCCACCAATAGCCTGTCGTTCATATCGATAAGCACAACGAAAACGTTACGCTCTCGCACAGGGGGTGGGGGGGGTTGGTTGGGGTCAATGGGCGGAGGCAGCAACCTTCTTAATCCTGTATCTACATCCATTGTTGTAGTAACAAGGAAGAAAATCAGGAGCAGAAAGGCGATGTCTGCCATCGATCCGGCATTGATTTCTGGGCTCATTCTAGCCATAGAGAATTCTCCTAATTTTAAAAGGTTATCTGATTAGTTTCCATACCTCGGTAAACACTGCAGCAACCAGGGCTATTCCGGCCAGTATAAAGGTTGCATAGATGCCTCCTCCGATCCATTGTGATTGGGTGGAGGTAACTGCAAAGCCTTCATATACCTCATTGGTGGAAAGACCAAAGCCGATAAAAAGAACTACTGCAAGGGCACCAATGCCAATTAAAGCAGCTTTTGCCTTTTTAAAGTTGACAATCAGTTGAAATACCGGGAAAATGATGGCAGTCACTGCTGCTATGCCCAAAAGAGCATAGGCAACAATAATGCCTGTATTTATTACCGCGTCGTTCATAAGACTAGGGTTTTTTTATTTGTTATACTTGATAAGGATGTCCATGAAAGAAATGGTGGCATCTTCCATAGTGTTAACGATACTGTCAATTTTTGACACGATATAGTTAAAGAATACCTGAAGGATAACAGCTACGATCAAACCAAATACTGTGGTAAGAAGTGCCTGCTGAATACCACTGGCAACGATAGTGGGTGAAATATCACCTGCTTTGGCAATAGCGTCGAATGCGCTGATCATACCAATTACAGTACCCATAAACCCAAGCATAGGCGCGATGGCGATAAACAGAGAGATCCAGGTAAGGTTCATCTCCAGACGGCCCATCAAAACGCTACCGTAAGAAACTACTGATTTTTCTACTACCTCAAGACCTTCGTTGTAGCGGTCCAAAGCCTGGTAATAAATGCTGGCAACGGGGCCACGGGTGTTTTTTACCAATTCTTTGGCAGCATCAACGCCACCAGTCTTAAGAGCTTCCTCTACTTTGTTGAGAAGCTTGGCAGTGTTGGTTGTAGACAGATTGAGGTAGATAATACGCTCAATACACAGACCAAGACCAATGATCAAACACAACAAAATTACGCTCATAAAAGCGGCACCTCCTTCAATGAACTTTTCCTTGAGGATGTAGTGGAATGTTTGGTCCTCATCCTCATCAGCTAAATCCTGGGCAAACATTGCGTCAGCTGGAGAGATCTCTTCTTGTGTTTCTGTGATTTCAGTTTCAGGCTCTTGCCCTTCTTCTGCTTGAACTTTGGCGTTAAGCCCGAAAGTAAGCATCCCTGCTATGGTCAAAAAGACAAATAATTTTTTCATAGTAGATTCTATTGGTTTTGTTTTGACTGTAAATGAATTATTGCAAATTTAGTTATTGAATTGCTTTTTCTTTGATTAATTCTGGCGGAGAGAGAGGGATTCGAACCCTCGATACCCTTGTGAGGTATACACACTTTCCAGGCGTGCGCCTTCGACCACTCGGCCATCTCTCCTTGTTTGCTCAGGTGTGTATTGTCCTTTATTTTTCAGGGTGCTAAAATACAAAAAAAATGAAACATAAAACTCAATACATTTTTTTTTAAAAAAAGCTTAAAGGCTTGAAATTCCCTTATTTCTCAACCAAGCAGGATATTTGGTGTTTAGTGTCAAAAACTCCCTTGTTGGTGCGTCAAAAAACCTCTTCAGAATGCTTGCAATGATCCCTTCTTTCAATTATCAACGGATGATTGTTAATTATATTGTTTGATGTGAGATATTAACAACAGGGCGTTGATAACATTTCGCTCCTGGCAAGGCTTTCTCTGCGAAACTTCTATAACTTTAGGCCCTCTAGCTTACTTTGCTAATCGTTCTGTGGGCCATTCTGGTTAATGGTTTGGCCTGTTTGTTAAAGCTTCTCTAAACCCCAAGACTTATGGAAAAAAGGACTTCTTCCCAAAAAACTGCTTCCAAAAGTACCACCACACGGACTGCCTCCCGTAAGAAATCCCCATCTGCGGCAAAAATCTTCGTTATCGACACTTCGGTTATCCTCTATAATCATGGTGCAATCCTCAATTTCGAGGATAATGATGTTGCCATCCCCATCACGGTACTTGAAGAGATTGATCAGTTCAAAAAAGGTAACGATACAAAAAACTTTGAAGCAAGGGAGTTTGCTCGTATCCTTGACAAATTGTCTCAAGCCAGCCCATTACAGGATTGGGTACCCCTTGGCAATGCCAAAGGAGGACGCATCAGGGTGGTAATGAATAAACCCAACGGGTTGGATGCCACACAGGTGTTTGGCGAAGATAAGCCCGATCACCGGATACTCAATACTGCGCTGTTCCTGTCAAGAGAAAACCCTGGGCGGCGTGTAATACTTGTTTCCAAAGACATCAACCTTCGCCTGAAAGCCAAATCGCTCAATATTGCTGCTGAGGATTTCGAAACCGGGAAGATTAAAAATGTCGACGAGCTTTATTCGGGCAAGAGAGAAATCTACGATGCCGATACTGCTATCATTGATCAGGTCTATAATGCTGGCTTTTGCGATCCCACAGATCTGGGGCTGAAGGATCTTGTTGCCAATCAGTACCTGATTATCCGCAATAAAAGCAACTCTGTGCTGGCCTTTTTCAATGCAGCCAATGGACGTATTGAGCGTATTGATAAAAAACCGGTGCAAAAGATTACCCCTCGCAATGCAGAGCAGGTTTTTGCATTACATGCAATACTGAACCCCGACGTAAAACTGGTAACACTCCAGGGTATTGCAGGAACAGGTAAAACCCTTCTGGCTTTGGCAGGGGCTCTGGACCAACGGAAAAACTTCGAGCAGTTGTTTGTTGCCAGGCCGATTATTCCCTTATCTAATCGTGATATCGGATTTCTGCCTGGCGATGTAGGATCAAAGATCAGCCCTTACATGGAGCCCCTTTACGACAACCTTAAGTTTATTCACTCTCAATACCGTGAAAAGGATAAGGAGTTTAAAAATATTACCGAAGCCCTGGAGAATGAGCGCATAGTTGTATCGCCACTTGCCTATATAAGGGGGAGAAGCCTTTCCAATATTATTTTTATCATTGACGAGGCTCAGAACCTTACACCTCACGAAATTAAAACCATCATTACCAGGGCGGGCGAAAACACCAAAATGATCTTCACCGGCGATATTTTCCAGATTGATACTCCTTACCTTGACTCTCAGAGCAATGGCTTTTCCTACCTTATCGACCGCGTAAAAGGCAACAACCTGTATGCGCACGTAAGATTAGAAAAGGGCGAAAGATCAGAGCTGGCTAATATTGCCAACAACCTGTAAGACAAACGGCTGAAGGCACAGTTTCAGAGGCTTGTCAATTGCCATCAAACAGCACCCAAAGTACAGTGGTTCCCACTGCATGGAGGGTGTTTTTGTCTATGGCCTCCATATTGTCTTTCATGGTATGCCAGTAAGGGAAAAAGCCGTGAGGGGTATCGGAGCGCTGATCGATGATATTTATGGTGGGTATACCACGAATTTCGTTGATATAGTAATGATCATCGATGATATGGCCACCTGGTTCATTGATGAAAAGATGGCCAAATCCTGCACGGCTGGCAATATTCCAAACCCTCCTTACAATGTTGGGGGCGTACATCATTGAGTAACCTTCTTTTTTGAAAGTGGGGTTGTATGCCCCAACCATATCCAGCAGAATGCCATAGCGGGCGAAGTAATCGGGCTTGTGGGGGTTGCTGGCCCAGAACTGACTTCCAAGGGCCCAAGAGTCAGGTTCAAAACTCCTGGCTTGTTCGTGATGGCCATAGTCTTCAGCGTCAAAGAAAATGATATCTACTCCAACAGCTGGTGGGTTTTGGTTGAGTATCCTGGCAATTTCCAGCAATACTCCCACACCACTTGCACCATCATTGGCGCCATCGAAGGGTTTGAAGTGGTTGGCCGGATCGGGATCCCGGTCTGCCCAGGGGCGTGTATCCCAATGTGCACATAGCAATATCCGGTTTCGGTTGGATGGACCATAGGAGCCGATCAGGTTGCGCGCATTGAGCAGCGTACCGTCCCATGCCCGCAACCGCATTCGTTGCACATATACAGTATCGGCAAACTCAGTGAGTTTCTTCTGCAGCCAGTCGCCACATTGCTCATGTGCTGCAGTGTTGGGAACCCTGGGCCCGAAAGATACTTGTTTTGCAACAAAATGGTAGGCCGAATCGGCGTTGAATTCGGGAATATTCATCACCTGTGTTGTCGTCCTGCTGTCATCCGAAGACGGTTGGCGGTTATTGCCCGTTCGATCGCCCGAACATGAGTTCAACAATAAACCAATAGTGAAGAGCGTTATAATATGTTGTAAAACGGATCTTGTCATGGCGATGAGTTTGAATGGATTTATTAACACCTGCAAACCTAATCAATTCCTGGCAAATGGTTGAATAAAATGATGTAGCTTATTAAGCTTGTGAGAATAAATTTTGAAATCATTTTTTCTGGATAAATAACTACTTTTGCAATCTTAAAGGGGTTTAAAAATTGGTGAAAAATGGGAAAAAAGAATCTGGTCCCGGGGGAACTTCCCAAGGGGATCAAATCTGTTGAAAAACTGAAAAGCCAACTGGCGTTTTATGAGAAAGTTTTCTCAAGTCTTAACGCTATTGTTTTTGTCTTTGATCTGAGTGTAAACCGGATGGTTTGGGTAAACGAAGGTTTCAGGAAGATCCTGGGTTACCGAAAATCTACCGCTGTTATACCAGAGCAGGAACTTATTGACGTGCATCATCCCGATGACAGGGATTTTCTGCATCAGATGCGTGAATTCTTCAGGAAGAACAAAACCGGCACCTTCACTTCTTTGTTGAAGTTTAAAACAGCAAACGATGAGTTTATATGGCTTTGTTCTTCAGCCAACCTATTACGGCGCACTGCCGATGAGAGCGTGTTTGAAGTGGTGGGAGTGTCGCTCGATTTTACAAAGCCTCTGATCTATAACAGAAACCTCAAGTTGCTGTCGCAGGAAAAACTCAGAGAGTTGAATGCCGACTCGCTGAAGAGGATTACAAACCGCGAGAAAGAAATTCTGAAATATTTTGCCAATGGGCTCAATGCACGCGAAATATCAGAAAAGACGGGGTTGAGCTTTCATACCGTAAACAACCATCGCAAAAATATGCTCAAGAAGCTTGAGTTAAAGAACCTTGCTGCATTGGTTAACTTTGCCGTAGACAATGGGTTAGCCTGATTCTCCATTTAAGGTTTACCCTGGTATTTTGTTTTTAGCTCATCCAGTGATTTTCTCAGGTCAGACATTAATTCCCTTAGCAACAGATTCTTATTGTTGATATAGCTACGGTTGATCCTGATGATGGAGTTGATGGTTTCCACAATCTCCATCAAACCTTTTTCTTCCAGCTCCATCGCTTTTTCTCTGGCCACATCCTCCATATACCTTATGGAGTTTTGCGTAACATCTTTGTCTTTCCGAAGCAGAGTGCTTAGTTTCACCAGGATCTGGATGTTGATGTCATCTTCTCCAGGGAGGTTTTCTTTTACCTGCTGGGGCGCCGGTGCCGAATAACTTACCGCTGAAGGTTCGGGCAAATACGCTTTGATGAGCGCATACAGCTGTTTGGGATTGAAGGGTTTTGTCACCATCTCATTCATGCCTGCCTCCAGTACTTTCTCTTTAACCTCACCGGGTGCTGCTGCGCTTAAGGCAATGATGGGGATGTGTTTATAGTGATTCGACATCTTGCGGATTTTGCGGGTGGTTTCAAATCCATCGATCCCTGGCATTTGCAAATCCATCAGCACCAGGTCGAAGTCGTGGCGGGTAGCTTGTTGCATGGCAATGTACCCATCTTCCGCAATCTTAATCTTGCAATCCCATTTGTCAAAAATCTTTTTGGCAACCATAATATTCATGGCATTGTCTTCCACAAGCAAAATATTGTATCCTTTCAAACTGTAGTTTTCTGGTTTTTCCAGATCTGTAGCTCCTTGCGCTTTTTGTTTGAGCTGATAGGGGAAGTCAATCTCAAAGAAGAATAATGAACCCTGATCGGGTTGGCTTTCTACAGATATGCGGCTATTGTGCATGTAGAGCAGGCTTTTTACAATGGCAAGGCCCAGGCCCGTGCCTCCATACTTTCTGGATGTTTCAGAGCTTGCCTGCGTAAACACTTCAAATAAGGATTCGATTTTATCGGGTTTAATACCAATACCGGTATCTTTTACTCCAAAATAAACCCTGCAGCTTTCCTGGTCGCGTGATACCTGTTTTACGATGAGTTTTACGCCCCCTCTGTCGGTGAATTTCACAGCGTTTGAAATGAGGTTCTTGAGTACCTGGCCCAAACGCAGAGGATCGCCCATAAGGATATCAGGGAGGTTTGGGTCGCAGTCAAGTTCCAGTTTGATCCCTTTTTCTTTTGCCTTCAGGTAATTGGTTTTTACAATCTTTTCCAGATAATCGCTGGTGGGTATGGCAATGCTTTCCAGCTCCAGTTTTCCGGCTTCAATCTTGGAGTAGTCCAGAATATCGTTTACAATAGAAAGCAGATCTTTGGCCGAGAAATTGAGTATTTCCAGATTGTCTTTATGCTCAGGAGCCTCAATTTCGTTCATGAGCATTTCTGTCATCACAATAATGGCATTGAGAGGGGTTCGGATCTCATGACTCATTACAGACAGAAAGTCTGATTTGGTTTTTGAGGCAGCAATGGCTTCCTTGCGTGCTGCAATGATCTCCTCCTCATAGGTTTTGCGTGTAGTAATATCGAGCGATGTGCCAAAGAAGCCCGTAACTTCGTCGTTATGGGTTACTGGTTTTACGGTGGCTTCGATGTGTGTAACTTCGCCACTGGGTTTTACTGCTCTGCACTCATACTTGGCAAAGCCTGTTTTTTTTGCTTTTTCAATGGCTATGAGCACCTCCTCGCGATCATCGGGATGAATGTGTTTGTAGAAATCATTGCCAAAAGGCGCAGGCATTGCAGGGTCTAGGCCATACTGCAGATAAACCTGTTCAGACCATTGCGCAGTCTGGGTTGCCATATCTACCGACCAGTTGCCAAATGCTGCAAGCTTTTGTGCATCGAGCAGTTTCTCCCTGGCAGAGCGAAGCTCATTTTCTACCAGCTTCTGATCTGTTACGCAGGTCCATACACTCAGAACAGCTGTCTGGCCTGTTTTGGGCAAAAGAAAAGGAACTTTGCTGAACTGGAAGTATCGTTCCCTTTTTTGAAGCGTATCGTATACACTGGTTTCGCTGTGTATCTCCTTGCCTTGGTTGATTACCATACGGTCTTCACTGAGAATCTGCTCCAACACAACCTTGTTGGGATTGAGCTCCAGTTCTGTTCTGCCTTTAATTTCTTTGGGATGCATTCCCATATAATCTGCAAAAGCTTTGTTTACCAGCTGGTAACGACTTTCCGAGTCTCTTACGAAGATAAACTGTGGCACCCGGTCTATGATTTCTCTTAAAAGCTTTTTGCTGTTATCGATGGCTTCATTGGCCTTTTTTCGTTCGGTAATATCATTTTTGATAGCCAGGTAATGCAAGATGGTGCCATTTTCATCCATTATGGGGCTGATAGTGGTTTCTTCCCAGAACAGGTCTCCGTTCTTTTTTCTGTTCAGAAGCTCCCCTTCCCACTTTACCCCCATGGTAATGATTTTCCACATCTTTTCATACACCTCATCTGCCTGTTCTCCCGATTTAAATATGCGGGTATGCTTGCCCAGCACCTCATTGAAAGTGTATCCGGTAATCTCTTCAAAAGAAGGATTTACAAACTCAATTACCCCTTCAGGATTGGTTATGATAATAGAGTTGGCGCTTTGATTTACAGCTTCGCTGAAAAGATGCGATTTCTTTTTCAGGATCTTTTTTTCATGTCGTACAATGGCAAGATCCAGCGTTAGAGCAAACTCTCGCTCATTAAAAGGAAAAGAGATAGTGTTTTTGTGGAAACCGGGATTTCTGCTGTACTCAAAAACAGAAGCATCTTCTTTCTCGATGATTACGGGTATGATAAACTCCGACTCCTCAATAAACTCAAGCAAATCTCGTATTTGCTGCTTAAATTCTGAATTCAGCTCGACCACCACCATTGTGTAGTCCCGGTCTTTTAACAACTCACCTACGTTGGGTTGATCCTTTAAATACACCGATTGGTGTTCTTTGCCTGTAAAAACCTTTTCAGCAATAGCTTGTGTTTCGTGGTTGGCATAAAAACCGGTTAACTGATAATTCTTCATACCCTGATCGTCTTTAGCATTAACTTACCCAAATCAATATTTTTTTTAAAAATGAAGCTTCCGCAATTCACTTAAAAATCAAATCAATGCCTGGGGCTAGTGTAGTTTTTTCCATTTCCATTTGAAGGAAGATTGTTCCCTCCGGCAAACTGCAGTTTTCTTATGGTTCTTTAGCAGTTTCTCTCTTCCTTTTCATACGTAAAATTAGCTCTGAAGGTTATGCATCGTTGGCGGATTTTTTCGTCTGAACAGTTAATAGTTGACTTCAATTAAACCTAAGATTTCGATTTTGCGAAAAATATTGTTTGCTGTGAGCTTTTAACTTCATCTTTCCCTTTTCCTTGTACTTCTATGGCAGGTATGAGGTAAATGCTGATTAGATGATGCATTTTTCATAATTTTACCGGAAATTAAGTGTAAATCAAACAATCAACTGTATTGGAAGGGATTATTATTAAGTCGACCGGGAGCTGGTACAAGGTTCTGGATGAAGATAAGAAAAGCTGGGATTGCCGGCTGCGCGGAAAATTCAAAATAGAAGGTTTAAGATCAACCAACCCGGTTGCAGTGGGAGATTACGTGAGCTTTGAGCCTGAGGGCGACGGACAAACAGGTATCATTACTCATTTGCACGAAAGAAGGAATCATATCATTCGCAAGTCTACCAATTTAAGTCGCAAAAGCCAGGTTATCGCTGCCAATCTCGATCAGGCTTTGCTGATAGCAACATTATATGTACCTCGCACTTCCACAGGGTTTATTGATCGGTTTCTGGTAAATTGTGAAGCCTACAGTGTTCCGGCCTGTATAGTTTTCAATAAACTAGATTTGTATGAAGAGCCCGAACTGCAGTTACTCGACGAACTTATTGCGATTTATCAGCCCCTTGGGTATCCTTGTTTAAAGGTTAGTGCCACCCAGGGCACCCATCTTAAGGAACTTGCAAGCCTGCTGGCCGGTAAAACCACACTCTTGTCAGGTCATTCGGGCGTAGGGAAATCTACACTGGTAAATGCCATTGAGCCCAATCTTAACCTCAAAACCGGCGATATTTCCTTTGTGCACCTCAAGGGAAAGCATACTACCACCTTTGCCGAAATGTTTGCCCTGGCAAATGGAGGATATATCATAGATACCCCAGGTATTAAAGAGTTCGGGCTGGTAGATTTTGAGCCCTGGGAGCTAAGCCATTATTATCCGGAGATGAGGGAGTGTTTCAATCAGTGCAGGTTCGACAATTGCACCCATGTGCATGAACCGGGGTGCCGTGTGAAAGAAGAACTTGAAAAGGGTACTGTTTCTCCTTCCCGGTATTACAACTATCTGAATATTCTTTCAGGAGAAGATAACAGGGCCTGAATGAATCAAAAACTAAGATTTTCATTTTTTGAGTGGTTGAACTTTTTTTCCTGTAACTGACAAAGTAAGTTTTATGCGTGTTGTTATTCAAAGGGTTAGTGAAGCATCGGTAAAGATAGATGATAAGGTATATTCCCGCATCGGTAACGGAATGCTGATTCTGCTGGGTATTGAAGAGGCAGACCTGCAGGAGGATATCGAATGGCTTTGTGCCAAGATTGCCAGATTACGGATTTTCGATGATCATCAGGGGGTAATGAACCTTTCGCTTGAAGAAACCGGCGGAGAGGCTATGGTAGTGAGCCAGTTTACACTGCATGCCAGCACCCGTAAGGGGAACCGGCCTTCCTATATCAAGGCAGCCAGGCCAGATACTGCTATCCCATTGTATGAGAAATTCGTTGAGAACCTGTCGTCGTTACTTAAAAAGCCTGTGCAAACAGGTATTTTTGGCGCGATGATGCAGGTAGCACTGGTGAATGACGGACCCGTTACCATTATTATTGATTCGAAAAACAAAGAATAAAATGACCCTCGAACAAGCCCAAACCATTGTAGACAATTGGATAAAGACCACAGGTGTGCGTTATTTTAATGAATTGACCAACATGGCCATGCTCACAGAGGAGGTGGGCGAAGTAGCCCGCATCATTGCGCGAAGATACGGAGAGCAGTCTTTTAAGCCAGGGGAGGAGGATGCTGATCTGGGTGATGAGCTGGCCGATGTTCTTTTTGTGCTCATTTGCCTGGCCAACCAAACAGGGGTTGATCTAACCCGTGCCCTGAAAAAAAATCTCCAAAAAAAAACCTGCCGCGATAGCAGCAGGCATCAGAATAATCAAAAGCTTTTCGGGGAAAAGGATCAGTAAGCCCACTTGAGCCAGATAGACCCCCAGGTAAATCCTCCACCAAAGGCTGCAAGGATGATGTTGTCGCCTTTTTTGAGTTGTTTCTCCCACTCCCATAAACACAAAGGGATGGTAGCATTGGTGGTATTTCCAAATTTTTCAATGTTGATCATTACTTTTTCCATGGGCACACCACTTCTTCTGGCGGTAGCCTCAATGATGCGGAGATTTGCCTGGTGGGGTACCAGCCATGCAACCTCTTCTGGCTTTATATTGTTTCTTTCGATGATCTGGGCAGCAACATCAGCCATGTTTTTCACGGCAAATTTAAAAACGGCCTGTCCTTCCTGGTACACATAATGCTGACGTGCATCGATGTTTTCGTGGGTGGGAGGATAAGCGGAGCCTCCTGCTTTCATGTGCAGGTGGATGTGGCCACAACCATCGCTCTGGAAAATATGATCCATAACACCAACCTCTTCGGTGGTAGGTTCAAGCAATACAGCAGCAGCACCATCGCCAAAGATCACACAGGTCTGTCGGTCGGTATAATCTACAATCGACGACATTTTGTCGGCACCTACTACTACCACTTTCTTATATCTCCCTGACTCAACAAATTGAGCTGCCGTAACCAGGGTGTAAATAAAACCTGAACAGGCTGCATTGGTGTCGAAGCTAAAGGCATTGCGGATACCCACTTTATGACTGATAAGATTGGCAGTGGCGGGGAACTTCATATCAGGGGTTACGGTTGAGCAAATCAAAAGGTCTACCTCATCGGGGCTGATTCCTCTTTTCTCCAGCAATCCTTTTACGGCTTCGGCACCCATCACCGATGTGCCTTGCCCTTCACCCTTAAGGATTCTGCGTTCTTTGATACCTGTACGGGTAGTAATCCATTCATCTGAGGTATCAACCATTTTTTCCAATTCTGCATTGTTGAGAATATATTCGGGAACGTACCCATGAATTGCAGTAATTGCGGCCCTGATTTTTGTCATAATTTCGGGATTAAGGATTATTGGTCTTGGGGGGTGTCAGTAGATTTCTCGTTGAAAATTTTGGAGTGGGTGTACTGGCTGATAGCCTGAGCAATTTTTTCGGAAACTCCTGCTTCATGTACCTCCTTAGATAGCTTGAGCATGTTTTTGATGGCAGTGCCATTGGATATACCATGGCCAATTACAACAGTACTGTTGATGCCAAGAATTGGGGTTCCTCCGTAGTTTTCGTAGTTCATCCGGTCAAAAAACGGATCAGAAATGCCCTTCTTTTTGATCAGACGATACATGGCTTCGGCCTGTTTGAGCACGATGTTTCCGGTAAAACCATCACATACAATAACATCTGCCTTATCATTAAAAAGATCGCGGCTTTCGATGTTGCCAATAAAGTTATAATCGGGTGTGCCTTTCATAAGCCGGAATGCCGACTGGCAAAGCAGGTTGCCTTTCTCCTCTTCTTCGCCGATGCTAAGCAAACCTACTTTGGGGTTCTCAATACCATAAACGTGCTGAGCATAGATAGAGCCCAGCAGCCCAAACTGATAGAGTACGTCGGGTTTGCTGTCGGGGTTGGTGCCCACATCAATCAAAACGCCCACACCTCCGTTTACTTTGGGAAGCACAGAAGTGGTGGCCGGCCTTATAATGCCTTGCACCACATTCACACTGTAAATTGAGCCGACAAGCATGGCTCCTGTATTTCCTGCACTGGCAAAAGAGTCGATCAAACCCTTTTTGAGCAGTTTGAAACCTTTTGTAATACTGGAGTCGGGTTTTTGTGTAAATGCTTTGGTAGGCTGTTCGCCCATACCGATTACTTCAGAGGCATGCACAATATCAAACAAAGAAACGTCCGATCCCATCTGGGTCAGCTTTTCCTTGATAACCTCCTCGGGGCCGATCAGAACAATCCGGTCAGAATCAGGTAATTCCTTTTGTGCAAGGATTGCACCTTCAAGGATTTTGTCGGGAGCAAAATCACCTCCCATTACATCTAAGCCTATTTTCATCCGAAAAAAGAATTTGCAGTTTATACCGGACGGAACTAAACGTCTGCTTAAATCAAGGGGCTGATCTGCAATTCAGACAGATTTACCCATTGTAAATTCAGGCAGACGTTTACGTTTCATGATGTAGTTGCTGTGAGATGAATGGCCTCACAGGCCTGGTATGAGTTTAAACGGCAGCAGCTTTCTCAATTGCTACCTGTCCTCTGTAGTATCCACATTCAGGACAAACCCTGTGCATAAGTTTTAAGGAACCACAGTTTGAGCAAGCAGTAAGTGAAGGCTCGGTTGCTTTGTAGTGTGTGCGTCTCTTGTCCCTGCGGGTTTTAGAGATCCTACTCTTTGGATGTGCCATAATCTGAGCAAATATTAAATAAAACTATTCTAGTTATTGAATTTCAGGTTATTAAGGGCGTCCCAGCGAGAATCTGCCGGTTTGTCCTCCTGGTTCTCTTTCGATGGATTATCAGACAAATATTTTTCCAGCTGGGCCAGGCTTTGAGCATCACAATTGTCTTCAGGTGCGGGCCCTCCCGGATGAATGCGTTTACCCGGCAACGACAAAATGATGTATTCGTAAAAATACTGCGCTACCTCCAGGTGGCTTTCGGTAGAAGGAATGATTACCACTTCATCGCTCTGCTCCTCAAACCGATCGCCAAACTTCACATACAGCATCTGTTTTACCTCAATGGATTGCCAGTAAGGGTCCAGACACCGGTCGCAGTTGAGTTCTACTTTGCCCTCCACAATAAACTCCAGATCCAGCATGTTGTTCTTTTTTAACAGGATCAGAGTTCCTTTTAATGCTGCCCGACTGATCTCCGATCCTTCAAAGAAGCTGAAAAAGTCGTCGTTCAGGTCAAAGGAAAACTCATGAACCCCGGTCGAAAGGCCTACAAATGCTATCTCAAATGGCTTTAGCGTTTTCAAAGTACTGTCTTATTTTTCAAAGGCTGCAAAGATACAACTTCTATCGGAAAATAAAAAATTAATTCCCTTTATAAATTTCAAATTCCCAAAAACCGTAAACACCCATGAACCAAAGCCTTAGGAGGATGCCCCGGGCTGTGTGCATGGGTGTTGAGAAGTTTCGGCGAGTGCTTTCACCCAAAAGGAGAAAAGCACTACCGTTTGTTATTTAAAGGCCTTCTCCAGCAAGGCATCGCCCTCCAGCTCAAGGCGTTTGAAATAGTCGGGCACAGGTTTGCCCATGAGTTTATCAACATACAACTTAGCCAGATACTGACCCAGCATGAAACCCTGACCACGCAAACCTAAAAACAAACCCTTTTCAACATCTACTATCATGCGGGGTTCAATGTAGTAGCCTGCCCAAAGCGCCTGGAAGCCCACCGCCGACACTTCGGGTATCCAGTCTACGAATATTTCTGATACAATCTCTGCAAACTCGCGCGAGTTGATCTTTACATCCTTATCTGTTTCCATGGGCTCGATGGCGGGCGATGCGCATCCGATGATCTGGCCTGTTTCTCCAAGCTGCTGGCCGTATACGGCAGTGAACCCTTTGTAATTGCGGCGATCGATGAGCATATCCAACGGATTGCCGTTTACTCCCAACATGGGAAGGCGCCGGGTGATGAAAGCCTGGTGTTTTACGGGGTACAGTCCTGTTTCGATATTGAGTTTGCGGGCAAACTGGTCGCCCTCTGCCCCCAGTGCATTGATAAACACAGGGGTATGGTATTCAACGTACTCTCCCTCGTGGGTTTTTACAATAGCTTTATAGAGATCGCCCGACTTTTCAATATCAATCAGGCGGGTATCCTCAAGCAGTGTACCTCCTGAAGCAAGCCCCGCTTTGCGCAGTGCATCGATAACTTTGCCTGGTGTAGCCTGCCAGCATTCGCTGGTTTTCAGGGCCGCAATATACTTGTTGTGGTTAGGGTTGAAGTAGGGTGAAATTTCCTTGCGGAATTCCGAAGGTTGAATCATCCGGGCTTTTTGCCATGCCATGGATTCCTCCAGCGCTTTATACATCTGCTCGTCATGGGCAAAAGTAACGTAGTTGATAAGCCTGAAATCGATATCATAACCCCTGGAGAGTTCTTCAAACATCTCCAGATTGTGGCGGGCAATGTCGGTAAGCTCGGGAAGGCTGAAAACAGGTCTTCCTCCGGCTATATTTCTCCAGGATCCACCATAACCATGGTTGATCATAGTGGGTTGGTAGCCTTCTTTGGCAAGGAACCGGAACAAAGAGCTGCCCCCTATACCCCCTCCGGCCACCAGCGACTTAACCTCGATGATTTTGCGACTACTGCCACTGGTAATGACCTTGTCGTGCAGACTGTTGGGATAGAGCTCTCCCATGCTGATCTGATTAGACATTGGGGCTCGCGGGGTGCTTCCTCCGATGAGGCGTATTCCCTTGGGGCGAAGATTTTGTTTCAGTCGTTGAATGCATCGTTTGCCACGGCAGGGGCCCATCCCCAGGTGGGTTGTGTGCTTGATCTCTTCTACCGAAATGAATTTCCGGTCGCCGATAACCTCCATTACCTGGTCAAACTCCACATCATCGCAATGGCACATAAACATGTCGGACATGAAGGATTCGGTATGGGGTTTCATTTCCAGCTCCTGGGGCATCTCATCTTTTATGATGAAACCTCTCACATTCTGCATTACCTCAGGGTTCATCCCTTCCGATTTGATACGGGCAATGTGAGTGAGATTCTTTTTTCGCAGTATCTTCTGAATAACTCCCTCGCCAAGTATTTTGGCATCATTATCCACAAGGAATACCTCAGCGCCTTCTTCCATATCAAATTCGATGGGCAGGAAAAAGGTTCCGCGTGGAATGTTGTAACCAAAAATGGCCAGTCCCGGACATTGATAAACGCAATCCATACAACCTACACATTTATCGAAATCGATATGGGGCACCGTGCTGGTCGAGGATTTGGTAATGGCTCCGTAAGAGCAGGCAAAAGCGCAAGGGTTGCAGGCAAAGCCATAGAGGCAATCGATGATTACGAAGGGCTTTTCCATCCTCTCTGCGGGGGGCATAAAGGGTTCCTCTATTACTTTATGCGGATGCTGCTGGGAATCGATATACTCTTTGGATACCAGAAGGTAGTCGTCGTATTGGAAGGGTTTCATCATGGTATCGAGGATCTCATAGGCAACCTGTTTCCCTCTGAGTACGGCACTGGTTCCTTCGCCAATTCTTACTGCATCTCCTGCGCCCCAGCAGCGACGGCCAAACATTTCGCGGCCTTTGATCAGCAGCGCATCATCGGGCATCAAACCGGTGCAGATGTTGATTGCATCAATGCCATCGATTACTTTCTCTGTACCGGGAATGGCTTTAAAATTTTCGGCTTCAGCTACTACTGCAGCCCGAATTCCATCTCCCTTGGCATTGGGGATGGCCTCCAGGATTACATGCGATAACAGGATCGGGATGCCCAAACGGCGCACCCTGTTGGCTTGCACCGGAAAACCTCCTTCGTGCCCCTGGGCTTCTATGATGGCCTTTACCTTTGCTCCTGCCTGGGTGAGCTGATAGCTGGTCAGATAGCCAATATTACCCGCACCTACCGTAAGCACATTCTTGCCCAGCAGGGTAAGTTCGGTGTTCATCATTTTCTGAATTACTGCAGCAGTGTATACTCCAGGTAAGTCGTCGTTGTGGAATGTGGGAAGAAAAGGTACTGCGCCTGATGCAACTACGAAATAGCTGCAATCGATGTAAAAGACCTCCTGGGTTTTGAAGTTCTTTACCGCAACACGATTGTTTTCGAAGATATCCCAAACGGTTGAATCCAGCATGATACCCTCATGGTTGTCGCCTGCCAAAAGGCTTGAGATTTCAAAACCTCTCAACCCTCCGTATTTTTTCTCTTTTTCAAAGAAGAAAAACTGGTGGGTTTGCATGTTAAACTGGCCGCCGATCTCTGGATTGCTGTCTACAACAATATTGCTTACACCATGCTGATTGAGGATTTCGCGGGTGGCCAATCCTGCCGGGCCGGCACCTATGATCACAACATCAGTTCTGTAAATGCGGGTTGATTGTTCCTTGCGGAAGGGTGTGGGAGGCGCCACAAAATCATGAGGTATCTCTGCAACTTCTTTAACATTGTCGGCCAGGGTAATGCAGATTCTTTTGATTTCGCCATCCACAAGCATTTCGCAGGCTCCACATTTGCCAATACCGCATTCCAGACTGCGGCTGCGATGTTTCAAACTATGGCTGTGAATAGGATACCCCGCCTGATGAAGTGCCGCTGCAATGGTAAAGCCCTTGTCGGCCTCTATGGAAGAACCTTTGTAGGAAAAACTGGTTTTTTCAGTTTCCCTGATTGTGATAATAGGGTGATGCGTTATTTTGTGCATGGAAATTTTTGTGTGTTTGATATTTGAAAATGACAGCTTAATGAGCGTTTTGTTGTATTCATAAAATGCTCTGTTGCTTGAATAACAAGCCTTTCGAGAGCAAAGGTAAATTTTTTGAAATATTTTTCTGACCCTGCTTTCAATTTATAATCATTCTAAATATTAGGGGATATCGCTGGTTTTACTCTCCTGAAAAGCCAGGGTTGGCAGGATGCAAAGTTTTTATAATTTCAGAGTTCATAAGTTTTGCAGGCATACTATAACCAGCTATTGATACTACCGGATAGTGTTGAGGCAACAGGTTCGTTTGGGTTAGAGTATTACCTGCCCCAGCATTTTCTGGATTTTATAATCTTGTTGCATTATCTTTACAATGCGGAGTATGTCTGCCAGGCTTATGTGTTTTTTTGGCAGCCAATCACTATTCAAAACCCTAAAACCAGTTGTAATGAAGAAATTGATGTATATTTCAGGAATTTTTGGTTTCCTGTTGATTATGGGAATCATTGCTTTAAGCTTTTTCCGCCAGATAACACCTTCAGGTGAAGATAAACTCATGGCCACGGGCAATACAACTGAATTTGAAAACTCAGGAGATATGATAAAATTACCACCCCCAAAAAAGAAAGGGACTGTAAGCATTGAGGAAGCTCTTCAGTTGCGCAGGTCCGTAAGAAGCTATGCTTCGCAAGCTCTCACAGTAGCTGAAGTGGGTCAGCTGCTATGGAGCGCACAGGGTATAACCCATGCCCGTGGGTTCAGAACAGCTCCCTCTGCGGGGGCAACCTTTCCGCTTGAAATGTTTGTTTTGGTAAATAATGTAGACGGGCTGCGCAAAGGACTTTATCAATACCTGCCTGCCGACCATCAGCTGCTCTGGGTTCATGGAAGAGAGGTGGCTTCTGATCTGGTTAGAGCATCGCATAGCCAGTCAATGATTGCAGAGGCTGGTGTAGTGCTGGTTTTCGGTGCGGTGTTTGAAAGAACCACACAACGGTATTCGGAAAGAGGTGTGCGATATGTATATAACGAAATTGGACATGCCTCGCAGAATGTTCATCTGCAGGCTGCGGCCCTCAATCTGGGTACTGTAGTGATAGGGGCCTACAACGATGAGCAGGTAGAGGAAATTCTGGGCCTCGATCCCGGGATCAGGATTTTGTATATGATGCCTGTAGGAAAAATGCCCTGAAGATTTATCCGGGAGTTACTAGAAATTGTATTTCATCCCCATGAACAGAGCATAATTGTAGGGATGTGTCTGCATGTTGTTTTGGGTATGGATGGGTGTAATGAACATGCTGAAAGTGGGCTCGAGAGATAAGTCCATGCGAGGGCTTACGGGATAGCTTAATGCCAGACCGCCTGTACCCGACACACTCAGCCTCGCAATGCCAGTGCTTTCGCCAATGGGGTTGCGGTAGGCGCTGCCCTGCAGATACACATGGTTGTTTACCAGCAGGTTGGCCGAAAAACCCGACTTCACAGATACATTGATGATGCTTCGCAGCAATTCATAATGCACCATTACAGGAACCTCCAGAAAGCCAAAATGCTGCACCAACCCAAAAGCAGATTTGTTGAGAAGGTTTACATTGCTTTCGTCGTAGCTGCCCTTGAGGGTAAAGATGCGTGTTGAAGCTATGTCTGCAAAATAAAAACTCTGGTCAGTAAAGTTGATACCCCCCATTGAGGTTGACATGCTCTGAGGATGACTGCTGATTTTTTCCCCTTTGGTTGAATAGAGATATGTCATGGAGGGATGGCTAAAGGCTGCAATATCATTGATTTGCTGGCCAATAAGGTTGTATGCCGCTCCTGTACGAAGCTCCATACGTTTGCCAAGCCGGTAGCTTACATGTAATCCTGCTGAAAACCCCATGATTTGGTTTTCAAGGGCCTCGAAGGGAATACTTGTAGCATTGGTTTGCAGTCTGTAAGATTGTTGCGGACTTAAAAAAGCAGTCAGGCCCCACACCTGACCTGCTGGCTCTTCAGAAGTTTCGAGCGCAAGTAGTCGCATTGGGGTTTGTTCCTGACTCAGCAAAAGGTCTTTTCCAGCCGAAGGGGCAGCCAGACCCGCTGGCATTGATACTTCAAGTGCCGCCAGGTCAAAAGCAGGGATCGGACGGGGAGCCTGATGACTTTCAACAGATTGCAGAGATGCTGCGGGCAATCCTGCCCGGGTGGCTGACCAAACGGGTTGATCCGGAATTGGATCTGCCGCAAATGCCAATATAGGATCAGCAGTTACCGGTAATACCCCTGGGGTAGTTTCAGCGGCTGGGGTGGGTGCTTCTGTAGTTGATCCCGGGAGAGGTTCTGGTGCAGGCAATTCAACTACCACATCCGACTGCTTCAACCCTGGCAAAACCCAGATCAATGATGCTGCGGTTATCACCAAAAGAATCAGCGATGCAGCTACCTTAAGCCAAAACCAACCGCGATATTCTTTTTTATCCAGGCGGTTCTCAATGGCATCCCACACATGTACGGGAGGTTCCTCCTCATAATGTGATAGTTTTTCGCGTATATCTTTTTCAAATCTGTCCATTGTATCAAATGGCTTTTTCAATCCAACTTGCGTTGAACTGCAGTTTGTTTTTTAAAATCAGCTTGGCCCTGGCCAGGTTGGACCGGGAGGTGGATTCTGAAATGCCCAGCATTGAGGCAATCTCCTGGTGCGAGTGCCCTTCCATCACGTAGAGGTTGAAAACCAACCGATACTGATCGGGGAGTTGACGCACCACTTCCAGTATCTCTTTCTCCGACATATTGTCAAGTGCACTGGGTTGATTGTGAGCTTCTTCTTCTGTAAACTCATCCAGAGAGAGCATGCTGATCCGTGATCGGAATTTGTCAAGGGCAAGGTTTACAAAAATGCGTTTCATCCAACCTTCAAAGGAGCCCTGGGCTTTAAAATTCGCGATATTTTCAAAAATTTTCACAAACCCTTCCTGCAAAACATCCTGAGCATCATCACGACTGGAGGTATACCTCAGGCATACGGCATACATCCGTGAAGAAAACATCTTGTAGAGTTCTGCCTGCGACTGCCGTTGGTTTTTCTGGCAGCCCAGAATGATATGGTCGAGTTTGTCCACCAGCAAGGGGTATTGTGCAATAAACAAAAGTAAAAAAAATATCACACAACCCGACCCGTGGCAGTCGATCCCGGGCAAACAAACCTCATGCTATGAATAGGTGCAGGGTTTTTATGCTGATCTCAAAGAACGTTAGTATATTTATTTCTCCCAGGAAAGGGAGTGCTGTTACATTATATGTCTCTCACCCCGTGTGCTGAACAGGCGCAACTGAATATGAGAGCTGGTGTGTGTTGTTTCAAGGTATTCCTCGAAGGCCTGCACCAGGATAGAAATGTTTTGATCGAACCAAAGGGTGAACCCGCTGATCTCTTTGTCGAGGCGAAAATGGGGAAGTTCGTTTTCAACTCTGAAATAGTGATATTCTCCATCAGGAAGATTGATAACACTGGCCCCCTTGGCTTCAAAGGCTTCTATGATTTGAGCCGTGATATCGGATTTGTTTTGGTCGTCAGTAAGAATGTAACCCCATACGGTATGGTTGGGGATACGCATCAGCCTTTCTCTTGAGAAACTCAAACGGTTTTCAAAATGACTTTGTCTTTTGATCTGATAGTGGGTATCGTGCAGCTCAAGATCGAAATCATGACGGTTTTTGTTAACCCAAAGTGAGATGTTGCCGGGCATTTGGCCTGGAGCGCCCATGGAAAGGCTGCGGGTGGCCGGGCCTATACTGGTAACGCATAAGTTGGGTACCTCGATATTATCGCTTTTGATCCAGGTATGATCGGGAGTGTATTCTACTGAGGTTTGAATCTGAAAATTGCTGCAGGGAAAAGTCTCTACGGTTTCAAGAAAAAAAATCAACTCACGACCCTGAGGGTGAAATTGCTCGTAATAATTCAGGTGGAGTTGGTTAAATGCATTGTCTTTCTCTTCATCGCGGGTGCACGAAGAGAAAGATAAGTGGGAAATCACAAGTGTAATCAGTAACAGTAAAATCCGGTTCATCAGATACAAGGTAATCTTATAAGGATACTCGCAATTATAGGTCAAAAAAAAGACAGGCTAAATTTGGTTGTGCAGGGATAACCAAATGTAAGCCTGCCGACTACAGAATAAGTTTGACAGGGAAAAGTCTGTTTAGTCTTTTGATCCAGGGTTATGGCCGCTGGTTAGCTGAAAATGGTTAATGTTGATGGAGGCGGCCATTTTCACTAACCCTGAGATCAAAAGCGATGAGTGGAAAATGTAAGGAGAAACATAATCATTTATCTGGCAACATCTTGGGTTAAAGGCATAGGCTGTTGACTACTTTTCCCTGGTTTTTCCTTATTTCCAGTATGCAAAGAGCAATGTTTTTATATAAAGTATTGTTGATTGCAGAAAAAAAACCGGGACTACCTTCCAATGGACAAGCTATGATTGTTGGGGAGTCTTGGTTCAATTAAAAAGTCTGATATTTAAGGCAGAAAGGTGATACTCCCGGTTTTTAAAAGAGCGTTATATTACAAAGACGGGAAAGGCTATAAAAACGCTGCGTGAAAAAGTGTTTTTTTTTACTTTTTCACGCAAAAAGAAGTTAAATGACAGTATATCAGAAGCTAAGGCTTGCTATTTTTTTTGATATCCCATTTTCAGGTATTCCAGCATCAGATCCATATCGAAGTAAGATACCCCGTTGCGGCTGAGATGCTTTCTGTCTTCCAGAAAAGCCGCCTGGAATTCTTCAAAGTTCTTCATCCTCTGAAGGCTTTTGCCATAATAATGTAATGCCTCTTGGGTTTTGTTTTCGCACCAGGTTACGTGTGCCAGATTGAGAAGATCCCATGCATTTTCAGGGTCGCCTGCAAGTAAACGGTTGAAATAATCGCGGGCGGTATCCAATTTGCCAACCACCCACGAACACCATGCCAATGGACGACGGATCCGATGGTTCTCGGGCGCCAGTACTTCCACCTTGAAATAGTAATCAAGAGCCTCTTCATATCTTTCCAGGTGTATAAGACATTGGCCAATATTTGCCTGGATCTTCATGTCTTCAGGGCTTTGCTTTTCAGCTTCACGGTAATACATCAACGCATCCTCCCACTGGTTGAGGAATTTGGAGCAGTAGGCCAGTTTTTTCAAAATCCACAAACGACCTGTTTCTATGATCTCGGCACGCTTGTAATAATCCAGTGCTTGCGAAAAATCTCCGGTCTTCTCATAGCAAAAGGCTATTTTTTCGAAAAGCTCAATATTGCTGCGATCGCGCTCAAGCAACGACAGGAAAATTTTCAGAGCGTAAGGGTAGAACCCTTTGTCAAAATACAATTCTGCCAGGTTGCGGGTAGTGGCGGGGTCGGTTATCAGGGTTTGAAGAAATTCAGAACCAAAAATATCTGCCTCCAGGCCAAAAATATCTGTAAACTCACCTCTCCATGGGTGCAGCTTGAAAAACCGGTAAAGGTCTTGAAAATACTGAGTGTATACACTCCGGGTACGGGCAAAATCGTTGAGAATGCCTTCGCTTTTTTCGATCTCTTCCATGCTGCTCATCTCAGCAGTTGCCATATTCATCATCATGCTTTTTTGCTGATCGGGTATCATGGAGAGATTGATGCAGAAGGAATACTTGTCGCTGTTGCACATAAAATGAGTTTGTTCAAGCTTTTTTACCAGCGGAGTGAGATCAGGCCCATCGCCTGAGGATTTCAGGTAAGACCTTATGCTTTGATTCTCATGGTAAAAAGGAACAAACCAATTGCTGATCTTCTGAAAGAAAGGAAAATTTTTCAGTTGGGAGAAAGCACTCATGAAAACGTCCATCCCTTCCATCTGCATTTCGGTAAACTCGGTAAGTTTATCAAGCAGGTCGGGGGCATCCTCAAAAACGGTTTCCCAGTCAGGATTTTTCTCTTCTCCAAACTCATCTTTGAAAATGTTCTCCAGGTCGAGTTTCTGCTCAATCCGTGGACGCAGCTTCATCATACGTGGAAGGATTTCTTCCTGCCATTTTTTGCTTACACTTTCGGTTTCACGGGTTTTGGTAAATTGTATAAGCAGGGCCTCAATGTTTTTCTCAATACTGTCGGTCTCCATGAGTTTACGGGTCTGCTCCTGAAGGGCCGGATACAAATAGTACCGGTCGTTGTAATGGAGCATACAAAGAAATAAACCCAACAGGGCTCTCTGCCATACATAATGCTCATGGGCATGAATGAAGCGAAACAACAGCAGGAATTTGTTTAGATCGAAATACCTGAGCAGGCTAAGGGTAAGGGCACTTACCAGCAGGCTTTTGTCGTGCCATGGCAACTGTTCAGACTGGCATGCTGCCTCCAGGAGTTCAATTTCCTCTTCGCTGTATTTGTCTGACAGCCATATGATATTGAATATTTTCACCAGAGCATCCTCACGAGGTATGGATTGTTGCGGATTTTCCAACTTTACCTCCTTTAGCAGATCGGAGAGTTCAGTATCGAAGGTAAGCCTCTCGAGAAAGGCCATGGAATGTTCGGTAGCCCGCGATCTGGCCAGTTGCTTTTTCAAAGCATATATATTGTCGGAAGCATTGATGGTAAGCAAATACTCATGCAACTCGTCGGCCATTTCCAGCAAATTGCGCATCAGGTAGTGGTATACCTTCTGGCGCTCAGGGTCCTGAACCCCGGAGAAGGTATGCTTCAGCAGATTCTCGTAGGTGAGCAGGTGCTGGTTTAAAGTATCCTGATAATACTCTTTGCCCGAGGCATGGATCAACTTCTCAATGCCCCGGATGGCTTCAACCATACTGCGCTGGTGAAGCATTTTGCAAATGTCGTGGTATGTTTTTTTAATCTCCGGATTGTTCATAGGAGTGTTTTGACCCTTCCAATCGGGCAGCAATAGTTTTAGAGGATAATGCGTTCGGCAGAAAAAGGTTCATCCATATTGAATTTAATCACAGCCAGCCCTGGTCCTTCAAATGCAGCAGAAATAGCAATGGTGGAGTCTATTTTTTCTTTCCATACTCCTGTAAGTCTTGAGGATTCGTGGATGTGCCCGTGAAGCGACAGGAAGGGTTTTTTTTGTTCAATGAATTCGCGAATGGCTTTGCTGCCCACATGCACATCTACTGGCTGGTCATTTACCGTTACACCATCCAGTGCGGCTCTGTCCAGGCCACACTGATAAGGAGGCGAATGAAACATACTGATCGTTCTGGAAAAGTCCACTCCATTGGCCATCTTTTTCAGGTCCTGCCGTATGGTACTTTTATCCTGATTTTCGCCACTGTCCCAGGTTCTGAAGCCTTCGGTGGGAGGAATACAGCCCGGCTGAACCTCCTTGCCGATGTCGTATCGCTCCCAATCTTTGAGCAAAAAGGGAGTGGGAGGCACATATGCATAGCCCATGATCTGATAATCGTGAAAAGTGCTGATATTACCATGTGCGTAATTCCAAAGCCCTTTTTTCTGAAAATTGATCAAGGGCACTTCCTCAATACGAGGATCGTCATTGCCCATTATAATATAAACAGCTGGATAATCAACTTCCATTTCCTGCTTGAGCTGCTGGAATTTTTCTGCCAGAAAATCAGTAACAAAATCGGGTTTGTTATCGCCTGCCCTGAAGCTGTGCATAATACTTGAGGGCAAAATGTCTCCGCCAATGAACAGGGCTCCGGGTTTTTCCTTCCGTATATACTTAAATAGTCTTTCGTACCGGTTTACCTTTCCATGAAGGTCAGATACAAATAAGCATTGTTTATTCATCCTTCTTTTTCTGTTGCGTAAAAATTTGACTGACAATTGAAAGACCCTGAACAAAATACCGATTGGCCTTATCGATCCGGGTTTAAGCCATTAGGGTTGTTGTACATTACAAAGTAAATGCTTTCCAACGGAAAATCCTGTATTTTTCGTTCCAACAGGCTGTTTTTTACATTCATCAGGGCTGACAATCATCACTTAATCAGGGCTGTAGTGTGTTTGTAATCCCGGTAAATCAAAAGCCCTGCTGTTCTGTGTGAGCGATCAGCAGGGCTTTTGAGATTATATAATTATTCTTGTACACCTGCAGAAGAGGCAGGATTTATGTACATCACTATTGTTGGCTTTCGTCAGCAGGTTCCTGTATTTCTATGGTTTCTACCTGGTAGGTTTCGCCCACGGGTTGTGCTGTTGCCTCATATGCTGTTTCAATAGCAGCAGCCTCCTGTGTGCTGGGCTCAAAGTAGATGTGTCCTTCAACCCCCAATGGAATACCCAGTTGCACCCAAAGTACAAACAGCGGAATACGAGCTACCATGAAGGCAAGGGCATAGGGTAGCATCATGGAGATAAGTGTACCAATGCCTGCTGTTTTATCGTACTTCTGGGCAAAAACTATCACCAGCGGGAAATAGGGCAGAAGCGGAGTAAGAATATTGGAATAAGAGTCACCGATACGATAAGCTGCCTGGGTAACTTCCGGTGCGTATCCCATAAGCATGAGCATAGGAACGAAAATAGGTGCCAGCAGAGCCCATTTGGCCGAGGCGCTTCCCATTACAAGATTTACCAATGATGAAATGATGATAAAGGCAACCAAAAGGGGAATGCCGGTAAAACCAATGGCATTGAGCGCATCAGATCCTTTAACAGCAAGTACACTTCCAATGTTTGACCAGTTGAAGTAAGCCACAAACTGAGCTGCCACAAACGAAATTACGATGTATAACCCCATGGTCGACATGGATTTTGCTGTCATGTTGGCAACATCCTTATCATTTTTAAGGGTTTTGGAAACAATACCGTACACCAAGCCCGCTACAAAGAAGATGATGAACATAACCGGAACCAGCGAGTTGTAAAAAGGCTGCATGCTGGCTTTGCCACTGTTGGGGTCAATTTCGCCGCGTAGCAGTCCGTTTTCCGGAAAAACTGCCAGGAAAATCAACACCAGGATTGCAACAACCGATATTCCAGACCATCTGAGGGCTTTGCTTTCCAAAGGTGTAACTTTATTGTTGTTATCTTCGGCCAGCATTTCGCCATCAGGCTGATAAGCCCCCAGGCGGGGTACAATAATCTTTTCTGTTACCCATGTTCCGGCAAGACCTACCAATGGAACCGATGCAGCCATAATATACCAGTTGGAGAGTGGGTTTACAATGTAACCAGGCTCAATGATTTCGGCTGCCGATTGGGTAAAAGCGGCAATCATAGGGTCAAGGCTGGTAGGAATAAAGTTGGCCCCAAAACCTCCTGATACACCTGCAAAGGCTGCGGCAATACCTGCCAGAGGGTGGCGACCCATACTCATAAACAATACGGCACCCATGGGAATCAGAACCACATAACCCGCATCGGCCGCTACAGAACTGATCATACCTGCTGTAACAATAGAGAAAGTGATCAGAGACTTGGGAACCTTAGATACAAACATACGCAGGGCTACTGCAATCATGCCGGTGTGTTCTGCTACACCAATACCAAGCATTACCACCAATACCAGACCCAGGGGAGGGAAAGTAGCAAAAACATGCACCATGCTGGTGAAAATTCGCTGAATACCTTCTTTGGTAAGCAAATTCTGCACTACAATAAACTCCTCAGCAATTCCACTGGTGCCTCCGGTACCTGGCTTGAGTACAGAAACTCCTCCAAATATCCATGACAATAACAATACAACGCCCATGAGCATTGCAAACAAAGTTACCGGGTGGGGCAGTTTGTTGCCTACAACCTCGATTTTGTCTAATATTTTCTTGAAAACACCTTCCTTTTTCCTGGTTTCAGTTTGGCTCATAAAATAGTTTTTATTGAATTTCAATGATTTAGTTTCCTGTTTGAGGGCCCAAAAATAAAGTATTCGGGCTTATCAGCAAAAAAAATATTTTCTTTTTAACCCATGGCTTGGTATAGCTTTAGGTTCAGAGCCCATCAAGAGACAAGCTTTTCCTGTATTCCCAGAAGGTTGCGGGGGTTATCGTACTATGGTTATGGCGCCATGCACCTGTTTGCGTTTACCCTGTCGCACATAAGTCAATACATAATAGTAAGTGCCTTCGGGCTGATTGCCTCCATCCCACCAATTGCCGTAGTAATCGCTGTTTTCAAAAACTTTTTTCCCATGGCGGTTGTAGATAACCATTACACTGCCGGGGTAATTTTCCAGATTTTCAATCTCGAAGAAATCATTGATCTGATCTCCATTTGGGGTGAAAACATTGGGTATGCGCAGATCGCAGTTCCTGGTTGAGAGGGCAAGGGTGAAAAAGTCCTGGCAGCCGGTAAGGGTGTCCATCACCAGGGCCATATATGTCATGGGGTCTTTTACCCACAGAGTGTCATAGGTGCGGCCTTCCAGCGATGCACCTTCCATCATCCACTGATATACCCAGTGCAGTTGATCGCCCACATTGACCGGAGAGATTCGGAACACTGCAGAATCTCCTTCGCAAAGGGGAAGTTCCGGGTCGGAGCTTATCTCAGCCTTGGGCAGGGGCAATACAACAACCTGAACGAGCGTATCCCAGCGGCAACCGAAATTATCTGTTGCCTCAAATTTGAAAGTATATTCACCGGCCTCCTGCAGCGTTGTATTGGCAGGATTTCCGCTTAAAGTATTTCCCTGGTGGTCGTACCATTGTTCCTGCACAATCTGGGGTTGAAAGATCAGTGAATCGGGATAAAACGATTCTTCGAAAAACAGGCTCCATCCTGTTATATGACCCGAGGTATTGCTGGTATTGTCGGTAACTCTCAGGGTCCAGGGGCCATTGAGCGGACAGCCCGCCAGGAAATTCAATGACTGTTGCGGGGTATAATCGCCTGCAGGCAGGTAAGGTTGATTGAAATAAAGTGTGCCCTCCAGGTCGGTGTAGTCATGGTAGCGGAAAGCAGTTTCGTTGAGCTTACCATAGGCAGGCGTTGGGGTAAAACAATAGGCATAACCAATCCCTGGAAGTGCATCATTGAAAACCACAGGTTCTCCAAGATGGGCTCCTCCCTGGCTGAAATCTTTCAGAAAAATGCTGCTGCCACTGGGGCATTCAATAGAAAAACTGACATGTCCATGATTTACGTGCTCAATCTCGACACAGATCCTGTCAATGTCATTGCCATTCTGGATGGAAAATTCTTCGGGGAAAACATCAAACTCCAGCACCGAAACAAACGGATTGTCGGGGTTGATAAAGGCAATGGTATCCACCTGCGTGGGGAAGCCCGTCCAGATGGTTGTGTTGATGACTCCGAACAGGGAGAAAGGTTCGCGGGCACAAACGGTATCTGCTGAAGGTCGGGTGCCTGTAAAATCAGGAAAGGTAGCCAGGCGTACCGTTACGATGGTATCGGTTTCGCAACCATTGGCATTGTCGGTTACCGTAAGCCGGAAAGGATATGCCCCCGGTCCGGGGTAGCTATGGTTTACCTCCTTGCCAAATTTGATTGTTCCATCGAAATTCCATTGATACACCCGATCATTGTCGCTGCCTTGCCAGTTGCCACCCAGGTAGGTTGAGCTGGCAAAGAAGGTGATGTTTTGCACCTCGGGGCAAAAATCGAATGAGCCTGTTTCGCTGGTAACAGTTGCTGTAAAAGCATCGCAAAGACTGAAACAACTGATCTCGCCCCACCAGCCGCGAGCCGGATCGGAGGCAGAAGAAACAAACTGAAAGTGAAGGGAAGTGCCCGAGGACCAAATCTGCTTACCCTTAAGGCTGGTGCCTGTGGCCTCGAAAAGTAACGGAGCTGTTTCGTCTTCGCCATCATAAACGGAGAGTACATCGCCGGCTCCCAGTTCGAAAAAGCGAAAAAAGACATTTAAATAAAGCTCTTCACCCTGATCCTGGGGCGCAGAAAAGGTAAGCTTGTAGTTTTCGTTGTTCTGATAAGGCGTAAGGGTATCTGCGCCGCTGTGGGTAAAGGCACCCGTGCAGGTCTCAATGTTTTCTCCCGTATGGATGTTGATGGGAAAGGTCAGCTTCTGCGCCCGGAGTGCATGGCCGGTAAACATTAACAACAGGAGTGCCAGCAGGCTTATGCGATGTATCATGTGCTCAAAGATGGGTTTTGCAAAGGGTCATGTAAGAAACAATACGCATAAAATGCGGCATTATTTTACATGTTGATAATTTAAGCTGCAAAGATAAAAAATTGTTTTACAGCCTACTGAAAAAGCATGGAGAGTATGCTTTTTAGTTGTAATTTTGCAGGCTATTAAACACAGCCTCGACGAAAAGAAGTTAAGTTGTTGAATTACAAAAGCATGGATTGCTTTTCGCGAGAAATTAATAACGTTATTTCAGCGGATGAAGAATATTCGTAATTTTTGCATTATTGCACACATCGATCATGGCAAAAGCACCCTCGCCGATCGGTTACTCCAGATGACCAATACCATCAGTGTTCGCGATTTTCAGGATCAATTGCTCGACAATATGGACCTGGAGCGCGAGCGTGGTATCACCATAAAAAGCCATGCCATACAAATGGAATATGAGCATGAAGGAGAAAAGTATATACTGAACCTTATCGATACCCCCGGGCACGTGGATTTCAGCTATGAAGTATCGCGAAGCATTGCTGCCTGCGAAGGGGCATTGCTTATTGTAGATGCCACTCAGGGTATAGAGGCACAAACCATTTCTAACCTCTATCTGGCCCTTGAGCACGACCTTACCATCATCCCGGTGCTCAACAAGATGGATCTCGACAGTGCCATGCCCGAAGAAGTATCTGACCAGATCATCGACCTTATTGGATGCGATCTGGAGGAAATCTTACCCGCCAGTGGGAAAACCGGTTTTGGGGTAGATAAAATTCTGGAAGCTATTATACATCGTATTCCGGCACCCAAGGGCGATCCCAATGCTCCGTTGCAGGCACTGATCTTCGACTCGGTGTACAACTCCTTCAGGGGGGTGATTGCCTACTTCAGGGTTTTTAACGGTAAGATTTCGCAAGGCGACCATGTAAAATTTATGGCCACCAAAAGAGAATACGATGCCGATGAAGTAGGGGTTCTGAAATTGCAGCAGCATCCGCGTAAAACCATTTATGCAGGCGATGTAGGCTATATCATCTCCGGGATCAAAGATGCCCGGGAGGTAAAAGTGGGTGATACCCTTACCCATATCACCGGTGGAACCACAGAGGCCATCGTGGGTTTTGAAAACGTAAAACCCATGGTGTTTGCCGGAATCTATCCTGTTGAAAATGATGATTTTGAGGAGCTTAGAAGCGCTATGGAGAAACTCCAGCTCAACGATGCTTCACTAACCTTTGAACCTGAATCATCTGCCGCACTGGGGTTTGGTTTCCGATGCGGATTTTTGGGCATGCTGCACATGGAGATCGTACAGGAGCGCCTGGAGCGTGAGTTTGAAATGACTGTGATCACAACCGTTCCCAACGTATCTTACCTGGCTTATACCAAAAAGGGAGAAAAATTTGTTGTGAACAACCCCTCTGATATGCCCGGGCCCAATGTGCTCGATTACATTGAAGAGCCCTTTATCAAAGCCCAGATCATTACCAAATCGGAGTACATCGGAACCATCATGTCGCTCTGTATGGATAAAAGGGGAGTAATCAAAAACCAGGTTTATCTCTCCACCGACAGGGTTGAGCTTTCTTTTGAAATGCCTCTTGCGGAGATTGTGTTTGACTTCTACGACAGGCTCAAAACCATTTCGCGCGGATATGCTTCCTTCGACTATCATCCCATTGGCTATCGTCAGTCAGATCTGGTGAAGCTCGACATATTGCTCAACGGTGATCATGTGGATGCCCTTTCGGCACTCATCCATCGCGATAATGCATATGAATTCGGAAAAAAGATCTGCGAGAAGCTTCGCAAGCTTATTCCCCGCCAGCAGTACGAAATCGCCATACAGGCTGGTATTGGAGCCAAGATTATTGCCCGCGAAACCATTAAGGCATTGCGTAAGGATGTTACCGCAAAATGTTACGGAGGAGACATTACCCGTAAGCGCAAATTGCTCGAAAAACAGAAAAAGGGTAAAAAACGCATGCGCCAGGTGGGCAACGTAGAGGTTCCTCAATCAGCATTCATGGCAGTACTGAAACTTGATGAATAGTTTTGTTCGACTGTAATACCCAAAATTTCAAATGACCCCCGTAAACTTTCGGGGGTTTTTTTATGCACCTGCCACCACCAGGCAGATCTCTCCTTTGAGGGTGTGCGATTGGTAATAGGCGAGCAATTCCTGCAAACTCCCTCGGATGTTTTCTTCATGAATTTTCGATAGCTCTCTGGAAACACTGGCCTGTCGTTCTGCCCCAAATATCTCAGCCAGATCGGCCAGGGTGCGAAGAAGCTTATGAGGCGACTCATAAAACACCATAGTTCGGGTTTCTGCTTTGAGGCTTTCCAGGCGGGTTTTGCGTCCTTTTTTCACAGGTAAAAAACCCTCGAAACAAAAGCGATCGTTGGGTAAGCCGCTGTTTACCAGTGCGGGCACGAAAGCGGTAGGCCCCGGCAGGCATTCAACCTCAATCTGCTGCCTTATACATTCGCGAACCAAAAGAAAGCCGGGGTCTGAAATGGCGGGTGTGCCGGCATCGCTTACCAGGCCTATTGTGCTGCCAGCCTGCAGCATGTCCATAATGCCCGAAAGACTTTTGTGTTCATTAAACAAATGGTGCGAAATCATCCTGGTTTTTATGCCCAGATGGTTGAGCAGTTGTGCTGTTTTGCGGGTATCTTCGGCCAAAAGGATATCTACTTCTGATAATACTTTTATGGCCCGAAGGGTAATGTCTTCGAGGTTTCCGATGGGGGTTGGGATAATGTAGAGCTTCGACATGCAAGGTGGATTGTTCTGTGTGCCGTTCAGAGGTTGTCCATGTATCTGCGCTGCACCAGGTTGGCAAAACGCTCAATGGTATCGGCCGAGCGCTGTCCATCCCAACCAAATTTCGTGGTAAGCACATTAAGATAATCGAATGCCTGATGGATGGACTGAGAGGAATTCAGTTTTTCAACGGACTCATTGTACGACTTAAGGTCTCCATTGAAAAGCTCATTCACAAAGATGAACTTTTCATTGACGCCGATCGCTTCCCTTATGTTGCTGATGGGTTTTTGCTGCATCCGCGTTCCTATGCTTTTATCTTCCTTGATTCGGGTGAGCCTTTCATAAATACTGTTGCTGTCGGAAGAAAACTTCTCAGCTACAAGTTGAATATTTTCCACCTTAGCAGATGGAGCTTTTTGTCCGTTCTCGCGGGGTTGTGCGGGAATGGGTGACGGTTTTTCGGAACTTGTGCCCGCCTGAGGTATTTCTTGTTTTTCTGCAACAGGCGCTGGCGGAGTTGGGGTTTCATGGGTGCAGACCGGTTGTGTTTCTTTTGCCGGCTCTGGCTTCTGGGCAGGTGGCTCAGGTGCAGGTGCAGGCTCAGGTTTTTCTACCGCACTAACTGGCGAAACATCGCGGGTTTCATCTTTTTCATTCGAGAATGATTTAGTTAAGTCATTGGTCGAATGCAACTTGCATGAATGATCATTTTCATTTCCTTTTGAGCGGTTAGTGCTCATGCAAGTTTCTTCTGCAATAACCTCCTGGGGTTTTACAGGAATATCTGAAGGTGGTGGCACCTTAGCCTGCTCTTTGCTTTGCTGTGCGGGTTGAGGCCTGGGTGCAGGTCTGGCAATGGATTGGGTTACAAAGGGGGCTTCAGAGGCAGCCTCCGATACATTGTTGCGGGTAAGGGTGCGCAAAAGTTCAAACTCGCGGTACAACAGGCGAATATCCTCCATGGCAAGATCAATCTCCAGCAGGTTGCGGCCACCAGACTGCTTTTCCATCAGCTCTGATCTCTTGATAATGTTTTCCAACAGATTTACAATGTTCTCCCGGGTTTCTATGATGCTCATGTCTTGTTTTATTTTAGAGGATGACTTCAAATAAAAGCGATAAAATTGAATTCTTATTGTGCCTGATCGGTTATCTTTGCATGGGAAAAAACTGAGCCCATTATCCGAAAACCTATTGGGTTTAAAACCTGTAAAATTAGCAAAGAAAAACCAATTAGCTGTTCATGTTTCTCGAAAAAGACAGAGACGGTTCGCAAGGGCGCGGCTGGATCGAAGTGATCTGCGGAAGTATGTTTTCTGGCAAGACTGAAGAATTGATTCGCCGGCTTAAGCGTGCAAAGATTGCACGGCAAAGGGTGGAGATTTTTAAGCCTGCCGTGGATGTACGCTACGATGAAGAAAAAGTGGTTTCTCATGATGCCAATGAGATTATGTCGACCCCGGTTCCTGCCTCTGCCAATATTCTTTTGCTTGCCAATGATGTAGATGTGGTAGGAATTGACGAAGCACAGTTTTTTGATGCCGGGCTCCCCGATGTTTGCTCACAATTGGCCGGCCAGGGCATAAGGGTAATTGTAGCGGGGCTGGATATGGATTTTAAGGGAAAACCTTTCGGACCCATCCCCAACCTGCTTTCGGTAGCCGAGTATATTACCAAGGTACATGCCATCTGTGTGAAGTGTGGCAGTCTGGCTCATTTTTCACATCGAACTATAGTTAGTGATAAATTGGTGGTGCTGGGTGAAAAAGAATCCTATGAGCCCCTGTGCCGGTATTGCTATACCCGGGAAACCAGCAGGTAAAACAGAACTCTCCTTATATCTTTTGAGATCCTGCCGGGTCGAGCACTGCCTCTATCAACCTGCGGGTATAGGGCTGTTGAGGTGAGAAATACAGTTTGTCGGCTTCTCCGCTTTCAACCACAACGCCTTTCTCCATTACCATGATTCGGTCCGACATGTACTTAACCACCGACAGATCGTGCGAGATAAAGATGTAGGTAAGGCCAAACTCTTCCTTTAGCTCATTGAGCAGGTTCAGCACCTGGGCCTGCACCGAAACGTCGAGAGCGGATACAGACTCATCGCAGATGATAAATTCGGGGTTGAGCGCAAGTGCCCTGGCAATGCAGATCCGTTGTCTTTGTCCTCCTGAGAATTCATGGGGATAGCGCTTATAATGTGCTGCTTCAAGGCCTACTCTTTCGAGTAATTCGATGATTTTATTTTTCCGCTGGGTGTCATTGTCCAGGATGTTGTGCACCTTCATGGGTTCCATTATGGCACTACCTACCTGAATGCCCGGTGTAAGGGAAGAGTAGGGGTCCTGGAATATGATCTGGATCATCGGCCTCAATCTTCTGAGTTTGCTTTCGCTAAGTGTGGCCAGATCGGTGTTTTTATAAACCACCTGCCCGGCAGCCGGTTTGAGAAGGCGCAGCAATGCGCGGCCCAGAGTGGTTTTGCCACAACCCGATTCTCCCACAAGGCCCAGGGTTTCTCCTTTGTAAACTTCAAAACTAACCTTTTGTACGGCACTAAACCATTTTTTGGGTTTGCCAAGCAAGTTGCGGGAGGTGATAAAGTTCACTTCAAGGTCCTTTACCTCAAGTACAGGGGGCTGGGCATAAATCTTTCGGTGTCTTTGCTCTCTCTGGCTCGGGGTTTCCCCCTCAAACAAAGCTTCGGACACCGGTCTGGCAGCATTTTCAAAATCGGCTACCACCGGCAGCCGAACCAGGCGAATATCAGTACGCGGTCGGCAAGCTACCAGTCCTTGTGTATAAGGATGAGCAGGCTGGGTGAAAATGCTGGTTGTGTTGCCTTTTTCTACAATATGGCCCCGGCGCATTACAGCGGCCTGATGGGCTACCCTGTGTATTACCCCCAGATCGTGCGATATAAACAGCATGCTCATCTGGTGTTTTTGCTGTATATCGGCCAGCAAATCCAGAATGCTCTTTTGAACGGTTACATCGAGAGCAGTGGTAGGCTCATCGGCAATGAGCAGGGGTGGGTTGCAGGCAATGGCCATGGCAATCATTACACGCTGACGTTGCCCTCCTGATAATTCGTGGGGATACTTGTTGAAAACGGTTTGTGGATCAGGGAGTTTCACTTCTTCGAAAAGATGCAATACCCTGGAGTGTGCAGCCTTTTCTTTGGCTATTCCATGCCATATCAGGCTTTCTGCCACCTGCCACCCACAGCGTTTTACCGGATTGAGAGATGTCATGGGTTCCTGAAAGATCATCCCGATCTGGTTGCCTCGTATGCGTTGCAGCTGAGTTTCATTGAGCTTGAGCAGATCAATGACCCCCTGTTTGGGATGATTAAAAAGGATCTCTCCGGAAAGAATGCGTGCAGTCTTTTTGGGGAGCAAACGCATGATGGCCAGCGAAGTAACCGATTTTCCGCTGCCCGACTCACCCACCAGCCCAAGGGTTTGTCCGGTTTGCAGGCTAAGGGTGATGTCTTCCACGGCAGGCACCATGCCCTCATCTGTTTCAAAAGCAATGCTAAGCTTATTGATTTGCAACAAGGGCATGGTGGTTGTCATGGATTTCGGATTTATTTTATGCTTTCACCAGGTTTACGCCATCTTACATCGAAATATCCCGGACGCTCCTCAACGGCTCTGCGCTTAAAATCTTCAGGATATCCTACACCCTGTGGCCAAGGGCGAAGCTTATCTTCAGTGCGGATATAGCGGTCGTTGTATTTGGAGAAGATATGATAGCCCAATTCTCTCCAGCGCTGTACAGTATATTCGGCATTGTTTACGCTGAAGTCGGTAAGGTATTCGTACATCATTTCGCGGTTGGTATCGTAGAGCGCTTTGGCAGCCACATCTACCGCCCTTGTCATCATCAATGAGCGGTTCTCTACTTCCTGCTGCACCTCCTGGATGTCCTGGATGATGTAGCTGTAGAGGCCATAGGCGTAATTTGCCACCAGGTTGAACACCCAGAAGGCCGAGTTCCAGTCAAACTCTACGATGTTTCCGGTTGTAAGCGAAACGGGGGCTCTTTGCATACCCACATACAGAGGCATATAGGCGTTGGAGTAGGTGTCGTCTACCCCGTACCAGAAGATTCCTCCAATGGGGTCGGGTAACCAGTTGCGCGATTGTGAGATGAAGGAGAACCCTGTTTGGGGTTGAGAAATGGTGCGGGGCCATGCGTATTTTTGCCCGTCCAGTTCAAAATAGATGGGGCGCCAACGGTAGGGGTTGTTGAAAGGGCCTGCATCGAAGCCCGTTCCGGTATAGAAGGGAGAATCGTGGAAATGGTCTCTTACGAAATCAAACATATCCTGCACGGTAACGGGGCGATCAGGTTTGATAAACAGGGGATAAGGCTCAGCATCCTGCACACAACGCCAATAGTCGGCTGGGAAGTTTTGTGAAGGGGCAGCATTACGGAAAATGCTCCACACACGGCCTTCGCAAAGGAGCAAAGATTCGCAGGTGAGGGGGTTGTAGGCATCAACAAAGCTGAATTCTTCTTTGGGGCCCTCGAACCATCCCATCTGGCGGGCAAAGTCTACCAAATCTTCCGACCACATCCAGTTCTGGGTGTCGTTCCAGTCAATTTTTCTGATCCTGGCCTGGTTGGCATGGGCGGCGATGTATCCATCGGGTACGCGGGCGGCAACCCAAACGGCACCTTTTCCGTGCTCCCCTTTGCCAATGAACTCCATGATCCACACCTCGTCCTTGTCGGCTATTGAGAAGGATTCTCCGGTGCTGTTGTAGCCAAATTGTTCTACCAGGCCGGTCATTACCTTAATGGCTTCGCGTGCAGTGCGCGAACGCTGCAAGCCAATATACATCATGGCACCATAGTCGATAAAACCGTTGGGAGTGTGCAATTCGCTGCGCCCAGTAAAAGTGGTTTCACCAATGGCAACCTGATGTTCGTTCATGTTGCCTATTACACGGTAGGTTTTCTCTACCTGAGGAATGCGGCCCAACAAATGACCGTAGTGCCAGCAAATGATATCGATGGAGTCGCCAGGCTGGTATACTCCTCCAGGGTAGTAGTAAAGGGGGTCCATAAAGCCACCTGCATCGGCAAGGTAGCTGATCATAACACTTCCATCTGCACTGGCACCTCTGGATACCAGAACATTGGTGCAGGCATGAACTTTAGGTATTGCGGCCAGAAGCAGCAATGCCAGGAATGCGGTTGCGAAAAACTTGTTTTTTGTCATAAGTGGAATTACTATTTGGATGTTTATAATTTTCTTTGAAAAGAGCCAGATCGAGATTGTATTACCTGATAGGCTCTCCGGGCTGGCGCCATCTTACATCGAAGTTTCCGGGAGCTTCCTGTACGGCTCTTCGTTTGAAATCTTCCGGATAGCCTATGCCTCTTACCGTTGGGCGCAGGATGTCTTCATCGCGGATGTACCGGTCATTGTATTTCGAAAAGATCTCAAAACTGAAATCTCTCCAGCGGTTTACCACAAATTCAGCATGGTTTACGCTGAAATCGGTAAGGTATTCGCGCATGATATTTTTGTCAGCATGGTACAATTCCCTTGCTGCGGCATCAACTGCGAGGGTCATGGCCAGGGCCCGGTCTTCAAGTTTTTTTTGCTCTGCCTTGATATCGTCAATCACAATGCTGTACTGGTCATACGCATAGTTGGCCAGCAGATCGAAGGTCCAGAAGGCCGAGTTCCAGTCGAAGCGCAAAGGGTCGGCGTTTCGGAGCGATTTTGGGGGTTGGGTCATACCCATGTACAAAGGCATAAACACAGTGGTATAGGTGTCATCAACGCTATACCAGCAAATTCCACCTACTTCATCGGGCAGCCAGTTGCGTGCCTGGGTTACAAATGAGAAAGCGGTTTGAGGTTGCGAAATGGGTCTTTCCCATGCATATTGGGTGTTGTCGCCTTCGAACTCAAAAAACACAGGGCGCCAGCGATAAGGATTGTTGAATGGGCCTGCTGCAATACCTGTTCCTGTATAGTACGGGGTTCCGTGAAAATGATCGCGCACCAGGGCAAACATATCCTGCACAGAAATTTTGTTGTCGGGTTTTACAAACAGTGGGTAAGGCTCAGCACCTTCCACACAACGCCAGTAATCGGCTGAGAAGTTCTTTGAGGGAGCTGCCCGGTTGTAAACACTCCAGACCCTGCTCTCGCAAAGTAACAACGATCTTGGTGTAATGGGGTCGTAAGCTTCTCTGAAGCTGAAATTTCTTTTACGTCCGGAAAACCAGCCCATTTCTTTGGCAAAATCTACTACATCCTCAGCCCACATCCAGTTTTGAGTATCGCGCCAATTGATCTGGCGAATGCGCGATTGGTTGGCATGTGCTGCAATGTACCCTTCAGGTACGCGGGCTGCTACCCAAACAGCCCCTTTGCCGTGTTTGCCCTTGCCAATGAAATCCATCATCCATACTTCATCTTTGTCGGCAATGGAGAACGTTTCACCTGTGTCTCTGTATCCGTAAACTTCGGCAAATTCAGCCATGATTTTTATGGCCTCGCGTGCCGATGAAGCCCGCTGCAAGGTAATCCATATCAGGTTGCCGTAATCGAATACCCCCTCTCCACCATGCAACTCAGGCCGGCCCGTGAAGGTGCTCTCGGAGATGGAAACCTGCTTCTCATTCATATTGCCAATAACCCGGTAGGTACGCCTCACCTGGTGAATACGGCCCAGGTGCTCTCCGGCATGAAAACCAAATACATCCAGAGAATCTCCCTCTGGGTATTCGCCTCCGGGATAAAAATGAAGCGGTTGGGCAAAACCAGCCATATCGTATAAATAACTCACCATAACACTGCCATCGGTGCTGGCGCCGCGCGAAACCAGCACATTGGTGCATGATCTGGAGGTGGTGTAAGAAAAAAGCAGAATGCAAATGGTGAAAAGGGAAGTCAGGAGAGGGGTTCGGATGTTCATATGTGTATGAAAAATATTGTGGCCAGGGCCGTGAATGATTTCGGATTCAGGATCCCGGAATTTTTCCGGTAACCCGTACAAAAATAATACTTTGAAGAAATAACCTTAATTGTTTGCGGTTGGGCTGTATTGTTGATAATGAAAAATACAGATAAAACGCTGAAAATCTACATTGAAAGGGCTTTTTAATGTGTGAAAAATATTTTTTTGTGCGGTTTTGTATGTGCTTTCCAAAAAAAAGACGTAGGTTTGTTGCGACCAAAAACCCTGGTCAGTAATATGTAACTTGCACAAAAACAGATTTTTGGAAAAAAGGAGGTTTTGCTTGGGGCTTAGATTATTGTTTCGGCATAAATTTAACGTTTAATTTTTTTTAAGATTTAAGATATGAGGCTGATATTATTTGCAGTTTTTATTGTGTTCATGTGGGGATGCGGAGGTACAACGCAACAGGAGCAAGCCGCAGAACAGGAAGTTTCGGAAAAAGTTGCCTTTATGGAAAAGCTCAGATCTCTTTGTGGGATGGAACTGCAGGGAGAAATCTTTGCCGATGATTATCAACCTGCTTATGTGGGTTTGCCCATGAGTTTCACTTTTAACAGTTGTACTGAGAAAGAAGTGCGAATAGTAACCCTGTTGCCTTCGCAGGAGCAGTTTACCATTATTCTCACCCTGATTGACGAAGATTTGCTTCTGAAACATGATGTACGCGATGCAGATCTCTCTCCTCGCGAAATAACCATGTATGGCGGATTCGCCCACGATGGGGGCACTTCTGTAATACAGATCTTCCCTGTACACAATTTTGGAGGGGATATGTGGCCCGGATACGAAGACTACAGCTGGGAGATTTGCATGCCGGAAGGTGAAGGTAAATTTGAATATATCGAATATGCTGCAGACAAGGTAAGGAGGCATTTTACTGCCATTATTCCTGGTGTTTAGCTAATCATCCCTTCATCTCTCCTGATGGAAAACAAGAAAAATAAGCCCCCCAGATTTCTTAATCTTCCTCGTATTCATGGAGGCAAGGAGGCCCTGAAGGAGTTTATCAAAAGTGAGCTGGTGTATCCTCCGCTGGCGCTTCAAAAGAGGGTTCAGGGCGATGTGATTGTAAAGTATAAGATCTCTGACAACGGCGAAGTGCTCGACCCTCATATAGTAAAAGGATTGGGGTATGGTTGCGATGAAGAAGCCTTGCGCCTGGTAAAACTGATCAGGTACGATGCGGTAAAGAACCGCGGTGTAAGAGTAACGGCAAATACCCGTATCAAAATCCCCTTCCGCATTACTTCACCCAAGATACAAATGACCTATACCCCGAAAAAGGCGGCCAATACACCCAAGGAACCTAATCCGTCCAAAGAAAAATCATCTCCTGAAACTTATCATTACACCATCCGGTTTTGATTGATTATTTTTGCAAATGTATTGCCGTTGGCAATCAGGCAAATTCTTAAAGCTAAAAAGATCAATCATATAAAGATGCCGAATACTAAAATCAGAATAACCAAAGAATTTCGATTCGAAGCAGCCCACGCTCTATGGGGCTATGATGGAGCCTGCCGTAATATCCATGGTCATAGCTATATCCTGTATGTAACCCTTCTGGGTGAGCCCGAAACCGATCCCGATCATCCAAAATTTGGAATGGTGATGGATTTTTCTGTGCTCAAAAAGATAGTCTACGATCAGATCGTGGAGCCCTTCGATCATGCTCTGATGGTTCGGAAGGGTACACCTCACAGCGATCTGGCCCGAACCTCAGGTCTTGTAGGAAAACTTCTGGAGCTGGAGTACCAGCCTACCTGCGAAAATATGGTGTCAGATTTTGCCACCCGTATTGCCCGTAATCTGCCACAGGGTATTATGCTCCACAGCCTGCGCCTGCATGAAACAGCTACGGCTTATGCGGAGTGGTATGCAGAAGATAATGCCTGATCAGGCATGTTGCAATAATCCATCGGAATCCGATGAGGGTCAGTCGATTCGTAGCTCCAGCTCAGCGGCAATCACAGCATCCCTGTCTCCATAGTCAACAACCCCCAGAATGGAATAGTTTCCTGCCGCCATGTTGGCAGGCAAAGAGAAATGTATTACCCTGCTGTGTCCGGGGAGGGTAGTAAAAGCCCTGGCCCGCTCACGGCTGGTTTGGCCGGTACGCATATTGGTAATCTCCAGATAAGCCGCAACATCAATGATGGCTTCGCCGGTGTTTTCAACATGCAATCTGATCTGGCGCAAACCCTCTTCATTTTTGCCGGCATCAGTAAAAGAAATGATCCTGGCATCGCGATGGGTTACACTGGGGGGGGTCTGGAAGATATGTATCACGAACTGAAAAGTGTGCATGATCCCAAAGCCCAATGCATTGTCGGCCATACCGGGAGGATCGGTTCTTTCCCTTGCCAGCCTTACTAGGGCTGTGGCCCAGATAACTCTGTTTGCCTCACGCACATTGGGCACCTGCATTACTATCTCCACGTCGCGAGACTCACCGGGGGCCAGCTCCAGCAGTGAGGGAGAAGCACTGAGCCATTGGGTTGCCGATTGCGGGTTGTCGGCCGGATCCTGCAGTTCGGTCTTGCCATCCTGGCCAGGAGAGGAAAAATCAGCAAAACTTACAGTGAAAACCTGTGAGGTTTCCGAATTGTTGGTAACCGTAATGCGGCGCGATTGGGTTTGGCCGGGTTCTGCATTGAAATAAACCCTGGAGGGAGATACCGCTGCACTTTGAGCCCAGAGGCCCGAAGAAAGTAAACTAAAAACCAGAATGATGATGATACGATTTCGCATAGCAAGTAAATTTTAAGGTTATTCGTTTTGTTGTTCCTGCTCCTGCTCGCGCGGTGCACGATCATTGGCAGGTTGTTGTATTCTGATCTGGCGGGCACGCTCCCTGGCCAGGAAGTTAATACTGATAATCTCTTGCGGATGCAGCACCTCAATGGGAATGTTGTTTTGCTGAAGCTGAAAATCCTGCCCGAAAACATTCTCGTTGATGGAGATCCGGTAACTGCCCCTCGGCAGATACAGACTGTATTGTCCTCCCTCACTGGTAAGAGTGGAGAATTGCTGCCCTTCATTGTTGGTAGCCGTAACCCGAATGCCTCCTAAAGGAAAATACTCTGCCCTTGTAAATGCATCCCGCTCCAGGCTTATGGATCCGGCCACTCTTGCGCCGCGGTCTATGGATACATAAAGGGTTTGATCCTGCGTTACAATTACCTCCATGGTTCGGGTTTCATGACGTGATGATGCCTGGGCAACAGGGATAAGAGAAAGCAGATAATGCCCCGGAGCAATGTTTACAAACATAGCTTTTCCATCTCTGCCGGTAATAGCTTCATAGGCCATACCGGTTATCCCGGGGTTTGATGACTCCCCGGCAACCTCCATTGCCTGCAACCTCACCCATATATCTGGCACTCCCGGATCATTGCGATCCATAGTGCCTGTAGCACTTAAGTCGCGATATACCACAACGTTCAGATCATAAAACCTTTTGCCGGAAACAGGCACATTAAAATCTTTACGAATGCTGAAACCAAATTCAAAGCGGGAAGAAGAAAAGGTTAAATCGCCTGGCGACAGATCCGGAATGCCCACCGAGGGTTGTTGTCCAGCTGATAATCCATAATATCGGGCGTATACCCCAAAACGCAACCCTGCCTGTGGGAAATAAAACACCTCCGGGCGCAATGATACTACACTCTGCTGATTGTAGGTGGTGTAATTGTAGAGAGTAGACAAGCGAAATAAAACAGTGCCCTGCAAAAGATCCTGGTCAAAATTGAATCCTGCACTGAATCTGTTGGAACGGATGTCTTCTTCTGCATATCTTCTGATCTCATTGGAGTAGTATGGGCCGAAATAGTATCGCAGGTTCAGAGCATACTGGAAGTACCTGAGGCTGGCGCGCACCCGGGCCACAAAAAACGGGTCTGGCAGGAGTTCGGTGTTTTGCAGTTGTGTAAAGCCGGCTGTAGCCCCTGAGAAAAAGCGTAAGTGATGAAAATCCAACAATCGGTATTCGGCTTCAATACCTGAATTGTGGTATTGGAGCCATGGGTCCAGATATTGTTCGTGAATGGGTTGTAAGCTAAGGGAGGAAAACTCTCCGGTGTTTTGCCAGCCAAGGCGGTAGATCTGCCTTTTGCGCAGCAGGTTCAGCTCACGCAGTTCTCCCCGGAAATACACCTCCGGGTCTGATTGATAATCAAGATAAGATACAAAGAGCTGGTTTTTTCTGTTCACACGCCAGCTTACCCGCGATGAAAGGTTTTGTGTGCCCCGTCTTACCAAATGAGAAGGTGAGTTTTGAGAGAACATTGCGTTGTAGGCAAATTTCCCTGCACGACCGGTATAATTGACCGTAAAACCCAATCCCTCGGTTTCGAAAATGCTGTCGGGGTTCCAGCGATGCTGCTGCTGGCTTACCGAGGCAGAAAGCCTTATAAATTGCGATTTCATAAAACGATAGCTTGCCCAGGCCCCTGCAATTTGATCGTCGGTTTTCTGCAGGAAATTCTCCCGTTGCTGCACCCAGGCTCCTGCCCGAAGGTCTGCCCCGGTGTAAAGGTATTCTGCAGCCATAGATTGCTGCATCTTCGACTGATCAAACAATCCGGGCATTGCCATATACGCAACTCCCAAACGATGAGGTCCGTAAGTTCCCCAAACTTTGGCTCCTTCGCCCGATACGTTGGCCCCTTCATTGTTCTGGCTAACATTTCCTAATTCTACCCCAAAGTGTTTGGATTGATAATGCAGATGCAGGTATTGACCCAGAAAAGATTGTGGGTTTAAAAAGGTACTGGTATAGTTGGATTGCAGGTAGTAGGAGAAGGCATCATTATTTGCAAAGACATGCCTGCCATACAAAGCCAAAGAGCCGTATGAGTTTTTGCCAAACAGATCGTAAGCCTGAAATTCTGCTGTAAGCGGTATGCTGCGATAGGGGGTCTGGTTTTGCTTCCATAAACTCTCCAGTCTCCTTATCTCAACATTGCTTCCCCAGGACTTGCTGGTGGTGGTTTCCGAATTTACAGAAATCCTTACCCTTAAAGGGGTTTTCCTTTGATGCGTTTGCTGCACCCCAGGGGCGCTGCGTTGTGGTAGTTTTATGTAAAGTGGTATCACCGTATCGGAGCGTGCCCGCAGAGGTATCCTGTATTCTCGTGTTTCCAGAACCTCACCCAGCGCATTGGTCAATGCCAGGTCGGGTGCCAGGTTTATCCGGAGGGTAAGTATCTCGTTGAGGTTGCCAGGGTTGGCTATTCTGACACGCAACATCACAGTATCTGCCTCCGAAGGAAGCAAAACCTGTTGCCTTGAAATTGCTGCGGTCCATTCTGATCTGATAATGGGTGTAATAAACCAGTCGGCAGTGGCAAGAAGACTTCCAAAACGAAACAAACTTGCAGTAATAGGTTGGGGGTCTGTCGATTGAAGCTGAGATGAAGGGATCACTCTTACGGGAATAAAAAGAGTATCTCCTGCTGCCAGAGTAAATGACCTTTCACGCTGGCCTAAAATCTGAAAGCCACTGGCCGCACTTATGCGTAGAGTATATTCCGAAGTTCTGTTGGATGTGTTAATGATGCGCAATACATTCGCTGACAGTATGCTGGGCTGGGCCTGCGATTGCCTTTGCCGGTAGGTCATGGGGCCACTTCCCGAAAAATCATCGGCCCGAACTTCACCACTACCTGCCCAGGGCAGAACCAGGATAATCAGTAATGTATATATCGCAAACCTCATTGTCTTTGTATTGCTTACATTGCAAATGCAACTCCTGCATCGCCCGGGTTGATAAGTGAATGTTTACATATCTTCTACAATAATGTATTCGATTATCAGGAAGTATAGTCCTGGTTGCAAATCAAAGCCTGGCTTTATTCTAATATCTACCGAAAATCTGTAGCATTGAGGAGAGCTAAGGTAATCTCCGGGAGTATTGGTTCCCATGCCTGGGCAAGTAATATCAGGGTCGGTAGGGCTTTCAGAACCAATGATGTAAACCGGGTTGCTGATATCTGTTATGGGGAAAAAGCCCTGTACCTGCGATGTATTGGCCTGGTTGCGAAAATTGAGTTCCAGGATGCCTATGGGCGGTTCCTGGCCATAGTTGGCATAGGTGGTGATGGTATTCCATAGGCCGGGTGCAATAGTAATTGCCCCTACATATAAGTCCCAGTTTATACTATCTGCAATTATGCGTAAATCGGTTGCTCCAGGTACAATGATACCCGCCTGGTATTTTTGTAGGGTGTTGAATACAAAATGGATATCCTTCCCTTGTTTTAACTCGAAACTCAGCGATTGTGCCTGAAGAGGCATTCCGGCCATATACAGCCCTAACACAGCACAGAGTATTATTCTGCCTGGCAGTCCAATTAGTGCCAAAAAGTTTGGGTGTCCAACCATATTTTTCCTAAACTAACCCACTGATTACGGAATAAAGAAACCAAATTAAAACATATTTCAATAGAGTTATACGGGAAAATAAAAAAAAGGCTGCCCCCGGAGGCAGCTTTTTTACATAATAATGAAGAACGCAAGTAATCCGGGGGCAGAAATGTTTCTTACAAATCCTCAACCAGCGAGTAAACTACTTCGAGGTAGTAATAGCCTGCAGCAGCATACTCTTCATTGTTTCCGGCATCTGAAATCAATACAGTTGAATTGGGGAATGTAGCTGGAATGTCAGGCTTAAGTCTCATGTCCAGGCGGAAGCGGTGTGTTGTGGGGTTTCCGGCTGCAGTACCTGGAGCAAAAGATTCGCCTGCACCTGTTCCCACTTCACCGGCCAGAAACTGTGTTTCCACAGTGGGTATACCTCCCACTACTTCTGAATTGTCTAGTCCTTTGAGAGAAATCCATGTGTTGAGGTTTTCAGGAGCTGCACTGGGTACCGAAGATTGCATCTCAAGGATTTCAGCAGGCAGTGCTGCGTTACCGTTGGTTGAGTATTGCTCTACCTGCACCCAGAAATCCGTTTGAGCATATACAAACAGGTCCCAGGCCATAGTAGCATCTACTTCGAGCTGAACTGCGTTGAAACGAGTAATGCCCTGCATATATTCCTGCACGGTTGTAAATACAAAATCAACCTGTGGGTTGGTGGTCATGGTAAGGGTAAGAATGCCCCTGAGGTCCATGGTTACGTAGTTGTACTCCTGATCTGAGAGCTGAGCAAAGCTTTTCAGACTGAAAAACGACAGGGCTAAAGTACCTGCTAAAACAAATAAAAGTTTCCTCATAGTTTCAATTTTTAAGGTTAATAGATCCGGAAATATTCAGGCTTTTAGCTCCTTTTACATGATGAGTAATCAGCCATTTGATATATTGCCGGTTCAGTGCAATTATTATGAGGCTAAAATAGTATGAAAAAATCACCTGTTTGTAGGTAAAACACTGTTTTTCATGCTTTATGCGATCCGGGAAACTCGGAAACCCAAGCAGGTATTTTTACACAGTAAGCTTAGGTAGAATGAACGGATGGGAATCGAATCGATTATGTTGATGAGTTGAATGACACTGATTTGTAGTTTTTTCCTGCACAGGAATTGGTGAAGAGCTAAAATTTTGCTCATCTGATTGTATGCCTGTGGATTCGAAGTATCTAAGTGTGTCTGCCGGTATAAAAGCTTCTCTTTTTGTTGTAAACAATCAATCACAAAAAAGCCCGGAGAGTTTTCCGGGCTAAAAAGAAGATTATGCGGGAATGATTTTACCGTTCAAGCACTTCACCTACAATGCGGAAGATAGAGGTTGCGGGGTCGGCATTGGATGTTACTGTAACCGTTCTGCTGATACGGTGTGCCCTGGGTGCCAGTCGGAATTCAATCTGGATGGTGCCTTCCTGTCCTGGCATGATGGGCTGGCGTGGCCAGGAATGAACCCTGGTGCCACAGCAGGCTCTTACCTGCGATAAAACCAGTGGCTCATCTCCTTCATTCTTGAATTTGATGTCCAGCTTGGTTTCTGGCATATCATCGGTATATAAGTTACCATAATCGTAGCGGTCGAGTTCCCACTTGAGCACCGGACCTTTTTTCTCCTGGGAAAGTGCTGCCCCTGCCCCTAACATGATGAAAATAAACAATACAATGGTGTTTTTCATGGCCTATCTGGTTTGGGATGTTTGGTTAAAATGTTTTTATGCTTTTTTGATAACTAGTATTAAAAGGGAGATAAAGATAAAAAATCTTTCAGGGATTTAGACTGCAGCAGCTAGAAAAATGAGAATTTTTAACAATCAGAACAATCTTTAAGAGCTTAAATAATTTCGACAAACGATCAAATAACAAAGAAAAAACCCGGACAGAGGCCCGGGTTTTTAAATTATTCCCTTTTAATATATTACGAATGGCATTTGTTGATGCATTCGATAATCATATTAAGAGCATTTTCTCTGAGATAGTAAAAAGTCTTTTTACCACTTCTTCTTGAATCAAGAACACCTTTGGTTTTCAGGATGTTCAGGTGGTGAGACGCAGATGCCTGTTCTATCTTAAGAGCTTCATAGATTTCAGTTACGTTCATTTGCTCTTTCTTTTCAAGCATGTCGATAATCGCAATACGCATTGGGTGAGCGATAGCACGTAATTTGCTTGCTGCTTCCTCTAACTTCTTTGCATCTAATTTAGGTTGTGCCATAATAGTTCTTTTAAGTTTGCTACTTCAGTAATTAAATCGTGCAACAAATATATAAATATATTTTACAATGTAAGCTGATTCGGGAAAAAATTTTTTAAAAAATTTCAATAACCAATTAGCTTCTTATCAGATTTTTAGATTAGTTAACACCTTTTAAGAAATGACCAAAAGTGGTCAGAAAAAAACAAGCGTTTAAAACGATCTGGTTTTCAGCTAACTAAAAGAGGGGCATATGTGATATAGGCCCCCCTTTGGTTTAAACTTCTCTTAGATTTATTTTTTTGGTTTACATACTTTAGAAGAAAAGAACTCACGGTTCATCATGGCAATAAATTCAACTGAAATTCCTTTCGGGCAATCAAATTCGCAGGCATAGGTATTTGAGCAAAAGCCAAAACCCATTTCGTCCATTTTGTCAACCATACGTTCTACGCGCTCCGCAGCTTCTATTTTTCCCTGTGGGAGCATGGCAAATTGCGAAACCTTTGCCGAAACAAAAAGCATGGCAGATGAGTTTTTACAGGCAGCCACGCAGGCCCCGCAACCAATACATACCGCGGCATCAAATGCCCGGTCGGAGATGGTTTTGTTAATGGGAATGTTGTTGGCCTCCTGAGTAGATCCGGTATTCACATTAATGAAGCCACCGGCCTGTATTACCTTGTCAAAAGCCGAACGATCCACCACCAGGTCTTTGATCAGGGGGAACGCTTTACTTCTCCAGGGTTCTATCACGATGGTAGAGTTATCCTCAAATTCGCGCATATGCAACTCGCAGGTGGTGGTGTTGCGCAAGGGTCCGTGTGGCCTTCCGTTGATGTAGAGCCCGCAACTTCCGCAAATACCTTCTCGGCAGTCATGTTCGAAGTGCACGGGTTCGCCCCCACTTTCAATGATTTGCTGATTGAGGTAATCCAACATTTGTAGGAAAGACATTTCGGGAGAAACATTATCAAGGGTATAGTCTTCAAATGTACCCTTTACTGAGGCGTTTTTCTGACGCCATATTTTTAGTTTGAACTTCATATCCGGCTGCTTAAATTATTTATAACTTCTTTCCTTAAGTTCTACATTTTCATACACCAGGGGTTCTTTGTGCAGGATCGCATCCTTGCGGTTTCCGGTGTATTCATATGCAGAAACATGGGCATACTCAGCATCATTGCGTTGGGCTTCGCCCTGCTCGGTCTGGAACTCTTCTCTGAAGTGTGCACCACACGATTCTTTACGGTCCAGTGCATCCTGGCACATCAAACGACCCACTTCAAAGAAGTCGGCTACTCTTAGAGCCTTTTCCAACTCCTGGTTGAACTCATCTGCTGTACCAGGTACACGCAGCTCTTTCCAGAACTCTTCTTCCAGTTGCTCAAGCAATTCGATGCCTTTTTTCAGCCCCTCTTCACTTCTTACCATGCCGCAATGATCCCAGAGGATTTTGCCCAGGCGTTTGTGGAATGAGGTTGCCGTTTGAGTTCCATTGATAGACATGATTCGCTCAATGCGCTCTTTGGCTTCTTTCTCTGCACGGTCGAACTCGGCTGTATTTGTGGCAATGCGCGGAGTGCGGATATCATCGGCCAGATAGTCGCCAATGGTGTAGGGCAGGATGAAATAGCCATCTCCAGAGCATTGCATCAGCGAGCTGGCGCCCAGTCGGTTGGCTCCGTGATCGGAGAAATTGCTTTCGCCTACAGCATACAAACCCGGTATGGTGGTCATCAGGTTGTAGTCTACCCAAAGACCTCCCATGGTATAGTGGCCGGCAGGGTATATGCGCATGGGCTCTTTATAGGGGTTGATGCCGGTAATCTTTTCGTACATTTCGAAAAGGTTGCCGTATTTGTCTTCAATCACTTTTTCCCCTTGCTTGGCAATGGCATCTTTAAAGTCAAGGTAAACGGCAAGGCCTGTGTCGCCAACTCCGTAACCAGCGTCGCACCGTTCTTTGGCAGCACGCGATGCCACATCACGAGGTACCAGGTTGCCAAAGGCCGGATATCTTCTTTCAAGATAATAGTCGCGCTCAGCTTCGGGTATCTGGTTGGGATGGCGTTTATCATCCTTCTCCTTGGGCACCCATACTCGCCCATCGTTGCGAAGCGACTCGGACATAAGAGTAAGTTTCGACTGATATTCGTTGAGCACGGGAATACTGGTGGGGTGTATCTGGATGAAGCTGGGGTTGGCAAACAAGGCTCCTTTTCTGTGGGCTGCCCACGCGGCTGAGGCATTGCTCCCCAGTGCAAGGGTTGAAAGATAGAATACAGTACCGTAGCCTCCTGTAGCCAATACCACTGCATGGGCCGAATGTCTTTCAATTTCTCCGGTAAGAAGGTTGCGGGTAATGATACCGCGGGCTTTGCCATCTATAATGACCAGATCGAGCATGTCGCGACGCTCATACATCTTAACGGTTCCTTTGGCAATTTGCCGGCTCAGGGAAGAGTAGGTCCCCAGAAGGCATTGCTGACCTGTTTGCCCTTTGGCATAAAAGGTGCGCGACACCTGCACTCCTCCGAAGGATCGGGTTTCGAGCATTCCGCCATAATCGCGTGCAAAGGGAACTCCCAGGGCTGTGAAATGGTCAATAACATAGTTGCTCACTTCGGCCGCTCTGTAAACGTTGGCTTCGCGTGCCCTGAAGTCGCCCCCTTTGATCATATCGTAGAACAACCGATATACACTATCCCCGTCATTTTTGTAGTTTTTGGCAGCATTGATCCCTCCCTGGGCTGCCACCGAGTGGGCACGGCGAGAGGAATCCTGAAAGCAGAACACTTTTACGTTGTAGCCCAGTTCTCCTAAGGAACTGGCTGCAGAAGCACCGGACAACCCTGTGCCGACCACAATAACGTCAATTTTTCTTTTGTTGGCAGGGCTCACCAATCGCAGAGCCGATTTATAGTTGCTCCACTTATCTGCCAGAGGGCCCTGAGGTATTTTATTATCAAGTTTTATCATTGCTTTTCAGTTTTAGAACCTGGCCCAGATTTGCAAGGGTTGAAAAAAGTCCGAATAGATCAGATCCCTTGCAATATTATCAGGCCAATGAATTAACTAAGTTAAAGGTTGATCATTTATAGAGAAACATAAAATACAGCGGTATGATCGAAAAGCCCACTGCAATAATGATGGCATATAAGGTTCCAAACAATTTAATGGCCGGCATGTATTTGTCGTGGTTTAACCCAAAAGACTGAAATGCCGATTGAAAGGCATGTTTGAGGTGAAATCCCAGGAAAACAAAGGAAATAATGTAAATGATGCTGATTACAGGATTGCGAAACTGGTATACTACCATGGGGTAAAAATCATGTCCGCTTTCTGCTCCGCCATACAGGGGCATCCAACCCAGTTTAACAAAGAAAAAGTGATAGAGATGCAGCAACAGGAAAATAAAAATTATGATTCCGGTATGGATCATAAATTTTGAGAAGGTCGATGTGCCCGACTTTGGGGCCACATGGTAACCCACCGGGCGAGATCTGCGGTTGTGCAATTCGAGGATTACACCCACGATGATATGGATGATAAACCCTGCAAATAACACATATTCCATGATCTTAATGGCTGGGTTGGTAAGTAAAAATTCCACCGCCTGGTCAAATAACTCTCCGCCATCGCCAGCCAGCAACAACAGGTTGGTGGCCAGGTGCGATACCAGAAACAGCATCAGAAAAGCACCTGCTGCCGCCATTACGTATTTGTGGCTGAGCGAGGTTAAACTAAATCCTTTTTTACTCATAGGGTCTCAGATTGATGGGAAAATAACTGTTTTTAATTATCAGGTGATCAAATTTTGTGTAGGTTTGTAGTTGAAGCATTTTTGCATTAACTGCCCCGACACAGGTTTGGTCTATGTTAATGGACCGATAAAAGAACTTACTGCCCGTTTCTGATTTTGTCTGTTTTGCCCAAATCAGTGCGGAATAGCAGAAAACAAATGTAGATGATTGGGGTATTATTTGCAAACGTTTCGCTAATTTGAAATAATTTTAAATAGCATATAATCCATTCTTATCACCCATAAAATCAAGATGTTTATGTTTAAGAAAGAAGTTTATGAAGAAAGACGCAGGAGGCTTGCGTCGATGATTAATGAGGGGCTTGTTTTCCTGCCTGGCAGTGTTGATGTGCCTATGAATTATCCTGCTAATATTTACAAGTGGCGACAGGACAGCAATTTTCTCTATTTTTTCGGCCTGGATTATCCGCGCATGGCTGCCATCATTGATGTTGACAATGGTACCGAGATGGTATTCGGTGATGATGTAAGCCTGGATGATATCATCTGGATGGGGCCTCAACCCTCTACCTCAGAATTGGCTCGACAGGTAGGGGTAGAGCAAACCATGCCCTATGCCGGTTTACGTGAAAAGATCGCTGAAGCTTTCGATAAAGGCAGGAAGATCCATTTTTTGCCCCCATATCGTGCCGAAACCCAAATACTGCTTGAGAGCCTCCTTGGGATACAGCCCGGCAACCTCAAAGCCAACGCCTCAGAGCAACTGATCAGGGCAGTGGTGCAGCTGCGATCCGTTAAGGATGAGTACGAAATTGCCGAATTGGAAAAGGCCATGGAAACCGCCTGGCTGATGCATACCACTGCCATGAAAATGGCACAACCCGGTGTTTGGGAGCGTGAGATTGCCGGCACCATAGAGGGAATTGCACTGTCGGCTGGAGGTATGCTTTCCTTCCCGGCCATTGTTACCAAAAGAGGGGAGACCCTACACAATCATTACCATGGCAACCTGTTGCAAAAAGGAGATCTGCTGCTGGTAGATGCGGGTGCCGAAACTCCCATGCACTATGCCAGCGACCATACCCGTACAACCCCTGTGGGGGGAAGGTTCTCTGAGAAACAAAAAGAGATCTACCAGGCAGTTCTCAATGCTCAGATAGCTGCCATTGAGGCTATTAAGCCAGGCGAAACCAATTTTAATGTGCACATGCTTGCTGCTCGTACACTGGCCGAAGGTCTTAAGAGTATCGGGCTTATGAAAGGCGATATGACTGCAGCAGTTGAGCTGGGAGCTCATGCACTTTTTATGCCCCATGGGCTGGGCCACATGATGGGGCTGGATGTACACGATATGGAGGACCTGGGAGAGAACTTCGTGGGCTATGATGACAAAGTGAAAAGATCAACCCTCTTTGGAACTGCATTCCTGAGATTAGGTCGTGAATATCAGCCCGGTTTTGTACTTACCGTTGAACCCGGCTGCTATTTCATCCCGGCATTGATCGACCAGTGGAGGTCAGAGGGCAAATTCAGTGAATTTATCAATTATGATGCGGTGGAGAGTTATCGCGACTTTGGAGGTATCCGCATTGAGGATGATATATTGGTTACTGCCGATGGTCACCGGATATTGGGGAAACCCATTCCCAAATCAATCCAGGAGATAGAGGCCCTTTTCTGAACCGGATAAAAAACAGGAACCCCGTTGCTACAACGGGGTTCTTACCTTGGGGAGGCTGCTAGTCCCTGATACCAGGTACTAATTAATTTTGTATTGCGTAAATGTGGTAGCGGATAGATTTAGTTTTCCTCAAAATTGAATTCCTTTCTTCTGAGGCGCAGTTTTGCAGGCTCCTCGGAAGGTAATTTCAGAAACTCAATATCGTTCCTTTCGCACCACTGGCTGAAGTTCTCGCCGTTACCATTTACTTCTTTGAAGTCGCTCATAAGATGCTGCTCTAAACATACAATATCTCCCCGCGTTTTTAACAGTCTTAAAACAATCTCTTTGTAGGTCATAATTGAAAATAAAGTGTTAGTGGGTCTATTTTTTCCAGGTGTCATTCAGTTTTCTTTACTCAGTTGCAGTGCAACGAGTTGTCTTTGTATCTCCTTATAGCTCTTGATGAGCTTGGAAATGAGTTCGCATTCGCGGGTGTTCAGCAAGTAAACTACCTCTTTATTGTTTTCCAGTTCTTTCAAATATTCCAGTTCTTTGTCTGATAGCATCATGGCGGGTGAGATTGATTTGGGTTTAAGATGCAGACTTTTATTTACCTTGTTTTTTTGACAATAACCGCCTGGCACCGTTGGGTTCTACATTATGAAAAGGAACTGAAACAAAATTAAAAGATCAAATTCCAAATTCTGTTATGGAATTTACCTGTTTCCTCTAGGTGAAAAACATGGGTTTCATGTATTGCTATATGTGAAATGCGTTTAACGGGGGAAATGTAGCTGTAGGAGATAAATCTGTTGATGAAAAAGCCAAAACAGCACATTTAGCCAATTGCTGGGTTAATACGAAAATGGCTTTTTTTAGCCATCCCAAGCCTGGCTGATTTTCTGCTCAGGGCCATGGTTACAGCCTCTCAAGTGTACTATGTGAAACACGTAAAAAAAAAAATCCCGAAGAAACTCTCCGGGATTTTAGATTTCAAACAAGTTGATTTACAACCGCTTTTTTATCTCCTGGGTTTGTTTTTCGAAGCCAGGTTTTTCGAGCAGCGCAAACATATTTACTTTATACGCTTCCACCCCTGGCTGGTCAAATGGATTTACATCGAGAATGTAGCCACTGATGGCACACCCCATTTCAAAGAAGTAGATCAGCTGGCCCATTACCTGCTCATTGATGCGCGGGAGAATGATTTCAAGGTTGGGTACTCCACCATCAACATGAGCCAGCATAGTGCCGGTTTCTGCCATTTTGTTCACATAGCTGAGGCGTTTTCCGGCCAGGAAGTTCAGGCCGTCAAGGTTTTCTTCATCCGAAGGGATACTCAGGGATCTGTTAGGTTCTTCTACCCTCACAACGGTTTCAAAAATATTCCGCAAACCGTCCTGGATGTATTGGCCCATGGAGTGCAGATCGGTGGTAAAGTTCACTCCGGCCGGGAAGATACCTTTCTGGTCTTTTCCTTCACTTTCTCCATACAATTGTTTCCACCATTCGGTAAGATACATCATATTTGGGGTATAGTTGGCCATTACCTCAGTGGTTTTTCCTTTGCGGTAAAGGATATTGCGCACTACAGCATAAAGGGCTGCAGGGTTTTTCATCAGATCGTCTTCCTGGCGGAGATATTGCTCCATGGTACGTGCTCCTTCTACCAGTTTGCGGATGTCAAATCCGGCAATGGCAATGGGCAGCAACCCTACGGGGGTAAGCACTGAATAGCGGCCTCCCACATCGTCGGGGATTACGTAGCTTTTATATCCTTTGGTATCGGCAAGGGTTTTGAGTGCCCCGCGGCTACCATCTGTAATGGCATAAATACGTTGGTTGGCTTCAGCCTCTCCATACTTGTTTTCCAGATGAGCTCTCAGCAGGCGGAAAGCGATGGCGGGCTCGGTAGTGGTACCTGATTTGGAGATCACGATAAGGGAATACTCCTTGTCGTTGAGAAAATCCAGTAATTCAGCCGTGTAGTCCTCTCCAATGTTCTGGCCGGCATAGATCACCAAGGGGTTGTTGCTGTTGTGGTATTGCAAAGTATAGAAATTGCTGCTCAGAGCATCGATAACAGCTCTGGCGCCCAGGTAAGATCCTCCAATCCCTATAACAACAGCAATCTGAGAGTTCTTTCGGATCCGGGCAGCGCTTTGTTCGAGGTCGGCCAGCATTTCTTCGTTGATTTCTCCCGGAAGGTCTACCCATCCGAGGAAGTCGTTGCCCGCCCCGGTCTTTTCATAGATCTTTCTACGCTGCAATGCCACCTCAGAGGCAAATAGTTTTATTTCCTCATTGCTGACAAAGCCCGCGGCGTTGTCAGTCTTTACTTTAACCTGTATCATGATTTTTTTTGTTAATCTAGTTTTCTGGCAATTTCAATGGTTTCAAAGGCTTCGATAATGTCGCCTACCTTGATGTCGTTAAACCTGTCAACATTAAGTCCGCACTCATAGCCTGAAGAAACTTCTCTTACATCATCCTTGAATCGCTTGAGTGAGCCAAGATTTCCGGTGTACACCACAATGCCATCGCGGATTACGCGGATTCGTGAGTTTCGGTTGATCTTGCCATCCAGTACCATACAACCGGCCACGCTACCCACTTTGGTAATTCTGAATACCTCACGTACTTCAATATTGGCGGTAACCTTTTCTTCGATTTCCGGAGAAAGCATACCTTCAATGGCCGATTTGATTTCGTTGATAGCATTGTAAATTACGGAGTAGATCCTGATGTCGATCTCTTCGTTTTCTGCCAGTTTACGGGCCGCCAGAGAAGGTCTTACCTGGAAGCCCACGATGATGGCATTGGATGCAGAAGCCAGCAACACATCTCCTTCTGTAATGGATCCTACGGCTTTGTGGATGATATTTACCTGAACTTCCTCCGTAGAGAGTTTAAGCAAGGAGTCTGCGAGGGCTTCAACAGAGCCGTCCACATCACCTTTGATGATGACATTGAGCTCTTTAAAGTCGCCAATGGCAATGCGTCGGCCAATCTCATCAAGGGTAATATGTTTCTGGGTTCTGAGTCCCTGTTCGCGAAGCAATTGCTGCCTTTTGGAGGTAACAGCCTTAGCTTCCTGCTCATCTTTGGCCACATGGAAATTGTCTCCGGCCTGGGGAGCTCCGTCGAGACCCAGCATTAGCACAGGAGTTGCCGGACCTGCTTCGGTGATTCGTTGGTTACGCTCATTGAACATAGCCTTTACACGGCCATGATGATTACCTGCCACCAGGATGTCTCCCACTCTCAGTGTACCGTTCTGTACCAGGATGGTAGCAAGGTATCCACGGCCTTTGTCAAGCGATGATTCGATCACAGTACCCATGGCACGACGATCCGGATTTGCCTTCAGGTCGAGTAGCTCAGCTTCCAGGAGTACTTTCTCCAGCAGCTTGTCGATATTGATACCATTCTTTGCTGAGATTTCCTGGCTCTGGTACTTTCCACCCCAGTCTTCAACAAGAATATTGATCTTGGCAAGTTCTTCTCTTACCCGTTCTACATTGGCATTTGCCTTGTCAATCTTATTGATGGCAATAACAATAGGTACATTGGCGGCCTGGGCGTGATTGATGGCCTCAATGGTCTGGGGCATCACATTGTCGTCGGCAGCCACCACAATGATAGCAACATCCGTAACTTTAGCACCCCTTGCACGCATTGCGGTAAAGGCTTCGTGACCCGGAGTATCCAGGAAAGTAATCATTTTGCCATCTTCCATTTTTACGGAGTAAGCACCGATGTGCTGGGTAATACCTCCTGCCTCACCGGCAATTACGTTGGAGCGCCTGATCTTATCGAGGAGTGATGTTTTACCGTGGTCTACGTGTCCCATTACCGTAACAATGGGAGCTCTTGATCTGAGTTGATCTTCGGTATCCTCCTCGTGTTCAAAGCTATCCTGCTCGTCTACCGAAATAAAGCTTATGTCAAAACCAAATTCGTCGGCTACAATGGTAAGAGTTTCTGCATCAAGACGCTGGTTGATGGAAACAAACAGACCCAGGTTCATACAGGTAGAGATTACCTCGGTAACGGGCACATTCATAAGACTTGCCAGTTCATTGGCCGATACGAATTCAGTAACCTGCAGGGTTTTGGATTCTGTTTCGGCCCTCTCCATGTCTTTAATGCGCTGCATATGCTGCAGATCGCGTTTCTGACGGCGGTGTTTTGCACCTTTGGATTTTCCTGTTCCACTCAAGCTGGCCAGGGTTTCCCTGATCTGGCGTGAGATTTCCTCATCGCTGACTTCAGGTTTGAGGAATTCTTTTCGGGTTTTTTTGCCTTTGGCAGGCTGGGCCTTCGCTGCAGCCTGCTGTTTCTGACGCTGTGCATCGGGGGTGCTGGCCTGGTCTTTTGTAGCTGCCTGATCGGTAGCTGGGGCGCCTTCTGCCCCTTTTTCCTTGCGAATGCGTTTACGCTTACGCTTTTTAGGCTTATCGGGATCAGAGGATGAGGCTACGGGCTTTTTACTCTTATCGCGTGGATCGGGTAGTTCGATCTTACCCAAAATGGTAACCCCTTCCAGCTTTTTATACTCAGTTTTGTGATGGTTTTCCTTTATTGCTTGCACAGGTTGGGGTTTTTCTTCCGCAGGAGCCGCCTGGGCTTCCTGGCTGGGGGGCGCAGGAGCCTGCTCAGTCTTACTTTCAACGGGTTTTTCTTCTTTTACCTCTTTGGCTTCTTTGGCTTTCCCGGTTTTTTCCTTTTCAGCCCTGGGTTCAGGCTTCTTCTTTTCTGGTTTGGAAAGATCAATTTTTCCCAGGATTTTCGGACCCACACTTTCTTCCTTTACCGGGGTAGCAGCTTCAGCCTTTGGCTCGGCAGGAGCCGGAGTTTCTTCTGCTGGAGTTTGCTCTGCGGGTGTTTCCTCGGCTTTGGGTTTGGTGGGAACAGACTCTTCCTTTTCAGGCTGAGCAGCCACAGGTTCCTCTTTTTTGGTCGCTGGTTTGCCTGAGAGTTGCTCAGCATCCAGTTTGCCCAAAATGCGGGGTCCAGCCAGTTTGGCCTTTTCTTTTGCTTCCGAAACCTCTTCCTTCTTCTCTTCCAGGAAAGACTTATTGTCCTTGATGATCAGTTCCTTTTCTTCAGATTCTTCCTCTTCAAAAGCCTCTGCTGCTTTGCCAGCATGGGCTGCTTTGTCATCTTCAAGAGAGATGCTTTCGCGTTTGGCAAAACTCAGACTGGTTTTGCGAACTTCATCCTTCAGGCTTTTCTCTTTTTGAAATTCCTTGGCAAGGATCTGATAGGCCTCTGACGAAATCTTGGTATTGGGGTTGGGGTCAACAGAAATACCTTTTTTGGCAAGGAAGTCTACAATGGTTGAAATACCAATGTTAAACTCTCTTGCTAATTTACTTAATCTTAATATTTTGGTGCCCTCAGTCATACCGGAATTTTGATTTACTAGAAATTTTTGAAGCCTTTGAAAAAGGTTTGCAAAGTTATATAATTTATTCAAATTCTGCTCTTAATATGCTTATTACTTCACTGATGGTTTCCTCCTCAAGGTCCACTCTTTTTACAAGATCAGCAAGGCTCTGGTTGAGGATACTTTTGGCGGTATCAAGACCTACAGCTTTAAATTCGTCAAGGATCCACTGTTCGATTTCATCGGCGAATTCCTGGATGTCAACATCTTCAGTGTCCTGGTCGGTGTCGCGGTAAACGTCAATTTCGTAGCCGGTAAGGCTTCCTGCAAGTTTAATGTTGAATCCTCCCTTACCAATGGCCAGTGAAACCTGATCGGGTTTCAGATATACCTCAGCGCGTTTAGTGGCATCGTCAATGTTGATGCTTGAGATTTTTGCAGGGCTCAAAGCTCTGGAAATGTAAAGGCTGGGATTGGTGGTGTAGTTGATTACATCGATATTTTCATTGCGAAGCTCACGCACAATACCATGTATTCTCGAACCTTTCATACCCACACAAGCTCCTACCGGATCAATACGATCGTCGTACGACTCAACAGCCACTTTGGCTCTTTCGCCCGGTGCTCTTACAATTTTCTTGATGGTGATGAGCCCGTCGTGTACTTCGGGTACCTCCTGTTCAAAAAGGCGCTCCAGAAATACGTTGGAAGTGCGAGACAGAATGATCAGGGGATTGTTGTTTTTGATCTCCACACGCGCAACCACCGCCCTTACGGTATCTCCCTTGCGGAAGAAATCTGAGGGGATTTGTTCGGTTTTGGGCAGAATCAGTTCGATACCCTCATCGTCAAGGGCCAGCAACTCTTTCTTCCAGACCTGGTAAACCTCAGCGGTGATCAACTCGCCCACGCGCTCCTGGTACTTTTTGTAAACGCTGTCTTTTTCCAGCTCCAGGATTTTGGAGGCAAGGTTCTGGCGGATAGCCAGGATCTCGCGGCGGCCAAAATCTGACATCCGAACGGGCTCCGATACTTCCTCACCAATTTCAAAGTCGGGTTCGATCTTAATGGCATCCGAGTATTCAATTTCTTCGTTGGGGTCCTCTACGGCTCCATCTTCAACAATAATACGGTTGCGCCATACCTCAAGGTCTCCCTTGTCGATATTTACAATGATGTCGAAATTGTCTGCTGATCCGTATTTTTTCTGCAGCATGCTTCTGAATACGTCTTCCAGGATCAGCATCATGGTGGGGCGGTCAATGTTCTTGAATTCCTTGAATTCGGAGAACGATTCTACCAGATTGATGTTTTCCATTTTGCCCTGATTAATTGTTGATCTAATGAGTTATCTGTTTGTTAATTCTTTGGTTCTTTGAAAGAGACCTGCACTTTTACATCATTAAGTTGCTCATAGCCAAGTTTGGCAATGGGGTCGATGGCAGGTTCGTTCTTTTTCTTCTTTTTGGGGAGCTCCTTTTCTACGGTAATGCCTTCGTTGTCTGCACTGAGAAGCTTCGCTTTTACTTTCTTCCCATCGGCATCGGTATACATTATATCCCTGCCCACATTTTTTATAAACTGCCGGGGCATGGTCAGGGGTGTATCGATTCCTACAGAGGATACCTCCAGTTCGAAGTCTTCCTTTTCGCGGTCTAGCTGCGACTCTATATGCCGGCTTACCTTTACACAGGCGCTGATGGGTACTCCCTTGTCTCCATCCAGGGACACGATGATTTTATTTCTGCCCGATACTTTAACACTTACCACGAAAAGGTCGCTTTCCTGTAAATGCTCTTCAACGATTGTAATGATGCTTTCCTTGGATATCATGGGGTTGTATAATAAAAACCACAGCAAAGTGCTACGGAAGGGATGTGGTGGGATCCTCCACCGGCCACCAATGAAACGGGGGACTTATAGGCCCCCCGGTCATTCATTGCCGTTGCAATTCTCTGCAAAGGTAGATAAAAATTGTTACACTGCAAAAAATGTTCTGAAATTTAGCCCTTTAGCAGACTGCCAGCGGATCGTTTGCGAGGCCTGCTGTCTGTCGGGTTGGTCTGAATATCAGATTCCCTGCATGTACAGATCGTAGTAGTATTCGAAAATATCGCCCGATTTTTGCGCCAGCTCCTGCTGATTAAAAATTACCGTAAGGTGGCTGATGCGTTGCATGATAGCCAGCGATTCCTGCTTGTTTCCTTCCACCAGGTTGGCTCTTCGGCCTCTGAAGGAGAAGTAGTATCTCAGGTTTTGCTCTTCCAGTTCAATCATTCGCTCAAAAATGGCATTGCCTTTTTCGAAAGCTCCTGCGTTGTAATAAGTTTCAGCCAACAGCAGCGTAAAATAGTTGTAAGGCACATTATGCTCGGGCATGATTTCCATGGCACGGTCCAGAACCCCGATGGCCCTGTCAATCTGGTCCTCTTCTATGAGGGCATTGGCCAGGCGCTGGAAGATGTTACGGAAATTAACGGTCAGTCTTATGTTATCTTCATTAAGGTATACCGATGGGTCATACATATTGCCCCATTCGAACCTGTTCATGATGTTGTCGTACAGGATTCGTGTATTGATACGGCCAATCTGACCATCGGTGCTGCGGTGGCGTATGGGCACCAGCCGGTAAGCCATCCCCTCAAGCTGAAAATATTCTTCCAGCCCGATGTAAGCCTCAGAGCCGGTGGTAATGGCAAAATACACCGGACGCTCCCAATTGTTGGTGGCAAGAAAATCGAGCATCATGATGGTGTTTTTCTGCAATCCAAATCCATCAATGGTCCAGTCGATGTTATCCACGATCAGGTGTGCATCTTCAGGAGCAACGGTACCATTGGCAATTACTTTTTCGCGATCTACCGGCAAACGGAAGTTGCGGGTGGGGAAGAAGTTCTCGGAAGTGCGTCCAAAGCTTCGCTTGTTATTCTCGTTGGTGATAAAGTTGATGATGCTTCTCAATGGAATATGCTGCCCCTCCAGCCTGGGGTCTTCCATGATATAGAGGAAATCCCTGGTTCCATCGCGATACTGATGGGGCTCCATGGAAAAGGGAACAGGTTCGGCATCGTAAAACTTACGCCGCATCATGCCATCGATGTACCAGTCGGTATTGAGCAGGCTGAGGTTTACCACCTTTACATCGGTTCTTATGCCTTCTACCTCCTGTGCATACCACAGTGGGAATGTGTCGTTGTCGCCCATGGTAAATATGATAGCATTGGGGGCAGTCGACTCCAGGTAGTTTATGGCTACAGCACGCACGGTATACCTGCCGGAGCGATCGTGGTTGTTCCAGTTCTCTTTGGCCATAATGCCCGGCACCAATACCAGGCAGAGGCCCGTGGCCAGCACAGCAGGCAGCTTGCCTTTCATTTTGCGTTGCAACGCATCTACAATGGCCAGCACTCCCAGACCTACCCAGATGGAGAAAGCATAAAAGGATCCGATGTACGAATAATCCCTTTCCCTGGGCTGATGAGGGGTTTGGTTCAGGTAGATGATAATGGCGATCCCGGTCATAAAGAATAACAGGCCTACTACCCAGGCATCTTCGGGTTTGCGCGATGCCTGAAACACCAGGCCAATGATGCCGAGGATGAAGGGTAAGAGGAAGTATTTGCTATGGCCCGGGTTGGAGGTGATGCTCTCGGGCAGGTTGTGCTGAGGACCCAGGAAGATCTGGTCGATGGGTTTAATGCCACTCATCCAGTTGCCGCGAGTGGGTTCTCCATGCCCCTGGATGTCGTTCTGGCGCCCTGCAAAGTTCCACATCAGGTACCGAAGGTACATATGCCCCAGTTGATAGGAAACAAAGAAGCGCAGGTTCTCTCCAAAGGTGGGCTTGTTGATCACCTGGAAACTGCCATCACGCTGCTGAACCCGCACCGGACGGCCGGTTACATTGCCCCAGCTTTCGTAAGCACGGATGTGATGCGGACGGTTGGAGTGCATGCGGGGGAAGATGGTTGTGAACTCCGGATTGTAAACCGGCACAGTGCCAAGGTTATGATTGGTAATAATGTATCGGCCCGACTCCGGATCCTTGCGCCAAACCGGCCTTCCATCGTCTATGCGCTCCAGCGGGGCATTGTAGTAAGGCCCGTGCAATAAGGGCCAGCTGCCATATTGTTCGCGACCCAGGTAAGCCCGCAGTGAAAGGGCATCCTTGGGGGCATTCTCGTTGATGGGAACATGAGCGTTGGAGCGGATTACCAGCATCATAAAAGAGGTGTACCCAATCAGGATAAACATAAAAGCCAGAATAATGGTGTTGAAAAGCACCTTCTGCTTTTTATGAGTGTAGTAAAGGCCGAAAACGATCAGGGAAATTACGGCCACAAAGAAGAAAATGGTACCTGAATGGAATGGCAAACCCAGTGAGTTCACAAAAAATCTTTCGAACCACCAGTCGAGGGTCAATACACCAGGAATGAATACATTCTGGATAAACCCAAGCACAGCAATGGCAACAATACCGGTAATGATAAACCCTTTGCGGGTAGTTTTGAATTTCTTGAAGTAATAAACAAACACAATGGCGGGTATGGCAAGCAGGTTGAGCATGTGCACCCCGATGGAAAGCCCGATGATAAAGGCAATGAGCACAAGCCACTTAAGGGAGTCCGGCTCGTGTTCTGTGGCTTCCCACTTCATAATAGCCCAGAAAACAAAGGCAGTAAGGAAAAGAGAAGTAACGTAAACCTCAGCTTCTACGGCAGTAAACCAGAAGGAGTCGCTGAAGGTAAGGGTAAGGCCCCCCACGATACCGGCACCCCAAACGGCCCAGGTGGTCGGACTGGTTACATCGGCTGTAGCCTTAAGCAAACGATGGCCGAGCATGCCGATGGTCCAGAAAAGAAACGTTACAGTGAGTCCACCGGCCACTGCCGACATAGCATTGATCCAGTAGGCTACCCGGGTAACATCTCCCATGGCCAGCAATGAAAACATCCGGGCCATCATCTGGTATAAAGGTGCCCCGGGTGGGTGGGCAATCTGTAATTTGAAAGAGGTGGCCAAACGCTCACCGGCATCCCAGAAACTGGCTGTGGGCTCGAGGGTAAGCATAAAAACGGAAGTTGCTGTAAGAAACAGCAACCAACCCAAAAGATTGTTTACGGGTTTATACGATTTCAGGTCCATGAAAATAGGTTATTAATGATTGGGTTTTGAACATATGCAGCAGCCATGCTCAACGACCCGCGAAGATAATAAGAAATTGAGCATGAATACTCTTATTTTCTCCTAAAACAATAACCTGACCTCTTGCATGCTGCAGCATCTCCTCTGTTGGCATTGTCCCACAACGGTTGTTTGCAGCATGTGTACAACCCAATCTGTCAATACCCCTGCAGGTAAGCCTGGTAATACCTTTCGAACGGTTGCAGGGCCTTGTTGTACAACTCCTCATGGCCGTAAACAGAGCTTACCTGAACAATGTGCTGCAGGTTGAGCAGAGCTTCCTGTTTGGCACTATCGAGCAAACGCGCCCTCCTGCCTCTGAAAAGGAAATAGTATGCCAGGTTCTCCGTCTCTTTGTCTATCATCTTCTCGAGAAGGGGAATGGCCTTTTCCGGCGCATCGGCCATGAAATAGGTCTCCAGGAGCAACAAAGCAAAGAAGTTTAAAGGCACTCTCTCAGCAGGCATCTGTTCCATGGCACGATCAAGCACTTCAATGGCTTTTTCTGGCTGGCCTTCCTCATTAAGGCTTTGTGCTAACCGCCGGAAAATATTACGGTAGCTTACACACAACCTTATGTGGTCTTCGCTCAGATATACTCCCGGTTTGTTGATATTGCCCCATAGAAACTCGTGCATAAGGTGGTTGTAAAGAATTTCGGTGTCAACACTGCCGGTGTCGTAAAAATCCTCCCGGGTGGTGCGGATAGGTACAAGTCTGTAAGCCATTCCATCCAGTTGAAAATAGTCTTCCAGGCCAATATAGCCTTCTTGTCCCATTGTAATGGAAAAATAGACGGGCCTCTCCCATGCATTGGTAGCCAGGAAGTCGAGCAACATGATGTTGCTTTTGGTAAGTACCCGTTGCGGAAACTCCCATTCAACAGCATCTTCCACCAGGTGTGCCATGTTGGGATTGACCGTGCCGTTGGCAATCACTTTCTGCTTATCAACAGGGAGGCGGAATTTACGGGTTGGGAAGAAATTGTCGGAGAAGCTTCCGAAATTTCTTTTGTTCTGGTCCTGCGAGATGAAGCGTATGAGGCTGGCAACATTCACAAACTGATCCTGCAAGCGCGGGTCTTCCACAACATAAAGCTGATCGCGCACTCCATCGCGGTATTGATGGGGCTCCAGGGTGTAGGGCAGGGGAGGTGCGTTGTAGGTTTTACGGCGTGTCATTCCGTCGATGTACCAGTCGGCATTCAACAGGCTCAGGTTTACCACCTTAATGTCGGTGCGTATACCTTCCACCTCCTGTGCATACCAAAGGGGGAATGTGTCATTGTCGCCCAGGGTGAAAATGATTGCATTGGGAGCGCAAGCCTGCAGGTAGTTTATGGCCATATCGCGGGTGAAGTATCTTCCTGACCTATCGTGGCTCTTCCAGTTTTCGCGGGCCATGGTGGCGGGTACCAGCAGCAGGCACAGGGCGAAGGCAGCAATGGCAGCCACCCGTGCACTGACCAGCTTGCCCAGCAATCGTGCCAGGGGGAGCATGCCCAGCCCCACCCATATTGAGAAAGCATAAAACGATCCGATGTACGAATAATCCCGTTCTCTGGGTTGCCAGGTCTGGTTGAGGTACACCACGATGGCCAGGCCGGTCATCAGAAACAGAAGTGCTACCACCCATGCATCGCGGGCATTGCGGCGCGCCTGATACACCAGGCCTGCAATGCCCAGGATAAAGGGCAGCAGATAGTACCGGGTGTGGGCCGGATTGCCGGTAATGCTCAGGGGAAGAGGCGATTGCGGGCCCAGGAATGCCTGATCAAGGGGTTTTATGCCACTTATCCAGTTGCCATAAACCGGCTCGCCGTGGCCCTGGATGTTGTTTTGTCTGCCCGAAAAATTCCACATAAGGTATCGCACATACATGTGGTTGATCTGGTAAGCGAAAAAGAACCGCAGATTCTCAGCAAAAGTGGGTTTGTTGATCACCTCTGTTCGACCATCGGGGCCCTGAATGCGTTTGGGTACGCCCTGCACTCTGCCCCATTGCTGATAGGTACGGGCATGCACGGGCATACGATCGCTCCACATGCGCGGAAAAACCGTGGTAAACTCTGGATGATAACGCAGATCCATCTGGTAGCGGGCAATGGTATATCGTCCTGCCTGGCTGTCCTTCCTCCAGACCGGTTTCCCCTGCGACACCTCCACCAGGGGAGAGTTGTAATAGGGCCCATGCAACAAAGGCCAGCTGCCATATTGTTCGCGCCCCAGGTAAGCCCTGAGCGCCAGGGCATCTTTGGGTGCATTCTCGTTGATGGGAACATGGGCGTTGGAACGGATCACCAGCATCATAAAGGAAGTGTATCCGATAAGGATAAACATCAGCGAAAGGATGATGGTGTTCAGCACCACTTTGTGTTTTTTAGGGGTGTAATAAAGCCCGAAAATGATGAGCGAAATCACCATCACGAAAAAGAATACCGTTCCGGAATGAAAAGGCAGGCCCAGGGTGTTGACAAAGAACCTTTCGAACCACCAGTCGAGGGTAAGCACCCCTGGTATAAAAATGGCTTGTATAAATCCCAGCAGTGCAATAGCCGAAATGCCTGCCACGATAAATCCTTTTCTGCTGGGTTCGAACTTTTTGAAATAGTACACAAATACGATGGCAGGTATGGCAAGCAGGTTTAGCATATGCACCCCAATGGAAAGGCCAACAATAAAGGCGATAAATACCAGCCACCGGTTTGAGTCGGGTTCGTGAGCTTTTTGCTCCCACTTTAGTATGCTCCAGAATACCAGAGCCGTGAGAAACAAAGAGGTAACATACACCTCTGCCTCTACAGCGGTAAACCAGAATGAATCGCTGAAGGTAAGTGTAAGTGCTCCAATGGAAGCAGCACCCCATAATATCCATTGAGAGACGGGGTTTGCGGCCTGGTTTGCCACCATCTTTTTTCCCAGCATTACAATGCTCCAGAACAAAAACATAACCGTTAGCCCACCTGCAGTTGCCGACATGGCATTGATCCAGAATGCCACCCTGGCGGTGTCGCCCAGGGCCAGTAGCGAAAACATCCTTCCGAGCATCTGGTAAAGCGGAGCCCCCGGCGGGTGCATTACCTGCAACTTGTAGGCACAGGCAATGCGCTCGCTGCAATCCCAGAAGCTTGCAGTGGGTTCAAGGGTAAGCATAAATACAGTGGTGGCGATACCAAATATCAACCAACCCAGCAATGTGTTGAGGGTTTCGAAAGATTTTGGGTTCATGCAGTGTGGTTTTGGGATGTAAACAGTTCTGTTGAGGGCTCAAATATTGGAGGCAGTAAAGATAAAAACAATTGTAATGTAATGAGTATCAACAAGGGTTTTTTCCAGGGGTCAGTCCGGCATGGTTTTTCTGTTGTGGCAGCCACAAGTGCAAGTGGGTAATGAGAAGGAGTGCCTCCCTGCTAAAGGCAGCCAGGGAGTAAATTCTTTTTGAAAAAAAGTTTTTCCAAATGTTGAAATGTGTATCTTTGCACACTCAAAAACAAGGTGGCAAACATAAAGTTTTTGAAGGGCCCATAGCTCAGTTGGTTAGAGTAGCTGACTCATAATCAGTTGGTCGCTGGTTCGAGCCCAGCTGGGCCCACCAATACAAAAGCCACTTCCGGAAAGTTCGGAAGTGGCTTTTTGCGTAAAGTAATGGTTCTATATTTTCAGGAACGTGGTTTATTCGTTTTTGTATCCGAAGTAAAAGTGGCGGATGGCAATATCATCTCCCCCTGGGTCTTCATCAAAATAAATCCTTCTGATGGGCACCGGTGAAACTATCCCCATGAAGCCGTTTGTGAAATTACTAACTTGCGCGGCGGTAAAGTAGGCTATCTGGCATTCGCCGTCACCATCTACCGCGTGTACCTCGAGAAACTCATCTTTGAAACTATCGTTATCTACCATGCGGGTACCCCATGCATAGACCTGGTTGCCTGTAACCCCCACTTCGAAATTATCGTTTTCAAAATCATTAATATCTCCAATGCTGATGCTGTTGGGCCATCCGTAGCTATTGCCTTCCTTATCTTCAAACACCAGGCCCAGATGAATTTGTGGGTGCCCCCAATAGAGAGCAGGGTCTTTGTTTTCAAGATAGAAATCGAAGGGAAGTCCGGTTACAGATGGACTAAAGGTTATTCTTTTCCCCATCCAGATCTGGGCATTGGTGGGATGTTGTGAGAAGGTTGCAGATTCGTTTGCCAGCCATACATTGGGGCGGGTAGTAAGCCATTCGCCATATTGCATTTGTTGCTGAACGAGATTTTTCCAATTTCCTTCAACTTTTGTAAAGACCACTTCTGCCGGTTCGTATTGCTCTATATCGTAGCCAACTGTTTGGCTTACTTTGGCAATGTCATTGTCGCGCAGATTGCGTAGGGTGTAGGATATGGGCACTGCAGTGGTAAGGGGCGCATTATGCCTGAAGAATTCGCCCAATTGGCCCGTTCTGAGGAAATTCAATGCGCTTTGGGCATCGCCTCCTATAGTAACTAATCGAATACTCGATTCTGATAGTACATTAAGATGCTCTATTTCGATGTGTCCGTCAATTCCTTTATAGGATGCCTCCAGGGCAGCTTTCATGGTGGTTTCGTCGTGGGTAGATGTCATGGTTAGGGTCATCATGCGCCCATATACAATGTTGGAAACGTAGACAGGCAAATTGTCGGGCCCCACCCGGCCCATATTGATCTGTTCGTTGAGGATCTCCTGGGTAAATGCGTTGCTGAAAAGGTCTGCTGGTCGCTGAGGTAATTCCATGGAAACAGTAAACATTTTCTGTATGAAATAGGCCGAAATAGTATTGGTTTCACTTGTGCTTTGCCACTGAAGATTGGCCCTTGCACTGGCTACCATGTAGTCGGCAGAAAGGCCTAGCTCAAGGGCTGTTTGCTGCAAAGAATAACTGCTTTTCTGGTCGAAAAAGATGCTGGTTCCCGCAACGTGTCCTGAGTTTTGTGCCCTCTCAATAAGCTCTCCAACTGCTTGATTTACGCTGGTAAGGGTCGGATTGGGTACTTCCCGGCTATTGTTCGACATTTGGAAACTGATGCTTATACGTAAGGGCGCTCTTTGATAAATGGGTAAGGATTTCATGGAGGCCAGTCCCTTAACAAAGCCTTTGCCCTGGATCAAAGATCCGAGGTAAAGGATTTCTGAATTGGGATCGAACGTAACAATGTCTTCCGGAGTACGGGTCAGGGAACAAGACTTGGTTGTTTTAATCATGGGCAGTTCGCCGCATTTCAAACTTTGCGTAGTGTTCAAGACTGTATCATGCTTGAGAAAGAATGGACTGAAATCATGCCACAACGGTAGGCTTAGCAAGTACTGATTGATTTCAGGATCAGTAGAATCAGGTCCATCATCTTTTGAACAACCCGTTGGAATTGCTATCCATAAAGATATTAGCAGCGTAAACCCCACCCACAGATGGGATACTTGATCGCTTTTCGTTCTCATAGCGCTTAGATTTGGTTTGATTGAGATAAGACTTGTACAAACATAGGAATTGGTAATCTTAAATGCCATATACTATCAATGAAACAAGAAATGCTTCAGTTGCAATATAGACAAAAAGAGATTGTTTTTCCCATTTTTGGGGCGAAGGATACCAGATTTGTGGCCAATGTTATTGAGAGGGTTTTTTTGGTAATCCAACTCCCCTTTTTTGCGATTAGGGTACTTTCACTGGAAGATCAATAGATCAATATATCCATGGGCTTTGTTGTGGTTCAGATCAGGCAAGGGATAAGAAAGAAAGGCGCTCTTTCAGAGATAGATAATACTGTCGCGAAACAGGCAGATTCTCGTCAGAATCTTCCATTGAAAGGCTGCCATTGCTGCAATTACCATTGAGCCTTTTGATTTTATGGATGTTTACGATGCAAATTCTGTGGCAACGCATGAAGTTGGGGTGGGAGAGTAGGATTAACTCAACGTTTCTCAGGGTATTGCGAAGCAGTCTTTTTAGGGTTTGTGACCCGTCAGAATAGTGCACTTCCACATAATTGTCCGACGATCTGATAAAAAGAATGTAGGAATTTTCTACGCAGAATTTATCTGATTTATTGTCGGAGTAAAATTCAATCATTTTGTGTTGCGCTTCCTCTTTCTTTTGATCCAGTATTTCATGAAGTCTTCTGTTTTCCGATTGCAATTGCTTGCTCAGGCTTTTGAATTTTCGGAGTTTGTCGAAGAAGCTCAACGAAACCGAAGGGATGAGGGAAATTATAGATGCTTTGAAAGCAATCAGGAAGTTGGGTTTTACCGAAGCTGCCAGGTATAGAAAGAGTAGTAATGTTACAAAGTAAGAAAAGAATAAAATCAGATTGCCTGGCCAAAGAAATGAAGGTTTCTTTTTTCCGGGAGTATGAGATATGGGCATGTAGCAAGGAATAATAACCCTAACTGCAACCAGTAACGCATAAGTAATCATACCCCAGCTTGCTCCCACTATAATGCGACTGTCAAAATCCAGGTGCTCGAATGGGAAAGGCTGGAAGATGAGAATGAAAAGAGCCAACCCAAATCCGATACCCAAAAAAAGGATTTGCTCTTTGCTCGGCAGATCATATGAAATCCTCAGTTTCTGTTTCATAGATACAATGGTAGCAATACTTATGATTCCTATCAAATTCCCTGATCAGGAAAGGGCATTGGATAATATTGCAAAACCGGTCTCGGTATTGCGCCATGATGGCTAGTGCGGAAGAGCCTTGGGCAAATATACAATAAAATCAGACGACCGTTTAAATGTTTTGTGGTTTTCTTGATTTACAGTTGGTTTGCAGTTGATTTGCAGTTGGTTTGTAGTATCAAACAACGGGTAGGTGTGGCTCAAGACAACCTAAATACCTTTTTATAATGAGACTTACCTGATGTTGGTATCTTTTGGTCGGGCAGCAATTTGGACTGATGTTCTGTTTGTTTTTCGAGAACCTCATCGATTCCTGGTGCCCCCTGTGAATAACTTTGTTGTATTGTAATGGCAAGCAAATCAGTATTATATGATTTTTGTTGATGTGTTTGTGTGTTCTTAACACAAAAATAACCTTGTGTTTGTAGGCAAAAAATAACATTTTGTCTGCATATAAGTATTATTGAACAAGCGTGTAAAGTGCAATATGCAGATAATCAGTTAGAACATATTCTTTCCCGGGTTTTTCCCGGATTGTAATGTACGTAATTGTACGTAGTATCTTTGTGGTGCGCAAAGTAATTTTGTAATCCAAAAATGTTCGTTTGACTTTTAAGAAAATCAATACAATATCCTTTAATCAATTAATCATTATCTCATGAAAAAGTTTTATCTCTTTTTTGTTGGTTTGTTTGTTTTTACCATGACTACTTCTTTGCAGGCCCAGGAGCAGTACAAGATGCAGTCGATGTTTGTTTACAACTTCACCCGCATGATTGCATGGCCCCAGGCGTATCAGAGTGGCGATTTTGTTATTGCCGTTTACGGAAACAGCCCCATTATCAATGAATTCAATGAGATGGCAGCCTCCAGGCAGGTAGGAAGTCAGCGTATTGTTGTACGTCAGTTCAACAGTCTGTCTGACATCCAGAGATGTCATATTCTTTTTATCGGTGGCAACCAAACCCGCAACATTGCCCAGGTAGTTGCAAAACTCAAGGAAGATCGTATTGCCGCCTTGGTGGTTAGCGATGCTCCCAGCAGCCTTAACAACGGTTCTGTTGTAAACTTCGTAATGGATGGTGGCCGTCAGCGCTACGAACTCAGCGAAGGAAATGCCAGAGCTATGGGCCTTACCCTGGGTGCTGAAATGACCCGTCTGGCCATTGCTGTGAAATAAAATTGCTCGGGATAAAAGCTGTTTGTGAAGCCGAAAAAATGTTGTAGGTTTGCCAATTAAAAAACCCCTACATTGGCAAAAACATCACAAAACGCAGTTGAAACTCCCTTGATGAAACAATACTATTCCATCAAGGGGAAATATCCCGACGCCCTGCTTTTGTTCAGGGTAGGCGACTTCTACGAAACCTTTGGAGAGGACGCCATTAAAACCTCAGAAATACTGGGAATCGTGCTAACGCGTCGTGCCAATGGTGCGGCCTCCTTTGTGGAGTTGGCAGGATTCCCTTTTCATGCTTTAGATACGTACCTCCCCAAGCTGGTGCGCGCAGGGCAAAAGGTAGCCATCTGCGAACAACTGGAAGATCCCAAACTTACCAAGAAGATTGTAAAGAGAGGGGTTACTGAACTGGTAACTCCCGGAGTAGCCTTCAGCGATAAAGTACTCGATCATAAGGAAAATAACTTCCTGGCCGGTATTCATCTGCAGGGTAATATGTGTGGCATTGCTTTCCTGGATGTTTCCACCGGAGAATTTTTTGCCGACCAGGGCAACCGGGAGTATGTGGATAAACTCATACAGACTTTCCGGCCCAGTGAGATTGTGGTACAGAAAAACCGCTTGCGCGAACTTCATGAAGCCTTCCCCGGAAAGTACTATACTTCTACACTCGAAGATTGGGTCTTTACCCGTGAATTTGCCGATGATCTTTTGCTAAAGCACTTCGGAACCCTTTCCTACAAAGGCTTTGGTATCGAGGAAACTGAATATGGGATCATTGCTGCCGGGGCAGCCATGCACTACCTTTCCGAAACCCGCCACGACAAAATTCAGCACATCAACCGCATTTCGCGTATCGATGAAAGCCGGTATGTATGGCTCGACAAGTTTACCATCCGCAACCTGGAGTTGCTGCACTCCATGAATGAAAATGCCACCAGCCTCATTCAGGTGCTCGATCATACTCTTTCGCCCATGGGCAGCCGTATGCTCAAACGATGGGTTATACTGCCCCTGAAAGACCGCAGCCAGATTCAGGAGCGCCACCAGGTGGTGGAATACTTTTTTAAGAAAAAAGACTTTGCCGAAGATATCGAAAAGCACATCCGGCAGATTGGCGACCTGGAACGATTGATCAGTAAAGTGGCAGTGGGCAAAATCAACCCCAGAGAGGTGCTTCAGGTGCAACGCGCCCTCAGTGCCATAGAACCCATCCGCCAGCTTTGCCTGGAGAGTGATTCGGAAGCCCTGAAGGCAATTGCCGATCAACTCAATCCCTGTGTGCAGATCCGCGATCGTATTGCCCGGGAAATACTTCCCGAGCCTTCAGCAAATATTGCCAAGGGAAACGTAATTGCTGCCGGTATCAGCACCGAACTGGATGAACTCAGAGAAATATCAACCTCCGGAAAAGAATACCTTGCACGCCTGCGGCAACGAGAGGTGGAACGAACCGGGATACCCAGTATCAAAATTTCTTACAACAATGTTTTTGGATATTACCTGGAGGTTACCAATACACATAAGGATAAAGTTCCCGAAGACTGGATCAGGAAACAAACTCTGGTAAACGCAGAGAGATACATTACCCCGGAACTGAAAGAATATGAGGAGAAGATCCTGGGTGCCGAGGAAAAGATCCAGCGAGAAGAAGAGCGATTGTTTCTTGATCTGGTAGCGGCTTTGGCCGAGTACATTGGCCCGGTTCAGCTCAATGCATCGGTGATTGCAAGGCTCGACTGCCTGCTGTGCCTGGCCCGCGTGGCCCGGCAATACAATTATACACGACCCGAAATAAACGACTCCTATGTGCTGGAGATAAACCAGGGGCGACATCCGGTAATTGAACAGCAACTGCCACCGGGCGAAGAGTATGTGGCCAACGACCTTTACCTGGATAATGAAAAGCAACAGATCATTATGATCACCGGGCCCAACATGTCCGGAAAATCAGCCCTGTTGCGCCAGACGGCCCTCATTGTGCTCATGGCCCAGATAGGCAGTTTTGTTCCTGCCGAAAAAGCACGAATCGGTTGGGTTGATAAGATTTTCACAAGGGTAGGTGCTTCTGATAATATATCATCGGGCGAATCGACCTTTATGGTCGAGATGAACGAGACCGCCAGCATCCTCAACAATATCTCCAATCGTAGTTTGATACTGCTCGATGAGATTGGCCGTGGCACCAGCACTTACGATGGTATCAGCATTGCCTGGGCCATTGCCGAGTTTTTGCACGAGCACCCCCTGTTCAGGGCCAAAACCCTCTTTGCCACCCATTATCATGAACTCAATGAAATGGCTGCGTCATTCTCACGCATCCGCAACTTCAACGTTTCGGTAAAGGAAACCCACAACACGGTTATCTTTCTGCGAAAGCTTGTGCCCGGAGGCAGCGAACACAGTTTTGGGATACATGTGGCACGTATGGCAGGTATGCCCAGGTTGGTGCTGGACCGGGCCAACCAGATACTGGCTCAACTGGAGAAAAGCCACAGCCACGACGAAATTTCCGGGCGTAAGGCGGGCAAACCATCTGCCAAAGCTACCAAAAGCCAATCGGGCGATTTTCAGCTAAGCTTTATCCAGCTGGATGACCCCTTGCTGATGCAGATCAAAGAAGATATCCTCAGTACCGATATCAATACCCTAACCCCTGTGGAGGCACTGATGAAGCTTAATGAGATCAAACGCTTACTGGGCAAATAGGCACACTGCATAAAAATCGTATCGCGGATACAAAAGAAAAGAGGCAGCATCCTTACCGGATCTGCCTCTTTTTATATGGTTGGCTGAAAGTGCCTTCGGATGCTTATCTGCGATAGCCCATGCGCTGAAGTACCTGGTCGCTGAGGTCGTGGTTGGTATCGGCATAGAAGATGTTTCCACCACCCGCCTTGTCGAAAACAAGAACATAATTGTTGCGGTTGGCAATTTCTTCTACTGCTGTATACACTTGGTCCTGTATGGGACGGATAAGCTCCTGTCTCCTTTTAAACAGATCCCCTTCGCGTCCGAAACGTTGCATCTGCAGGTTTTTGGCTTGCCGCTCGCGTTCAATGATCTCTTCCTCGCGCTGGCGTCTCAGCTCTTCGGGCAGCAACACGGCCTCTGCCTGGTAGCGCCTGTACATCTGGTCAATTTCGGCAAATTTGGCCTCCACTTCATTTTGCCATTGTACCGACAGTTGGTTGATCTCCTGGAGGGCAGCCTGGTATTCAGGAATGTTTTCCAGTATGTACTCGGTATCGATAAACGCAAAGCGTTGTCCTACGGCTGATAAGGTGGAAAAAGCAACCACCAGGGTCAGCAAAGCAAATTTCTTCATCATCATAATTATGTTTTTAAGGTTCATGATGCAATACCCAAATGCTATCTTCTGTTATTCGGGCGTTTTTCTGCCATCAGTGATTTCGTCATTAACTTCCTTCCCTGGTTTGTTGTAATGGGTTAATCTATGGATTGCCCAATGCTGAAGTGGAACCTTCCGCCGTTGTCGCCGGGACGTCCGGGAATTTCATCAAAACCATACCCCCAGTCGAGCCCCAGCAAACCAAACATGGGCAGGAATATCCTTACTCCAAACCCTGCAGAACGGTTAAGCTCAAAGGGGTTGAAATCGCGGAAGCGGCTCCAGGAGTTTCCTGCCTCAACAAAGGTAAGGGCATAAATGGTAGCCATGGGGTTGAGCGAAATGGGGTAGCGCAACTCGGCAGTAAACTTATTGTAGACGCTGGCACCCATAAACTGACCATTGGCATCCATAGGGGTTAGTGAGTTGTTGGCATACCCTCTCATGGCAATGATCTCCCGGCCATCAATTTCCCAACCTGTAAGACCATCTCCTCCCAGGTAAAATCTTTCAAAGGGCGAAACCCCAATGTCCGGGTTGAAATAACCCAGGAATCCCATTCGGGTGCGGGTACTCAGTACCAAATTCCCTGCCAGACTGCTATACCAGCTGGTGTTAAATTTCCATTTGTGGTATTCGAGCCAACGGTATCTTTCCCGATCATTCATCTGGGTGTAGTCCTTGTCGTTGAACAAAGAGAAAGGAGGAGTGATCTGCAATCCGATAGATACATCGGAGCCCCCTCTTGGATAGAGAGGTGCATCGGTTGAATTACGCCCGAACTCTATTCCATAACTCAGGTTGTTGGAGTTTCCTTCATTGATGATAAACCGTATAGGGCTGTTTTTAATGTCATATCGCTGGTATGTCAACGACTGGCGCAGGTAGAAGAAGTCGTCGGGAACCCGAAGCCTGCGGGCCAGACCCACAGAAGTACCCACAATACTATAAAACCCATAATCATCACTACTACGGGGATATTGATTCCTGTGAGTGGTCTGGAATACAGAAACACTCAAAGCATTGGGTTTTCTGCCTCCCAGCCAGGGCTCCATAAAAGAGGCACTGTAGGAGACATAGCCCCTGCCATAGGTTTGCGCTCTCAATGAGAGGCGCTGGCCATCGCCGGAAGGAAGTGGACGCCATGCTTCTTTGTCGAAAAAGTTGCGTGTAGAAAAGTTGTTGAACGATAATCCCAGTGTACCTATAATACGGTTGGCCCCCCAGCCTCCCGAAAGCTCAATCTGGTCAGAGGAGGTTTCCGATACAATATATTCAAGGTCAACAGTGCCGTCGGCAGCATTGGGTGTGGGGATGATGTCGATCTTCTCCTGGTCGAAATAGCCCAGCTGAATGATGTCGCGCTGGCTACGGATGATATCGCTTCTGCTGAACAACATACCCGGACGGGTACGGATCTCGCGCAGGATCACATGGTCGTTGGTTTTGGTGTTGCCACTCACCGTAACTCTCGATATCTCTGCCTGCCGGCCTTCATAAATGCGAAGTTCAATATCGATGGAGTCGTTCATTACATTTACCTCGGTGGGAGTGATGTTAAAGAAAAGATAACCATCGTCGAGGTAAAGGGAACTGATGTCAAGATTTTCCATATCCATAAAAAGGCGCTTCTCCAGTAATTTCTGGTTGTAGATATCGCCTGTTTGTATGCCAAGCACCTGCGAGAGCACCTCGTCGGAATATACTGTATTACCTACCCAGTTGATATTGCGAAAATAATAAGTGGGCCCTTCTTCAATGAAAAGCTCTATTACAATGCGGTTGTCTTCCACGAAATACATGGTATCGCGCAGGATTTGGGCATCTCTTTTTCCCAATTCGTTGTAGCGGTCCATGATTGTTTGTTTATCTTCCAGAAAATCTTCTCTGACCAGTTTGGAAGAGTTGAAAATAAACCTGAGGCTTCTTTCCCGGGTGTTCTTCATCAATCTTTTGATCTGTCGATCGCTGAGCGCCTCATTGCCATGTACAATTACCTCACGAATTCGGGTGCGCTGACCACGGTCTACGTCAAATTCGAGAATGATACTGTTGGTTCGCGTGGTATCGGTGATTTGGGTGATGTTTACATCGGGTTTAAGAAAACCTTTTTCCACATAAAAGTCTTCGATGGCCGAACGCGCTCTGAACAACATGCTTTCGGTAACCACATCGCCCCTTACCAGGTTGAGTTGTTCTGTAAGTTTGGTAACATCGGATTTGCGCACCCCTGTGAACTCAAACCGCGAAAGACGTGGCCGTTCCCTGATTTCAATATCCAGGAAAATCTGGTTGTCCTGGATCGAAGTAACCGAGATGGTGACATCAGTAAACAAACCCTGTTTCCAGATATTGTTGATGGCGGTGGCAATGGCCTCGCCAGGCACAAGGATCCTGCTGCCCACTGTGAGCTGGCTTACCATGATAATTACATTGTGATCGATAAAACTGGCGCCGGTTACACTGATTCCGCCAATGGTGTATTCGCGGGGGCTGTTGTAGTCGATATTGATCTGGCTTCCCGTTCTTACTGTAGTTTGAGCCCAAAGTGCAGGAGACAGGGCGAGAAGCATAAGAAACAGTGAGCTTGCAAGAATCTTTTTTGACATTATGTGGGTGGTTTTTACGATTATTGTTGTTGTTAGTGCTGAGACGGTAAGGTTTGCAGGATGGTTACTCAAGATTAGGGTTTTTTAAGTTTTTCCAAATCTTCTTTCCCTTCTCTGGTAATCCAGAACGGCCTGAAAGAAGTGTTTTTTGCGGAAATCGGGCCAAAGCACCGGAGTAAAGTAAAGCTCGCTGTAGGCAATCTGCCAGAGCAGAAAATTACTGATACGCAACTCGCCACTGGTTCTGATGAGCAAATCGGGGTCGGGTACACCCTGGGTTTGCAGAAAGCCTTCAAAGAGTTTTTTGTCAATCTCCTCTGGTTGTATTTTGTTTTCTTTTACTTGCTGAGCAATAGTGCGAACTGCGCTGAGTATCTCCCATTGCGAGCTGTAGCTCAGGGCAACCGTTACGGTGAGGCGGGTATTGTTTCGGGTCAGCTCAATGGCTTCATGAAGCTCTTCTATACAGGCCCCGGGCAGTGAATCAATATCGCCAATGGCTGCCAGCTTCACCCCTTTCTCCATCAGCTCGGGAGTTTCATTTTTAATGGCCTGCACCAGCAACTCCATAAGTGTGTTAACCTCATGTTTGGGGCGACACCAGTTTTCAGTGGAGAAAGCATAAAAGGTGAGATGAGGGATCCCCAGTTCACCTGCTGCTTCCACAGTTTCTCTAACAGCCTGAATTCCGTTTTCGTGTCCAAAAATCCTTTCTTTTCCTCTTTGTTTGGCCCATCGGCCATTGCCATCCATAATGATCGCTATGTGTTTGGGCAGTTTATTCAGGTTGATATTCTGTTTGAAATCCATTGTTGGTAAATCAGTTGCTCTTGCGGAAAAATAGGCACAAATTTCTCAAATAGTTTTAACAAATAAAAGCACATGCCTTAATTTATGAAAAATTAATTGTAGGCAGGGCATTTGTGCCTGCTAATGTTTTTGATCCTGAAAGTGAGTACGATTCCGGCAAAGGAGTACCAATCGTTGGTGTTGGGATTTCCTCTTTGAAAGTCGATGTTCTCACCCCTGTTTTCAAGGCTGCGGTCGTACAGCTGTAAGGCCCGTGTGTCATCGCCGAAAATGATGGGGTTGGGGTACGTTGTACTTACATCATCCAGGTAATCGGTACCGGTTCGGCGCATACCCCATTCCAGGGCTGCCGAGAACTGGCGGTTTATATTGAATTTGTATCCTACGCCAAATAGAAAGCTGTGCGATGCGAGAGAATAGGGTTTTCGATCGGGGTACAACTCTGATCCCTGCCCTTCGGTGTTGAGGGGCTTCAGGTTATACCACTGACCATCGAGTTCTGCCTGCGGGTTAAAACGAAAAAAACCTCCTCCGAAAAACAGATAGGGGGTATAGGGCGTTTCAAGATCTCCTGGCTGGAAGTACAGAAAATTGATTTCCAGCTGGGCTGAGGCTTCAAAAATATTGGAGCGAAAATGCAGATTGCGGTTCTCATTGTACTGTATCACCGCATCATCACCGGCAACACTCCCCCAGAAGGCATTGGCCCGCAGGGCCAGGTTATCGTTTACATTAAACCGGTACAAAAGACCCACAGAGGGGCGTACCATGGCAAACTGGCGAGAGGGGTTGAGGTCTCCCAGGTAATAGGATCCTCCAAAAAATACACCCAACTCGTTTTGCTGGGCTTGGGAGGAAAAGGGGAGAGCAACGGTAGCAAAAACAAGGATCAAAGCAGAAAAAAAGCTTTTGGCAGTTGGTGTCAGGGGCATGCGTATGCTTTTGTGTCGGTTAAAAATTATTTCAGCGGCAAGCAGAATAATTGCAGGGCAAAAGGTGCAAAACTATCCGCCTGATACCTACAACGCTCTTTGGCTGTGTATTATTGTTATGCCTTACAATGGCGGTCAGCGCCAGGTTTGCTGCTATCAGAAACGTGGCACACCATAGGGGCGTCGGGCCTGGGGCATTCGGTAGTACACGGTGATCATGGTAAACATGTAGGTGTCTGTGCTGTAGGGGTTTCCTCTTTGCTGGCCCGGAGCTGTTACCTGTTTGCCCAAATTGTGCTGAGAGGGATTGGCAAAAAACTCCGCAAGTGCTATCTGCTGTGGATTGGTAAACATTTCTGAGAAAATTGCCGGATCCACATACGTTGTGCTAACATCGTCGATATAATCTGTAAATGTTTTGCGGTACCCAAATTCAAGGCCAATGGCCATATTTCGGTTGATCTGCACCATAGTTCCCAGTCCAAAGGGAATAGAAACGGACACAGGAGAATATTTTTTCCGGGTGGGGAAAAACCCCTGGCCTTCGGTTCTGAGTGGGCGCAGGTTGTACCATCCGTCGGCAGGTAAGTCTTCGGGGGCAATGGTTCCATTGTAGCTGGCAGCCTCGAAATAGGCCTGTGGGTTAAAGTAAAAACCCGCTACCCCGGCAAAAACATAGGCATTAAAGTCGAAAGTGCCCCTGGTGCGGGCCCCTGTAGCCCTTCGATGTCTTGCTCCCTGCTGGGTGAAATTAACGAAATAATACTGCAGTTGGGGCGATAATTCGATGATGGGTGAGCGAAAGTGAATGTTGCGATTGTTGCGGAAGGGTTCGGCAGTATGCTGGTCATTGCCCGAAACATACCCTAAAGTAAGCTGTGTTGCCAGGGCAAGATCTTCGAGCAGCAGGTAGCGATGGCCCAGGGTAATGGCGGGCCGCACGGCAGCAAAGTCAAAGTCTCTTAGTCCCTGGGTTCCTATCTGATCGGCACCACCCAGATCGCCCATGAAGCCCGAAGCGCCCATCCCGAATATCAGGTGATGACGTTCACGCTTCCATCGTTGGGCAAACGACTCAGCAGAAAATGACATTAAAACAATCCAGAAAACAATAAAATACTTCATGAGGAACAGTTTTGCTATGATCTTACAGCCGTGCACAAGAGATAAAATCATGACATTTATAATCTTATGCAATTTGCAAATTTAGTTAAATTACCGGAAAACTGTGCCCGAATAATTTACCTGAATGCAAAATAGTGGGTTAATTGCGTTTGTCAAAACCCCAGGCTAGCTTATTTCGGATATTGGTAAAAAAATCTCTTTGACCGATACACACCAGGTTGATCTTGAAATCTGCTTTTTTCACCATAAGTTCAACGGGATTCTCCAGGGGCACAGACCTTGAATCCATTACGATCAGATGGCTCTTCACACGTCCTTCCACCCTGATTTTAATCACAGAATTGTCTTTGATCACAATAGGCCTTACGGTAAGATTGTGTGAAGCGATAGGAGTAATGATAAAATTTTCGCTGTCGGGCGATATTATGGGTCCTCCGCAGCTGAGAGAGTATCCGGTAGATCCGGTGGGTGTTGCGATCATCAGCCCGTCGGCCCAATAGGTGTTCAGAAAAATATCATTGACCCAGGCACTGATGGAGATCATTGTAGTATTGTCTCTTTTGAGAACGGTAAGTTCGTTGAGGGCGTAAGGGAAAGCCTTAAAGAGCTGTTCTTCGCCGCTTTCGAGCAGTAGCAGCGACCGTTGGTCGAGCTGAAAATTGCCTTCCAGCAACTGGCGGATAGAGAGCTCCATGTCTTCGGTAGAAATGGCAGAGAGAAAGCCCAGACGCCCTGTATTAATTCCTAAAACCGGTATGCCCGAGTTGCGGATGTAAGGCAAGGTGTCGAGTAGTGTGCCATCGCCTCCAATACTGATCATGCAGAAACAATCGCAAGGTATTTGCCGGTAATCGCGAAAGGGTATGGCTGGCACATGAAACGCAATGTGCTGTTGCAGAAAGCTATGCAGATTGGTATGAATGTAAAACTTCTCCGCTTTGGTTTCCAGCATCCTGATCATCTTTTCGATATCTGGCAAAAAGTCAGGATTTAATACTCTTCCGAATAATGCGATCTGCATGTGTTCAGGTTTTGGGTGTGAGTTTTGGTATTACATCAATTCCAGGCGTTTGGAGTCCAGCTTCAGGAAGGTAAACAGGAAAATGGTGAATGCCCACAGCGAAGAGCCTCCATAGCTGATAAAAGGCAAAGGTATGCCAATTACGGGAATGAGGCCTATGGTCATGCCTATGTTTACCAGGAAATGGAAAAAAATTACCGATGCAAGACTATAGCCAAAAACCCTGCTGAAGACCGATCGCTGCCTTTCTGCCAGCAAAACCAACCTGATAAGAAGGGTTACAAACAGAATGATCAGCAAGGAGCTTCCCATAAAGCCCCATTCTTCGCCTACGGTGCAGAAAATAAAATCGGTGCCTTGTTCGGGCACAAAGCTGAACTTGGTTTGTGTGCCTTGTAAGAACCCTTTCCCCCACAATCCTCCCGAACCAATGGCAATCTTAGACTGGTGCAGGTTGTATCCTGCACCCCGCAGATCTACTGTGTCATCGATAAGCACAGCAATACGAAGTTTCTGGTGAGGTTGCAGCACTTCTTCGTATACATAGTCTACGGCATACACGTATACATTGATGAAAACCATTACCAGCAGCAACTGTTTCACAACACCAGGCTTTTTTCGCAGCACAATGGCTGCTGTGATAAATGCCAGGGTTAAAGCTCCCATGATATAGAATTCGTTGAAGAGCAGGGTGAGGATGAACAGAAAAACAGCCATTACTCCCAGAATAAGCATCCAGCCGGGGAGATATCCTTCGCGGTAGAGTACAAAAACAAAGGCAGCAAAAACCAGGGCGGTACCTGTATCGTTTTGCAGGAAGATCATCATTACGGGTATTGCCAGTAAAAGTGCGGGTTTGAAAAACTCGCTCAGGGTGCGGGTTTTGGATTTGCTGTCGTAGATAATCCTGGCCAATGCCAGGGCGGTGGCATATTTGGCAAATTCGGCGGGTTGCACCGCTATGGGGCCGATATGAAACCACGATTTGGAAGCATTTACCGTTTGTCCGAACAATAATACAGCCACCAGGCTTACAAGTGAAGCTCCGAAAATGAAATAGGCAAATGCAGGGAAGAATTTCACATCAATAAAAAAGATTAAGGCAGCAATAAAAAGCGAGAGAACGATCCAGATAAACTGCATGCCGTATCGTGCATCCAAATTGAAAATACCATGCCTTGCCTCATTGTATTCTGCTGCATAAATGCTTATCCAGCCAATGATTACAAGGCACAGGTAAAGAAACACTGTAAACTTATCGATATTCTTGAAGAAATTAAACTGTGGCCTCATTGCAATGGGTATTAGGTTCTTTTCACTTTTTGAAGAAGCATTTTTCTTCGGTGTTGTTGCACAGTATAGTGGGCAACCGTATCGTATTACTAAAAACGAGCGTCGAGTATTCGTTGCTCAAACCAGGTGCGTTTCACTTCACCTGTAAGGTACTTCTCAATCATCAGACTGGTAATGGGTGCTGCCCATGCTGCACCACCGCCTGCATTCTCCACAATTACCGAAACGGCAATTTTTGGGTTGTCTACCGGAGCAAAAGCGATAAAGGCAGAGTGGTTTTCTCCATGAGGGTTTTGTACTGTGCCTGTTTTTCCGGCCATGGGTATGTCGGGAATTCTTGAGAAGCGGGCTGTTCCGGCTTCTACTGTTTCATACATGGCTTCTACGATGGGAGGGAAATGTACAGAATCGATAGTGGTGTAGTTGGGCTGCAGGTAGGCCGGGTTAAGGTTGTCGGGTGTGCCAATGGCTTTCACCACATGAGGGGTATAGTAGTATCCGCGATTGGCTACAATGGCTGCCAGGTTGGCCAGTTGCAGGGGGGTGGTGCCGATTTCTCCCTGGCCAATGGAAAGAGAGATTACGGTAAGGGCGCGCCAGCCCCTCGGGCCGTAAATACGATCGTAATACTCCGGGCTGCCGATCAATCCGGGCAGCTCATGGGGTAAATCACTGCTGAAGGTTTTTCCGAACCCCATACTGAGCAAATGATTTCGCCAGGTGCCCAGCCCTTCTTGCGGGCTGTTGAATTTGCGAAGCTCCATAATATTGCGAAACTGAATACACGAAAAGGTGTTGCAACTGTATTGGAGAGCTGAAACAACATTTACGGGCTGAGGATGTGTTCTGCATCTTACCACGATACCTCCCGAGGCATAAAAACCCGGGCAGCTGTAGCGTGAGCTGGTGGAAATACCTCCTTCCTGCAGCCCCACAAGGAAATTGGCCACTTTAAATACCGATCCTGGTGGATAACTTGCCATAAGCGCCCTGTTAAACAAGGGCTTGAGGGTGTCGTTTTGCAGGGCTCTGTAGTTCTGGCTGCGTACCCTGCCCACCAGCAGGTTGGGGTCGTAGCCCGGAGAGGTTACCAGCGCAAGGATCTCTCCTGATGAAGGCTCAATGGCAACAATACTTCCCCTTTTGTTTTGCATTAAAAGCTCACCATACATCTGCAGGTGTATGTCGAGAGAGCTGTACAGGTCAGTGCCTGCCTGTGCAAGGGTGTCGTAGCGGCCATCCTGAAATGATCCGATATTGCGGTTGAGTGCGTCCACAAGGATGATCCTGGAGCCTTTCCGGCCTCGCAACACCTCTTCATAGTGTTTCTCAATGCCCGAAATGCCTATGTAATCGCCCATGCGATAATAAGGGTCATTGGCAATAACAGAAGGCCCCACCTCTCCAACATAACCAAAAGTATGAGCCGCCGTTGGAAATGGATACTTGCGCAGGGTACGGGGCTGCACGTAAAAGCCTGGAAACTTGTAAAGCTTTTCCTGCAATACGGCATAGGTGTCCTTTGGGATCTGACGTTCAAAGACCGATGCAGTATGCCGACTGTGACGTATGGCAGCCTGCATGCGACTTTCATATTGCTCCAGGGTTAGCCCCAGCAACCCCACAAATTCCAGGGTGTCGATATTTCTTACCTGGCGCGGTATCACCATCAGATCGTAATAAGGCTCGTTGTAAACTACCAGCTCGCCATTGCGGTCGTAAATGAGACCGCGGGCCGCATAATCCGTAATGATACGCTGCACATTACTGCTTGCAAAAATTTTGTAGCGGTGATCTATCACCTGCAGGTGAAACAGCCGGGCGATAAAGATCAGACCGATAACCACAAAAAACAGAATAACAGAGTACTTTCTCCTGGAGTAGATATCGGAATTGGAACTTCGAAGCATCATAGTATTATACAGGTAACGGACAGCCAGGACTGGGGTTTGTAATTTTGTTCAGAAGGGTTTTACGCAGTTTGCCCAAAGGGGTTGCATAGGCTTTGTTTTCCTCAAAGAGATAATCTCTTCAGACTTATACAAAAGTAATGAAACTTAAGGGATTTGAGCTTTCTGCCAAAGCGTTGCAGGGCTTTGTATGCGCTATTCTTCTATGGGAATTCATTTTTAACAGGTTGCTATATTCTTTCGTCAGATAAAAAAGTTTTAGTTCCAATTACTTTTTAGAATTCTTAAGGGCAATTGAAATGATTTTGCTAATTTAGACCGCCTGAGCCAAAGAACCTTCCGTGCTGTCACGGTTTTGCATCCGGGGTATCTCTCCGGGTGCCTTAGGTGGATGGGTGCAGGTGTAATTCACCCCAAAAAACAACAAAACACACATAATTATGAGCAAAATTGTCGTACTGGGTGCCGGAATGGTTGGAAAAGCCATTGCCATTGACCTTAGCAAAAATCACCAGGTTACCTCTGCAGACATCGATGAGAAATCGCTGAAGTTTCTCAGTGAAAACTATCCCATCCATACCGTTGCGGTAAATCTAATGCACGATGAAATGATCCAGAACCTGGTAAAGGATTATGATCTTGTAGTTTCTGCAGTGCCCGGATTTATGGGGTATGATGTGGTGCGAACCGTAATCGAAGCAGGAAAGAATATTGTGGATATTTCTTTTATGCCCGAAGATTTTATGGACCTTAATGCCCTGGCAGCACGCCAGGGGGTTACTGCCATTACCGATTGTGGTGTTGCCCCGGGGATGCCCAATCTTATTGCCGGTTATCTCAACGAAATCATGGAAATCGAAAGCCTGGAATATGTGGTGGGAGGGTTGCCCCAGGTGCGCAAATACCCCTTTTATTACAAAGCACCCTTTTCTCCCGTGGATGTTATTGAGGAGTATACCCGCCCGGCCCGTTTTGTGGAAAAAGGCCAGGCTATGGTAAAACCTGCCATGAGTGAGCCGGAGCTAATGCATTTCGACAAGGTTGGAACCCTGGAGGCCTTCTTCACCGATGGTTTGCGATCCCTGTTGCACAACCTGTCGCATATCCCTGATATGAAGGAGAAAACCTTGCGCTACCCCGGCCATATTCATCTTATCCAGGCATTGAAAACCGCTGGGTTTTTCGATAAAGACCCCATCACCATAAACAATACAGCCATTCGCCCCATCGATTTTACAAGTAAAATACTCATCAACGACTGGAAACTTGAACCCCAGGAACCCGATTTTACCGTGATGCGCATTACCGTGAAAGGGCAGATGGAGGGTAAGCCCCGCACTGTTGTTTACGACCTTTATGATACCTGGGATCCGGTAGAGGGCCTCTCCTCCATGGCCCGTACCACAGGCTTTACGGCCACTGCTCATGTGGAGCTGATCTTGCAGGGCAAATTTACTGGCAAAGGAGTATTTCCCCTGGAGTTGATAGGGATGGATCCCGATGCCTACGAGTTTGTGCTGGACTACCTGCAGAAACGCAATGTAGTCTATACGCAAACTGATTATTAGCCTCTTCCGACAACCAAAACGATCCGCTATGTCTCAATCAATTGATGCCCGGCAAAATTATCGAAACACCCTCGCTGCCATAGGTTATGTTGAATTCGAAAAGGCTACCCAGGCCGACTACGACCGGATAGGATTTATGTCGGGTCTGGAGGTTCATCAGCAACTGAAAACCCGCAGGAAGCTTTTCTGCCGGTGCCCTGCGGGGCGTTTTCAGAAAGATCAGGAGTATGATGCTGAGGTGATCAGGCATATGCGGCCTACCCTGAGTGAGCTGGGCGAGTATGATGGTACGGCACTCATGGAGTTTAAGACCCGCAAAGAGATCATTTACCGCATCAAAAATGAAACAACCTGCACCTACGAAGTAGATGATACACCTCCTTTCCCCATCGATCCGGAAGCGGTTGCCATTGCCATTGAGATCTCACTGCTTAAAAAGCTCAATATTGTGGGCGAGCTGCATATTACCCGTAAGCAATACCTTGATGGCAGCATCCCTACAGGGTTTCAGCGCACAGCTATCATTGGGGTAGAAGGGGAAATCGAACTTCCGTATAAGAAAATTAGGTTGATTCAGTTGAGCATCGAAGAGGACTCGTGCAGGGAGATCCTCGATGTAGGGCACCAAAGGGTATATAAGACCGATCGCCTGGGGATGCCCCTGATCGAAACTGTTACCTACCCTGACATGCTGAATCCACAGGAGGTGGCCGATGCATGTCAGTTTATCCGTTTTCTCAACCGCAGTACAGGTAAAGTATTGACAGGGATGGGGGCTGCCCGGCAGGATGTAAACGTGAGCTGCCGGGGAGGTACCCGCGTGGAGATCAAAGGGGTGCCCCGGATCCGGCAAATTCCGCGTCTTACCCATAATGAGGCTTTCCGCCAATGGGCATTGCTGCACCTGAAGGAAACCCTTTTAAGGAAAATCAAAAAACCCGCTTCCTGGCAAATGCGCCACCTTACTGCCGATCCGGCATCGCTTACCCTGAGGCCCCGGCTGGCAAAGCTTGTAAAGGAGCATAACTGGCAGTTGCTCCTTGTAAGACTTCCTGGTTTTGCCGGTGCCCTGTCTCATTTTACCCAACCCGGAAAGTGCTTTGCCGATGAGATAAGTGACCGGCTTAAAGTGATTGCCTGCCTTGAAAAGCCCAACATGGATTGTAGCGAAAGCTTGAATCCGATACTGGGCAAGGAAGCCTGGATGCAGGTGAAGAAGCTGCTCGCAGCCCGGGTCGAAGATGCCATGCTGGTTTTCTGGGGGCCACAGGATGATATAACAACGGCCTTGGAAACCATTGAAGAAAGATGCCGAATGGCTTTTGAGGGGGTGCCCAATGAAACCCGGAAAGCCATACCCGATGGTACTACCATCTTTGAGAGGGTTTTGCCAGGGGCCGACCGCATGTATCCGGATACGGACAGTGCCCCCATTCCCTTGAAAGATCAGGATATTGAGCAGATACGCAAAAATGTACCCCAGGCAGCCATTGAAGCCTGGCGACAAATGCAGCTCTGGGGGATGCCTCCCGATACCTATGAATATATTTTGAAGAAGAACCTTTTCTCCCTGGTGCAGAAACTGATCGTGGAGATGAAACAAGAGCCCGTATTTGTAGCCTCTTTGCTGGGGCATAAGCTCAAACGACTGGAAGGGAAATATCCCGTGAACCCCGATTTTCATCCCGCTCTGATTGTCATGCTTCTGAAAAAGATACATCAGCGGACACTCGATAACGGCATTGCGGATCCATTGCTTGCGCTGTTGTATCAACACCCCAAAATGGATTTCGACTCTTTGCTTGTGAGCGTCAATTACAAAGCCTTCTCGAAAAAGGAGATACTGTCAGATGTTCCTTTCCTGGTAAAGAAATTCAGGGCCAGAAGAAAAAATGCCGGAACGGCCGCACGCAGAAACTGGATCATGGGGCATTTACGATCCAAAGCTATGGGTAATGTTTCATTCAGTGAGCTAAGCCAATGGGTGCAGGAGAGCCTCTGTGAAAAAAAATAACTGAATTTTTGCATTCGTTCAAAAAAATAAAATCGATGGCTGAAGATTATTTTCAGGGATACAAGAACACTGCTCTGCAGGTGCTTAAAAAGTACAATGTGCGTGTATGGGGGCAATGCGAAATAGAAACCTCCAGGGGCCATTTCAAAGGCACTGTGCTGCCACGCGCAGAAAATGACGACGACAAACATATTGTGCTGAAAATTGCCACCGGGTACAATATCGGGATTGATGTAACTACCATTCTTTCAATGAAAGAGACTGGTTACAAAAAGGCCAATTACAAAATCCCCGAGAAGGAGTTTCCGTATACCGAGGGTTTGCCCAGGGTAAAGCTCATTGGCACAGGAGGCACCATTGCATCACGGCTCGACTATCGCACCGGGGCTGTTATACCTGCTTTTAGCCCCGGTGAACTTTACGGTGCGGTTCCGGAGCTTGCAGAGATCTGCAACCTTACCACAGAGAAGGTGTTTGCCGTTTTTAGCGAGAATATGGGGCCTGAGCAATACAAAAAGCTCGCTGTTGCCATTGGACGTGAAATAGAGAACGGTATCCAGGGGATTGTGATTGGACATGGAACCGACACCTTGCATCATACGGCTGCAGCTCTCACCTACATGGTGCAAAATCCGCCCATACCTATTGTGCTGGTAGGATCGCAACGGTCATCGGATCGCCCTTCCTCCGATGCTGCACTCAATCTTATTCATGCCTGCTATACTGCTGCTCACGGGAATATTGCAGAGGTGATGGTTTGTATGTTTGGCCCTACCTCCGACGATTACGGTTTGCTGCATCGCGGTACCCGGGTGCGCAAGATGCATTCATCATACAGAAGTACCTTCCGAACCCTGGGAGATACACCTCTTGCCAGGGTGAGCCGTCAGGGAATCATCCCCATTAAGAAAACCTTCAACCCCCGACGTGTCGATGCGCAGGCAAAAATTCTTCCCTATTTTGAGGAAAAGGTTGCCATTGTATATTACTACCCCAATATGATGCCCGACATTATCGATGCATTGGTAGAGAACGGGTATAAAGGGATCGTAATAGCGGGTACAGGCCTCGGGCACGTAAATAAACCACTGTATCCTGCCCTGGAGCGGGCCTGTAGGCGAGGGGTGGCGGTATACATGACGGTGCAAACCCTCTGGGGGTACGTGCATATGTTTGTTTACGAAACCGGTCGGGAGCTCATGGCGTTGGGTGTTGTACCCGCAGAAAATATGCTTCCGGAAGTGGCCTATATTAAGCTGGGCTGGGCCCTGGGCCAAACGTCCGATCCGGAAGAGGTAAAACGGATTATGCTCACACCTGTTAATGACGATATTACCCCTCGCGAGCCTTACAACGGATACCTGGTTTATCAGGGAGGCTTGCCCGAAGTTGAGGAGTTTGTCAGGAAATTCAGAAAATAGAAAGGCGAGGTTCGCTATGTGATGAAGGATGGATACAGTCAGATAAGATAGCCTAAGGATTATTCGCAGGGGTGAGCTGGGATTCTAATCCAAGTAGTTGCTCCCATTTTTTCTTCAGTATATCAGCTTTTTGTAAATCCTCTGTGTGCATCAAGGGCATCAGCAGTCTTTTGTTTTTGTCGAGCAAAACCAGCACCAGAACTTCTTCCCTGAAATCCATAGGGACATTTCCCCGGCTATAGGCCGTCCAGACCTTGTTGGATCTTTTAATTGTAAGATGCATTTGGGGTGTAATGTCAATCCACTCTCCTGTAGGCAGGATGTTTAGCAACTTCCATCCATTTCTGGCTCTTTTGTTTTTGAAATCCAATGTGGTTACTTCCCTGGTTAAACCGGTAAAGGCTCCAATAAAAACCGGGATCAGACCCGGCATCGACCTGTATACCAGGAGGATGATCATCCCTGCAAATACAAGGAACAGGCCTGCCCACCGACCTGCCGGTCCAAAGGCATAATTTATATGATGCTGGAGGATCATGATGAAAAATTGTGGTTCAGGAAACATACCCTTAATCACCTAAACCATATTGATCTATCTCAAATTTAACAAAAATATTTGTCTTTTGCCAGATTAAAGTGGTTGAAATTCATCATTTTTCATTTGTAAGGCTACCCGGAAACAGTCCTCCTGTTGGAATTGAGCAGGTTGCAGATGAGGCTTAAGCTTTGGGCAAAGCCTTTTAAGATGATCGTACGACAATGTTTCGACAGGGTTTTATGGTGTTGAAAACAACTAATCCCTGAGCGTTTCATCCATAAACTCTGATTGTAAGATGTGTATGGTAATGATGGGAAATTTTTTTGATATGGACTGTAATTTTTGATTAAATCAATCAACCTATTGACCATAATATCTTGCATGTATTTTTCTGTTTTACTTTTCAGAGAAATGTGTGCAAAAGAGTAATCAGCTGTAAGTAAAACCCGGAACACCAGGAGCTGGTGTTTTTGATTAAACACAAATTGAACGATATGAAAATGAATCTGACAATTGTGCTGCTGTCATTTTTATTGTTGTCAGCACTGCATGCATCAGAAAAAACAGACTTTTCTGATGCTTTGAAGGTAGCCCGGAATTTTGTTGGGTTTAACCAGTTGGAAATAGATCTTGGTGAACTGCCTGATTTCCGGCCCATAGCAGGGAGCGAGGGAGAACTTTTGGCGTGGGCATTTGAGGGCAGCAAAGGGGGATATGTTGTAGTGTCTGCCAGCCGCTACCTGGAGCCTGTTATTGCCTATCATTCTGTTAATAGGTTTCCTGGTTCCTCGTTACGCACGGCCCTGGTCAGATCGGATCTTCAGCTTCGCATTCAGTATGCACTGAAAAATGCGGATCGCCTGAAGCAGTTGGATGAGCAGTGGAAGGCGCTCCTGGAGTATTCCGGAGCGGTGCGCACGTATCAGCAATGGCCTGAAGAGGGAACTACCCCAACCGGAGGATGGGTTGTTACGCAATGGCATCAGGGGGCACCTTTTAACATGTTTACACCTGTGCGTTTGTCTGACCAACAGCGATCGGTTGTGGGGTGCCCCGCCACAGCCATGAGCCAGATAATCAATTACCACAGGGAGATCAACGGAACCCGCCTGAATGCCTCTGATCGCTATTACCATAACTATTTGCAACAATTCTGGATTGACGATGCCTGGGAAACTTACAAGTTCTTATCGTTCGATAGTCTTAACCATTACCTGCAATCAATAGAGGTTAAGTTTGCAGAGAATCTGCCTCTCGACAATGAGGAAAAGGCAGCACTCTCTCTTGCTACCGGGTTTGCCTGCAAAACTGTTTATACACCATCGGTGTCGGGTACATTTGGTGTTTCTCAGGCCTATGATGCCTACCAGCGGTTTGGGTTTCAAACTTCAGTGCTGCTGGATCATGCCCACAGCGATGCAATAATCCGGGAAACCATGATCCAGAATATTAAGAAGGGCAAACCCGTGCATCTGGCTGTGGTTGACCCTCAATGGCAATCAGGACACAATATGGTATGCGATGGCTAGCGCGACAACGGGTTTTTTCATCTTAATATGGGTTGGGGAGGATCGTTGGATGCCTGGTATAATTTACCACAAGGCATACCCTATAACCTTACTGTATTTGAGGGCGTCATTGTTAACATCAGCTTTTCACAGACTGAATTTGCTGTCAGTTTTAGTGTGGTACGTAATGATCAGCCTCTTGAAGGGGCTCTTATAAGTATAGCAGAATCGGGCCATGTCCTTACAACAGATCTTAATGGTACTGCTGCAGCCTCGCTTGAGCCAGGGAATTACTCCTATGTTCTGGAGTATCTAAATGAGGTTCTTCTGGAGGATGTATTTGTTGTGGAAAGCGATGATGTAACCATTGAGATCATTCTTAATTCGTTAAATGTTGCCATTAATAGCAAAGCATTAAAGGTGTTTCCCAATCCTTTTTCACGTTTAATAAATGTGGAGGTGCCCTCTGCTGTTCTTTCGGTGAAGGTGTTTGATTTGCAAGGAAAGCAGGTTTACCATCGGAGCCCATTGACCGATTCAGAACTTCTGACAATCGATATGCATGACCAGCCGGCCGGCACCTATCTGCTGGTAGTTGTGCTGTTGAATGGAGATGTATTTACGGGGAAGATCATCCAAACACTCCATTAAAATGGAAGCTTTGCATGAGTGTGCAGCAGGCAAAAGAAGATAAGCTGATTCCCATTCTGGTTAAGACGCAAATGAGGCATAAAAAAAGGAGGCTGTGACAACAGTCTCCTTTTTTCGTACCCGGAGCCGGGCTCGAACCGGCACGGCCGCAATGGCCACAGGATTTTAAGTCCTGGGTGTCTACCAATTCCACCATCCGGGCATGGTTAAGAGCGGGCGCCATACGACAGGTATGGCTAAAAAAAAACCTCTTTAACAGAGGTCTTTGAGCGGAAAACGAGACTCGAACTCGCGACCCCGACCTTGGCAAGGTCGTGCTCTACCAACTGAGCTATTTCCGCGTTTGTTGTTTGCGGTTGCAAATATACGTATGATTTTTTAACTGCAAAAAGTTTTTTCATGTAAAATTGCAGATTTTTCTGAAGTGGCTGATAGTGAGTGAGGATGCATTGAAAAAAGCAGCAAGAGGTTGTTTCAGGAAAGGGTTTTTGCTTTCAGAACAGTGTTGCAATGCCCGGGGATTGTAAAAGAAACAGGCAGGAGCAGGGAAACAAAGCAATTTCCAGATGGGGCATAAAACAACCTTCAACACCCTAATTTCCTGCTATTAAATGCTGTTAAAATGAAGTTGGATTTGTTTTTAATTTTTATATTTGTGCCCCCGCAAAACCGGGAACCTTTTAACTCAATAAGCGTAAAAACCACTGAAATTAAGCATTTTCAGGGAAAACAACTAACCCTAAAACCTAAAAAATGAACAAGATTTTTCGCATCGCACTCATGATGGTGTTTTTTGTGGGCCTTGGCTCCATGGCACATTCGCAAAACAGATTTGGTCATATCGATACCAATGAATTGCTTCGTTTGATGCCTGGCAGAGAGGCCGCTGAGCAAGAATTGGAGAGATATGCCCGCGAATTGGAAGCTCAATTTGTTGCCATGCAAACCGAATTCCAAACCAAATACCAGAATTTCCTGGAAAATCAGGAGAGCTTTTCGCCGCTCATCCTTCAGGCACGTCAGCGCGAGCTGGGTAATCTGCAGGAGCGGATCATTGAATTTCAGCAATCTGCACAACAGGATCTGGAAGCCAGAGAAGGAGAATTACTGCGCCCGATTATTCAGCAAGCACGCACCGCCATTGAAGAAGTTGCCAAAGAAAATGGATATACCTATATCTTCGACATGAGCATGGGCACCATTCTCTATGCAGAACCTTCTGATGATATCATGCCCAAAGTAAAATTAAAACTGGGAATCAACTAACCCCGACTCCTGATAAAGTATTGAACCCGGGTAACTCCCGGGTTTTTTTGTGCCGAACAATTGAACTCACGGCTTGTTTATCAGAGAAATTTATAAACGATGTATTATGAAGGCAAATATGGGTTCAGCTGATAAGGCTATCAGGATACTTATCGCTTTGGCACTGGGTGTGCTTATCTATCTGCAGGTGATAACCGGAACACTGGCGTTGTTGCTGGGAATTGTTGGAGGAGTGTTTGTTCTGACAAGCCTCGTGAGCTTTTGCCCCCTCTACAGATTGGTGGGCGTAAACACCTGCAAGAAGTAGTAAGTTCAAAAGGGTTATTCCTGTGTATCGCTCTCCTGCTTGTACCAACCCGCATACTTGATGTAGTTGTTGGAGATCCGATCGAGTAAATGACTGGTAAGTTCCTGGTTAATAGATTTTATCTTTTTGGCAGGTACGCCGGCGTACACACTTCCGGGCTCTACAATGGTGTTTTCCAGAACAACGGATCCTGCAGCAATAACACTGTTGCTGCCTATTACTGCATTGTCCATTATGATGGCTGCCATCCCAACCAATACGTTGTCGTGAATGGTACAACCATGCACTATGGCATTGTGGGCGATGGAAACATTGTTGCCGATGGTGGTAGGAGCTGTTTCGTAAGTGCAATGGATTATGGCTCCATCCTGTATGTTTACCTTGTTGCCGATACGAATAAAGTGTACATCGCCCCGGACTACCGCATTGAACCATACGCTGCACTGATCGCCCATGATTACATCGCCTATTAAGGTTGCATTTTCTGCCAGGTAGCAGTCTTTGCCAAAAGCAGGAGTAAATCCTCTTACCGATTTTATGAGTGCCATAGAAATGCCGATTGAATGATTAATAAATACAAAGGTACGATGCTTCAACATTTCTGTGGCTTGCTTGTTTAGTTTTTTGTCAAAAAGATCCACAACCACAGCAGTATGCAAATACCTCGTTTATCCAATACACCCTTTATCCGTGATGCCGTATTTCTGATCCTGAGCAGTATTTTTATTACTGCCCTGGTGGTGGGTAACCTTATCGGGACTACAAAATTTATCCATCTGTTCAGTGTAGATATTCCCCAATGGTTGTTGCCACTGGTTCCTTCCCTGGTGCGCGATGGCAGCATTTATTCCATGGTGGTTCCCGCCGGTCTTATTGCCTTTCCGGCAACCTTTCTGGCTACAGATCTTATATCGGAGCTCTTTGGCAGGCGAAAGGCCCAGTTGGTAGTATGGGTGGGTTTTGGGGTAAACATGTTTATGCTGATCCTGATGACTGTAAACTATCACCTGCCTGATGCGGAAGGGATCAGTGGCGGACTGCATCTTTTTGATGGGATTTACCATTACATGGTAGGCAATACCCTGGCCAGTATGATTGCTTATCTGACAGCTCAAACCATAGACGTACGCCTGTTTCACTTCTGGAAGCGAAAAACACGTGGGCGCCATTTGTGGCTTCGCAACAACGCCTCTACCATGGTTAGCCAGTTGGTGGATTCTACTGCCATTATCAGTATTCTCTATCTGTCTGGCAATCTTGGCGACAGTGTTACTGGTTTTTCAGCAGTGGCGATACTAATCCTCAATAGCTATATCTTTAAGTTTTTTGCTGCACTCATTGATACCCCAATCGTGTATGCATTGGTAAGCTGGCTCAAAAACCTTGATGAAGACACACTGGAGTATGCTGATCAGGGATAATCGAGAGAATAGTGCAATCCGGTGCTTTGCTTTCGTTCGCGGGCCTGCTTAATTATTATATAGGCAATGGTAATGATATTGCGCAATTCGCACAGTCTGGGTGTGAGCACCGATTTGATATATAGCTCTTCTGTTTCGCGGTACAACAGGCCCAGGCGATCAAAAGCACGCTTCAAACGCAGATCACTTCTCACAATGCCCACATAGTTGCTCATGATCCCTTGTACCTCCCTGAGGCTTTGGGTAATCAGCACCATCTCTTCGTTGAGCACAGTACCTTCAGCATTCCATTGGGGCACCAGGGTGCAGTGTTGCGATTGTTTAAAGGTTTCCACAGCATGGCGGGCTGCCCGGTGAGCAAACACCACAGCCTCAAGCAGAGAGTTAGATGCCAGTCGGTTGGCTCCATGCATTCCGGTTGTAGCACATTCGCCTGCTGCATAAAGATTTTGTATGCTGGTGCGGCCTTCGGCATCCGTTTTCACACCCCCACAGATGTAATGGGCCGCCGGCACAACAGGGATCATATTGCGGGTTATATCAATTCCTTTCTCCATGCATTTGATGTAGATATTGGGGAAATGATTTTTTAGTTCCCGCGGGTCAATGTGTGTGCAGTCAAGGTATACATGATCTTCCCCGCTGATCTTCAGCTCCTGGTCAATGGCTCTGGCCACAATATCGCGTGGTGCCAGAGAGCCTCTGGAGTCGTATCGGGTCATAAACTCCTCTCCCTGATGATTGCGCAGCACAGCTCCAAAGCCTCTTATGGCTTCAGTAATTAAAAACGAGGGTTTCTCGGAGGGATCGTACAGGGAGGTGGGGTGGAACTGCACAAACTCCATGTCTTCTACTCTTGCCTTGGCCCTGTAGGCCATTGCCACGCCATCGCCGGTAGCAATTACCGGGTTTGTGGTAGTAAGGTAGGCCATGCCGGCACCGCCTGTAGCCAGCAGGGTTTTACGCGCAAGGAAGGTCTCTACCTGATGGGTGTCAGGGTTAAGAATGTAAGCCCCATAGCATGTGATATCTCTCATATGCCGGGTAACTTTTTTCCCCAGATGATGCTGGGTGATGATCTCAACGGTAAAATGATCTTCCAGTATCTCAATGTTGGGATGCTGCTGGGCTTTTTGCAGTAAGGCCCTGATGATTTCCTCGCCGGTGTTGTCCTTATGATGCAAAACACGATACTCAGAGTGCCCCCCTTCACGTCCGAGGTTGAAGTTTCCTGACTTATCGCGGTCGAACCGGGTTCCCATGGCAATCAGGTCTTTGATACGAGCCTGCGATTCCGACACCACAAGCTTCACAACACTCTCGTTGCACAATCCGCGACCACAACGCAGGGTATCTTCAATGTGTTTTTCTTCACTGTCGGGTGGATACATTACTGCTGCAATGCCACCCTGGGCATACCGTGTGGCAGATTCCTGATTCTGGGTTTTGCTCACCAGGATTACTTTGCCGTATTCGGCAACTTTGAGGGCATAAAACAGGCCCGCAATACCACTGCCAATTACAAGGAAATCGGTGCTCTTTTGCATAGGTGCGTTTATAGCCCAAGTAAAACTTCGCCGGGGTCTTTCTCCGGATGGATCATCCATGCAGGGTTTTCAAGAAACTCCTTAACCTTTACAAGGAATCCCACCGACTCACGTCCATCAATGATTCTATGGTCGTAAGACAGGGCGATATACATAATGGGTCTGATCTCAACTTTTCCATGGATGGCAACCGGTCGCTCCACGATGTTGTGCATACCCAGGATAGCGCTTTGTGGCGGGTTGATGATGGGAGTTGAAAGCACCGATCCAAAAACCCCACCATTTGTAATGGAGAATGTTCCACCTGTGAGTTCTTCAATGGTGATTTTATTATCGCGGGCTTTTCTGGCCAGCGAAGCAATCTCCTGCTCCAGCTCTGCCAGGGTCTTGCTTTCCGCATTGCGAATTACAGGCACCATAAGCCCTTTAGGGGTGGAAACCGCAATTCCTATGTCGGCATAGGAAGGTAGCAGGATGTGGCCATCTTCAATCTGGCCGTTTATCTGAGGGAAATGTGGCAAACTGGAGGTTACGGCTTTCACAAAAAAGGACATAAACCCCGGTTTGATGCCATACTTTTCCTGGAATTTTGCCTTGTACTTATCGCGCATGGCAATAATGCCCGACATATCTACCTCGTTGAAGGTAGTAAGCATAGCAGTTTCGTTTTTCACTGCCACCAACCTTTCGGCAATTTTTTTGCGCAGGGTGGTCATTTTTATTTTTTCCACCTCTCTCGATCCGCCCCAGGATGCTTCCGCAGGTATACCTGCCTTTGTCTTGCCAGATGCCTGGCTGGCTATGGCCAGCAGGATGTCTTTGCGGGTGATGCGCTTGCCATCGCGGGTTTCATTGAACTGGGCCGGGTCTATTTGCAACTCATCGAGTAGCTTGCGTGCCTGAGGGCTGAGAGTAACCTCATCGGCAGGTGAGGTATCGTGTATCGTTTCTGCTGTTGCAATGGCCTCCCGGGTTTCTCCAGCAGGCTTGCCAGCTTCAGAGGCTTCCGGCTGCCGTGCGTGTTGACTGCCCTGATCTTCGACACTCTTTTTTTCTTTCTTAACGGAATTGTCGATTTGCCCGATCACCTTACCGGGTTCAATGGTGGTGCCTTCTTCAATGATAATCTTTAGTACCCCGCTATCATCGGCATTGATGGTAAGGGTAGCTTTATCGGAATCAATTTCTGCTATTTCCTGGTCTTTCTCAACATACTCGCCATCACTCACCAGCCATTTGGCCAGTTCAACCTGCGTAATGGATTCGCCTGCTTCGGGTACTCTTATGTCAATCATTTTGGATTAAGTTTCGGTTTACGATTGGGTTATAGGAAGAAAATAGATGCTTAGCGTTGGTTTAGTAGGTTGATGGGATTCAGGTGACTGATGCAAAGCTGTTTGCATTCGCGGCAAACATTTTCGCAGTTGCAGTCTTCGAAAGCCTTCTCAACGATTTTGTTTTGCTGGATCTGATGGAATTTGCTTGAGCCACTTGCCGGGCTTCCACTTGCCGGGCGGGCAATCACGCCAGGATTCATGAAAGACAGTTCTTCCTTAACAAAAAACCAGGCTCCCATATTTTTGGGTTCTTCCTGCACCCAAAGCCAGCGGGTGGCATTACTATACTTCTCCCTGAGTTTTTTGATTTCTTCAACCGGCATGGGGTAAAGTTGTTCAAGGCGAATAATGGCAGTGGTAGTATGCTGATGCTCCAGCCGATGTTCGGCCAGCTCGTAATAAACTTTTCCGCTGCACAATACTACTCTTTCTATACTGCCGGGGTCTGGCACCTTGTCATCGATCAATGGCTGGAAGCTTCCTGTGGAGAGATTCTGCAGGGAAGAAACACACTGTGGATGACGCAGCAAGCTCTTGGGAGTAAATACCACCAGGGGTTTCCGGTAATTTCGTTTTACCTGGCGGCGCAAAAGGTGGAAGAAATTTGCGGGTGTTGTGCAATTAGCTACCTGGATGTTGTTTTCGGCGCAAAGGCCCAGGAACCGTTCCATGCGTGCACTTGAGTGTTCTGGCCCTTGTCCTTCAAAACCATGAGGCAGAAGCATAACAAGTCCATTCATCACCCTCCATTTTTCTTCAGCACTGGAGATAAACTGGTCGATGATGATCTGGGCACCATTGACAAAATCGCCAAACTGAGCTTCCCAAATCACAAGGCTTTGTGGGCTTGCCATAGCATATCCGTATTCAAACCCCAGTACGCCATATTCTGAAAGCAGTGAGTTGTAAATTTCGAAGGCCCCTTGATCTTCATTGATATGCTGCAGGGGGGAATACCTGTCGGCGGTATCTTCGGTGATGAGCATGGCGTGGCGGTGGGAAAATGTGCCTCGCTCAACGTCCTGACCGGTAAAACGTATCGGTATCTTTTCTTCAGCAAGGCTTGCATAGGCCAGCAGCTCGGCCATGGCCCAGTCAATGTTTTTCCCTTCTTCTACCATTCGACGACGTTCTTCAAGCAAACGGATGGTTTTCCGGAAAAAAACATGGTTGGGCGGAAGGGTGGTGATCTTTTCGCCCAACTCTCTTAGTTTCTCTTCTGAAACGGTGGTGTCGGTGGGCAGGAAGATCTGGTCCGGTGTGGGTTTTCGAAATCCTTCCCAGGTTTTTTCCAGGAAGGGGTCGATGTTGCCTTTCTCGATCTTTTTGGCTTCGGCAAGCTCATTGTCCAGTATTTCGTTGAAACTATCCTTCAGGCCACGTGCATAATCCTGGCTGATCACCCCCAGGGAGATGAGTTTTTGGGTATAGAGGGTAGCCGGATCGGGATGGTTTTCAATGATTTTGTAAAGCAGGGGTTGTGTAAAGCGGGGTTCATCGCTTTCGTTGTGACCGTATTTGCGGTAACAGAGCAGATCAATAAAAACATCGCGATGGAATTTCTGACGGAACTCCATGGCCAGTCTGATGGTGTATACCACTGCCTCCACATCATCGCCATTTACATGAAAGATAGGCGACTGGATTGTTTTGGCCACATCGGTGCAATAAGTACTGCTTCGTGCATCCAGGTAGTTGGTGGTAAAGCCCAGCTGGTTGTTGATCACAAGATGAATAGTGCCACCGGTTTTGTAAGCCGGAAGCTGCGACATCTGAATGACTTCATACACGATACCTTGCCCTGCAATAGAAGCATCTCCGTGGATAAGAATGGGGGCTACTTTTTCGTAATTGCCCATGTGTTTTTTGTCTGCCTTTGCCCTTGCAATTCCGGCCACCACCGGATTTACAGCTTCCAGGTGGCTGGGGTTGGGCGCAATGCTCAGGTTGATGGTTTTACCCTTTGCGGTTTGGGTTTCCAGGGTGCAGCCCAGGTGGTACTTTACATCGCCAAGCAAAGTTTCGTCTTCGTAGGCCATGCTTTCAAACTCGCTGAATATTTTGTGATAGGGTTTGTGCAGGATATTGGCCAGTACGTTGAGCCTGCCACGGTGAGCCATGCCAATTACATACTCTTCTATGCCTGCTTCAGCACCCAGTTCAATAACAGCGTCCAAGGCAGGGATGAGGGTTTCGCCGCCTTCCAGAGAGAAGCGTTTCTGGCCCGGAAACCTTTTGCGTATGAAATGCTCAAATCCTACTGCTTCGGTGAGTTTTTTGAGTATCTGTTTCCTGGTTTCTGCATCAAAATGGGGGGTGTTTTGCGATGTTTCCATTTTGCTGCGCAGCCATTCCACAATTTCGGGGGTGCGGATAAACATGTATTCAACACCTACGCTTTGACAATAGGTGGCTTGCAGGTGATGAATGATCTTCTGCAAGCTGGCTTTCCCTATGCCGATTTCATTACCTGCCTGGAAGTCGTTGCCCAGATCTTCATCTGTAAGCCCAAAGTTCTGATGATCCAGGGTAGGGGTGTAGCTGCGGCGGGTGCGAACCGGGTTGGTTTTGGTAAACAGGTGGCCCCGCTCGCGGTAGGCATTGATCAGGTCTATGACATTGAATTCGTTACGAAATACACGTGTTTCTTTTTCTGAAAGATGCGTGGTTTCGGGATAATGAGCCTGAGCGAAATCAAACCCTTTGAAGAAATGTTGCCAATCGGCACTTACGGATTCAGGATTCGTAAGATATTGTTTATAAAGATTTTCAATGGCTTGGGGTTCCGCATTCCCCAGGTACGAGAACTTTTCCATACATATTGGTTTCGGTGGCCTGTAGCTTGGTTAAAACAAAATTAATATTATTTATCGGAGCTGTTTAAACAATTGAGAAGAATAACCCACGAGCCTTGGTTTTGTTTTATAAATTTAACGAAAACGTTTGCATTTCGGTCCCGAAAAACGAACCAATAGGAGAAGCTGAAAAATTTCCAAAAAACATAAAAAAACAGAGGCTTTAAATAAAATTTTTTAATAATTAAAAGGTTATACGCAAACGCAAAAAATAAAGACAAGGATACATAAAATGCAAACAAGAGCAAAATAACTCCCTTGTTCTCTTTGATTAACATCTTCTTATATCAATGAAAATATGCTAATTGGAATTGTTTTATTCATTTTTGTGTTTTAATTTTAGCAGTTGAAGTATTTTATTTAAAAAAGTTATGTCGAACCAAAGAAGGAGGACTATGAACTGAACAAAAGCCATTAATACAACCAAAAAATCACATTTTGAAAACCATTTTCAAACACAAACCAAATTTGAACTTATGAAGAGAATTACTTTACTACTCACAGCTTTATTATTCAGCTTTGCCACCCTGGCTCAGAGCTATATGATGGATCCTGAAACCGAGGACAAGATCATGCAGCGTCGCCAACTTGAGCAGGAGGAATCCTTGAAAGCTCTCAAAGAAATTTATCGCAACATTAATTTCCCCAAGGAAGACACCCAGGTGTTTACTGACTACTCCAAGGGGCTTACGTATGATGGCGTGATCAATGTGCTTCTGCTTTCTCCCGACGGAGGTAGCTGGGAGCCTCTCAGAACTGCCCTGGATGCCTTCGCTTTTATCAATGCCACTTCCTTCCCGGTAGCCTCTCTGCCCTCCTTGACCGTCGGAGATTTGCTTCCCTATGAAGTTGTTCTTGTGTTCAACAACAATCAATGGTTGGCTGCAGGCGGTGTAAACCCCACAGTAGTGGGTGACGTGCTTGCCGCTTATATTGATGAAGGAGGTATGATCGTTGAGAACTCTTATGTAATGGATTTTGGCTCCAGCCTTTGGGCAATGCAGGGCGCTTACATTACAGGGAATTATTCAGCCTTTACCCGTGCGGTAAATGACATTGAAGGATCATTTACCTTGGGTACAGTGCTGGTACCAGATCACCCCATTATGACAGGTGTTTCTGCACTCTCTGGTGCTTCTGTCCTGATTCAGGATAATGGTGTAGCCACAGGAGCCACCCGTATTGCTGATTGGAATAATGGCCAGGTGCTTTTGGCTGCTAAAGACAATGTGGTGTCCTTTAACCTTTTGCCTCTTGCCAATGGTGCACTTACCTTCACTGGTGATGGTATTACCCTTTATCGCAACGCCATCGTATGGATGATGCTCAACCTGGCTGATCCGGATGCACCTGCTGCACCCACCAACCTTACTGCCGTTGCTGGTGCAGAGGGAGCCCTCAGTGCTACTATCAGCTGGAACAACCCCTCTGAAACCTTTGGAGGTGAGCCTCTTACCGAGCTTACTTCTGTTGAGCTCTCAAGAGGAGGTGCGGTTATTCATACTGTTGCCAGCCCTGTAATTGGTGGAGAAGTAACTTATGTTGACAATGATGTACCCGCTGCTGGCACTTACAGCTACTCTGTAAGAGGTATCAATACTGCCGGCGAAGGATTTGGTGCTTCTGTCAGTATTTACATTGGTGAGGATGTGCCTGCTGCCCCCGGCAACGTTGTGCTGGTGGCCCAGGGCAACGATGGCTTCATTACCTGGGACGCTCCCACTGAAGGTCTCAATGGTGGCTACCTGAGTGGCACCGGCCTGGTGTATACTGTAAGACGTATGCCGGCCAACGTTATAGTTGCTGAAAACATAACCGCTACGGAATATCTGGATGACCAGGTGCCTGGAATCGGAAACTATTTCTACAATGTAACTGTAGCCAACGCCATTGGTACAGGTGGTACCGCTTCTTCCAATATCGCCTTATTGGGCGCTGAAGGAGTACTGATGTATGAAACCTTTGATTATCCTGCAGGTGCCATACCTCCAGGTTGGGAGCTGACGGGTGTTGCGCATGCCTGGACAGTGAATAACTCCAGCAGTGCAGGTGGTACAGCCCCAGAGCTTCGCCTCAACTGGAGCCCTGCCGCCACTGGTATGAGCCGACTGGTTACCTATCCTATTAACGTTGAAGATCATGCCGAACTTCGCCTGAAATACAGGCAGTTCCTGAGTAATTTCTCAACCAACGAAGGTGAGATTGCAGCCATTGATGTTTCCTTTGATGGAGGAACCACATGGACTCCCGCATGGGAATACGTTATCACTGCCAACATTCCTGTGGGTGAATATGAATTATTCATTGATGTTCCTCCCGCAAAGAGCACTATGCATCTGGGCTTCCGATTCTCCGGAAACTCTTACAACATCAACCAGTGGTATCTGGATAACATGATCCTTGAGCCGGTTGCTGCTGCTGACCTGGTGGCTCTTTCCATAACAGGAAATACCACTCCTTCGGTTGGAATGGAAACCCTTTATACCATTAAAGTTCAGAATGCCGGTAACGAAACTCAGACCGATTATACTGTTAAGCTCATGAGAGAAGGCGGTATAGAGATCGCTTCTGCAGCAGGTACTGCCATTGAGTTTGGCGAGACCCTAAGCTTCCAGCTGGCCTGGACGCCTACTGAAGACGACGAAGGGCCCACCTTCCTTTATGGTTATGTTGATTTTGAAGATGATGGTGTGCCTGGCAACAACCAGACAGCCAACCTGAATGTGGTGGTTCAGCCTGAGGATATCATTGTGGTTACAATTGGTACTTCGGAAACCTTCCCGCCAAGCAGAATTCCTTTCGACTTCTTCTTCAAAAACAGCCTTTCTCAGACCCTCTATTTTGCTGACGAAATTGGCCTGGGTGGTGGAGTGCTTACAGGTGTGCAGTATACCAATACTTTTGCCACTAACCTTCCCGCCAAACCTGTAAAAGTTTGGGTTGGTGAAACAGATCTGACAGACCTTACCGGTGGATGGGTGGATCCGGCTTCGCTTACATTGGTGTATGATGGTCCCATTGACTTCCCATCAGGGGTGAATGGAATATTTATTCCCTTTACTATGCCCTACGTTTACAACGGTGGCAACCTGGTAATCTACACCCAGCGCATCTGGGAAGACCAGTACTTCAACTCACTGGATCGTTTCTACGGCACTGAATTCCCTGCATCTAACAGGACCCGCAGAGCTTCTGCCGATGCTACGGTTTATGATCCCACCGCTCCTCCTGCTGGTAATACCATCAGTTGGGCACCCAATACAGCTCTTTTCTTCTCTACAGCTGGTTTGGGTTCACTCAGCGGAACTGTAACCGATGGTACCAACCCCATCGAAGGTGTGCAGGTGCAGGTAATGGGTACATTCATGAAAACCCTTACCAATGCAGCTGGTGAATATGAATTCCCCTTTATGCTTGCAGATACTTACAACATTGAGTTTAGCAAGTTTGGATATACAACCCTCGTAGTAGAGAATGTTGTTGTTGAAGTAGAAGAAGAAACCGTTCAGGATGCTACTCTTATTGCTATTCCTCAGTTTACCGTTACGGGTATCGTAAAAGGTAACGACGATGTGCTGCAGGAAGGTGCTGTAGTAACCTTTGTGGGCTATGATACCTACAGTGC
>JBKBSF010000068.1:0-556 GCA_046291875.1 Bacteroidales bacterium | reverse complement strand
TAGCAGCCCACAAACCAAAGGCAGCACCGTTGCTGTTGTTGGCGGGGTTGAGGAAGCCACTGGCTACTACTACCAAGGCTTCACCAGCCAGGTTGAGCGTTTGCAGAGGAGCCTCAAATACTGCCACAACATCGGTTCCGGCGGCATTGCGAATCTCAAGTACATAATCTGCATTGGGAAGCTCAAGATAGCCTGCAAACTGGCCATACTCAAAGGAGAACAGCTGGTTGGCAACACCCTGTGCAAACACACTTACCTGGGGAGCATCGGTAGCACCATGGAATACCAGAAGGTCGGTATTACCAGCCTGGTTGGCCTGCTCGCGGGCATTTACAAACGGATAGAGTGCAAAGGGCTTAACAGGATCGTAGCCTGTGCTGCTTACAATACCATTGGCAACTACCACATACTTCTGGTCTTTGGCAAAAGTAACGGCGATGGGGCCTACGGCATTGTCAAAACCGGCACCTGCTGGAGCCACATACAGTTCGAGCTCTACCTCCGCAGGTACAGGAATAAATCCGGTGGCGGTGCGGAAGGCAACATTCTCAAGGAA
>JBKBSF010000067.1:0-580 GCA_046291875.1 Bacteroidales bacterium | reverse complement strand
CACAAAAAATGGAGATAAAAACCGGACTTGTGTTGATCTATAAAAGTTTGGAAAGCAACAGGAGGGGCAGCATGCCAACGGGCGCACGAATGCGGGGCAACTGCGCCACCACTTGCATACGTCCTTTTTTGCATTTGGGGCATATGCCGGGGTCGAAGCCCATCAATTGCATTACTACTTCTGCCGTGTTTGGATTTTGTTTTTTGTCCTTTGGCTTTTTGGGGGCAATAGCTTCCTCTGTCCTGAACTGCAGCTGCATACGCGCCTTGGTGGTGTGATGGTAAATGCCGTAGCGGCGTATGCGCATCAGGCCTTTGGGGAAGATATGCTGGCAGAACCTGCGCAAAAACTCTTCTCCGGCAAGAGTTACGGGCTTTTGCCTGGCTCCATCACGATAATCTTTGGCCATGAACCTCACATGGGTGGGCGTGATATCCAGTATGCGGTGATTGGATATGGCTACCCGGTGGGTGTATTGTCCCAGGTAGCGGATCACGTGCTCAGCAGAGGCCAGGGAGCCTTCGCAGAATACGACCCAGTCTGTTTTGTATGCATCCTGTATTTGCCTGTGGAAAGCATC
>JBKBSF010000066.1:0-599 GCA_046291875.1 Bacteroidales bacterium | reverse complement strand
TGGAATTGAAACTGAATTGAGCATTGGGATCCAGGTCTCCCAAATGGCCCCCAATCGTACCATACTGGAATTGAAACAGTATTTGTCGTGCATAATTGTGTATTGGTACTTCCTCCCCCAATCGTACCATACTGGAATTGAAACTTCCAACTTATCGAAGGAAATGGGGGACCATCGTGGCCCCCAATCGTACCATACTGGAATTGAAACGCCACCACCACAGGACTCTTCTTTGGATATTTCGGGCCCCCAATCGTACCATACTGGAATTGAAACTATATCATTACTCCATGACGTGTACATTGCATTAGCCCCCCAATCGTACCATACTGGAATTGAAACAATTCATCCGCATCTGAGCGCGCAATATTATGCGCCCCCCCAATCGTACCATACTGGAATTGAAACATGATCAGCTTAAATATGCGTCTGCTCTATGGATGACCCCCAATCGTACCATACTGGAATTGAAACTAGCGAAACTGCTTTACTTTTTTAGCCTTGCCAAACCCCCAATCGTACCATACTGGAATTGAAACTCGTAAAAGTCACACCTCACAGCCTCGTAATAGTAGCCCCCAATCGTACCATACTGGAAT
>JBKBSF010000065.1:0-646 GCA_046291875.1 Bacteroidales bacterium | reverse complement strand
GCTCTCTGAGCCTAATGTATCACAACCTATTGTGCCTAAGCAAGTTGGTCTTAATCCTTGTTTTTCTGGAATATGCTCTCTGAGTCAGCTTATGCACAGACAAATGAAATTACCGAACTGGCGTCTTAATCCTTGTTTTTCTGGAATATGCTCTCTGAGGTTTTAAATATAACCCAAACAATCATTACTACGTAAGTCTTAATCCTTGTTTTTCTGGAATATGCTCTCTGAGTATTAAAAAAACCTTATTTAATCAGATAATATACTACGGTCTTAATCCTTGTTTTTCTGGAATATGCTCTCTGAGTAAGATTTTTTGAGATGGATGGAAGTAAAAAAGATAGTCTTAATCCTTGTTTTTCTGGAATATGCTCTCTGAGTGGATCATGATTTTGATACACATCTAAACGAATTAATGTCTTAATCCTTGTTTTTCTGGAATATGCTCTCTGAGAATAAGTTGTTTTTCATTATGCTGCATACAAGTACAGTCTTAATCCTTGTTTTTCTGGAATATGCTCTCTGAGTAAGGGTAAAACCCCTGTATTGGATAGCGAAAAAAATGTCTTAATCCTTGTTTTTCTGGAATATGCTCTCTGAGTAGCAGAATTTAAAGTAGTTCGTCGTGCTACCGAAGGTCTTAATC
>JBKBSF010000064.1:0-648 GCA_046291875.1 Bacteroidales bacterium | reverse complement strand
CCCGGTTATACCTACAATTGGAGCAACGGACAAACCGGTGCCACCGCCAGCAACCTGGCGGCAGGAAACTACACCGTTACCGTTACCGATGCCAATGGTTGTACACGCGATCTGGCCATCAACCTGGGTCAGCCCGCAATTCTCGAAGCCACCATCACCGATAAAGATGATGTGCTTTGCTTTGGCGATACTACAGGTTCGGCTACTGTGGAAGGTACCGGGGGTACTTTGCCCTATACCTATGCATGGAGCAACGGGCAAACCACTCCTACAGCCATTAACCTGGGTGCAGGAAACTATACCGTTACCATTACCGATGCCAATGGTTGTACTGCCACTGCCAGTGTTACCATCAACCAAAGCTCTGCCCTGAGTGTAAACTTTACAGCATCGCAAAATGTAAGCTGCTTTGGCGGCAACAATGGTTCTGCAACTGCTGCTGCGGTGGGTGGAACCCCCGCTTACAGCTACGCCTGGAGCAACGGACAAACAGGTGCTACTGCCTCCAGCCTGGTGGCCGGAAGCTACACCGTTACCGTAACCGATGCCGTGGGATGTGCTGCAACCAATTCCATCACCATTATCGAACCCCCTTTGCTCACCGTAACCATCGGCAACGTAGATAACGTTCAATGCTTCGGACAAAGC
>JBKBSF010000063.1:0-649 GCA_046291875.1 Bacteroidales bacterium | reverse complement strand
TCATCCACTGTGGCCACTACTTCGTAGGTGCCGGCATTGAGGGGAAGGTCTGTGCCTCCGTTGTAGGTAATGATCAATGTTAAATCTTCGGGAACGGTTGTAAACTCTGGCTGCTGCTGTGATCCGTTGTAAATCGCTTCCAGTTCAGTGATCTGCACCGTAGCTTCGGCCTTCAGGATTTCAAATGTTGCAGTGGCAGAGCCCTGGTAGTTGGGATCCTCCACTGTGGCCACAACTTCATAGGTGCCGGCATTGAGGGGAAGGTCTATGCCTCCGTTGTAGGTAATGATCAGCGTAAGTCCTTCGGGAACGGTCGCAAACTCCGGCTGCTGCGACAGTCCGTTGTACGTGGTTTCCAGTTCAGTAATCTGCACCGTAGCTTCGGCCTTTAGGATTTCAAAGGTTGCAGTGGCAGAGCCCTGGTAGTTGGGATCCTCCACTGTGGCCACAACTTCATGGGTGCCGGCATTGAGGGGAAGGTCTGTGCCTCCGTTGTAGGTAATGATCAATGTTAAATCTTCGGGAACGGTTGCAAACTCTGGCTGCTGCTGTGATCCGTTGTAAATCGCTTCCAGTTCAGTGATCTGCACCGTAGCTTCGGCCTTCAATATCTCAAAGGTTGCAGTGGCAGTGCCCTGGTAGTTGGGAT
>JBKBSF010000062.1:0-649 GCA_046291875.1 Bacteroidales bacterium | reverse complement strand
GAATTGAAATAGCTTGCATTTTTGTGTAACCGTTTTCGTCGGCTTCCCCCCCAATCGTACCATACTGGAATTGAAATACCAGGTACTTGCCCTTACCGATGGCGGGCGCACGCCCCCAATCGTACCATACTGGAATTGAAATAGGGATGTCAGAGCGTTATAATTTTATAAGTCGGGTCCCCCAATCGTACCATACTGGAATTGAAATACGCGAATACCACGGCTCGAAAACCCTGGCCAAGCGTCCCCCAATCGTACCATACTGGAATTGAAATAGTAATATCAAATACTCTTTACCGTAATAATTTTTACCCCCAATCGTACCATACTGGAATTGAAATAGTAATAAAAACATTACTTTCAACAATATCTGAATCGCCCCCAATCGTACCATACTGGAATTGAAATCCGGTACCCGGTGGCCCCTCCGGGGTTTTGTCATTTCCCCCAATCGTACCATACTGGAATTGAAATGCTGCATATCGTTGCGGTCTCTCCCCGGCGCCACCTTCCCCCAATCGTACCATACTGGAATTGAAATTAAATTTTCATCTTAAAACCTGCATCTTTTAAATCCCCCCAATCGTACCATACTGGAATTGAAATAGTAATAAAAACATTACTTTCAACAATATCTGAATCGCCCCCA
>JBKBSF010000061.1:0-798 GCA_046291875.1 Bacteroidales bacterium | reverse complement strand
CCCGTCGGCGCCGACGGCGGCCACGCGCGCCTCGATGCGGGCGGCCTCTGCCTCGTCGTACGCGATCGTGGCGTGCGGGTCGCGCAGGAGGTCTGTATGGGGCTTGATGCGGTACGGGACGTTGGCGTAGCTGAAGCGGCGCTCGCCGAGGAGTGCATGCAGGCGGGAGGGGTGGTGCGCGCGGAGCGCCTCGAGCAGGCGCAGCAGGTAAATGATCTGGTGGTCTCCCCAGTAGCCGATGTAGGACCACGGGTCATCGGGCGCGATCGTCTCCCAGTCGATCCCACCGTCGGTGATGCGGTATGGGTTGTAGCCGTCGGCTGTAGAGGCGCTCACGAAGACGCTTACCATGGCTTCCAGGTAGTCCGGGAAGGCCCGCCCGAGGGCTTCCCAGTTCTGGAAGATGTCGCGCCAGTTGCCCTCGTAGCCGCGCCGCACGCCGCCCGCAGGCGTGCGCACGGCGATCGAGAAGTGGTTCCAGGGGCGGCTCGGGTCGCCGTGGCGGCGGCTGAAGTGGAGCGGGAGCACCTGTGCAGCGAGCCGGCGCAGCTGCGGCGAGGCGTCGCAGAAGGCTTTGCGGAGCGCCTGCGCCGTCAGGGTCTCGGGCAGGGCTGCCAGCTGGTGGGCGTGCGCGTCTGCAAGTGCCGCATTGTGCCGCCGGACGTGCGCACAGACGGTCTCCCGGTGGACGCTGTAGCCCTCGGCGAAGACGCCGCCGCGCATGACGTTGTAGAGCACATTGGTGCGGTGACGCGCGGCCGTCATGGCATCGGCCGAGACCTGCTCGCCGTCGGCGAG
>JBKBSF010000060.1:328-1375 GCA_046291875.1 Bacteroidales bacterium | reverse complement strand
GAAGCCAAATGGCTGGACAAACAAATCGTGGGCAAGGAACCCTCCCCGCTCGACAACTTCCTGTAAAGCAGCACCATGTGATTTATAAAGTTGTCGATGTGCTCCCACTCCCACCCCATAACCGATCTTTGACATCCTGGAATTGAAAAAAGGTACAAAACATCAACTATACAGAGGTTGTCGAAGGCCCATGGTTTTTATACCATTGCCCATCGACAACCTCCCACCCATGTTTTTTCACTAAATAAAACCCCAATACCTTGAAAATCATTTATTTTTTTTGGCTATTTTTACGGCCCCCAATCGTACCATACTGGAATTGAAATTCGGAATCAATAATCCCTGCTAACCAAGACATCATCCCCCCAATCGTACCATACTGGAATTGAAATTAGGTATGTCGTTATTTAATGGTTAAAAGTTCCTTCTCCCCCAATCGTACCATACTGGAATTGAAATTTGTATCAGGGAAGTTCTTATGGGCCGGTGACTGGCCCCCCAATCGTACCATACTGGAATTGAAATTATCAAAAAGGTTCAGATTGGTCATCTTTATCATCACCCCCAATCGTACCATACTGGAATTGAAATGTGCAAATCTTTCTGAGTAATTGAGTGCAGTTTTCCCCCAATCGTACCATACTGGAATTGAAATTTAGCACTTGTGGAAATACCACCACAAATAAACACAACCCCCAATCGTACCATACTGGAATTGAAATTTGTTTTCACACTTAAGGTCTTCTACCAACCGGTTCCCCCCAATCGTACCATACTGGAATTGAAATTTGTCTAGTCCTACCAGAGGGCTGGAACGCCATTAAGCCCCCAATCGTACCATACTGGAATTGAAATAAAAAATATTTTAATATTATGTTGTTCTTTAAAGAACCCCCAATCGTACCATACTGGAATTGAAATCAACCACTGATGGCGTGTCTTTCTTCTGTAATTCCCCCAATCGTACCATACTGGAATTGAAATGCCGTTTGATACTGGTTTTGCTTCTGGGTAAATTTCCCCCCAATCGTACCATACTGGAATTGA
>JBKBSF010000060.1:0-318 GCA_046291875.1 Bacteroidales bacterium | reverse complement strand
AATCATATCATTCATACCATACGAGCAAAATCCGCCCCCAATCGTACCATACTGGAATTGAAATTCAGCATCATCTGTTAAGGTTTCCCTGAATTTAAGCCCCCCAATCGTACCATACTGGAATTGAAATGTTACGATACTAAAGTCATCCAAAACCTCCTTAACTTCCCCCAATCGTACCATACTGGAATTGAAATACAGAAAGCACAACAAAAATACTAATTATTTCTGTTGCCCCCAATCGTACCATACTGGAATTGAAATAGAGCAAGAATTGTGGAACCTTTGGGAGAGGCTACAGCCCCCAATCGTACCATA
>JBKBSF010000059.1:0-1497 GCA_046291875.1 Bacteroidales bacterium | reverse complement strand
AAAATTCTTGTACCATACATTTCAACTACCCCAAAAGGTACAAGAATTTTCTAATCGAACTCCGCAAACCCGCTACCAGTCTTGCTTACAGAAGGTGTTAATTTTAAACTTTTTTACCTATGGAAAGCAATGTTAAGATTACTTTTTGGCTAAATAAAGCCAAAACCAATTTGAAAAAATCAGCACCCGTTTACATTCGTGTCTGGTACAACTATGAGTATTTTACAAAAAGTACAGGAATTGTGGTCAGACCCAATGATTGGGATAAAAAAAGCATGCGTGTAAAGGGTGCTAATAGCGAAGTTCATACTTCAAATGCCCAATTGGATGCATTAAAGGTGAAAGTACTTCAAATTGTAAACAAACTAAGTTTGATGGGAAAACCTTTCAACATCAATACAATAAAGGATGTTTTGGAAGGAAATGATTCCAATCAGATTACATTGATGAAAGTGTGTGATGAGCAAATTAAAGAAATGGAAAAACTTCTTGGTAAGGACTATGCACCAGCAACTATTTTAAAATACAAGAATACAGTGCTTAGAATCAAGCAATTCATGAGATTCAAATATAAACGTTCAGATTTTTATTTGTATGAACTCGATTTCCACTTTATTAGTGAATTTGAAGCCTATCTAAAGAACAAACACAACAATTCTACAACCACTTGTTACAAGCATTACCAGAGATTTACAAGAATGATACACAAAGCCATGCATCGTGGATATTTGGAAAAATTTCCTTTTGAAAACTACAAAATTAGAATGCCCAAAAAGAAAATTGAGTATCTGACCCAAGATGAATTAAATCGAATCGAAAGCAAGAGAATAACTGTTGAACGTTTGGAATTCATACGAGACATATTTGTTTTTGCTTGTTACACGGGTTTGGCATATGCAGAACTTGAATCCTTAACACCATCCAACATAACCACCGGTATGGATGGAGAATTATGGCTTAATATTCACCGAAAGAAAACTCACAAACACTATCAAGTACCACTTTTAGATAAACCACTTGAGATACTTGAAAAATACAAGGAACATCCCAAATGTCTGCAAAGTGGGAAATGCCTTCCAATACCATCAAATGTCAAATACAATGCATACCTGAAAGAGATTGGTGATTTGGCAGATATACCAAAGAGCAAACCACTGGTTTCACATCTTGCCCGAAAAACCTTTGCTTGTACCATCGGACTGGCTAATGGGATGAATATTGGGGTGCTTAGCAAAATACTTGGTCATGCATCCATACAAGTAACTTTGGATTCTTATGCAACGGTAATTGATGAACTTATGATTCGGAATGTGAAAGAACTAAAGGACAAACTATCTTCATCCAAGCGTATACCAATATCCAACACCAAGCAAGAAAAAAGCAGAAAGAAATCTTGAATTTTACTATCAATGGATTCAGAATGCTTGTTTGATTGGTACGGAAGATTTTTCAAAGATATGGGAAAGGGGTAGTAATCTTTATGGTACGGGTTCGGTA
>JBKBSF010000058.1:0-1707 GCA_046291875.1 Bacteroidales bacterium | reverse complement strand
TGGGGGAGTTCAACGCCGGGCTCGAACTGCTGCAAAGCTACATTTCAATTCCAGTATGGTACGATTGGGGGATAAATTCTGGACTGCGGCACAACCAGCACTTAACACATTTCAATTCCAGTATGGTACGATTGGGGGCAGCATACATATTTACAATTGAGGCAAAGGTAACCTCATTTCAATTCCAGTATGGTACGATTGGGGGATGTGCGCATCGTCCTGCAACACCTGAACCCCACCGAATTTCAATTCCAGTATGGTACGATTGGGGGACTGCCCACTGCCCCGTGAGCTCATATATATGGTGTAATTTCAATTCCAGTATGGTACGATTGGGGGGGAAGCCGACGAAAACGGTTACACAAAAATGCAAGCTATTTCAATTCCAGTATGGTACGATTGGGGGTGAAGGCGTATTCTGGCGGCAGCTTTCCTATTTTGAAATTTCAATTCCAGTATGGTACGATTGGGGGACCCCCGCCCATTTTACAAAACAAACGCTTTTTGGGCATTTCAATTCCAGTATGGTACGATTGGGGGTTGCGCTCTTACGGATCTTTGACTTATCAAAGTTTTTATTTCAATTCCAGTATGGTACGATTGGGGGCAATACCACGTTGCAGGAAATGGGAGCCGGAACTATTATTTCAATTCCAGTATGGTACGATTGGGGGTCACGTATTTATAAAAAAGTATAAAAAACTATAAAAAATTTCAATTCCAGTATGGTACGATTGGGGGCATTGACACAGTTTCGAAAAAAATGGCACAACAAATATTTCAATTCCAGTATGGTACGATTGGGGGTTGCCTGGCAGCCGCCACCATTACCCACATACTGAGATTTCAATTCCAGTATGGTACGATTGGGGGCAGATTGTCTGCATTAGAGGATAAGCTGGCAGAGTAATTTCAATTCCAGTATGGTACGATTGGGGGAGTGCAGGTCGAGGCTGTTATCATCAGCATTTACATATTTCAATTCCAGTATGGTACGATTGGGGGCCAGGTAGGCGGCAATCTGCTTCAGGGCTTTACCCTATTTCAATTCCAGTATGGTACGATTGGGGGCCGTAGGTGCGCACCAGGTCGGTTTTAGATGCACATTTCAATTCCAGTATGGTACGATTGGGGGAACCTTCAAAACTATATAAGACGATGAGCAAACAAATTTCAATTCCAGTATGGTACGATTGGGGGGTTGAAAGCCCGTTGGCTGTAGTCGTCGTCGAATAAATTTCAATTCCAGTATGGTACGATTGGGGGTTGACAACGAGCATACCATAAGCGAAATCATAAACCATTTCAATTCCAGTATGGTACGATTGGGGGCTACCGCCTTGCCATAGAGGAGCAAAACCGACAGGCATTTCAATTCCAGTATGGTACGATTGGGGGCTGATGAAAGCCGCCGAACAAAGCCTGAACCAACACCATTTCAATTCCAGTATGGTACGATTGGGGGGGTGCGCTTGTAGGCGGTGAGTGCCTGGTGCAGCTTCATTTCAATTCCAGTATGGTACGATTGGGGGCTCCTGAGCAACCCATTCCATTTCGCAAACAAGAAGATTTCAATTCCAGTATGGTACGATTGGGGGAATACAAACAGACTCAGAGCAAACATATGATATTATATTTCAATTCCAGTATGGTACGATTGGGGGCATAAAAAATGAGTGCAGTGGGAGCATGCATCCCCGATTTCAA
>JBKBSF010000057.1:0-3722 GCA_046291875.1 Bacteroidales bacterium | reverse complement strand
AGGTGATCATCCAGCAGAGAGGGTTGCAGGTTTATTCTTCCCCCCAGTCGTTTCAGGTGATCAGTATGCAGTACCCCTGCATTTTCATTGAAATGAAAGGATGCTCTCCAGGGAACAGTTACCATATTCCCCGAGGCTGACAGGTTGTGGTTGTGAGAAAAAGCACTGCCAAATATTTCGTCCTGCCAGTTGGTGCTGGCCTCTCCCAATAAATCAATCACATCGGGACTGGAATAGAGCTCTGAAACTAAAACCCGGAAAGCTGCTGCATCGAGCACATCCACCTTTGGTCCGGGTTGTGCAGAAGACAGTTGGGTAGTGTATTTAAAAGTAAGAGGATCTCCTTGCTTTGCCCTTTTGGTGCGGATCAGAATCACTCCATTGCCACCTCTGCCACCGTAAAGTGATGATGCGGCAGCATCTGTCAGCAGAGTGATAGATTCAATATCAGCGGGATTGAGAAAATTTAACGGATCGCGCATGCCGGAAGCAAAATGGGGGTCTTGGGGCAGACCATCCACCACGATAAGTGGTTGTCCGTTCAATTTCCACCCATTGGCACTCCCCATGGCTCCGGGAGCACCACCATCAAGGGAGATCCACATTCCCGGGGCACGACCCTGTATCAGTTGCCAGATGTTTACCTGGTTCCCCTTATTGAAATCCTCCTGGGTAAGTACGATGATGGAGGATGATTCCTGAAGAGCCTGGGGGATTTCCCGGTAATTACTTTTCCGGGCTTGATGTTCACTTTCATGGGTAGTTTCACTGGCCATCAGGGAACCCACCCCTAACAGGATAATCAGGATGATCAAATTTTTGCACATTGGGCCTGCCAGGCTTGGCTTTTCTGGTTTTTGGGTGGATTGTTTCATGTTTTTGTTCCCTTAACAGTATTGAAAAGTTTTCGCTCAGATTAAAACCTCTAAAATATGCAAATTTTTGCAAATGCGGTAAGATGGTCTGCTTTAGAGATGAAAATTCCGGAATAACGCCTGTAGAAATACTGCAGAGAGATTCTTAAAACATCCAAATAGCAAGTCTCTCTGATAGTATTTGGGATTGAAGTTAAGGATTATCTTGATGGAGCGAACGCCTTTTTGCTTTGTTGTACACTTAATCCGTCAGCTTCGGCCAACGGCAAAGTAGAATGATTGCCTTTCTCTCACACTGTATTTTGTCTGAAACCGTAATTGTTTCGTTTCTATAAATTATTTGCTTATTTGGTCTATTTCTGTAATTTTACGCCGGTATCGCAGGAGCCTTTGGATGGGATTTGTTGGGTTGTAATTAAGGAAAATAAGCCTTTATGAAGCCCCAACGGGATGCTTTTGTAACCAAGTCCGTTTTGCCTGAGGGATATCTGCATTGCTGTCAAACACGAAAACGAAAAAAAACAGCACAATGTGTCATTATTACTGTAAGGACCATTCTACCTGAAATCATAAGGGGTATGCATGCCAGTTCATGCAGCCCCTTTCTTGTATCCACATCAAAGCACACCTATTCAATCCATTGACTGTTAACCTTTAAATCCGGAATTTATGAACATCTATCTGCTGGTTGTTGTCGCTTATTTTGGTCTGATCACACTGATCTCTTTACTGACCAAAAAAGTAGCCAGTCGTTCGGCCGCCGATTACCTGGTAGCAGGCCGTAATCTAGGTGTAATTGCATGTGCCGGAAAGTAGTTTATCAATGAAAAGGGCTTTACCCCATATAAAGGACTGCCTCAATTTTCTATGATAGATGGAGCCAGAGCCCTAAACTGTTTAAGCTTTGAGGTTCGGTATAAATAACAATGGCTTCAGTTAGCATCAGCAAAAGATTTTATTGTTTTAAAACCTCACCCCAAAGCCCAGGGAAAATATCCGTGGGCGGGGGTAGGGATTGAAGTCGATACCCGTTGAGATTTCCGGCTCCGGCCCTTCATAGCTGGTGATGACAAATGCATTCTGTACCGTGGCCGAAACTTCAACATTCAGATTGCGCCCTGAAATATTTCTGAAATTATAGGCCAGTTGCATGTAATCCATCCTGAAAAAAGATGCATCCTGCACAAAATAATCGGAGAGGTAGTGGGGATTTTTTAAGTTAAGATCCAGGGCTTCGGTGGTAATGTTGCCCAGGTACTGGCCCTCTGGCCTGTAAAGCCTTGAATAGTTGCCGTAAAAAGCTGATGTGTTGTTATAAGCATAGTTCCCTCTGACCAGGGTGCCGGCCATTGAAAATTGCAAATTTTTCATGCGAAGATGCGATGATAATCCCATGAAAAAGCTGGGATAAGGTGTTTGGAAAGGGATCCGGTCCAATTCGGTAATCATTCCATCGCCATTTTGGTCAATATACAAATCGGACATTGGGTAACCGTTTGAGGAATACAAACTTTGGTAAACCCAAAAGGATCGTGGAGAAAATCCTTCTCTCAAAATAAAAATTGCAGTACCGACTGTTCCACCTATTGATCCTGAAGGGAAACCCAGAAAATCCTGATTGTTTTCCACCAGTGCGTTTACATGACTTTGTATTGTGGTAAGATGTGCCCTTATACCCCATGAGAGGCTTTCTTTTTCCACAAGGGCAGCACCAAGGGAAATTTCCCATCCCTTGTGTTCGATGTGGCCCTGGTTGGTGAGTACATAGTTGAAGAGATTGGTTCCGGATGGAACAGGAACAGGAACTAACAGGTCTGTTTGATCTTTATAAAAATATCTGATACTTCCTGCAAGCCGGTTGTTCATCAGGCCATAATCAACTGCTAGATCGAAAGAATTGAATTTCTCCGGGCGAATGTTCTGATCAACAAAACTGCTGTATGGGATATCCATATTCCCGGACTGGCCCAAAGCCGTTTTTATTTTAAGATACGAAAGGAAAAAATCTTCAGGCCAGAAGTTTTCGTTGTGAATCTTCCATGCCGCAGCCAGCGAATGATAGCCGGAATATGCGTTTTCTGTTGAATAAAACGATGAACCGTCTGATCTAAAGTTATAATTCGCAAAATAAAGATCTTTATAGGAATATCCGGCAGCAAAAGTCAAAGATGAAAAGTGTTTACTGTTGGTACCATTCAAATCAGAGAATATCAGGAAGGGGGATCCGGCCAAATTGTTTTCAATGTTAGAGCTAAACATTGAGAATTCATGGTTAAACTTCTGCCTGGTAATACCAGCACTCAAATTTAAATTGCTATTAATGGATGACAGAAATCTGTTGTAATTTATATGCCCTTCCAACAATCGGTTGGAGTATGTGTCCTCAAATAAATCATATTGACCACCCCTCTGATACCGAAATGCTGCCCGGTCCAAAATGTAGCTCTCTCTGTCAGTGCTCAGGGATTGCTGATAGAACGCCACACCCAGGGTGACCCCAGGTAAGAAATGCAGCGAATACTCAGCATTGGCATGTATTCCAAGGGTTTGTGTATTGCTGTAATCTTCGGTTTGGTTCAAAAGGGCCACAGGATTGGGTATCGCAGTGAATGATGGCAAGCCATCTAGGGTCCATGTATAGTACCCTCCAAATATGCTTTGAGGATCCCTTACAGGCTGAGTTGGGTCAAAGCCAATGGCATAGCCTGTTGCCTGGCGTGGTGCGATCCTGTTCTCAAGCTGCGAAGCATGCAGGTTGATGTTGAATTGTAGGTGATCATCCAGCAGAGAGGGTTGCAGGTTTATTCTTCCCCCCAGTCGTTTCAGGTGATCAGTATGCAGTACCCC
>JBKBSF010000056.1:0-5844 GCA_046291875.1 Bacteroidales bacterium | reverse complement strand
CATTAATAACAATATTAACAATGTAAATTAAACTTATATTTGTAAAAAAGTTGTCCAACTCTATTAGACCATTTCAGTCTTTTACCTCTTTCAGCACGGGTAAGTTTTCACGCAGTTGTTCTTCTACTTCTTCGGGTTTGTCTTCCCACACCAAGCCATATTTCTTTTTGGTGTTCACCAGGTTAATCAGGTAGGCACGTTCGTCTTGAGAAAGGCCTTCTAATGCTTTTACTTTTTGTATCAGGTCTGTTTTGTTCATTCTGTTTCGTTTTTTATTTCAACTTTTTCATCGTGCGATTTTGCACCAAACTCTTCATTTGGGTTATGGCAATTTGGTTCAGTTGCTTCAGCCTCAGCGGTTGTTCTAATCCTTGCTGTATCAGCACAGCATTGATGCTTTCTAAATTGGAGAGTACCACCAATTGCTCGATGGTGGCTTCATCTCTGATGTTACCTTTGGCCGTGGGGTTGTTATCGCGCCATTGCTTGGCCGTAATTCCGAATAAGGCTACATTCAGTGTGTCGGCTTCATTGGCATACACAAAGCTTATTTGGGCTTTGCTCAATTCTTTGGGTATCAGGTTTTCTTTGATGGCATCGGTATGGATGTGGTAATTTACTTTGGCCAAGTGGCGTTGGTAACTCCAATCCAATTGCAGACGGTCGCTTTCTTCGGTCTTGAGCCGTTGAAATTCCTTTATAAGATAAAACTTGAACTCGGCACTTAGCCAACTTGCAAACTCAAAGGCAATATCCTTGTGGGCGTAGGTGCCGCCATATCGCCCGGTTTTTGCCACGATTCCTTTGGCATTGGTAGTTTCAATCCAGCGTTTTGGGGTCAGCGAAAAGCTGTTTGAGCCAGCCATATTTTTAATTCCATCGAATTCGATGGAATTAAAATCGGGATTATGAAACTGCTCCCATAAACCCATAAACTCGATTGTGCTACGGTTTCGCATCCAGTTTTGCAGGATGTAATCACTTCTTTCAGAATCCCGATAACGGGCAATATCTGTCAGACTGATATAATCCTCGGCCTCGGCAGTGAAAATTGAAATTTCTGTTCCCTTAACCTCTATTTTAGATTTTTTAGCCATCCTTCTATTGTTCGTTTTCCGTTTCTATTTCTAGAGCATCCAGAGTCATTTCGGTCAAGAGGTTTTGGCTTTCGGCTGCCGGTAAAGATTGAACATGCTTAAGCCTTTTATTGATTTGCCTGGTTCTTACACCTACCATATCATCTATATCATTCAAACCCGACTGAATTTTCTTTTGGGCGGTATTTAGCAAACCTCCAAATTTTTCAAATTCGGTTTTCACGGCTCCCAATACTTTCCATACCTCGCTGCTGCGCTTTTGCAAAGCAAGGGTTCTAAATCCCATTTGCAGACTGTTTAAAATAGCAACCAGGGTAGTTGGTCCTGCTACGGATATTTTAAATTCATCACGCAACTGGTCCACCAACGCACTTCTCCTAATTACTTCGGCATAAATGCTTTCAAAGGGTAAAAACAAAATAGCAAAGTCGGTAGTGTTTGGCGGGTCAATGTATTTGTCGCGTATATCTTTAGCCATTTTTTTTATGGTGTTTTCGAGACTTTTGTTGGCGGCTTCAATTTCATCCGGAATGGCATTTTCATAAGCTATCATGAGATTTTCATATGCATCTTTTGGGAACTTGGCATCAATGGGTAAATATACAACGCTGCTTTCATCCTCACTCCGGCCGGGAAGTTTTATGGCAAATTCGACAGACTCTCCGCTACCAGCTTTGGTTTTTACATTTGTTTCGTATTGACTGGGTGCCAGTATTTGCTCTAACAGCATTGCCAATTGCACTTCGCCAACACCGCCCCTTAGTTTTACATTACTCAATACCTTTTTCAATCCACCCACATCAGAAGCGATGGTTTGCATTTCACCCAATCCTTTTTGCACTTCTATCAGTTGCTTGCCAACGGTTTCAAAACTTTGCCCCAGGCGTTCGCTTAGGGTTTTTTCCAATTTTTCTTCAACCGTTACACGTATGCTTTCCAATTTTTTCTCGGTGCCTTGCACCAATTCATTCTGTTTGGTTTCTAACTGCCCGAATTTTTCGCGTTGCAAATCGTTGAATGATTTTACATTTTTATCAAAGGCATCCTGAAAATCTTTGAATGATTTTACCAAGGCATCTCGCATCAGGTTATTGTCTGTTTTGGCTTGCTCTGTTAACGCTTGGAGTTTGGTTTCAACCTGTTTTTCAATTTTCTCTAATTGAGTGGTATTAGCTTCAGAAAAGTCTTTGAAGCTTTTCTCGGTTTTTTCAATCAGGGCATTTACTTTATGTTCAAGTGTCGTGTTGAGTTTTTCGAGTGCTTCAATATTCTGCTTGCTCAATTGTCGGATTGCCTCAGCCGTTTCAATTCTGAATTCGGTAATTGCTTTGTTTAGTTCTTCACGGTTTGACTTGGCAGTATTGGAGCTTTCCTCGCGGTTAATTCTAAAGTCGTCCTTCAGATTACTTTCAATTTTAGTCAGCCCGGTTTGCAGTTCGTTTACTTTGTTTAGCAATTGTGGTAAATCATTGTTGCTTTTGCCCCTGAAAACAAAAATCAGTACTATGGCTAGCAGCAAAAGAGCAACTATCAAAAAAAGTAGCATCGTTTCCATTTGTCGTTCTTTTTTTTATGCGTTAAAAATAACTATTTAAATGTTATATTAGAAAAGATTTTTTCATCAAAAGCACGCTCAATTCTCCCTTTCAACTTTTCAGGCACCACAACCTCCTTCAATGCCCTACACCCCTTAAACGCCCCTTCGCCAATCGATTCAACAGAAGCTGGGATATGAATTGCTGTAAGTGCCTCACACCCCTCAAAAGCATTATTTCCAATGTGGGTTACTGAATCGGGTATAGCGATGGACTTAAGGCTTTTGCAGTTGAAAAACATTTCATCGGAAATGGATGTAAGTGCGTTGGGTAGTTCAACCAACTCCAATGCTTTACACTCTCTGAAGGCCATTTTACCAATATGGGTAATGCTGTCTGGAAGTTTTATTTTTTTCAGCCCCCAGCAAAACATAAAGGCGGCTTCTCCTATACGGGTAACGGTCTCCGGGATAAAAACTTCCTCAAGGTTATGGTAGGAGTAGCAAGCACAATCTTTAATAAAAGTGGTTCCTTCCGGAAATTCAATTACAGAAAGCTGGTAGTTTTTAATGTAATTGTGTTTATCGCGGTATTCGGGGCCCTCTTCGGGGTCTTCTTCGATGATGGTATCAGCCTGCACCACATAATAACATGAAGCTGTACGATAATATTCACAATAATACACTATCCATTCCGGATTATTGTACTCTTTAAAGAATTGTTCCAGGGCATCAGAAAAACGTTGTCTATTAGGGTCTTTTTTCCAATTCTTATAAAACACTGCCCAGTCCTTTTGTAACTGTGGGTCTCTGATTTGCGGGTTTTCCAACGTTTCAAAATACCAATAGCCTTTAAAGGCAAAGGCTTCTGTGTTAAATTCTTCAAAGTCGGGCGCCCAGATGATTTCATCTGTTGACGGACAAATTATCCTGTGCCCTTCGTAGCTGGTGAATGTTTCTATGATTTGCATACGTTTATTATTTAATGTTTCCCCATCACCCCCAGCCACAACCTGGCTCTGCTGGCCTGGGTGTAGAGCACATTTTTATTTCGGGTTTCCATTTTGTCGGTATCGGCGATAAAGACCATATCGGCTTCGAGGCCTTTGAAGGTGCGTATGCGGGTGAGGTTGACATGGTGCGGGCTGATGTGTCCGGTATCGGTGCTTATTTGCTGCAGGGGCCACTTGCCGAAGGTTTTTACGTCTTTCAGGCAGCTCTCTTCGAATTTGGTATTCAGGATGATAACAATGCGGTCGGGGCTGATCTTCTCTGTGTTGACCAGTCGCAGCCATTCGTCGCGCAGGATGCGTACCTGCTCCACATCGTTGCTGTAATGGTAAAAGGTTACGGGTTGCCCGTCGGGGGTGGCTTCGGGGCAGGAGATCTTCTTTTCTATGTATTGCTCCAACAGCTGTATGATCTGGCGGGTATTGCGGCAGTTGTGGGGCAGGGCAAACCGGAAAAAATGGCGGTTGCCGGGCAGCCCCTGGAAATGGCTGAAGATGTTCTGATCCTGATCCATAAACAGGAAGTACTTGCCATCGGGCTTAAGCACCTTTGTGAGGCTTTCAAACCATTCGGGGCGGAAGTCCTGCGCCTCATCGATGATCAGCACATCGTAACATGGGTCGTGCAGCACCTCGCTGAGCTTGAGGGCCGTTTCCATGGTCCAGAACAGCTCATCGGCTTTCTTCACATGCTCATCAAACCAGCCGGGCTCAGCCTTTTCAATCTGCTGCCGGGCAAATCGGTGGTAGTTTTCCACGGTGATATCTTCTTCCTCTCCGGTAAGCCCGAAGCCCCTTCGGATATTGGCAGCGGGGATGCGGTTGAAGGTAAGCAGCAGCACCTTCAGCCCTTCTTCTCTTGCCTGGCGTGCCAGTGTGGTGGCCATGATGGTTTTGCCGCATCCGGCGGGCCCGGTAATGGCCAGGCTGGTATTGTCGGCCACCAGCTGCAGCAGGTTCAACTGCTCATGGGTAAGTTGAATAAGCTGGCGTTCCTCGGCCTCCAGGCGGGTATGCAGGGGCACCACGTGGCCCAGTCCGGCCAGCAGCGACTCTTTAAACTGGCGGTAGGTTTCCATATCTGTGCCCCGGTATTGGGGGTTTTGTTCTTTGATGAAGTTGAGCAGATTGGGCAGGTGGCGGTCGAGCATGCCGAGGTTGAAGTTCTCGATAAGCTGCAGCTCATGCAGGAAGGGGGGTATCTGCTTTCTGCTGTAGGTATTGCGTGGGTCGGGAAAGCAGACCGCCCAGCCGAAGGGCACGAAACTGCTCAGGCGGGGGTAGTGTCTGGCCAGGCTGTGCATATTGCCTTCGGCCTGTGTAACCGGGTCTTTGGTATCACTCATGGGATGCCCGTTCTGGGTCCATTGGCTAAGCTGTCCGTCGTATTTTACGATGCCCCCTTTTACCTCCAGCACCAGCAACGAATGGCATCGTCCTCCTGCCAGATCGGCAATGATAAAGTCTGTCTCGTAGCTTTTCTTCTCACCGGGGTTCATGCCTGTAAACCTGCGGTTATAGAACACATCGTAGCGTTCCATGTCCAGCTTTTTCAGCGCATTGTATACCTGCTCTTCTGCGGGTTCATTTTTGCCGGTGGGGAAAGTTGGGGGATAGATCATGGTAGGGTTCAGATTGAGATTAAGGGCTTTCGAAAATATAAATAAAAATCAACTATTTGCTTACTCATCCTAATTTATTTCCATCTCCACCACAAACCACGCAACATCGCCTGGCATTCCGAAGGTTTCCACGCGGAAGGCGATCCAGGTGGGGGCATCGTATTGCTCCAGGAATTCATCCACATCGGGTCCGGGGTATTCATCGTCGGCTTCCAGGCGGGCATCAGCCTCCTCCCTATAGACATCCCAGGCCTGCTGCAAGTCGGGGTTTTTGATAAAGGGCAGGTCCATCACCTCCTGCACCCAGTATCCCATCAGGGATCGGGCTTCTTCGTTGTAGCCGGTATCCTCGTGGCAAAGCACTTCGCCGGTGGAGGGGCTGTAGAGGTTGAGGGTTTCGAGGGTCAGCGGGATGATTTGCATTTTAAAATCAATTAAGTTTTTTCTTTTTACGCAGCCAGGATATATCCAATAATCAGATTTTATTCAGGGTGTAACCCGGTACTTTTTTCAGCCACGAATACACGAAGGTTTCATTGGTGGATTCGTGCCTTCGTGGCTTGGTTAAATCTTTTACCGGC
>JBKBSF010000055.1:2240-6728 GCA_046291875.1 Bacteroidales bacterium | reverse complement strand
GTAGGATTCTTTTTCGGTTTTTGGATGTCAAGAGCAATGGGCATGTATCCCATCTTCCAGCGGGCCATTTCACTGGAAACAGGCATACAAAACGGCCCCATTGCATTTGCCGTTATCCTTTTGAGCTTTACGGAGCCTGTGCAAAGCCAGATGGTTTGGCTGGCTATCCTTTACTCTACCTTTATTGTAATTACGTCTTCAATTATAACGCTTTATTACAGACAAAAGGGGAGATTCGACTGGGATGTTTACAAAAACACCGTTGTGCACAACCGGCTTTTTGGCGAGGCCTATGTAACGCAGTATCCGAATGGATTTTTGCCCCGCCGTCTGGCGAACGATCCCAGCCAGGGTACTTCACCCAGCCAGAAGCGAGACTGAGCGGGTCAATAGGTCAGTGAAATGACTCTGCCCCGGGTAAAATCAAAGAAACGCTCCTTTTGAGCTACCTGGATCCCCTCAAGCAGATCTTCCTGTTCTATACCTGCCACTTTCATGCAGCCCGGACATGCGTATATGCCGACCCCCTTTTGCAATAAAGTGGAAATTGCCTCCCGTAAGGGCGTAAAATGACCATAGGCCAGATCCTCTGCATCTACCGTAAGCAGGTTTACTGCATCGATATCCATGTAAATCAGTACATCTTTGTCATCGGCCATCATCAAAGCCATTTGCAGGGGCATCAGAACCCTGTGAGGGTTAGAGTGGTCGTGGGTAATGTGGATAAAGACCCCATCTTTGGGAGGCTCCGGCATTTCCGTTTGCTCAACCCGCGGCTGACAGGCTGCAATGAATAGCAAACCCAGCAAAAAAACTACATTCCTCTTCATAGTGTGCTTTTTTTTAAAGAATAAGACATATGTAAAGTAGAAAACCTTAATTCAGATCGGTGATCAGAATTTTGGAAATTCAGGCTTCTTTTGGTCCTTCCTCATTAGAAGGGATTTGCATTATCAGGGCTGTTTATCCTTTATCAGAGGTTCTTTTCTGGGGCTGCCATAGCCGAACAGGTTTTTATTCTTGATGAATGAGGAAACATATTTGGGCACCATATTTTCCCAGTCGGGGTCATTGCAATTGAGTTTGGCCAGCACCTTATAGGAGAAAAACGGAAGAATCTCCTTCCGGTAATTGGGAATATCGATGATAAGGCCCGACTCCAGCAGGTGCTGGTAAAGAAACCTTACATCATCCTCCACAGGGAGGTTTTCGGTGGTAAGGATTTCTTGTGTTTCTTTTTCGCGCCCCGGGTAGAGGTAAACTTTCAGGTTTTCTGTAAACAACCTGCCAAATGCCTCCAGTATACCGCCTTTAAGATGGGCATAGTATTTCTTTTCCAGTATCTTGCGGAAAGTAAGAGCCCCCACTACAATGCGTATGTTGCGGATCTTAAAGTTGCGAAACCAGTTGGAGACCTTGTAAAACTCTTTAAAATTGGTAATCATTACATTCTGCCCCATACCACAAAGGATATCGACCCGGTCCAGGAAGTCGCGTTCGTCAAAAACACCTTCCTCCATAAGATTTTTCAGGGTCATCTCGCACAAAACGATGGTATTGGGTTTGTCGAACCCGATCTCTTTCTTGAAAAGGGCAAAACCTGATTTGAGCATGTCAAACCCCACATAGGTAATGGGTCTGAAGCTTCCGCGCAGCAGCATTACGTTTTTCTTGTACAGCAATTCGGCCGGAGGTTTTACATTGCCATACCTGTCGAACATGGTTACAGAAGTCATGTTGTTTTTTACCAGCTGAACTGCAAGCAGGCGGTTGTCTACATAGTCCAGATCCGGACCACGCATGCTGATCATGTCGATCTCCACCCGATCTTCCAGACCCAGGTCGACCAGCGATTTGAGAAAACTGTTGGGATACTGGTAATTGTAAAAACAAGCGTAAATCAGGTTTACACCCAATACGCCAAGGGTTTTCTGCTGCAGGAGGTTGTCATTTTCCTTAAGCTTAACATGCAACACCACATCGTTGGGCCTGGAGTTGGGTTTGATCTGAAAGCGTACTCCCAGCCATCCATGGCCCTCGTTGTCTTTCCGGTAGTTGAGGGTGGTAACGGTATTGGCAAAGGCAAAGAATCGGGTATCGGGTTTACGTGTCTGGCCCAGTACATTGATAAGGCTGTTGTACTCATGATCGAGCATCTGCATAAGGCGGGCTTCAGAAACATACCGTCCGGTGGGGGTTTTTCCATAAATGGTGTCGCTGAAAACCATATCGTAAGCAGAAATGGTTTTGGCTACTGTGCCCGAGGCGCCACCCGACTGAAAAAAGCATCGGGCTACCTCCTGCCCTCCGCCAATCTCGGCAATGGATCCGTAAATGGTATCATCCAGATTGATAAACAGCGCCTTACGATTGGCATCAAAAACTTCACGTTCGATGTTGTTGTGGGTCATGGTGTGAAAAGATTTCTGGTAAAAAAATCTACATCTAAGTTAATATTTTCTTTACAGAACAATAACACAAACTGGTTGAAATAAAATTTGTTTTACAAATGTGACGATTGAATGATTTTAAAAGCCCCTTAAGCCAAAAAATTGCATATTTTTGCAACTCATACGCACTTGCCCCCCGGGGCCAGATGCAAACACTAACACTTCATATGAAGAAAAAAATTCTGGTTACGGGTGGGGCTGGCTTTCTGGGCTCGCATCTTTGCGAAAGACTGCTCAAAGACGGGCATGAGGTGTACTGTCTTGACAATTATTTCACCGGACAGAAACAGAATATCGTTCATTTGTTATCCAACCCATGGTTTGAACTGATTCGTCATGACGTAACCATGCCCTTTTTTATTGAGGCAGACGAGATCTACAACCTGGCCTGCCCTGCATCACCCATCCATTACCAATACAACGGTATCAAAACCATAAAAACATCGGTAATGGGTGCCATCAATATGCTGGGATTGGCCAAACGTATCAGGGCCAAAGTACTGCAGGCCTCCACCAGCGAGGTTTACGGCGACCCGGAAGTGCATCCTCAGAAGGAAGAATACTGGGGCAATGTAAACCCCATCGGCCCCAGGGCATGCTATGACGAAGGCAAACGATGTGCTGAAGCCCTGTTTATGAATTACCACACCCAGAATAAGGTAAGAATCAAGATACTGCGCATCTTCAACACCTACGGGCCCAGGATGCACCCCAACGACGGAAGGGTAGTTTCCAATTTTATTGTGCAGGCCCTGCAAAACAAAGACATTACCATTTATGGCGATGGCAGTCAGACCCGCAGCTTTTGCTATGTGGACGACCTGGTGGAGGGAATGATCCGGTTCATGGAAACTCCCGAAACAATTACCGGCCCTGTAAACATTGGCAACCCTTCTGAGTTTACTATACTGGAACTGGCCCGGAAAGTAATAGAACTTACCGGCTCCAGCTCATCAATCCAATTTCTTCCTTTACCCCAGGACGATCCCATGCAAAGGCAACCCAACATACAAAAGATGAAAGACCTTACCGGATGGGCTCCCTCTGTAGAACTGGAGCAAGGACTGCAGAAAACCATTGACTATTTCAAAAACACAATCCTTTAAATTTTATGAACATACTGGTAACCGGCAGCAACGGGCAATTGGGCAGCGAATTTCAAGAACTGGCCAAAGAGTTTTCGCAATACAATTTCTTTTTTACCGATATCAACGATCTTGATATTTCCGACATAGAAAAAACCGGAAAATACCTCAAGACCAACAAGATTGAAGTAATTGTAAACTGCGCTGCCTTTACAGCTGTTGATCTTGCAGAAACACAAAAGCCTGATGCCATGCTGGTAAATGCCACCGGGGTGAAAAACCTGGCGCAAATGGCTGCCAAACAGAACGCATTGCTTATCCATATTTCTACGGATTATGTGTTTGAGGGGAAGAATTTTCGTCCGTATACCGAGAACGATACCGCCAGCCCCAAAACCACCTATGGAAAAACCAAACTGGATGGCGAAATAGAGGTGATCTTCAACGCCAAACGAGCCCTGATCATTCGCACCTCGTGGTTGTATTCATCCTTTGGGAATAACTTTGTAAAAACCATCGTGTCGAAATGTGCCAGTGAGGATCAGATCAATGTGGTTTTCGACCAGATCGGCAATCCGACCTATGCTGCCGACCTGGCCCGTACCATCCTTGAAATCATCCCCAGGGTACCTGCAAAAATCCGTACAGAGGTATACAACTACAGCAATGAGGGAGTTGCCAGCTGGTACGATTTTGCCCAGGCAATTGTGGATATCCGCAAGTCATCCTGCAAAATAACTCCGATTCTTACCAAAGATTTCCCTACACCTGCTTTGCGGCCCCATTACACGGTTCTCAACAAGTCGCGCATCAAGAAGGATTTCAACATCGAGATTCCGCATTGGCGCACCAGCCTTGAGAAGTGCCTGGCAAAACTCTGAAGCTTCCGCTTTTCAGTACAAACCATGTTCCCAGTCTTCAAGGATCCGGGTAAGCTTATGATTTTCGATCAG
>JBKBSF010000055.1:0-2230 GCA_046291875.1 Bacteroidales bacterium | reverse complement strand
AAGCCATCATGCCCGTAAATACTTTGCAGCATAACATGCTGAGCATTGGGCATATGATCGGCCACCCACTTTACTTCTTCCACGGGGAATAAGATATCTGTATCGGTGCTTACACAAAGGGTTTGTGTGGCAACCCCTGCCAGCGCTTTTTCCACTCCACCCCTGTTGCGCCCTACATTGTGCGAGTCAAATGCCTTTGAGATATAGTAGTAGGCATGGGCGTTGTAGCGGCGGGTAAGCTTTTCGCCCTGGTAACGCTGATAGGAGCACGCTCTGAAATTGTCCAGCAGGCCGTTGTCTTCATCGGGTTGCGTGAGTCGGAAAGTTTCGAAGTTGCGATAACTCACCATTCCTATGGCACGTGCCGCCATGAGCCCTTTGGCCCCTGCATCCGGGGCATCGGTATAAAAGGTGGGGTCGGCTTCAAGAGCCAGCCGCTGAGCTTCGTTAAAAGCTTTGCACCAGGGGCTGGTGCGGGCGCCGGCAACAAGGAATACCAACCGGTCTATCAATCCGGGCTGCATAATGCACCACTCCAGGCCCTGAAAGGCCCCCAGCGACGCTCCTATTACCATATCAATCTTTTCTATCTTCAGATGCCGGCGCAACAACTCGTGCGCCCCTACCATATCGCGGATGGTAACCAACGGGAAATCGAGCAGGTAGGGTTTTCCGGTGCGAGGATCGGTAGAATGTGCCCCGGTACTGCCATAGCAAGAACCCAGCACATTGGCACATACCACATTGTACCTGCCAGTATCGATGTAGCGACCTGGCCCTACAATGCCCGGCCACCAGTCGAGCGGATTGGAATTGCCAGTAAGGGCATGGCAAACCCATACCAGGGGACGGGGCTCCGAAAGATCGCCCAGCACATCGTAGGCAATATCAATGGCAGGAAGTGCACCACCCGACTCGGTGACAAAGGGTTCGGAGATATGAAGGATCTGTGTCATAAAAATCTTTTGTTGGAGCAAGCACGGATTACAAGCCGCAAAAATAAGCAGAAAAATCACCCATTTTAAATACCTCAAACCAACAGGGGCAGGTTCTTTTTAGCAAACCTGCCCCTCGCCGGAAAATACTACTGTAAGATCAGCCTTACCCTAAAGTGCCACAATCAGCGTCAGGCCTGGTTTTCCTTTCGGTTGTGCTCATAATCCTGCACGATGGAACGGGCCTGGTCGAAGTTGTGATCGGCTATTACCAGGGTAACCAGTCCTACCCCGCCAGGAGATTGCCAGGGCAGGTTCAATGTTGCGGTGATCTCATCCTCCAGAAAGGAATCAATACCTTCGTTCTCCAGGAGGTTCTTAACCATTTGCGCCTCCCACATCGAACCGCGGAAGATCTTCACAGATTTTGTTTCGTTGCTTTGCTTCATCATTGGTAGGGTTTGAGTATAAATAGTTTTCAGCAGACTTGTGTTGTACTATCCCTTTCGCAGGATTTTTTCCATTTTTCGTCCCTTGGCCAGTTCATCCACCAGTTTATCGAGGTACCTTACCTGGCGGGTAAGGGGAGTTTCGATTTCTTCGATCCGGTAGCCACAGATCATTCCGGTAATGAGCTCTGCATTGGGGTTGATCCGGGCCTTTTGAAAAAAGGTTTGAAAGGTAGCCTGTTCGTCGATGAGCTGTTGTATCTGGGCCGCATCGAACCCGGTGAGCCACTCAATGACCTGAAGCAGCTCTTCCTGGGTCCTTCCTTTACTTTCTACCTTGGCGATATAGTGTGGGTAAACCGACGCAAATGTCATGGAAGCCATTCGCTTATCATGTTCGGGGGTTGTTGCCATCCTTACAGAAATTTAGTATTCGTATTCAAAGCTTTCTGGCAAAACTATGATTGCTTTGCCAACATAAAGTTAATCTTATTCAATAGATTCTGCGACATGGGGCTCAAAAAACTGCCCGGTACAAGATAACCGGTTTGCCGAGCCCCTCGTAAGTTACTTCATACATGTCGAGCATTCCGCTATCCCCGAATAATCCATTTTTTGTATAAAACGTACAACAACTTCCCAATCTCTTAAAACTGATGGGTTCGCCGTTGGGACCAGCTAAGGCATTCAAAAATCTCCTCTGGTTTTGTGGCCCCCCACCGTCACTTCCAACCATTATGGGATTTCTCTCTGTAAATCCATAGGTTTCTATAATACTACCTATTCTTTAGACCACTAAATCAAAATACTAAGTTGATTTAATTGTTTAACATTGTTATTGTTGAT
>JBKBSF010000054.1:0-7253 GCA_046291875.1 Bacteroidales bacterium | reverse complement strand
CGCGGCACGCCTTACCGATGCACAGAAGAGATTAGACTCCCTGGTTGACAACACCCAACCCCAGCGCAACGAACAGATTTTCTTCATTGAGTTCTGGGAATCGCCCCTCAACTCATTGGTATACCGCATGGGTAAAAACAAAATTGTTTTCTATGGCATACGCCTGTTCGATATGGCAGCAATCTACCACCATCAGGGAAAATTCTATCTTCGTTATCTCAATCATCATTACCCCCTGGAATATACCACCCATTTCAAACCGTTAATACCTATCAGCAGCCCGGTTTTACCCGAAGATATCCAGGATATATAGACCATTTCAACCCGTTATGATTTTACCATTTTTCAAATACCATGGTGCCGGCAACGACTTCATCATTCTCGATGGCCGGTTTCGCGATTACCAGCAACTGATACCCCAACTGCATGCCACCATCGAAGGACTGTGCCACAGGCATACTGGCATTGGTGCCGATGGGCTGATGATTCTGGAGCGCGACCCGCTGCACGATTTCAGGATGCTCTATTTCAACAGCGATGGCTACGAAGGAACCATGTGCGGCAACGGAGGAAGGTGCCTGGTGGCTTTTGCCAGGCACCTGGGCATGATAGATCAGCAAACCCGATTCATGGCCTCTGATGGCGTGCACGATGCAAGTATTATTGGCAGGCAGCACCATGAAATGGTGGTGGCATTGGGGATGAAAGATATACATGAAATCCGGCAGGTGGGCGAACATTGGTTCCTTGATACCGGCTCGCCCCACCTGATCTGCTTTACAGATCAGCTCGAAACGCTGGATGTAATTACCGAAGGTCGCCGCTTTCGACACTCCGAACCCTTTATGCCCGAAGGCACCAATGTAAATTTTGTTCAGATTGCAGGCCAGCAACTCCTGATCCGTACTTACGAGCGCGGAGTGGAGAATGAAACCCTGGCTTGCGGAACCGGCATTACTGCTGCGGCCATTGCAGCCCACCACGCAGGCCTTCTGCCTTTGCTTCCCTCTTTTGCCGTAAAAGCCAGGGGAGGTGATCTGCAGGTAAGTTTTAAGTTGGAAGGGGGTATCTACCAAAAAGTAATCCTGCAGGGCCCTGCCGTGCAGGTGTTTAAAGGCGAAATTGCCATATAATCCAAATCTGATTGCCATGCTGATCCTAAGGGGAGAGAAACTGAAAATGAGGGCCATGGAGCCCGCCGACCTGGACCTGATTTACCAATGGGAGAATGATCCTGAAACATGGATCTACAGCAATACCTATACCCCTTTTTCCCGCTTTCACCTGGAGCAGTTTATCCTGAATTCGCAAGGCGATATTTTTACCGACAAACAACTCCGGCTGATGATTACTGACCCCCAAGGCACCACAGTAGGGTGTGCCGATCTGTTTGAGTTTGATGCCCGAAACCGCAGAGCCGGAGTTGGCATACTCATTGCCAGGGAGTTTCGCCGAATGGGCTATGCCTCCGAAGCATTGGATATAGTAATACATTATGCACACCAGGTGCTGAACCTCCACCAGTTGTTTTGCAACATTGCGGCAAACAACAAAGTAAGCATAAGACTGTTTACCCAGAAAGGTTTTGAAAAATGCGGACATAAAAAACAATGGCTGTTGCAGCAAAACCATTTCACCGATGAGCTGATGTATCAGCTTGTCTTTCAAGTGTAAGTTTCCGATTATAAGAATACCTATGACCTCAAAAAGAAAAACCCGCAAAAGCCGGATCCCCTTCTGGCTCAAAGTAATTGTTTCCATTGCCGTTATCCTGATCATTTCCGGAGGTGTTGCTGCCTACCGGCTGTACCATGCTATCTATCAGCCCAATGTATTTCTCGGGGAACGCAAAACACAGCATATCTACATCCCCACAGGAAGCACTTTCCGCGATGTGAAAGGCCTGTTGTACGAAAATGGGATGATTATCAACACCAATACCTTTGAGTGGCTGGCAGAAAAGAAAAACTACAAGAACAATGTGCGCCCAGGCCGGTACCTGATCCGAAAAGACATGGGCAACAATGAACTTATCAACCTGTTGCGCTCGGGCAACCAGGATCCGGTGCGACTTACCTTCAACAATATTCGTTTGAAAGAGCAACTGGCCGGCGTGGTGGCCCGGCAGATTGAGGCCGACAGCCTTTCCATTCTGCGTCTGCTTAATGATGCCGAGTACCTCAAAAGGTTCGATCTCACCCCCGAAACCTCCAAATTGCTTTTTATCCCCAACACATACGAAGTGTTCTGGAACACCTCTGCAGAGCAGTTGCTGGAGCGTATGGCACGCGAGTACAATGCGTTCTGGAACGATACCCGCCTGCAGAAAGCCCGTAGCATAAACCTTACACCGGCCCAGGTGGGCACCCTGGCCTCCATAGTACAGCAGGAAACCTCCAAAAGAGATGAATATGCCCGTGTGGCAGGGGTGTACATCAACCGGCTCAATCGCAACATGCCTTTACAGGCAGACCCCACAGTGATATTTGCGGTGGGCGATTTCGGTATACGACGGGTCCTCAACCGCCATCTGGAAACCGACTCACCCTACAACACCTACAAATATGCAGGGCTTCCTCCCGGACCCATTGCCCTGCCCGATCCCAGGGTGATTGATGGCGTGCTCAATTTCGAAACCCACGAGTACCTGTTCTTCTGTGCACGCGAGGATTTCTCGGGCTACCATGCCTTTGCCCGCACCTACAGCCAGCACAGAGCCAATGCCCAACGATACCAGAATGCTCTGAACCAGCGCAGAATCATGCGCTGACGATGGAAATCCATCTCTGTTTGGAAACACATAAGCGAAAGTTGTTACTTTTGCCTTAAATACAGTTTATCCCTTTACATAGTAACGTTCTATATCAAGCTATTGACATGAAGATCAAATTCGGAACTGACGGCTGGAGAGCTATCATCGCAAAAGATTTTACCGTAGAAAATGTGGCCCGTGTAGCCCAGGGAACCGCCAACTGGCTGTTGAAACAAAACTCTCCCAACCCCTCGGTGGTGGTTGGCCACGACTGCCGCTTTGCCGGCGAACTATTTGCCGAAACAACTGCAAAAGTGCTTGCAGCCAACAAGATAAAAGTATTTCTGGCCGATACGTTTGTTTCCACGCCTATGATATCGCTGGGAACACTGCACTACAAAAGCAACCTGGGGGTAGTGATCACTGCCAGCCACAATCCTCCCGAGTACAATGGTTACAAGCTCAAAGGATCCTATGGTGGCCCCTTGCTGGAAGCACAGATCCATGAGGTGGAGGACCTTATTCCCGAAACCAATGTACATGATTTGGACAAAGTTTCCTTGCAGGAATTCATTGAGCAAGGCCTGGTAGAATGGGTTGATCTGGAGACCTTCTATTGCAACTACCTGGAAGAGAAATTCGACCTGGATGCCATCCGCAACTCCCACCTTGAGTTTGCCTTTGACGCCATGTACGGCTCTGGCCAGAATGTTATGCGAAGGCTTTTCCCCGATATCACCTTGTTGCATTGCCAGCGTCAGCCCCTGTTCGATGGCATAGCCCCAGAGCCCCTGCACCGCAATTTGCTTGAGTTTTCCGAAATGATCAAACTGGCAGAGGATATCGACTGCGGATTGGCCGTGGATGGCGATGCCGACCGGATTGCCTTGTACGACCATCAGGGCAATTACGTCGATTCGCACCATACCATGCTGCTGCTTATTCATTATCTCTACAAATACAAAAACCTCAGAGGGAAGGTCGCCACAGGGTTCTCCTCCACCGTAAAGATCGAAAAGCTCTGCCAGATCTACCAACTGCCTCTGGAGATCGTGCAGATTGGCTTTAAGCACATCTGCGGGCTTATGCTACGGGAAGACATCCTTATGGGGGGCGAAGAATCGGGCGGAATTGCCGTAACCGGACATATCCCTGAACGGGATGGCATCTACAACGGACTGATCATCTGGGAGGCAATGGTGAAAACCGGCAAATCGCTCCGACAGCTTATTGAGGAGATCTACAAACTCACCGGGGGCTTTGCCTTCGAACGTAAAGACCTGAAGCTTACACAGCAGGACAAGGAGCGCATTGTAAAGAACTGCCAGGAGAATGCCTACACAGCTTTTGGTCCTTACAAGGTGGAGCGTGTTGAAACCCTGGATGGATTCAAGTACTATTTCAATGACCACGAGTGGCTTATGATCCGCCCTTCGGGTACCGAACCCGTACTGCGCACCTACGCTGAGTCATCTACCCAGGAAAAAGCCTTTGACATTCTGCAGCACGGCTACGATACTATCATGGCCCAATGATGATCCCCACGCCTGGCGTACAAAAGAAAACCCCCAGGGGGTATGGTATCCGAAAGCCGCAGTTAGGCACCCGGGTATGCCGTACCCCCTTGTTTTTGGCTCTCCTGATTTTGGGGGCAGCAATATCTTTTGGGGCCCCACCTGTGCAGGACAATACAGCAGAGCATGAGAGCACGAATACGCGTTTGCTGCCCTGGGTAGCAGGAGCGCATGCCGTGGCATATACCGGCACCTTGCTTTTGCTTGACCAGATGTGGTACCGTGAGCACCCACGCTCTTCCTTTCATTTTCATGACGACAGCCGCCACTGGATGCAGATGGATAAACTGGGCCACACCACAACGGCCTATCATTTTAGCCGGTTTAGCTACTACAGCTTCAGGGCGGCAGGACTATCCAACCACGCTGGTGCCCTGTGGGGCAGCATCTCGGGCAGCCTGTTCCTCACCACCATAGAGATCCTCGATGGCTTTTCGCAGCAATGGGGTGCCTCCTGGTCAGACCTGGCAGCCAATACACTGGGGTCTTTGTCCTTTTATCTCCAGCAACGCTGCTGGCAGGAGCAAAGGATCCTCTGGAAGTATTCCTTCCGGCCCAGTGGACTGGAGCAGTACCGCCCCGATTTGCTGGGAAGCAACCTGGGGGAAAACCTCATCAAAGACTACAACGGACAAACCTACTGGCTTTCGCTGAACCTGAAAGCTCTGCTTACCATCGATACACCCTTTCCCAGCTGGCTCAACCTGGCCATCGGCCATGGCGCCCACGGCATGCTGGGCAGCCTTACCAACCCTACCCATCATCAGGGCATCCCCCTCCCGGCAATTGCCCGCTCCAGAAGCCTTTATCTGGCACCCGATATAGACTTCGCGCGTATTCCCTCCCAATCACCCATGCTCAGAGGGCTGCTGCATACCCTCAACTTCATCAAATTCCCGGCCCCTGCCCTGGAATACAACACACTGTATGGCTGGCAGCTGCATTGGGTGTTTTTTTGATTATTTTTTCATCCGTAAATAACTTGTTTTTAATAGGTCTGATGGAACTTCATGTTTGCTACTTTGGCTTCGCCGAGCTCGTAAACTCGGTTCAAAGGTATTTGTGTTTAAAACGCAAAGAGGTTCGGTTCATCTTTTTTTGTGTGCAGCACTGCTCATGCAAGTTTCATGAAAAATTGTTGTATTTACAGAAAGTACCTTATATTTGGTGATATAAAAAAGTTAGGCGTAATGCTGACAGACACCGTAAACATTGAAAATATCAGCTGACATACGACAACTTTACAAACCAATTCAACCGACTGTCAAACAATCGGCTGACAACGTAACCTATTCAGAATTTTTGCCTGACATCAGACTGCAAGACTTCATTTATTGTTATTGGGAACTCAAAACTACGACACCACTTTCTGAACCATTTATTTATCGTGTAGTGGCTGACGGCTGTATTGATATTTTTTTTGAACTCAACAATCCCAAAGACAATTTTGTGATGGGGTTTTGTAAAAAGTTCACCGAGTTCCCTCTTGACAACTCGTTTCATTACATCGGTGTTCGTTTCTTGCCGACAATGTTTCCGCAACTTTTCAGAATTAATGCTTCTGAATTGAGTAATCGTTTTGAACAATTAGGTAATGTAGTTCCCAAAGTTTCAACTTTCATTGCCGACAATTTTCATAATCAATTAACTACAGAACAAATACAAAGAACCTTTGACTGTTATTTTATCAATCTTATTGAAAACACAACTTTCGACAACGACAGCAGACTTTACAATGCTATTGAAAAGATACTTCAAGAGTTTGGGGTTGTAAATATTGAACAGGACTTGGACACAGGTGTAAGTCAACGACAACTTCGCAGACTTTTTGAATATTATATTGGCGATACAGCTAAAACTTTTGCAAAAGTGGTTCGTTTTCAAAATATTCTTCGTGCTAAGCCTTCATCTCAAAGTTTGCGACAGAACAAATTGTTTTTTGATGTAGGCTACTACGACCAAGCCCATTTCATCAAAGAGTTCAAGAATTTTTATGGGGTAACGCCAAGCAAGGCGTTTAGCAGATGATTATGTCCGTTTTATACAATGTATGAACTGTGATTTGATAGAATTTTGTATCGTAAATCAAAACAAAGAATGATGAAACGAATACTTACAATTCTAACAATAGCTTGCTTAACGGCAAATGCTTTTTCACAATCAAGTTCAACAGTTAAAAATCAAAACAAGATGAAATTAAACGCAGGAGTTCTCACAACAAAGTTGGCAGAAAGTAAAGCTTTTTACACCAACAATTTAGGTTTCGGGGTAACATTTGAAAATGAGTTTTACCTCTTATTACACACTCCAAACCACGAAGCTGAAATTAGTTTTTTGCTTCCCAACCATCCAAGTCAGCAACCATTCTTTCACAAACCTTTTTTAGGACAAGGAATGTATCTGACCATTGAAGTAGATGATGTGGACAGCATCTACAACGAACTTAAAAAGAAGGATGTGCCAATAAAAATTGACATCCGAAACGAACCTTGGGGCGACAGACATTTCGCCATTGAAGACCCTAATGGCATCGGAATTGACATTGTAAAATATTCACCACCAGAAGAAAAATAGTTATGAGAACGCAACTTTCAAACAATTTAAAAGGTGCAAAAAATATTGGAGCAACTGTTGAGAAACGCCTAAACGAAATAGGCGTTTTCTCACTTGCAGACCTTGCTCAAATGACACCAGTAAGAGCATATCAAAATATATGCAAACAAAATCCCGACAAAACATTTCCAGTTTGTTATTATTTGTATTCTCTACAAGGTGCTTTGCTTGACTTATATTGGGACGACTTACCGACAGAACTAAAAACAGAATTGCGAAAACAGGTTGACAAGAAAAAAAGTCGAGTAGGTAAGGGGGAGTCTCACCCCCAAACCTCTCACAGAACCGTACGTGACAGTCTCCCGTCATACGGC
>JBKBSF010000053.1:0-8430 GCA_046291875.1 Bacteroidales bacterium | reverse complement strand
GGTTTGCAGCCAGGACAGAAAGCGACCGGTTCTGCTCATATAAAAATGACGGGGTGGGCACAGGCTCCTTGTCGCGGGCGTGACGGGTAAGTTGCTCCTCTCTTACAAATGGCAATACCGAAAAATGGGTAGGCTCCATAATGGTTTCGGCACCATCAGGGTCTGTAAAAACAAAATACAACCCTTTGGGAGCATCGGTTTCCTTGATCCACCAATAGCGGGCTTCATAAACCAGGCTGAACTTTTCGCCAGGCTTCAACTCAAAACCTTCCATGGGCACAATCCTGTGCCAATCGCCATTGATATGCTCTACACGTGCACCCGATTGCTCGCCGGAATCAAAAATAAATCTTGGCGATTTATTAAAATACAATGCCCAGTTGCTATCAGACAAAACCACATGGCTTTGATTCTCTATCACAAACTCAGCTTTCACTCTTGCCTGCTCTGCATGGGTATTACTTAAAACCTCCCAGCTGATAAGAATAGAATCAGAGGCGGGCCAGGGTCCTGGCTTCTGCAGCTTGCAGGCAGTAGCAGCCAGCATGACAAGCATCAGAACCGAAATTCTTTTAATCTTCATATCTGTTGAATTAAAATTTTTGGAAAAACAAGGTAGTGCGATTTACTCCTTCATTAGAAATTTTTTTTTCAAAAATAGTAAATCCAAATTGTTTGTTATATTTGCACCTAAATCGATTTACCTGCGCAAGATAGAAATAATTTCTCAACCCCGTATTACAATCCGATAAAAAATAATCCATGACAAAACACAACTTCTTCACCAGCCTGCTTTCTTTGCTGATGATCATCATTATGCAAAGCGTTTCTGCACAGCGAACCGGCAATATTGTAGAAATTTTTGGCAGAGAGCGTACCGAAACCACCCGTGAGGGTATTGTTATTCACCAGTGCGTAGAGGGTCTGGCCTTGCGCAATGCCATGCGCCCTGGCATGCTCAGTGGTATGCAGGATATTCTTTTCTGGCAGATTGCCACAGGCAATTTTGAAAGACCCACGGCAGGAGCAGTCCTCAAAGATAATTACCTGACCAACCCCCAGCCACTAACCTGGGAAGCCATCAGGGTAGATACTTCCGGTTTCTTCCGCGAAAACCTGGGCAGAGCATATGTGTATACCGAGTTTGATTCGCCGGCCGAAGGCATTGCCCTTCTGGAGGCAACCGGGCATACACGTGTTTTTATTAACGGAATGCCTCAGGAGGGCGATCATTATGATTATGCCCATACCCTTATCCCTTTTAAACTCAACAAAGGGTTGAACCAATTTATTTATACCTATGGACGTTTTGGCAGGGTAAGTTCACGGATCGTGATTCCGCACAAAGAGCTTCAGTTTTCATTGCGCGACCTTACATTACCCTCCGTAATAAGAACAGAACAGGATGAAAAATGGGGCGCAGTGCGTCTGATCAATGCTTCGGAAAGTGCACGGCAAGGTTTGCGCATCACTTGTATTCTGCCCAATGGAGAAAGTGCCTCCTACCACACAGGGAGTGTTGCCCCGATGTCGGTGCGGAAGGTTCCGTTTAAGATCCCGGCCTTGCAAGGAAACTGGCCTGGCGATACCCTTCAGGCTACGCTGATACTCGCCGATGCATCCGGACGCGAGATCGACCGCAGTGTAATTCGCCTCAATGTTCACAATGCTGGTCAGCATCACGAAAGAACATTTATCAGCAATATTGACGGCAGCGTGCAGTATTTCAGTGTGGCACCCTCCACTTCCGATGCACCCCAACAGGCATTTGTACTCTCGGTGCATGGCGCTTCGGTAGAAGCAACCAACCAGGCCAGGGCATACCGCCAAAAAGACTGGGCGCACATTGTAGCACCCACCAACCGCAGACCTTTTGGCTTCAACTGGGAAGAGTGGGGCCGGCTGGATGCACTGGAGGTGCTGCACCAGGGCAGACTGCTGTTTAATACTGATACCCTGCGTACTTATCTTACAGGCCATTCCATGGGAGGACATGGTTCGTGGTTTCTGGGAGCTACCTACCCCGACAAGTGGGCTGCAGTGGCTCCGGCCGCAGGCTATCCCGATATTATTGGCTACCGGCGTACTGGCACCGACAGCCTTATGTGGGCCAACCCACACTTTGCCATGATCTATCGCGGGGCACTGCCCGGACGAACCCTCGATCTGGCCCGCAACTACCTGCAATCGGGCATCTACGTATTGCATGGCGATGCCGATGCCGTAGTACCCGTGGAGCAAGCAAGGCTCATGCGTGGCATACTGGGTGAGTTCCATACCAATTTTGCCTATTACGAATACCCCGGTGGATCGCACTGGTATGGCGACCACTCCATGGATTGGCCTCCCCTGTTCGATTTCCTGAGGCAAAACACCATACCCCAGGTACATGAAGTAACCCGTCTGGACTTTACCACCGCATCGCCAGGGGTTGCCGCAAGCAATTACTGGGTCACCATCAACCAGCAGCTCATGCCCTACAAACATTCCAGGATACAAGCTGAACTGACCAACGATACCCTCAGAATAACCACAGAAAACATTGCACATCTAACCCTGGAACTGCAGCAACTGAGACTGCAATATGAAACCTTGAACATATGGATTGATGAACAGCCCATCCGGGCAGTTACAGCGCAATCCCTGTCGCTTCGCAACGACGGTCAGGTTTGGCTGCAATCCTCCTCTCTGTCTCACAATGAGAAAAACCCTGAAAGATATGGTGGCTTTAAACTTGCCTTTACCAACCAGGTAGTGCTGGTTTACGGCACAAGAGGATCGAGGGAGGAAAACCAATGGAATCGCAACAAGGCATTGTTTGATGCAAAGACTTTCCTGTACCGCGGCAATGGCTCTTTTGAAGTGATTTCCGACCGCGAGTTCAGCCCGGAGAAATACAAAGACCGCAACGTAATATTATATGGAAATGCCCAGACCAATCGTGCCTGGCGTATGCTGCTGGCAGATGCACCGGTGCAGGTATCTCGCAGGGGGATACAGTTTGGCGACACCTGGCTGGAAGGCGATGACCTGGGCACATACTTCATCTATCCCCGGCCCGACAGCCCCAGGGCAAGTGTGGGCGTGGTGGCCGGAACTGGCATCAAGGGTATGAAATCCACTTTCCCAAACGACTACTTCTCCGGAATTACAGGGTTTCCCGATTTGCTCATTTTTGATGCAGACTGGATCCGCGATGGAGCCGAAGGCATCAAAGTATCGGGCTTCTTTGGCAACGACTGGGGTGTAAAAAGCGGCGACTTTGTTGTTTCGCCACAACAATAACCACAGGGAGAATAAGCCTGAAAAACTGCTTTTCAAATTACATTTTTGGTTATGTTTGCCGCGCTTTAAAACTACTATGAAAATGAAGATACGCAAGTTGATTGCTTTGCTCCTTTTTGTCCTGGCCCAGCATGCGGCTACGGCTCAGATAAAACTGCTGAACGAACCGCCATTAGGCTATGTTTGTTATCGTGCCTCAGGGCCTTTGCTGATGGATGGGAAACTCGACGAACCCGACTGGAACAATGTGCCCTGGACCGAAGATTTTGTAGATATCGAAGGCTCTCTTCAACCTTTGCCTCATTTCCGCACCCGGGTTAAAATGCTGTGGGATGACGACTACTTTTATATTGCTGCAGAGATGGAGGAGCCTCACATCTGGGCCACTTTTACAGAACGGGAATCCGTTATATTCCTGGAAAACAACTTCGAGGTGTTCATCGACCCCAGCGGCGACACGCACAACTATTACGAACTGGAGATCAATGCCCTGGGCACCATTTGGGATCTGATGCTCAACAAGCCCTACCGCAACGGTGGAATTCCTTTCAGCGCATGGGATGTGAGAGGTTTCAGGTTTGGCATTCACAAAGAGGGCACCCTCAACGACCCCTCCGATGTGGATAGCCTGTGGGTAGTTGAGATGGCCTTCCCCTGGAAAATACTGGCTGAGGCAGCTCCGGGCAAACGCAAACCCCAGGAAGGTGAACAATGGAGGGTAAATTTCTCACGGGTGCAATGGAGACTCGATATTGTGGATGGAGTTTACCAAAAAACCATCAACCCGGAAACAGGCAAACCTTTCCCTGAATACAACTGGGTGTGGTCGCCCCAATGGGCCATCAATATGCATATGCCCGAATACTGGGGCTATGTGCAGTTCTCTGAAGTTAAAGCCGGCCAGGGCACTGTATCTTTCGTGAGAAACCCCGAAGAAGAAATAAAGTACCTGCTTCGCGAATTGTATTACCTGCAGCATAATTTCTTCAGGGAAAATAACAGATTTGCCCAAAACCTCGGGGAACTTCCTGGGGAGAAGACCCACATTTTCGAATCTCACAATATTATATTTGATGCGGCTCAATCCAGGTTTCGCCTCTCCATAGCCTATGATGCGCATACCAAATGGCACATCAGTGAAGACAGTTACATATGGCGAACCCAGGACACACCACAGAACTAGTGGTCTTAGAGCAATCGCATCAATTTTTTCCCTAAAAAACTGAAAGCAACACAAACCCAGATACCTATGAGCATAAACAGAAGAGAATTTATACACCGGGCGGGCCTCATGAGCCTTGGAATTGCGGCATTGAACCCATTGCTTCACTCCTGTGTTGCATCATCAGCAGACGAACACCCACCCAGGCACTGGGTATGGATAACACCAGAAAAAGGACTTTCGGCAGAGGAATGGAAAAAACGATTTGAGACACTGGCAGAGAAAGGCTTTCATGGTGCAATCGTTCAGATCTATGCAAGCCATAAAGCATGGTACAGCACTTCGCTGCTCCCGGTTGAAGAACCCCTCCTGGAGCAACTTGTGAAACTGGGCCGCCAATCGGGCCTTGAGGTACATGCCTGGATGTGGACCATGCCCAACAACAACCCTTATAATATAGAGCATCATCCTGAATTTTTTGCCGTGAACGGCCTGGGCCAACCTTCATTTTCGCACCCTGCCTATGTGGATTATTACCGATTTATGTGCCCCAACCAGGAAGGTGTAAGGGATTTTATCTGCAACAATGTAAAGGAGCTTGCTATGATAGACGATCTGGATGGAATCCACTTCGACTATATCAGGCTGCCGGATGTGATCATTGCAGAGGCTTTACAGCCGGTTTACAATATTGTACAGGACAGGGAATATCCGCCCTACGATTATTGCTACTGTAATGTATGCAGGAATCTTTTCAAATCGCAAACCGGCATTGATCCCTTGAAAGACCTCCAGGATCCGGCTGCCAGCGAACAGTGGCGACAGTTCAGATACAACTCCGTTACCAACCTGGTAAACCACCATCTTATACCTGAAGCAAAAAAAACAGGAAAAATGGCAACTGCTGCCGTATTCCCAAACTGGGAGAGTGTAAGACAGCAATGGAGCCAATGGGATATGGACGCCTTTTTCCCGATGCTCTATCATAACTTTTACAATGCACCCCTTGAATGGATCGGAGAACATCTGGAGAAACAAATCGCAGCGTTGAAAAAACCCGTTCCGGTTTACTCGGGGCTTTTCCTGCCTTCACTCGAAGGCGATCTGCTGCACAAAGCCATTGACATATCCATGAATTCCGGGGCAAAAGGCGTTGCATTGTTTTCTTATCATCAATTGCCCGAAAACTTCAGATTCTAGACAGAATTATTCAAAAAGCCCAGGAGGGGCCAACCTGGTTTTAAGGGGCAACAGTGTATAGTGCTGTGGCTTCTGCAACACATTCATACAACAACAAACTCATATCCTTGTCCCATGATAAAAACAGGCTTTCTTCCGGTAATAGCCCTCGTACTTGCGTTCAGTCTGATGGCATGCAACACTCAGCCCACTGAGGTACTCACCTCGCCCGATGGCACAATATCAGTGGCCATCTGGCACAAAAGGGGAACAATACGATACGAAGTCAGAATGGATGACCAGACCATTGTAAGCCCATCAGCCACAGGGTTTAGGCTTAAAGATGGCAGCACCATCGGAAAAAACAGCCGAATACTCAGCGTTGAAAGATTCGAAACCCGCGAAACATGGTTTCATGCCTATGGCTATAGTGAGGGCATACAAAACCATTTCAACGAGATGATAATGGGTTTGCACGATCGGGACTCGGATCTCAGCTACAGCATCATTGCAAGGGCATACGATGATGGGGTAGCTTTCCGGTATTTTTTCCCGAAAGCTCAGAACCCCGACAGCCTTCTTATCACCCATGAGCTTACTGGATTTGTTTTTCCGGAAGATATTATGGCCTGGTGGATCCCTGCCGATGAGTTTGCCCTGGAATCGCTCTACAGGCACACCCCCGTCAGTGAAATCAGCAATGCCAACACTCCCATAACACTTTACCGTGGCGATTCATTGTACTTGAGCATACACGAAGCAGCGCTGGTAAATTTTTCAGAGATGTACCTGCAATCGACCGGAGATCATACAGTGGGGTTTTGTGCCGGTTTATGGCCTGACCCAGACGGAATAAGTGCCCACATTGGTCTGCCATTTGCAACACCATGGCGTACTATTACCCTGGGTCGGTCTGCAGCAGACCTAGTTGAATCGCATATCATCCTGAATTTGAATGAACCCGCCAGGATAGAAGACATCTCCTGGATCAGGCCCATCAAATTTGTGGGGATATGGTGGGGATTGCATACGGGAGCCTATACCTGGTATGAAGGGCCACAACATGGAGCTACCACCCAAAGAACAAAGCAATATATCGATTTTGCAGCCAGAAACGGCATTGAGGGTGTACTGGCAGAAGGATGGAACAAAGGGTGGGAAACATGGGCCACCCAGGGTAAAAACATTCAGGATTTTGTAACACCCTATGATTCTTTCGACCTGGAAGAGATTGTAAGCTATGCCAGAAGCCGTAATGTTGTTTTTGTTTCTCATCACGAAACCGGAAGCAATATTCCCGATTATGAGCAACAGCTTGACACAGCTTTTGCACAGTTGCAACATTTTGGCATCCATGCCCTGAAAACCGGCTATGCCGGACAGGTAACTCCGGCAGGGTATCATCCGCGAGGGCAATACATGATAAGGCACTTTCAGAAAGTGGTAGAAACGGCTGCACGGCATCAGGTTGCGCTAAATGTACATGAGGGCCCCAAACCCACGGGGCTGGAACGCACCTGGCCCAACCTGCTTACTACCGAGGCCATCAGGGGCAACGAATGGAATGCCACCTACCGCGCTACCCCACCCTCTCACACAACCATTCTGCCGTTTACGAGATTTCTGGCCGGACCAGCCGATTACACTCCAGGTATCTTCAACATCAATCACAGCCCCGGCACAAATCGCAGACTCTATTGCACCCTGGCGCACCAACTCTCTATGTACGTATTGTTTTACAGCCCCATGAAAATGGTTGCCGACCAGATCGAACATTATGAAAACCATCCGGCATTTCAATTCATCAGGGAAGTACCCTCCGTTTGGGATGAAACCCGCGTACTTGCCGCCCGGCCTGGCTCATACGTTAGCATGGCAAGGAGGACCAAGCAATCATGGTTTGTGGGTTCGGCTGCCAATGAAGAGACCCATCTAATCAAAATCTCTCTTGATTTCCTGGATCCTGACATTGAGTATGTGGCAACCTTGTATGGTGATGATATAACAACAGACTGGGAACATAATCCCACCATTACAGAGATCGTTTCCTTCAAGGCAAATGCAACCGACACCCTTTGGATGGCGCTGTCAAAAGCAGGTGGAAATGCCATTGCCATTCACCCTGCCTATACGGCAAGGGATTTACCCTCCACAACCCTTGCCCGCTACAACAGCAAAGCAGAGGAAAAACACATGGCCTTCAAACTGTTAAATACTTTTGGGCTACAAACCATACAACACGCAGCCAGGGGAAAGAAGATTACACTTACTTATCCCTACAACGATTTATATCCCGCCAGTGGAGAGGGCTCACTTACCAATGGCATAAAAGGATCATTGCTTTTCGACGATGGCGCATGGCAGGGATTTCGGGGCAATAATCTTGAAGCGGTTGTAGATTTGGGGGAGCTGACGGAGGTCAGCCACTTTTCAGCAGGGTTTCTATCATCGCCCAACGACTGGATTTTTCTCCCTTCAAAGGTAGAATTCTGGACATCGGAAGAGGGAAATACATTTCAAAAAGCTGGCGAGGTATCGCTGGTTGCAGAAAGCAAGCAGGAGCTGATGCATGTTAAAGTACAGAACGTGCATCTGGACTTTCCTGCCATCAGGGCGCGTTGGGTAAAAGTGGTGGCGCACAATACCGGGATTTGTCCTCCCTGGCATTATGCTGGTGGAGAAAAAGCATGGCTGTTTGCAGATGAGATTATCATTCAATAAACAGAATCACTAATGTCCGATAAAAACAGAAAATGCATTTTCGTTGTTCTTTAATGATTGTTTTACAAGTGTTTACGGTCATG
>JBKBSF010000052.1:0-9863 GCA_046291875.1 Bacteroidales bacterium | reverse complement strand
GAGAAACTGAAACTCAAGGCGGGAGGTGATTTCAAGTTCTTCAAATGCCTTTTTCAGGTAAAAATCCAGAAACCTCGCCGCACGGCTCAGCAGAGTGAGAAATTGCCGGGGCTGGGGCATCTGCTTATAAAAAGTCATGTGGGGGGTGGTTTCAGCAGAAATCCCAGCTGGTGGTATGTTGCCTGGTTCCTCCTTTGCTGTGCAGGAGAGCCATCGGCCAAAATCGGCCAGATCTTCGCTGCCGGTCTTCTGCTCAAATTCTTCGAGCCTCGCCACCAGTTCCTGTATCTTATTGTATTTCGTCATGCGTTCTATTGTTTTCTCGTGACAAAATTACCAATATAAATCAAAAACGATATAAAAAAACAACGGAAAAGATGCAAAATCGTTTCCTGAGGAAAGAATGCACATGACATGGTCGCCATCTAAAAGGATAAATTCAACCAACAATACTGCGAATTATTGGTTAATTGGTGAAACAGAGAGCAATAAAACGTTATCAACGATGAAAGTCCTCCTCACCGGCGCCACCGGATACATCGGCAAACGGCTGCTCCCAGTTCTGGTAAACCAGGGCTACCGGGTAGTGTGCTGTGTTCGCGACAAGAACCGCTTTGCTCCGCCAGAGCCACTGCTCGGTCAGATTGAGGTCGTGGAAGTTGATTTCCTGGAAAAAGATACCTTAAAAAACATTCCTGCCGATATCGATGGGGCCTATTACCTGATGCATTCCATGTCGGTCTCCACCCGGTATGAAGCACTGGAGCTGGAAGCGGCCCGCAATTTCCGTGAAACCATGGCGCATACCCGGGTGCGTCATGTGGTGTATCTGAGTGGTATGGTCAACGAAGAAAGTCTTTCGAAGCACCTCTCATCGCGCAAGGCCGTGGAGGAGGAGCTTGGCAACGGCACCTATGCCCTCACCACGCTTCGGGCAGGTATTATCATAGGCTCGGGGAGTGCTTCTTTCGAAATTATCCGCGACCTGGTGGAGAAATTACCGGTAATGGTGGCTCCGCGATGGCTCAATACCCGCTGCCAGCCTATAGCTATCAAGGATGTGATTGCATTACTGCATAAATCGCTCTTCGAGGAGAAAGTTTACGGTCGCAACTTTGATATCGGGGGGCCAGATGTGCTCACCTACAAGCAGATGCTGCTGGGCTTTGCCCGTGTGCGCGGGCTGAAACGCTGGATTGGCATCGTGCCCGTAATGACCCCCCGGCTGTCGTCGTACTGGCTGTATTTCATCACCTCCACATCGTACCGGCTGGCCACTGCCCTTATAGACAGTATGAAGGTAGAGGTGGTGGCCCGCAACGACGAAATCAACCTTCTGCTTGGGGTGGTGCCGATGAACTACGAAACGGCGCTGCGCCGCACCTTCTCTGCCATTGAAACCAACGAGGTGGTCTCCAGCTGGAAGGACTCGCTCATCAGCGGACGCATCACCCGCAGCTTGTCGGCCTTCATCAATGTGCCTGTCAATGGTTGCTTTACCGACCGGCGCAGCATGCCTGTGCGAGACCGGCAGCGCACCCTGGATGCCCTGTGGCGTATCGGCGGGCAAACCGGTTGGTACTATGCCAGCTGGCTTTGGCAGCTGCGCGGGTTTGTGGATAAGCTTTCCGGAGGTGTGGGCCTGCGCAGAGGGCGCACCCATCCCGACCGTATCGACCCGGGCGATGCTGTGGACTTCTGGCGTGTGCTATACGCAAGCAAAGCTGAAGGACGACTACTGCTTTTTGCCGAAATGAAACTGCCCGGCGAAGCTTGGCTGGAATTTCGCATTGCCGACGGGAAGTTATTCCAGACCGCCACCTTCCGGCCACGGGGATTATGGGGGCGAATGTACTGGTATGCAGTGGTGCCCTTCCATCATATCATTTTCAGGGGGCTCCTCCGCCAGCTCTGCCTATAACGGGTGCGTGAGTACCCCTCCCTTGGGGCTGTCAACCTTCAGAATGTAGTTTCCTTCTCCTTCCACAATCCATCTTACCGTAATGGTGCTCATGCCGGGTATATTGGCAATGCGCAGGGTGGCGGGGTTGTGTTTTTGCTCTTCCACCACATGCAGGTCGGGGTTGTGCACCATCATACCGGCCACCACATGAGCTCCCTCCAGGCTGATGAGGTTGGGGCGGTCGATGCCAAACTGCACGTTTACTCCGCTGTGGGTGGGCATCAGGCGGGTGTTTACCAGGGTGGCGGTAATTTCCTCCAGCCCATCCTCCAGCACCCTGCGCTGCACCTGAGCAACTTCCAGCTGCGGGGTATGCCAGGCATGGTACAGGCTGAAGGCCATTACCCGGTGCAGCTCCTGCTCGAGCATAAAGCCGGGGTTGATGCGTACAAAATTCTTTTTGAACCCGCCAATCTCAATTTCTCCATACTGGGGATGCTGAAAGGGTTTCCAGGGCACGAAGGCATCTTCGAACAGCAGGTAGCGGTCGAAGCGGAACAGCTCCTCGGGAAACATCCCCCTGCGGCGTTGCGGGGTCTGGTGAAACAGGAAGTAGGGGGTAAACATTTCGGTGGTGAAGGTGTAGGCGCCGCGCATCAGGTGAAACCAGTCGCGCTGCCCGCCCAGCACGGTATACAGGTCGCGGTAGCCTATGAGGTAGCGATATCCGGGCACTATCATCTCGCCCTTTTCGCCCAGGGCGTCGTACACGTTGATATCCTCACGAAGGTAATACTTCAGGTCGGTTTCGGAGCCGGGCCCGCGCAGAAACATGCCACCGGTGTTGTGGTGGGTGTGTGCTCCGGCAATGTTGGGATGAGCTATCACGAAGTCGCGCACGGCGCGGGTTTCGGGCAGTGAGAAAGGGTAGAGGTAAGAGCCCCGCTGCACGTAGTCGGGCTGCCAGTTCCATCCCCAGTCGCGGTTGTGGTCGTAGTAGCCCACCTCGCGGTCTTCGTTTACCTGTCCGTCGCCATCGCGGTCCATCCCTTCCCATCCCAGCAGCTCCCATTGGCCGAACTCGCCCGGTCGTACGGGTATCATACGGCGGGGGTCGTCGGGGTCGGTACGCCACTGCCCCTGTGGGTTGCGGCGACGCATCATGGTAATGTGGCCATCGCCATCCAGGTCGTCGGGGCCATCTTCGCCCACCTTGCCATCGCCATCATCGTCGAGGGGCATGGTGCCGCTGCGGGGGGTGTTGTAGCTGTTGGGCTGGTTCATGTAATGCTCGCGCCCGTCGGGGTTCATTACGGGCAGTATGTAGAAGGTCTTCTCGTTGAGCAGTTGGGTGATAAAGGCATTGCTGCCATAGTTCTCGAGCAGGTACCATGCTGTGTAAACCGACACTTCTCCGGCCTGTATTTCGTTGGCGTGTATGTTGCCGTCAATCCAGAAGGCCGGTTTCTGGTAGTGGGGGCGCTGGCTTTGGTTGCCCACGGTGAGCAGCCACAAATCACGTCCCTCGTAGCTTTTGCCAATGGACTGCAGGGTAACGAGCTCCGGGAAGGCACTCACCATCTGCCGGTAAATATTCAGCAGTCCTTCATTGGTATGGTAGCGGTTCCAACTTATCTGCACTTTGGGGTTTACCGGGGTGCCGGCGGCTTTGAAGAAGTTTTCCACTGCACGTCCGTCGCCGGCCATCGTCTGGCCCAGCCAAAGAAATCCTGCAAGAAAAATTGCCAAAAATATCCTCATGATGGTAATGCTATTGGGTGTGCCGGCCCCGCTTTGCTTTGCGGCCGGACAAAAGTTTGTTTGCGCTTGATTTTGGAATGGTATTACAGTGTTCTGCTTACCACACCTCCTTTGGCACTGTCAACCGTTACCGAGATACGGCGTCCTCCCTGCACAATCCATTTCACGGTTACGGTACCCATGCCGGGTATGTTTTTCACCTCCAGCACCTGGGGGTTGTGTTTTTGTTCGTGCACCACATTCAGGTCGCGGTTTTCCACAATCATCCCCGACAATACGGTGGCGCCCTCCAGCCGGATATGGTTGGGCGGGGTGATGCCATACCGCAGGTCGATACCCGAATGGGTAGGGATAAGCCGGTGGTTGACTACCACGGCAGTGATTTCGCGCAAACCCCCTCCGAGGTTCTTTTCCGTCAGCTCCACAATTTCAAGGCGGGGGGTGTGCCAGGCATGAAACAGACTGAAGGCCGCGAGACGATGCAGCTCCTGCTCCAGCAAGAAGCCGGGGTTGATGCGCACAAAGTTCTTTTTGAAGCCTCCAATCTGGATGGGTCCGAACTGGGGGTGGTCGAAATCCTCCCAGTCAACAAAGGCATCCTGGAATAGCAGGTACTTGTCGAAGCGGAAATAGTCTTCCGCAAAGCCCCATCCCCATCCTTCGGGTTTCTCGTTGAAGAGGAAGTAGCGCGAGAACATCTCGCTGGTAAAGGTAAACACCCCGCGCATCATGTGAAACCAGTCAATTTGTCCGCCATACACGGTATAGAGGTCTTTGTGCACCACCAGGTAGTCGTATCCGGGGATGATTTCCTGGCCCAGCTCTCCCAGCGCATCGTATACGCGCACATCGGAAGGTAGGTAAAGACGCTGGTCTTCGGCGGCACCGGGACCGCGCAGGAGCATCCCGCCCGTGTTATGGTGGGTGATGGCTCCGGCAACGTTGGGGTGGTTGATTACGAAGTCGCGCACGGCGCGGGTTTCGGGCAGGGAAAAGGGGTAATGGTATGAACCCCGCTGCACGTAGTCGGGCTGCCAGTTCCAGCCCCAGTCGCGGTTGGGGTCGTAGTATCCGGCATCCTGGTCTTCGTTGAGAGTGCCATCGCCGTCGCGGTCAATGCCTTCCCATCCCAGCAATTCCCATTCGCCAAACGTACCACGGGGGGCAGGTTCCATGCGGCGGGGGTCGTTGGGGTCGGTGCGCCACTGCCCGAAAGGAGTACGGCGGCGCATCTGGGTGATGTGGCCATCGTTGTTCAGGTCGTCGTGGGGGTCTTCGCCCGCCAGCCCGTCGCCATCATCGTCTACCGGCATGGTGCCGCTGCGGGGGGTGTTGAACGAATTGGGCAGGTTCATGTAATGGTGCCTTCCGTCGGGGTTCATCACCGGAAGGATATAAAACACCTTCTCGTTGAGCAGTTGGGTGATGAAGGCGTTGTGTCCGTATTTTTCGGCCAGGTACCACGCGGTGTAGAGCGATACTTCGGCGGTTTGGATTTCGTTGGCGTGGATGTTTCCGTCTACCCAGAAGCCCGGCCTTTGCCGGTGGGGGCCCTGCTGGTGGTTGGTAACGATAAGCAGCCACAGGTCGCGCCCCTCATGGCTTTTGCCGATGCTTTCCAGCTTTACCAGGTGGGGGAAGGCCTGCTCCAGCTTTCGGGATATTTCGTAGATGCCTTCGTTGGTGTAGTACCGGTTCCAACTCACCTGCACCTTTGGATTTACAGGGGTGCCGACTGCTTTGAAGTAGTTGCCCAGGGTGCGTCCGTCAGCCTGGCCGTGCGCAAAACCCACCCACAGGGAGGGCAGCAACAGCAGCAGGATGCATTTGGAGATATATCGGTTCATGTGAAAGGGTCTTATGATGGATAATAATGTTGTGCCTTCCGGGAAGAGGTTTTACAGGCTGATGCTGGAAACGGCAAAACCGGAGGCTTCTGCCCCTGCCTGCAGGGTGAGGGTGCCGCTGCCACGGATGATCCAGCTGCGTTCCACCGAGCTGTGTCCGCCGAGGGCTCCCAGCACTTCGATGGTTTTTCCGCTCACCACCTCCTGCCCGCTGGCCGGGGTGAGGCGCAGCACGGTTTTCTGCATCCACCTGAGCTGCTCACCCGTTTGCGAAGCCGTAGGGAAGGTGCCGGTATTGTGTACGCGCACTGTTACGCGGTGCAGGTTGCGTGCCAGGCGCTCGGTTTGCACCTCCATGATTTCTACCCTGGGATGCAGGGCTGCCAGCTCCAGAATAAAACCGGTATGCTTCCGGGCAATGCTGTCGGTCATGGCATATGGCGGGTTCTTCATGGCAAAGGGTACCACTCCGCCCACCTCCACACGTTGGTTGGGGAAATCAGGATGGTTGACCGGGGTCCAGGGAACAAATACATCTTCCAGCTGGTTCTTTTCGGCCCATTGCAGGAAACTGAGTTCGGCACTCTCAGGGGCATCGCCTTCGGGTTTTTCTCCTTTGGGAACCTGCCAGCCGGGGGTGGAGAAGCTGTAGCGGCCATAGTGGAAATAGGCCCACTGGAAGAAATCGCCGCCGCTGCCTGGCGCCGCTTCGGGTGCCGCACTGCCCAGGTGCTGGTTGTAAAGATGGCTGATATGCCGGTTGATGGCGATATCGGTTTCCTTCCATCCGGTGGGGATGCGGGCCCCGGCCTCGCGTTCATTGTAGGTGAGGGGTTTGCTCAGGTTGTTGGACGGGCCAAAGCTTACCACTGCAAAAACGTTTCTGGCCTGGAAGAGGAAATCGGCAATGGCGCGGGTTTCGGTTTCCGATACGGCATGTTCGCCGGCGCCACGGGTAAAAGCAGGATAGCCAAAGCTGAAGTTGCGGTTGAAAAACACGCCCTCTTCACCATCCTCATTGAACTGCCCGTCCTTATCGTTATCGATGCCTTCGCTCAGGAGCAGATACTGGCCCCTTTCGCCCTTTTCGCGGCGCGCCTGCACCATTACGCGCGGGTCGTGGGGGTGAGGCATCCAGGTGCCGGTGGGGTCCTCCACACGCATCATGGTGATGAGGCCGTCGTTGTTGAGGTCATCATAGCCATCCTCACCAATGCGGCCGTCGCGGTCCAGGTCGGTGGGATTGGCATTGCCCAGGCGCTGGTAGCGCAGCGGACGGAAATACTGCTCGCGGGCGTCGGGCGACATGTCGGGGAAGATATAGAAGCTAACGTGGTTGAGCAGCTCATTGATTTGCGGTTCGGTGGCCCGAGCCAGCAGTTGCTCGGCAAAGCGCAGGGCCAGCTCGCTGCCCAGCAGATGGTCGCCTTCCACACCCCCCACAATGGCCAGGGCCGGTTTGCGGGTGATATCGCCACGACCAATGGTAAGCAGCCAGATGTCTTTCCCTCCCGCTGTGCGGGCCAGGCTCTCCAGCTTTACCAGCTGCGGGTGGGCCTGGGAAAGGGTAGTGAGCCGGGAGCCCATTTGCGCATGGCTGGGGTAATCTGTTGAAGAGATTGTATTGGGTTGACTTATGCTGCTGGCGATCAGTTGATTGTCAGCGTGAGGAAAGAGTGATAATAGAAGTGCGGCAACCAGAGAGTATAATGTATTGTGCATGCTTCTGGGGTTTGGTGTAAATAAGAGGTATGATTTCAGGAACCAAAGTAAAAAAGATTTTATGAAATTGCCTTTGTTTGTGAATATAACAGTAGGGCACTGATGGATAAATGATGGGTGTTACTTGAGTTTCTTTTATCGCCCAATGGATTTCTAAGCTCACAGCTTTGCGGCTTTTGGTGCGGCGATAATCCTTTGTGGCCCTCTGTCGATGTGCATATCCCCACTGGAAATAATTTAGATACTTTATAAATTATTAAGAAATTATCGAATAATGCATACGATGTTTTTTTATTTATGTTTTTTGTTTTATATTTCGAACACTAAATATGTAACTTAAAAGCTAGTTCCTCTGGATAAATATTCTTCTTGGCCTACAGTTGGCAATTTTTTATGAACAAAAAGACAAACACATGAATGGAAAAACAATTACAGTTATTCTGAGCATATTTATGATTATGCTCCAGGGTTTAAGTGCCCAGGATTACCTCCCCATGCTTGAAGCAAACAAAACCTGGTCTGTGTCAGACGAGAAATACATTCTCTTGGGCGATACCCTGATCAATGAAACAGAATTCCATAAAGTGTATTTTCAAAAGAAGCTTGAAGAATTCGAAGGAGACTCCCTTGCCTACATCTGTGCGCTACGCGAAGACACAGAAACCGGTAAGGTTTGGATGGTATGGTCTGACCAACAGGAGGAATACCTGTTGTACGATTTTGATGTGGAACCTGGCCAAACCATTAATGTATATCCGGCAGAGTATAATGTGTTTAATAACCCTGCCTTTTTTCCATTTGCACAGGAGTTTACCATTGAGGAGGTACTATGGCTCGAAATTGAGGGGGTACAGCGAAAAGTGATACGACAAAGTTCCGAATATGGATCTGCTCATGGCACCACCTACAACGAAATCTGGATAGAAGGACTTGGAAGCACTTCAGGCCTTCTGTATGCCGGCATAACTTCATTGCTTATTATGGATATAGCCTATCCTGATCTGCTTTGTGTTCACCTGGAGGATGAGCTGTTGTTTCAATCCAGCGTGCATCCTTCCGGTTGCTACAACGTTCCTGCTACTCATATTGCCAGGCAAAACCTTCCCACGTATGCCATCCATAGCTACCCAAATCCTTTTACTCACCAATTTCAACTCAAAGTAGAAGCAGGGGTGCTTCGGTTTTATATATACAATGCCGCGGGTGTACTGGTTTACAAAGCCGAGACCGAAGAAGGTACGACCATTCTCACCATTCCGGCCCATGACTGGCCCAAGGGCATATATATTATCAAGGCAGAAGCCGCAGACAGGTATTACACAGGGAAAACAGTGAAGTATTAGTTTTTATTTTTCCGGATAACAATGAATTATGATAAGAAAACCAGGGTGTTTACTTCTTGCCACTCGCCAGATCTATTGATTGTTGGTGGATATAGAGATTTTAAAGGTCAGTAAAAAATGATCAGATCAAAATGGGCGTTGACGTTTAAAACAACAAAAAGGGGGATTAGGCCGGCATAAGCTTCGGTTCCCATATCGCCTGCGGCCCTCGGGATTAAAGGCTAATCGCCTTTAGCTTCGGTCTTCGGTCTTCCGTCTCCCCTCCCTATCAAAGCCCACTCTAAATTAACCATAAATGCGTCGATTTATCATATAAAATTTGACAGAATTAACCTTTTTCCATGTTTTACACTCACTAAAATTTCCTATCCACAAAACCGCCTGCCTATGATATAATCTTAAAAACAAACCACTTAAACCTTTTAACTTCATCTGTCTCTTTTTGGTTTTTGAAGTTGAATTTGCTTCCTTCCTTCGTTGAATCAGTTTAAGTTAATTCCAAGCTGATTCGTTTGATTTCTCAACTGGATTTTTTATTACATATTATTTTAAATTAAATCAGTTTTATATGAAAATAAATTTATTACATATTTTTCTTTTCACTTTTTTGATCCCTTCTACTCTAAATGCCCAGGAGTTCAGCTTTCAATTGTACTTTGAAGATGCACAGGGCAACAGAGATACCTTGACTATCGGTTATGACGCCTTCGGTTCGCGCGATAGTATCATAAGCGAGTTCGGTGAGGAAAATATTGCTCATATCCCTTTCGATCCAATTTTTGATGTAAGAATTACCAATCAGGCAGATATTAATGGAGCTATTTGGAATTATGATTTTGACTTGTACCATACAAAAAAGAAAATTGTACAACTGCCTTGTAATGAGGAATATTTCTGGTTTCAAATTTTGCCATTAGCTAATATTGATATTATGGCAAAATACTGGCCTGTAACAATACAATGGGATGAAAGCCTATTCGAGAACGATTGTCATGAGGGAAGCCTCTTTACTCCCTGGCATGCCAACTTCTGGTGGGATACAGGGTTTTATTATAGTGATTTTGATAGAATAGTATTAAAAAGTAATAGTGAACTTACGTTTTCGGCAAATTTTCCGGAAAACTGGGAAAATCATCCTATTGATTACGATTTCTTTAATTATTATACTGATGATTATGGAAATCCAGTTGCAACATTTTGGCTGGCATTTTATAATACTCCCCAGAATTCAGACCACAAGCTAAAGTGAAAAAACCTTATTAATTTTACTTGTGGAAACTATGAAAA
>JBKBSF010000051.1:0-9865 GCA_046291875.1 Bacteroidales bacterium | reverse complement strand
CGGTGGCTTCGGGCAGTGGTACGGGCAGCTTCACCGCCCCGATGAGCGGGCTTACCCCCGGCACGGTGTATTATGTACGCGCCTATGCCACCAACAGTTCGGGTACTGCCTATGGCAACCAGGTTGAGTTTACCACCCAAACCTCAGTAACCCTGCCGGTAGTAACCACATCTGCCGTTACCAGTATCACCCAAACCAGTGCTACGGGAGGGGGGAATGTAACTTCCGATGGAGGGGCAACGGTAACCAGCCGCGGTATCTGCTACGGATTGAACCCCAATCCCACACTTTCAGATTTTACGGTGGCTTCGGGCAGTGGTACGGGCAGCTTCACCGCCCCGATGAGCGGGCTTACCCCCGGCACGGTGTATTATGTAAGCGCCTATGCCACCAACAGTTCGGGTACTGCCTATGGCAACCAGCAGAACTTTATTACACTGCAGGAAACACCGCAGACCTATGTCCTTACCCTGGTGGCAAATCCAGTATCGGGAGGGTATGTAACCGGTGGAGGGGAATATGAGGCCGCAACACAGGTAACCATTGCTGCAACCGCATACGCCGGATATACCTTTATCAACTGGACAGATCATTTTGGAAATTATCTCACCGGAAACACCTCACATGTTTTTACTATGCCAGCATCCAATGCCACCCTTACGGCCAATTTTGGTATTATCGGATATGTTGATGAGCCCAGTGATGTATTTCCCGGGGTTTATCCCAACCCGGCAAGTGCCGGATTTTATGTAAAATGGGAAAAGCCATTGGAGCAAATTGCCCTACTGGATATGGCAGGTCGTGTTCTTCTTGAAGTTGAGCCCCATACGATGGAGGCCTGGTTGTCAACTGCAGGTATTGCGGATGGAGTTTACCTGGTTCGAATAATGACCCGGGAAAGACTATTTCTCTCCCGGATCATTGTTAAGCGCTGACCGTAAAGGTCTTATTTGATCACTTTCTCCCAACCTACCTTGGAAAGGTTGCGGTAGATGATAAATCCGGCAATGGCAGCTATGCCCAGGAACATGGCGGCGGAAAGGTATTGCCCGAAAATGATGCGCCCGATACCAAACAGTGAGAATAATACCAGGAAACAACCGGCAATGTAATTGGCAAACATTACTCCGAAGCCTTTGTCGCCTTCCACCTCCGGCAATTGATCTGCAATGGGTTTCCAGCCTGCTCCGCCAGGATGTACCTTGCGGTAGAACTCAAGCAGTTTTTCGTTTTTGGTAGGTTTGGTAAGGAATGTTACGGTGAGCCATACCAGCGTTGACCATGCAACTATGATGATCAGGGTGGGTTCAAAAGCCAGTTTGAAATGAAAAGCCAGTATGGGGTAAATGGCGTAAGGGGCCAGCATTGCAGCTATTTCCGACCATGCATTGATGCGCCACCAGAACCACCTGAGCAGCAATACTACTCCGATTCCCCCACTGCACGCCAGAATAAAACGCCATGCATCACTGATACGATCAAACTGTGTTGTGATGACCAGAGAGAAAATGATGAGAAGAAAGGTGGTGATACGTGATACCTTTACGTAGTATTTTTCATCTGCACCGGGTTTGATGAAGGGTTTGTAGAGGTCGTTTACTATATAGGATGTGCCCCAAACTGTTTGCGAGGCAATGGTAGACATATAAGCAGCAAAGAAAGCTGCCAGCAGAAGGCCTAACAGTCCGGAGGGCAGCAGGTCGCGGATCACCATAACGTAGGTGGCTCCTTTGTCGGTAGCATCGGGATACATTACCAGGGCTGCCAGAGCCACTATGATCCAGGGCCAGGGGCGAAGGGCGAAATGTGCGATCTGAAACCACAGAGTGGCCAGCAGCGAATTTTTTTCATCTTTGGCCGACATCATCCGCTGTGCCACATAGCCTCCTCCCCCGGGTTCGGCTCCAGGATACCAGCTGGCCCACCATTGCACCCCCAGGTAGGCTACTACTGCCACAACGCTCATTTGCAGAATGCCTCCTGCTGTGGAAGTTTCTGCTCCGGTAGCTACCACAGGCATGTAGTCAAAAACCCAGTCGACATGCGCAAGCGATTCTTTCAGTCCGCCAATACCCCCCACATGGCGCAGAGCCACTACCGCCAGAATGATACTTCCGCCCATGGCAATTACAAACTGAATGGAATCTGTAACAGAAACGCCCCAAAGACCCGAAAGGGAAGAATAGATGGCTACAAAGATCATCATCAAACCCACTACCATAAGGTGTGCACTGAAATGAATACCCAGAATTTCAATGTGGGTAAGCCCAAATACAGTAAGGTCGGGAAACATTACCTGCAGTATTTTTACCATGGCAAGGTTTACCCATGCCATCACCACAGCATTCATAAAAACACCAATATAGATGGCTCTGAAACCACGCAGGAAACGTGCTTCGGGGCCCGAATAGCGAATGGCCACAAATTCAGTATCGGTCATGATACCTGCCCTGCGCCATAGCCGGGCAAAAAAGAATACCGTGAGCATGCCTCCAAAGAGCATATTCCACCAAAGCCAGTTACCGGCAATACCTCCTTGTGCAACCAGTTCGGTAACGGCAAGAGGAGTATCGGCAGCAAAGGTAGTTGCCACCATGCTGGTGCCTGCCACGTACCACGGCAGATTGCGCCCGGTGAGAAAAAAATCGCTTGTGCTCTTGCCGGCACGCTTCGACATATACAGGCTGATACCCATACTGAGCACCAGAAATGCTCCAATGATGATCCAATCCAATTGTGTTATGTACATGGTGATCTGAATTATGTTTTGATATGATTGCTGTGCGAAATTAAAAAGTTTATAAACCCAAACGCATTATTTCTTCCTTCATGGCCACTATATCATTAGGGTTGCATTCAAACCAGGTGCGATCCGATACTTCACCGGGGGGGGCGGTCAGGGTTACACCAGGCTGGTAGCTGGCCTTACTGGCTCGGAGGGTTTTGGCAGAGAGATGGATCTCGCGCACTCCGGTCCGGGCAATCAATTCTGCCACATTGCCCGGTCGTATTCCTCCACCGGGTAGGATGATTAGCCGGTTGGAAGCTTGTTGTACAAGTTGCTCCAGTACATGCATGCCTTCCAATGCATTGGGTTTTCCACCTGAGGTAAGAACCCTGTGTATTCCGCACTCTATCAGTGTATGGAGTGCCTGGGGGAGGTCAGGGCAAAGATCGAATGCTCTGTGAAACGTAACCGACATAGGGCTTGCCACTTCTACCATTTGTTGTGTAAAATCCTTGTCGATAGTTCCATCCGGGAGCAAAGCTCCGCATACAATTCCCTGCACACCTGTTTGCTTGCAAAACCTGATGTCTTCAAGGATGATCTCCTTCTCTGCCGGTGTATAGATGAAATCGCCGATTCGTGGGCGGATCATCACATGGATAGGGATCTGGATCTGCCTGCGAACGTACTGAATGCTTGCAGCCGAAGGAGATATTCCCCCCTCTGAATAGCCCGAGCAAAGTTCTATGCGGTCGGCACCCGCTCTGGCGGCCACCAGGGCTGCTTCAGGGGTGAAGGTGGCTATTTCGGTAATTACGCGGGATGGGGTCATGGTTTTTTTAGGGATAAAAATAAGGAAAAAACAGGGCCGGTAACACCAGCCCTGTTTCAAACTACAATTACTCAATTAAAACAAAAACAAACTACCTCCTTAAAAGAATTGAAAGGATTTCGTATAGATCGTATCAGGGTTTCTGTGCCCACCACAGGGGGGTGAAAACATCATCAGGTCCGCTCAGATGACCCACTGCTTCCTGGTAACCCGCAGGGTTGGAACCCGGCAACCTGGAAGGGTACTTCAACCTTTGGGGGAAGAAATTGATCTGGTTGGACATTACATTGGCATCTGTTAGCCATGGCATGTTGGTCAAAGGCAACTCCATGGAGGGGTTTTCAAAGAATGGCAGACCCAAACGACGGTGGTCATTCCATGTTTCCAGTGGCAGATAGGGCAACTGGGCCAGGTATTTTTGGGTGATGATTTTGGTAAGTGCATCATTCTTTACTGTTCCGTTTTTGTAGATGGTATTGTTGGGGAATACCATTTGGGCAGTGCCCTCCTCCTTTGTGTAGCCATTGATATAGCTGACAGAAACAGATGCCGGAGGTTCTGCAGTGTGGTCCCAGCTTACGGATGTACCAGCACGGTTGTAGGATTCGCTCTGCAAATAGGTTGTGGCAAACTCTTCTACACCCCAGTACCTGAAAGAGGCTCTTATGCCATTTTCGTATGCTTCTTTGGCGGAGATGGGTACATTCCAACCTCTTACAGCGGCTTCAGCCAGCAGGAAATAGCTCTCCCAATCTGCAAAGAAGATTCTGTGATTGTTGCCTTCGCGGAATCGCTGGCTGAGACGTGGCATGGTGCCGGACCAGATCAGCTGGTTGCGTGAAGCTTTGGGGCCCCAGTTGCCCAGGCAAAGGGCGTTCCAGTGGAATGTAGCATCAATTTCTTCGTCCTCATCCATCAATCCTTCCACCTTGAGAAGTTTGCGGTTAACTTCCCTGGATGTATTGTTCCATGAGGGATAGAAACTGAAATCAGGATTGGTGAACCAGCCAGGGATGATAAAGGCCTTGTAAGCCCTGGGGTCGATGTGCTGGGGCAAACCATCGAGCCAGTAGCCGGCTGAGGGGTCGTTGGTAATAGTTCCAAAATGCTCTTCATAGCGCAAACCCATATAATCAGCAGGTTTTACGTACTCATGCATCTCTTCAGGCAATTGTTGTGTAGAAGAAATACCTCCCAGGCCGATGTAGAGATTGTTGAGGGTTGAAGAAAGCATCTGGGCATTCCACTCACGGCTCATTACCGCGGTAAGATCGTTCCAGCCTCCGGTTTCCTGCACTTTAAAAATCTCCTGAGCATTGGAGATGTATCCAAAAGCTTTGGAAGCTGCATCCTCGAATTCACTGCGTGCTTTTTGAGGATCTGCTTCAGACAGACGCATGGCAAGGCGCATACGCATAGAATTGCCATATTTCTGCCATTTTTCGAAATCAAAACCATAAGCCTTGTCGAACTTCTCAATGTTTTCAGGAACGGCTAAAGCAGGGTCGATGGCTTCGGTGGCTTCTTTAAGTTCGGCAAGCATAAAATAGTATGCATCTTTTTCGCTGGCAAAGGTGGGGTTTACACCTGAAAAACCATCGATGGGCATAGGACCGAAATTGTCGGTAAATTCGCTCATCAGGTAAGCTCTCCAGATACGAGCCACCTGCAACAGGTTGGAGGTATAGGGCAAGGCAACACCTTCTTCAATTTTCTGGTAGCCTACACTTACGCCAAAATTTGCAGTTTTGAGCCAATTGGATAATGATCCGTAGTAGTCGTTCGACCAGTCATCGGAGTAAGCACCCAGGGCAAGAGAACCATTGGCACGGTGCTGGCGACCAGCGGTTTTCCAGTAGAGTACAAATGCTCTTTCTGCATCATGAGGGTTCATCTGGGCTCCAGTAATGGAGGCATTGATAAAGTATTCAATCTGGACCTGCTCAAGACTGGCAGCCTTGGGGTCAACATTTACATCGAGGAAATCGTCGGCGCAGGAGTTGAATAGCATCAGAGCTGCTGCAGTCATCAACGATGTTATTATGAATTTTTTCATGTTTTTCTATTTATTTTTTGTTTGAAAAATGCTTCGTGTAATTTATGGGTCAACACCTTACAATCACTTCGGGCATTTATTCTTTTGTAATTTATTCTAAGGAACAGGGCTTGTTATTCTCCCTGTTTTCACTTGCCACTGGGGCGAAGCAAAATCTCCGTTTTAGAAATTAACACTCAGATTGAAGAGGAAATTTCTGGTGGTGGGAGGTGCAGAGTTCTCAAATCCAAGTGCGTTGGTTCCTGTAGCATATACAGATTCCGGATCCACACCGTTCATGTAGCTTCTTATCATCCAAACATTGCTTACAGAGGCACCGATCCTTGCCGATTGGATGGGGGTGTTGCCAAGCCATTTGCGGGGCAGGTTCCAATCCAGAGCTACATACCTGAGCCTTACGTTGGTTGCATCATAGATGTTGGCTTCGATGATACCCAGGTTTCCGCTGGCGCCTGCAATGTGGTTCCAGTAGAGTTCCTGCGATATGGCAGTTGTGTTGGGAGAATAGGTTTGGGTTTCAGGATCGAACACTACACCCTGTACAATTACATCTTCGCGCTCTCCTCCGGGGGCAGTTACCTTTGCAATACCAGCCGCCTGAAGTCTGCGGTTGGTGCCAGAGAACATTTCTCCTCCAAAGCGACCATCAATAAGGAAGGTCATACTTACGCTTTTGTAGGCAAAGGTGTTTGAGATTCCCATCAACGCACGAGCCTGCTGATTGCCAAGTACTTTGCTGTCTTCTGCTACAAGGGGGAAGCCAGAGGGGTTTACCACGATTTGTCCGAAGTATTCGCTTTCCTCATCCTCAACGCGCATAAAAGCACTTCCTGCAATCACACCATAGGTTTCACCTTCATTGGCACTGATAAGCAGGTTGTCGAAACGACGCAAAGCATATTCTTTCACATCCTCATGCAATTTAACAATGGTATTGGTGTTGCGCGAATAGTTGAATTGGGCTGACCAGTTCAGTCCTTCACGGCTTTCAAGGATTTTACCGTTAACTACCATTTCCAGACCTTTGTTTTCGATATCGCCGGCATTTACCTTGCGGAAAGCAAAACCGCTGAGGGGGTCCATGGGAAGGTCGATGAGCTGGTTAATAGCATTTCTGCGATACCAGGCCATGTCAACACCCAAACGATTGTTGAAAAAGCGAAGGTCGAAACCAAACTCTTTCTCAGAGATCAGCTCGTTGATCACAGTGGCATCAAACAGAATATTACCCATGTTGGCCACAGTATGTCCAAGGGGGTCGTTGCCAATGGTGTAGGTGTTGTAGAGCTGGTAGGGGCGCAAAGTGTTACCAACCTCAGCAATAGAGGCTCTCAGGCGGGCAAAACTGAACCAGTTTGGCAAATATACATCGAAGCGCTCAAGCATATCGCTTACAACCAGAGAGGTGTTGAGAGAAGGGTAGATGTAAGAACGATTGTCGGGAGCCAGGGTAGATGCCCAGTCGTTGCGAAGTGTACCTTCGATGAAGAAGTAAGCGTCCCAGTTGAATTGCAATGATCCGTAAAGCGAGAGCATTCTCTCCTGCCAGAAAGCCTCTTCAATGCGGGGTGTTTCAGCCGAATTGTTGATGGCAAACAAATTGGGTACTTCCAGCTCTCCGGAATTTCCTCTGAGCTCGTTGAACTGCTGCATCATGATGTTTCCACCAAGATTTGCGGCAACACCCAGTTTGCTCCAGATATTGTCCTGCGAAGCAGAAAGCAATCCACTGAAGTTGTGTTCGTAAAACGACTGCATTCCATTGCGGTAGTTTCCGGTGGGTGTGAGAGGGCTTCCTCCATAGATGAATCCTTCGCTGCGGGTGCTGTAAATATCGGTACCTGCCTTTATTTCGGCTGCAAGCCATGAGGTCATCTGGTTCTTAAGGCTACCACTGAGCAGAATCCTGTCGCGGGTATCTTCGTTGGTGTTGTAGCGGGTAATCCAGTAAGGGTTCACTGCAGAGCCCTCACCATACCAGTACATAGTTCCGTTGTCGTTGGTTGCCCTGCTAAACTGTGTAATGTCCATGGTAGTGGGCATAGTGTACATGGTAGCAAAGGGGTTGGCAGGATTGGTACCGGCCAGGGGGCGGTTTTTTGCATTCGCATTGATATACTGTGCTCTGGCATCGAGTTTCCAGTTGTTATTGGCACCAAATTCAGAATTGATGCTGGTGAGCAGGTTGGTGCGGTTTAACTTTGCGCCCGGGATCAAACCCTGATCGTCGCGGTGGTTCATGGAAACATAAACACCAACGTTGTTGTATTGCTGCTGGAAGCTCAGTCCGTAGGTTTGATTGATACCAGGCTTGTCAAAATAGTTGAGTACGTTATCGTGATAACGTAAAGTTTCTTGCTCACCTTTCCAGTTTTCAACGGTTTGCCCTTCGATGCGGGGCCCCCATGAGGAACCACTGATGGGCCCGTAAATACCGTTTGAGCCCTGGCCAAACACATTTTGTCTCTCCAGATGGGTGAAAAATGTTTCGATACCAGTACTGGAGGTAAACTGAACACCCATACCAGGAGTTGAACGCCCACGCTTGGTGGTAATAAGGATCACACCATTACCGGCACGTGAACCGTATAATGCCGCAGCAGAAGCACCTTTAAGTACTGAAATGGATTCAATGTCATCGGGGTTGATGTCTGCCATACCACTTCCCATATCCAGCGAAGGGTTCCAGAAGTCGTTTTCTTCTGCACCTGTAAAATTCTGCAGCGGAATACCATCCACCACGATCAGGGGCTGGTTGTCGCCTGTAAGGGAGCTATGTCCACGCAAAACGATCTTGGAAGAACCAGCCGGACCCGAGCTGCCCCTGATTACCTGCAGACCTGATACTTTACCTGTAAGAGAGTTGGCAATATTGGCAGTTCTGTTTTGCAACAAAACATCTCCCTGAATCTCTTGAACAGCATATCCCAGGGTTTTGGCTTCACGTCTGATACCCAGTGCCGTTACTACAAACTCATCCAATGTTAACAAATCGGGAGTAAGAGCTACATTAAGGGTTCCGGCAGTTTCTACCCTGATCTCTTCTGTAAGCATTCCAATAAATGAAAATACCAGCACAGAACCTGCAGGGACGTTGAGAGAGAAATTTCCGTTTGCATCAGTACTTGTTCCCTGGGTAGTTCCTTTGATCTGAACCGTTACACCCGGAAGTACCGAATTGTCCATTTGATTGGTTACCACACCGCTTATCCTCAGATCCTGGGCCAACAGATTTCCGGCCATTAATCCTAAGGATAAGAAGAATACTAATAATAATCTTCGCATGTTGTTTGGATTTAATGAATGATAAAGTTGTTTTGATTTTCTTGTGGCAGAGTACTTTAAGCTAAAGGATCAATGTAAACCCGGGATTTATTTCCACTGCCAGGAATGCTATGCACTGTTGCAAATGTATAAAAAAACTAAAACGATTTAGAGAAAAATTAAAAATTTTTTAACACAAGAAATATTTAACCGGTAAATCTTGCTTATAAGAGTTAAGTGTCTAAAAAGCAGCGCTATATGATTTCGTGATGTTCGCCTGTCTTTGAGAAATGAGTGAACTTTGCGTAAATCTGGGGTGAGAATTTTTGTGAAAATGACACAGAATTGAACCCGTTTTGGCATAAAAATGCTTTAAAAAGGCTTTGTCGTCCTTTTTCTTTTGCATTGCAGAAATAGAAAATGAAGTTATGTTTATCTAAAGAACTGTATGGCAGAGATTAACATTTTTGTTTAACGTTTTAGACTTTTGGCGAGGAGATCTCTGCGCCTGATTAATGCATTGTGGTTGTATTCTGTTTCACTATTGTCCGATAAAAAATTAGAGAAAGGAAGTCGTTAAACCTCCTTTCTCTTTTTTCGTAGATTTGAATTGCTAAAAACGACACTACGATGAGCAAAACTACGCATTTCTTTGGACAATCGGTTTTCGGACAGCTAATTTCTCTGATAGATGACAATATCATTTCAGATGCATCAAAACAGAAAGGCTCAGATCATTATATAAAACGGTTTAAAACAAAAGACCATTTAATCAGCATGCTGTTTTGTTCCTTTGCCAAGTGCACATCATTGCGAGAAGTGTCTGGCGCTATGCTAGGATTGGCAGGCAAAACCAAGCATTTTAAGTTGGATCATATTCCATATAGAAGCACCCTGTCTGATGCAAATAAAAGACGTGATGCAGACGTGTTTTGCCTGGTTTACAATAAGCTTTTGCAAAAATATGGACATTATTTATCGGACA
>JBKBSF010000050.1:0-11164 GCA_046291875.1 Bacteroidales bacterium | reverse complement strand
AATTTTCGTCTTGTGTCTTTCATAACAGAAATTTAATAGTTTATTAAATTCTGTCCAAATTTTTTAGACCACTACAGCTCTTCCTGGCTCAGGCGCTCGCTCCACCGTGAGCGATTGTTTTCCATGGGACTGGAGCTCGGTGCAGTGAGCGCATTTGCTCCTGAGGGCGAATTCATACGTCCACTCAGTGTGGGCATGTTTCACCAGCTTTCGCTTTACTATCATCAGCTTTGAAGGCTTGAGGCATTATCAGACCACCGAAACAACGTAAAGCTGGGGGGTGCGCTGCAAACCTCACAACATATCCGCAGCAACCCTTCGCTGCTCAATAATGCACTGGGGTTGGAAAATCTAACTCATCTGATGGCATCTGCCCAGCTCACACGGGATATTTCGCGAACAGAACCCCGCAAGGGATACTTTTTCCTTTTTTCCACAATGCTCAAACCGGTGAAACGCGATTTACGTTTCCAGGCCAATGTGGGTTTGCTAAATTTCAACTATCGGCCCGGCTATGCCTATTCTTATGATGCCGAGCTGGTAGGCTTGGAAACCAGCCCTTTGTCATGGGTGTTGTCCGACTACCGTTGGTCGCTCAACGGCTGGCGGATCAGCACACAGATCGAATATATCAGCTACCTTCCCAACGGCAACGCGCGCAGTATAGCTTATGTATGGGAAGCAGCGCACGCACCTGGCAGGCATGAAGCTTTTCAGATGGCCAGTCACCGCATTCAGTATACCATGTTTTTTCACACCGCAAAACGTTAAGCCATGAGTCGTATCATTGTTATCCTCGCAATATTTATCTTTTCCTCTTGCGAACTGCTGCTTTTTGAACCAGATTTGGGCTCCAGGGATCCACTAAAGAATTTTGACTACCTGTGGAACGAAGCCGATAAGAAATACAGCTACTTTGAACTCAAAGGCATTGACTGGAATCAGGTAAGAGAAAACTACAGACCTATGCTTTCCTCAGATTCGGGGGAGGAAGAGCTTTTTGAGGTTCTGGCTGCCATGTTGAATGAACTCCGCGACGATCATACCAACCTGATTGCACCTTTCAACATTTCGCGTTACAACGTTGCCTTGCAGGGGCCGGAAAACTTTCACCAAAGAACCCTAAAGGAGTTCTATATTCCCCGCGCCTGGTTTACCGGAGCTTTTGTGCACGATTTTCTTGCCGACAGCCTGGTGGGGTATGTAAGATATGCCAGTTTCATGTCTGATTTCAGCGATGAGCAGCTGGATTTTGTTATCAACCGGTATGCCCACACCCGGGGTCTTATTCTCGACCTTAGGGCCAATGGTGGAGGAAGTTTGTTTAATGTACCCAAAATCCTCGGTCGGTTTGCCCACGAAAAAACGCTGGTGGGATATACCATTACACGCAATGGCCCCAGACTTACCGACTTTGGAGAGAGAGAACCCTTTTACATTACCCCTTACGATGGTGCCAGGTATGCAGGACCTGTTGTGGTGCTGATCGACCGCGGCTCTTACAGTGCTACAACCTTTTTCGCTTTAGCCACAAAGGCTTTCCCCCAAATTATCCTTATGGGCGATACCACAGGAGGCGGTGGTGGCTTACCTAATGGTGGGCAATTGCCTAATGGCTGGACCTACCGTTTCAGTATCAGCCAATTGCTGGATCTGAACTGGGCCAACTATGCCGAAGACGGGGTCCCCCCTGATATTCAGGCCTCTTTCGATTGGACAGACCTCACCCGCGATGAGATCCTGGATAAGGCTGTGGAGCGTATCTTGAACAGATAAGAAGCCTCCGTCCATTTTGCAAAACATATACAGATGTACTGAAACCGTGTTGCCTGAAAGGAGGTTTCAACAGCTTATCAAGCGCTTGCAATGCAATCAGCTGCTTTCAGTAGCATTTTTGTAGCATTGGGTTTCTTGTCTTGTGCATATATTGTGCTACCCGCTTTCCTATCTCTTTCTTATCCATTATCTAATTTCGAACCAGCCTCCAGTCGAGGTTCTCCGTTGAAGTATAGCCTGAGGATTCCTACTATGTTTTAGAACCAAAGCTATTGGAGGCGGATTTACCCGTTGCAGGAACTCACATTCATCACTAACAAATAAACAAATAAACAAATGAAGATTAGACTATTTTTTTTTGTGGCAGTATTACTGTTTAGCAATTTAATTGATACGAAAGCGAATACACCTGAAAACTCTGCACTTTCTGTGGGTAAAACCAAATCCGGACAGAAGGAAGTGCAAAGCTCAGTATCGTTCGTTACCGAGGCATATGCTCCTGGAGCAACAATGGACCTGGTTTTTTATTATTCCTATTCAACCCCTGATGGTGAATGGGATGATGGCGTTTCCCTGGATTTTCCTGCTGGTGTTTTTGTAAATCATGCTACGGTTTGCACCGTTACTGGCCAACATCAGCTGCCCTACAACGGGGAAACTGGAGATGGAGCCTTGGTTACCTGGGGGAATATCGAAGGAGGCTCAGGTTGGGGTGGACTGAGATCGAGCGGACAGTTTTCTGTAAACGTTACTATAAGCGAAGATTTTACCGGCCTGTTATCTGTAGTTTATTTCATTGCCGGTGATGGATATGGCGCTCCCCCGAACTTTGCTACCGGAACTATCGAACTGCAACGAGCACTGGATCAGGACCTGGCCATCTTAAATGTTATGCCCAGGTTTGTTATGCTAGGCAATGACTTTGCGCCTGTGGTTTCAATAAAAAATACCGGTGTAGAAACCATAAACGCGTATACTGTACAAGTAGATGTGCCGGAGTTCGCATACAGTGAATCCGTTTCCATCAATGAGCCTATAGACTCTGGTAATGAAGCGCATATAACTTTTCCTGCCTATGCCCCTCAAACGGAAGGTCCATTTGTGATCACAGCAATTCTTACAGAGGGTGGCGGAGAAGAAACCTCCAACGACACGCTGATCGTTAATGCAATGGTGGGTGTCCTTGCAGAAGCATATGCCATAAATGGACAAAGCAATACATACACTGAAGTGAATTTATCCAACGGCCAGATGACCAGCCTGGGGCCTGTAGCTAATTACCCCTGGGCATTGGCTGAAGAATTTGATGGTAAGAATATATACCGGATTTTGTATGATGGCTCTATAGGCATAGTTGATTCGGAAGGTTCTTTCACTTTATTGGGAACCATGACAGGAGTTCCCGGCTATACCGCCGGGCTGGCCTATAACTGGGATACCGAACAAATGTTTGTGATCGTTCAGAATATTAACACTGATTATTCACACATCTGCACCCTCGACATGAACACCCTGGAGCTTACAGAAATAGGGATCAACACAGAATTGATCCTTGGCGTAGATTTTGCAAACGATGGCTTCCTCTACGGTGTTTCTTTCCAGAACAATCTGTTGAAAATTGACCCCAACACTGGTGATGCCACCACAGTAGGCCCCATCGGCATTGATATTACATATCCGCAGGATGTTTCTTTTGATGTAAAAACCGGCCGACTTTACACAATCGCCAGCGGTACTTATTTCAGTGTATTTGGATCCTACAACCTGCAAACCGGCGCCTTTGAGCTCATTGCTGATCTGTCAGGTGTGTACTACCAGACCCTTGTAATTACCAATGTGCCAACACAACGGTTTTCCCTTGATTTTGAAATAACCGATGTGAATGGGGCAGAAATTGCCGACGCAATCATTACCCTCAATGGAGTTTCTTATCAGCCAGGAGAATACTCTTTTGACCTGGAACCCGGAACCCACAACTTCAACATAGAAAAAGAGGGTTATTTTTCACAGTCAGGTGAAGTTGAATTAGGTCATGCTGACCATATCCTGTCCATTGCTCTTCAACATTACTTCACACTGGGTTTTCAGATATCCGATGTCCATGGAACGGAAATCTCAGATGCTATTGTCTCCCTAAACGGAGTTGCTTATCAACCGGGAGAATATAGCTTTGATCTGCTTCCCGATTCCTACAGCTATATGGTAAACAAAGATGGCTATTTCCCACTCTCAGGAGAGGTAGACCTGAATCTGGATCATCAGACCCTTGCTTTGGTGCTTCAGATAGACAATACAACTGTAGAGAATTTTGTTTCTGAGCAGTTGCGCGTGTATCCAAACCCTGCATCGGGTATTATTACCGTGCATGCCGACACCGATATCCAATCTTTACGTATTCTTTCATTGGATGGGCGCGAAGCTCTACACACGCTAGTCCATTCAAAACAAACCCAAATCAACCTGGAGAACCTCCCGGCGGGTTTCTATATTTTGCAGGTCGTTACCCACCAGCAGATCATCAATCATCGTATTCAGATTCTGTAAAAGATATTTACTGAATCGTTGTTTCTTAACAGCCTTAAGATCAGGCAAAATCCCTTGCTGGTCTTAAGGCTGTTTCTTTTCGGAAAAATCCTGGAATTAATGGATCAGAAGCTTTAAAAACCACGTATTATAGTACTGAGAAAAAATACTAAGTTTGATGCACATAACAACGGGGTTTCATTTGTGCAAATTTTCGCAGCAATCAAACCTGGTTATGAGGATGCCATCCATAGCGGTGTCATGTCGGTAGGACTAAGAAAAGACAGGCCGGAGAGGCGCAGCTTCAGCGCCTCTGTTGCGGGTGGAATTAAAGAGGTTGACGAAAGCCTGGGAAAACAGATGAAGGTTATTCTCCTTTCTCTTTCCAGAGCGCCCTTCATCTTGTGCTGGAGCTGATGAAAAGTCCAGTGGCAGTGATACTCAACCCAGGGTTCTATATTTACAGGCCTTCTGAGGATATTCCACTTTTTACAGGCCGGTTGGGGTTCCGGTATCATTTCAGCAACAACTTTACTATGATGTTTGGCATCAAACATCATTGGTTCGCGCTGGCCGACTATTTTGAATGGGGCGTAGGATACAGGTTTTTAAGATAATGCCTTTTGCAACATTCAAAGTATTATTTCCTGACGTTTGGGTATCTTTGACGTCGCTTATTCAATTCATACTTGTATGGGTATTGGCCGACAGGAGTTATGCAAGAGGTGGATGAGTGATACAGAAGATACTTATTCGAAATATTCAAACAGGTGATCACAACCCGCAACGAGGACAAAAACAACACCCCGATCCCAACAGTATTTTCCCGAATTGCGCTCTGCATCCGGGCATCGATGCCCAAGGCACTGCAAACGGCCCTCTGGATCCTTAAGATCACACTGCCTGTTTCGCTGGGGGTAAGTATTCTCAACTATTACGGGCTGATAGAGCTGCTTACCCGGCACCTCACCCCCGCTTTCAACCTGATCGGGCTCAGTGGCGAAGCAGCACTGCCTTTTATAACCGGTATTCTTCTGAATATCTATTCGGTAATTGCCGTTGTGTCGCAGCTGAGCCTCGATATGCGTGAGGTTACTATCATTGCGGTGATGAGCCTCATTGCCCATAACCTAATCATCGAGACCACCATACAGAGCAAAACAGGATCAAAAGTCTGGCACATGGTTGTTCTTCGTATGGGTACAGCCTTCATTGCAGCGGCGCTTCTCAATTGGGTATTACCCGAGATGAGCCACAAAATGGGTATTATGGCTCAAACCAACGATGCAGCTCATCTTGGCCAATTACTCATTGCATGGCTGACATCCTCTTTTCGCCTTACGCTCAAGATAGTGATCCTCATCGCACTTTTGATGATCTTGCAGGCCCTGCTGCGCGAATTCAGACTGATCGAACTGCTCACAAAACCCTTATCCCCCATTCTCAAAACCATGGGGCTCCCTGCTTCAACCTCCTTTTTATGGATTGTTGCCAATACGCTGGGACTTGCTTATGGGGCAGCTGTTATGGTAGAAGAGATCAACCAGGGACGGATTACAAAGAGAGATGCTGACCTGCTCAACTACCATGTGGCCATATCGCACTCCAACCTGGAGGATGTATTGCTTTTTGCTGCCATTGGGGTTTCCATTCCATGGATGCTTGCGCCCAGGATCCTCATTGCCGTAGTAGCTGTATGGCTGCGCAGGTGGTTAAGAAGGCCGGCCTGAGGCAGTTATTTTGCCACGACAGACCATCAGGAGAACCTCATGGTAGAACAAAAAGACCTCTGCACGTAGCATTGTCCCGATCGAAACATGGCATTGCAATCTAGAGCTGCGTGAGCGCCTCCTTGATCCTGGCAAGGGGTAGTTTATCACTCTTTCCCTCCTCCTCAATGATCTTAAAGATGGCTTCGGTGGAGAGTATCCCTGTTTTGAGAGCAAAGAAGAATATGGCATAGATGGTAGCGTTGCGGGCACCCAGGCTGCGAAAATCGTGTTGTATCACTTCGGCAGCGGTAACGGGCACCGGCAGGCTGCTATCGATAAACAATGTTCCATCCTGCATGGCCTCAATGCGTTTGAGATTGTGTGCCAGGCCGTCAGCTGAGGTGATAATGACCGCATCAGGCACATTGATTCCATGGAAATTGATCTTCTCGGGTGAGAGGTTGATCTCTGCCGTTGAGAACCCCACCCCTACAGTAACCGGATAGCTGCCTTTCTGGGTAACATGCAGGCCTGAACTAAGGGCTGCTTTGCTGATGAGCCCTGCAGCCAGCTGAACCCCTTCGCCTGCCGAGCCACTGATAATCAAAGAAAGTGAATGACTGAGGTAGGCTTTGAAAGTCTTCTTGATGGGGTGTACCCTGGTAAGCAGATCCGGTGTCTTTTTGCCCTGATGTGTTGCAAAGGGCTCGCGCTGGCGATCCCATTCGCCCAGGGGTTTGCCCGCAGTTTCCACAATCTCTGCCAGCTTGCGCCTGGGGTTGAGCTTTACCCCATAACTGGGGCAGATCTCCAGCACTTCCACCAACGAAAAGCCCCGGATGGCAAATACGCGCTCAAGCTTCTGGCTGATATCGCCAATGCCCATAATCCGGCTGGTGTGGGTAGCGCCAGCGGCAAAGGCAAGGGCACAGATATCGTATCCGGAGAAAGGATTTCCCTCGCCGGTGGTTGTAGTATTGAACCCCGTTGGGGTAAGTCCGCTGGATTGGCCACCCGTCATGCCATAAAGATAATTGTTGTGCACCACCACGGTCATATCAAGGTTAAGGCGGGCAGCCTCCATAATATGCTGCAAACCAATGGTAGTGCCCCCATCACCAATAAAAACCACAATTTTCTTTCCCGCATCCAGATCAGCAAAGCCAATGCCCGCACCCAACGCCACCGACCTGCCATGAAGCCCATGAACAGTATGTGTGTTGAGACATTTATCGATAATACCATGGCAGCCAATATCGGTCACCATGATCACATCCAGTGGATCATAGCCCAGTCGCTCAAGGGCTTTGGTAGTGTTGCGGGCTATCAGATCGTGTCCGCAGCCTTTGCAATAGGGCAATGCGTCGGTATTCAGATAAGCTGTTGTCATGCCAGTACCTCCTGTATGATTTGTTGTGGAGTAATCATCTTACCCAGGGCACCCATGAATCGATGGTGTTCGGGTTTCCGGATGCCATAATACATATCGCTGAACTGATTGTTGATATTTTCCTCCGCCACCACAACCTTTTTGTAATGGTCCATGATTTCCAGGTAAACCTCCGGTACCGGCAGCAAGGTTTTGGGAATAAGTAAAGAGACCTTCTCGCCTGCCTTCTCAAGTTCAGCTACTGCGTCTTTGGCAGCGGCAGCAGAAATACCAAAGGCCACCACCAGCGTTTGGGCATCCTTTTCCTGGTGGTATTCATACTCTAGGTAGTCGGGCAGTTTCATCCTGATCTTATCCTCCAGCCTGCGTGTATTGGCCATGGCCTCCTCATTGCTATGCTGCAGAATGCCCTCCTTGTCGTGGGTAGATGCATTAAGACGGACCTGGTGCTGGTTCTGGGTAACAGGCAGAAAATCGGGCACCAGATCGGTAGCCTTGTAAGATTTGTATTTGCCTCCACACTGCAAATCGTAGTATTTTCGTTCTACCTTCTCTATCTCGGGCAGGCTGTTCAGATCAAAGCTTTTGGTAGTCATAACTTCTTCCTTTGAGGTGAGCAATACCACCGGAGTTCTGAGTCTGATGGCGGTTTCCACGGCTTTAGCACCCAGTGTCCAGCAATCTGCGAAGCTGGAGGTGCACAACACGGGTATGGGATGTCCGCCTGAGATATTGCCTCTGAGCAGGCTCAGATCGCCCTGCGCGCCGCAGGTGGCGGTGCCGGTGGCAGGCCCCAGGCGTTGCACCAGGATGATCACCATGGGTAGCTCCATCATGTAAGCCATATTTACCGATTCTATCATCAGGGCGTATCCCGGGAAAGAGGTGGCAGTGATGGGTAGCTTACCTGCAGCTGCCAGGCCGGCCATCCACTGCAGGGTGGTGATCTCATCAGGGGCCGCAAGCATCAGAGGCATGCGCTGCGATCCGTATTGATACAAAAGATTGGCGGGGGTGATGGGATAACCGATAAAGGCATCGGCTCCGGCACGTGCCATCGACTCAATGATCAGGCGTGAGGCATCGACCAATGCCCGCCGCCCTTTGCTGCTATCTTGCATATACTACTCCTTTATTGATTAGCTCCTGAATGGTTTCCTTGCTATATCCCAGCTCCTGCGCAAGAATGGTGCGCGTATGCTGTCCGTAATGGGGTGGCGGGCTCAAATCCTCAACACTCATCCTGTCGGTGGTAGTAAAAGCAATGGACCGCACCCCTTTTATCTCCTTACCCGTTTCGTATTGCCCCTTCAGCACCATGGGCTGGGCTTCAGGCACTTCAAACACTTCCTGCATATTGAAAACCCCACCCGCCGGAATACGTTTCTGTTGCAGCAGTTCCAGTATCTCATCGCGGGTATATTGCCCAATCAGCTCCTGTATAATGGTGTTGATTTCCTCTTTATGTATTACCCTTCCGTGGTTTTTCTCAAACTTGCATTGGGTGGCCAGATCGGGTCTGCCAAGGGCTGTGATAAGTTGCTGGTATTGCTTGTCGGTGCCGGCAGCCATTACAATCTCTTTGTGGTCGGATGTCTTGAAAATGGTGCCATAGGGTACAATATTGGGATGATCGGAGCCCATCCTCTGGGGGATAGCCTGCCCCACCAGCCAGTTGGTAGCCTGGTTGGCAAGTGAGGACACACCGGCTTTAAACAAAGAGGCTTCAATGTATTGCCCCTTACCGGTTTTTTCCCGGTAATACAAAGCCAGCAGTATGGCCTCCTTCAGATGATGTGCGGCCAGAATATCCATCAAAGCCACCGGCATCTTGGTTGGAGGCCCATCGGGTTCCCCGTTCATATAGGTAAACCCGGCTTCGGCCTGTATAATGGCATCGAAACCCGCCCTTGGGTTGTGCAAACCATACCCCGTAATGTGCGAATAAATGATTTTCTCGTTGAATTGCCTGAGCGTAGGATAGTCGACCTTAAGCTTTTCGGCATCGCCAGGCTTATAACTTACCAGAACGATATCGCAGCGTGCAGCCAGGTCATAGATAATCTCAAGGCCCTGCTGCTGGCACAGATCTACTGCGAAGGATTGTTTTCCCCAGTTCACACATGAAAAATAGCCTGAGATATCCGTATCAGCATCTTCTTTGGGCAACTTCCATTTGCGGGTAACATCGCCCTGGGTGGTCACGTTCTCTATCTTATAAACGCTGGCACCCAATTCGGCAAAGAACATCCCAACGCTGGGACCAGCCAGTACACTGGCCAGTTCCAGCACTTTCAATCCTTGCAAGGGGGTATTTTCATTCATAGTTTGTGTTTTGATCGGTAAAGTATTAACAATGGGCTCGCAGGGAAATCCTCATAACCATGTGACCAGGTTATGATACTGCCGGCAGCACTTATTTCACCTCTTTTGAAGGGAAAGGCCTGAGCCTTGCCGAATGTGCCCTTAGCTTCTTTTTGCGGTTGTTGGCATAGATATTTCCCAGGATGATAAAAACCAGTGCTGCTCCAACGGCCACATAGGTATCTTCTATTCGCCATAGTCCGAGCAAACGTGCAATTATATTGATCAGCACAGCCACAGTACCTCCCATAAATGCCCAACGAACGCCATCTGTTGAAATCCAGCCTCGCTGGTAAATGCCCATCACTATCACAATGGCTCCAATGGCCCGGATACCATAGGAGATATAGGCCATACTCAGGATGGCACCGGTGCTGAAATATGCCAGCGGTATGGTTAACAGGTTGACCAGGATCACCAGCTTACGTGCAGTAGAGATTAGCTTCTTATCCACAGCTGTTTTGTTGATGATACCATGGTAAATATCCTTGGTGGCAATGGTAACCACCGCAAAATTCACCGGACCCACAGTAGAAAGGATGGCAGCCAGAATTCCTGCCAGGGCAATGCCTCCCAGCACAGGATGTATAAATTCGGGTGTAACCATAAGGGTGGGCAGCACCATTTTCGGATTGATGATTCCCAGGTCGGGATTCCACAGTGGGCTGGCACTTGTGGCAATGTCGAAATAATTGCCCGTTTTTGCCACCAACCCCAACAGGGCCACCATTATTCCAAAGGGGGCAATGATAAAGGCAGAAAGGATGGCTGCCTTTTTGGCAATATCGGCACTACGTGCTGCAAAGATAGGTTGAATGCTGGCCTGGCCGGCCATACCTCCCAGCACACCCCCAATGATCAGGCTCCAGGCATAGCTCAGCCCTCCGCTGAAGGGGTTGTAAAGGTTTTCTGGCGACCCTTGCAGAATCATTTCACTTTTCAATACAGCAAAACCACCCACATCGGCAATGCCCAACCATGCGGCCACTCCAATTCCGGAAAACATCACAATTACATGAATGATACCCGTGATGGCAAGGGCATGCATCCCTCCCACATAAGTGTAAAGGGTGATGATAACTGAAGAAATGATAACCGAATAGAGCCAGTTGGTGCCAAACATGGCCGAAATAACACTGGAAGCCGTTTGCAGTTGCACAAAAGCCAGTACAATATACGCAAACAAAAAGGCAATGGCCGAAATGGCACGGGCACGACGGCCAAAAAGATTTTCGAGCATCTCGCTCACCGTATGTACATTGTTTTGGCGGTAATGACGTGCTACAGTAAATCCAATGATAACCATACCAATGGCCGTGCTTATATTATAAAGAATGGGCTGCAGGGTACCCGATTTAAAGGCGTTTTCACTTACCCCAATGGTGCTCATCCCTCCCAG
>JBKBSF010000049.1:0-12342 GCA_046291875.1 Bacteroidales bacterium | reverse complement strand
CGCAGTTTTGTCGAAAAAAGCTGCGAAGCCTTGATTTTTTGCAACTTTTTCATCAAGGAAAAAGTTGAAGAAAGAAAGACCTTCTCGAATGAAGTCTATTTCGATTGGGGAAATAGGCATAAAGTGTAGTTGCTGGCAGGATTACGGATAATCATAAAAACTAGTAAATGCTTTTTCTGATTCTGCTGAGAGTTTCCTGGGTTATGCCCAGGTAGGAAGCAATGTACTGGAGGGGGATTTTGTTGATGAAACCGGGATATTTATCGAGGAGGATCCGGTAGCGTGTTTCGGCAGTCTGGCTGAGTATCATCAGCAGGTGCGTTTCTGAAGTAATAAAAACATGTTCGGCCATCAGGCGGCCCAGGGTTTCAATGCGATGGTGCTTTGCGTAGAGATCATAAAGGTTGGTTTTGCTTATCTGCAAAACATCCATGTCCTCCATAGCTTGCACATTGGTTTGCGAGGGGCTCTGGGTAAGAAAGCTGGTGTAAGATGTAATGAATCCCGGAGCAAAGTGAAAATCGCTGGTTACCTCATGGCCATTTACATCTGTGTAATAGAAGCGGAAGTAGCCCTCGGTGAAAAATCCAATAAAAGAGCAAACATCACCTTCTTTGATCAGCAACTCTTTCTTTTTGAGTTTTTTTGATAGGGTTGCCAGAAAAAATGCTTCCATCTCAGCATCGCTGAGTTTTACAAATTGATCTACATAGGCTTTTAATGGCGCCGTCATTTTTTGTAATGTATTTGCTAATTCAATACACAGGTTAATCGGAAACAGATCAGTCCATTTTTGGGTTCATGTGCTTGTTTTGTGCCATTGGCAAAAAAGCTTTTGGCTTATCTCGAAGGTGTTACAACCGAAAGATTGTTTTTTTTACGTGTAAAGCTACTGCAATTTTCTTTTCTGAGGAAAGAATCATATTTGCAAAAAAAACACAACCGATAACGCACCTGCGGCAGTGCTCAGCAAAGCCAGAATAGCAAACATGGAGCTTTATTTGTTGTTTGTTTCCATTTGTTGCAATCCATTGTTGTATAAGGTTTTGGCAAGCATGCCTCAGGGTTGGTTTTAGCTTGTCGTATCCGATGCAATTATTTCTCCGGTTTTCCTATCTTTGAATTATTCAAGGCAAAACATGGACCCCGGAACAGAAATAAAAACCTACCACAATTTCAACGACTACTATGCCGATGCCAATGCTATAATACGGGCGGAGCATGAGGATTTTCATGTGTTTCGGTTCAGTGATGCAGGTGATGGGCTGGTGCAGAAAATGGGTCCTTTCCGTAAAACCTATTTCCATTTTGCCCTTGGAAGAGTGTTACGCGCAAATGTCGGGGTTTTCGATACGCGCACCGAAACCGAGAAATACTCTCTTGTGGTGTATTTGCCAGGCCAGATCATTCACTGGGAAAAAACCGGAGACTGGGAGGGTTACCTGATCAATGTAAAAGAAAATTTTCTGAACCTGGGTAGTATATCCCATCTTACCGAAAGCTATGGTTTTCTGCACCGGATGCAGCCATTGGTTCTTGCTCTTCGAAAATCTGATTACCAGGTGCTTGGAGGTCTGTTTGAACTTATGCTCCTGGAACAAAAAGAGATGGCCGAGGAGAATGTCCTGGTAATCCGCAACCTGTTGCAGGTGATGCTGGTGTATATCAATCGTATCGTATCGCAGATAAAAACCTCTGGCAGCTTTGTGGAGTTGCAATACCAGAAGGTGGCCACCCGGTTTAAAAGCCTGGTGTTTGAGCATTATGTCAAAAACAAAACGGTGGCATATTATGCCTCAATCCTTGGAGTAACTCCGGCTTACCTGGGAGAGGCAGTAAAAAAGGTTTACCATACCACCCCCAAAGACATCATCAACGAGGTGATTTTTCTGCATGCAAAAACACAGCTTTCTTCAACCGATACCGGCATAAAGGAGCTGGCCTGGTCACTCAATTTTGATGATTACAGCCATTTTGTGAAGTTTTTCAAGAAGATGAGTGGAGTATCGCCGGCAGGGTATCGCAACCAAATTCGTTCATCGGGTTAAGATTGCAGTTTGATTGACTCCACCGGATTGCGGCGGGCAGCCTTAAAGGTTTGCCATGATACTGTGATCAGAACAATCAATATGGAAATAACGAGAGCAAGCCCCGGGTATGCCAGCGACATAGGGATCCTGTAGGGAAATGCCTCAAGCCAGCGCTCCATCAAATACCACGCTATGGGAGCAGCAATCAGATTGGCCAGCAACACCCATTTGATGATGTCGGTAAGCAGGACATAAATGATCTGTGGTGTTTCCGCTCCGAGAATTTTACGGATGCCGATCTCTTTGGTGCGGGCCATAATGATATAAGAACTTAGACCTAAAATCCCCAGCATGGCAATGATGATGGCCAGCAAAGAAGCATAATTGAGTATGGTATTGTTGTTTTCTTCCTGTTTATACATTTTGCGGAAATGATTTTCAAGGTACCATTCGCGGAAAACGTAATTGGGGTCAAAAGCGGCAAGGGTATTGCGGATGTGGGCAAGTGCTTCCTGCTCGCGGCCCTGGCGGAGTTTTACGGCAATGTGATAAAAACTTTGCGCATATGCTGTTATCACCAGAGGTTCGATCTGGTTTTTGAGTGAGGAAATATGAAAATCCTCTACAACACCAATGATTCGTCCGGTGCGTCGCCACATTACGATCTCCTCTCCCAACGGATTGTGCAACCCCAGTGCCTTTACAGCGGTTTCATTGAGGATGAAATTGTTCAGGTCGGTAAGGTGGTCAAAGTCGAACCACCGGCCATATTTGATCCGGATTCCCAGAGTGGTCTCGAAATCTCTCCCAACCCTGTATTCCTGGGCCGACACACTCATGGTTTCAGGATCCTGGGGGCGCCTGAGCGACATGCCGCTGCCGCTGGCACCCGGATAGGCCTGAGATGCACTTACCCCTTCAATGGCTGTGCTGGACAACAGTTCTGCTTTGATGGATTCAAACCCACCGATCATTCGTTCGGTTAATCCGCCAATGATGATCACATTTCCGACAGAAAAACCCAGATCCGCATTCTTCATGTATTGAGTTTGCCGGTTGAATACCATCACCGAAACAATTAGGATCGCCGAAATAGTAAACTGTATAATTACAAGGGTGATACGTAGCATGGGCGTCTTGTTCCCGCCACGGGCTTTGCCCCGGAGTATCTCTACGGGCTGAAAACGTGAAAACACCAGGGAGGGGTAAGCACCTGCAAGGATGCCAATAAGGGGAGCAAACAGCACAATTGTGAGTAGCCTGGGCAGATCCAGCGAGTCGAAGAGGGTGAGTTCGCGATTGAGCAACCTGGCAAAGTGAGGCATAAATACCTCGGCAAGCATCAGAGCCACTAGCAGGGCAATGATACAGATCAGGATAGCCTCTCCCATGAATTGTTGAATGATCTGGCCTTTGCTTGCACCTGAAACCTTACGTATGGCAGCCTCAACAGCTCGTTTCTCTGAACGTGCGGTTACCAGGTTGATGAAATTGATCACCGAGATAAAAAGGATGAAAAAGGCAACTGCGGCGAAAACATAAATGAGCGTTTTGTTTCCCCGTTGCCCCATGTCATAGCCATAGCCGGGTCCAAAGTGTATGTGGTGTAAGGGTTGAAACTCATGGCTCAGTACATTGCGGAAATTCTCTCCGAAGATATCAACAATGTAATCCTGAAGGGCAGTCTGCAATGCTATTTCCTGGTCTGCCGTCAAAGGCTCATGGGTTTGAAAATACAAAAACAGATCGTTGCTGAAGGTGCGGGCATAGTAAGGGTCGTAAGAATCATAGCCTTGCAGGGCAACAAATTGCAAATGGGTGTTCGAGGGCGGATCCATCAGTATTGCACCAATACGCATGGGCATAAAGCGGGAGTTGAGCCTGCGGTGTAAGGTGTCGAGAAAGTATTGCTCAAGTTCGATGGTTTTATCAATGGCATCAGTATGCCCGAAAAGTTTTTCCACAAGGCTTCTGGTGAGCGCCACAGAACTGGGGTCTGCGAGGGTTTGCGACAAGTCGCCTGCCAAAACCGGGAAATGAAAGAGCTGCCCAAAAGATGGATCTGTCATCAGGAAGTGCTCGTGAGAAAACGCTTTTTCCCCTAATCGTATCCTGTATTCCTCAGGTTTAAAGCGTACACTTTGGATCACCTCAGGAAACTGATCCCGGAGCAATTGAGCTACACCGGGAAGTGTACGTGGCAGTGAGGTGGTATTCTCCTGCCCGAAATGACTTACTACCCTGTAAATATTCTCTCCATTGGGGTGAAACTTATCGAAGGCTATCTCGTGGCTTATATAGGTGGAGAGCAGTATAAAGGCTGTAATGCTCGCAGACAAACCACAAATATTGATAAGGCTCAGGGCCTTCTGTCTGCTGATGTTTCTCCATGCAATCTTTAGGTAAATAAGTAACATGTTCTTGGGGTTTGGTGTCGAATCAATGGCACCCCCAGGATCTTCTTAAAAAATCAGGAAGGCGGGTATGGGATTGAATACTACTGCTACCTATAAAAATATGCCATAACTTATAAGTGTCACAACTTGAGGTTTGTATGGTTTTCGAAAGCGGTTCGGAAGCTCATTTTTGCTGTGAATTCCTTAACTGATTGTCCTATTACGGACAGTACTGTCCGGTTCAGCAACAATGTACTTCTGCCAAAGGACTCGGTGGTTTTGTTAAGGTGTTGAAAGTGAGGTTTGTAGTGGTTTGGGCACGGTAATTATAACTATCATGTAAATTAATATGAAATTATTGTCGTACCAAAACATTTTGTGATGCAAAAAAAGATTATCCTGATTATATTGCTTTCCATGGTAGTTTGCCATGTGTTAGGGGCCTCTTTGCCCCGGCGTGCCTTTCTGGGTACCCAACTGTATGGGGTTACAGATTCTGTTGCGGCACGTTATGGATTACCCGAAGCTCGCGGTGCGCTGATTGACCGGGTGGTTGATAACAGCTCTGCAGCCGCCATGGGTTTGCAGCCGGGCGATGTGATTGTATCAGTGATGGGCCAGCCCATCATTCACCATTCAGATGTAGCCTCTATGATCACTTCCCTGCGGGGGGGCGATGTGGTGGAGATTGGATACTATCGCCACGGTACATTGCTGCTTGCGGAAGGTGTACTCTTGCCTTTACCTTATGAAACCAGTCCTTATGCTGATGTTATCTACGATGCTGTTCCCTGGGAGGGTGGCTATGTGCGCACCATCATCCGCAAGCCCCGCGCTGAAGGCAAGTTTCCTGTGTTGTTTTTTATTCAGGGGGCCCACTGCGGCTCCATGGACCGTATGGATCCCAATGATCCTGTAGCCAGGCTTATCGAAGGCTTTGCCCGCCTGGGATATGTGGTGGTGAAAACAGAAAAGGCTGGAGTGGGCGATTCCCGTACTGCAGCATCCTGCAGCAGTTGTAACCTGCAGCAGGAGGTGGCTCTGTTCTCGGCCAGTTTCAATCACCTGGCCCAATACGATTTTGTTGATACCCGCAATGTGTTTGTCCTGGGGCATAGCATGGGTGGCATTCAGGCCCCGTTGCTGCAAACCGATTTCGCACCGCGTGGTATTGCTGTTTTTGGTACCGTGGTAAGACCATGGTTTGAGTATTTTATGGAGATAGTGCGCAAACAACGCCTTTTGCTGGGGCAGGACTACCTGGAAAATGAACGGATTGCTCATGATGCACTCCGGTTTTTCTATGCCCTGATGGTGGAGAAAAAAACACCCCACGAGATGATGGAGGATGAACAAATACGTGGTTTTATGCTCAATCAATGGAGTTTTGATGGTGCTGAAAACTTTCACGGTCGCCACTACACCTTCTGGCAGCAGTTGCAGGATGCCCGGCTCTTTGAGGCCTGGGCAAATACACAGGCTCATGTGCTTTCCATCTGGGGTGAAGGCGAATTTGTGGCAATCAATCCCTATGAACACCAGCTGATTACCGATATAGTAAATCATTATAACCCTGGCAAGGCCCGTTTTGTAAGAATGCCCAACATCAACCATGGTTTTGTATGGGTGGAAGATGTGCAGCATGCCGTAGCCGTGCGCAACGACTGGCAATACCAGTACAGCCACTTCAATGAGGATATTGTTAAATGGGTGCATGATTGGATGCAGGAAGTTATGGGGGAGTAGATGCGCTGCGTTTCTGAAGAGAAGATGAATAAAGAGGGTGTCCTGGATTTGAGACACCCTCTTTTGGGCTCTTCCACAGGTTGGGGGTTTTTTTTGCGCAATCATAAAAGGGTTTGAAAGTGTATCAGACATCATCGGCGATTTCGGAGGTTGGTAATCCATTGAATACCCATTCAACCCAGGTCTCAGTTTTCTGAGACCCCATTTTTTGCAAGTTGAGACCTCAAAAAACCTGCATGATACCTCTGCGAAACTCAGCAGTATTTCCTTTGCATCGAAATTAATCTCCAAAAAAAAATCTGATACGATGCAAAGAAAAATTATCACTACAACAATCATCTTAGTATTTCTTTTGATGGGTTGCGTAAGCCAGCAGGGAATTCAGGACAACAAAAAGTGGGCGCCCATATACCGCCTGCAGGTGGGTGCCAACAAAGGGGGTGTGGTTGAGAATACCGATATGGCCGTGGTTGACAATGCCGGTGTAGATGCCTTTTCCGGAGCCACCCGCAGAGGTGTGAATGCCAGCGCGAAAGTATTGCTCCCTGTCAGGACCAACTATGTGGAAACCGGTGTCGACCTGATGCACAACAGCCAGACCTTCACCTACAATGATGCAGTCAATAACTTCATGGGCGAGCGAAAGCTGGGCGTTACCCAGTTTATGGTGCCGTTGACTTACAGCATTGGCATCATCAGGCAAAACCACCCGGAGGGCCTGTTTCAGCTTAAGTTTGGGTACGCTGCACAATTCAACCTGTTTTCCATTTCCGATGGTCAGGGGAATATGCCCGCCTACAGCACCAACTCTTTCAGCAACGGGGCCACCCTGGGCTTATCCACTGCACCTTTCAGGTTGAACAACGGCCTGAAGCTGGGATTCTTTGTGGATGGATACCGAGGTACACGAGCGTATGAGGATTTCTATAACCAACCTGAGTTTGAAATACCAGGAACTTCTTTTATCAAATATGGAATTATTTTTCAGTTTTAAAATACCGACAATCATGAGGAATGTATTCTTAATGTTATTATGTTTCGCATTGACGGGTTTGGAGGCTATTGCCGGAACGGATACGCTAAAAGCAGAATATCCCTTTTACACACCCCAAACACATCCTACTATTCGGTTTGACGATCTTCCCAATAATAATGGTCGAGCACGGCAAAGCCGCTGGGCTGCAGAAACCAGTTTAACCTTCCACATGGTAAGGATTTATATGCTGAAGTTTTCCTGGAAATATTCCGACAGGTGGGAGTTGGGCATTGGCCCCGCTTTCCAGAATTGGAAAAATGAAGAGGAGTCATTTCTGGGCCAGGCCCATGCCTATACCTTGCTTTTATCGTGCAGGTACTATTTCTGGCGGAAATTCAATGTGGAGGTGGAACTGTGGCCCGCATGGAACCGTTTTGAGTCGTTTATTGACAACAATACTTACAAAGGGCTGGAGCTATGGGTGGAGTATAAGCTGGGCTACCGCCTTGACCTTGGGCAATGGTTTTACCTGAATATTCAACCCGGAGTAGGACACCCCGTCTGGATGCAAAACCAGTGGCCCGGAGTGGAGAAACATGATAGCTTCTTTGAGCTTATGCGTAAGGAAACCATATTTGTACCTCAGCTTCTGCTGGGTATTAGATTTTAAGCAATGTAAAGCATTATGAAAACAGCCATTATTTATGCCAGCAGCCACGGAACCAGCGAGAAAGTGGCAAAGCAGATACAGCTTCAACTGGGGGCTGATTGCGCACATCTGATCAATCTGAAAACCACCCGCAACGTTGATCTCAGCCTGTTTGATACGCTGATTGTCGGAGGTTCCATACATGCCGGACAAATGCAACACAACGTAAAAACATTCTGCAAAAACAACATGATTGATTTGCTGCGAAAGCGGGTAGGGCTTTTTATGGTAGGGATGAACGAACCCGAATTTCAAAACCAGTTTAACAATGCATTTCCCGAACTGCTGCGCAGCCATGCCATTTCTTCAAAATGTGTTGGAGGTGAGTTTTTGTTCGAAAAGATGAATTTTATCGAAAGGCTCATCGTGAAAAAAGTATCGGGAATTTCACAAAACGTTACTAAGATTGATGAAGGAAAAATTGCGGAGTTGGTTGATGAGGTTAGAAATGCCGGTAAAACTGTCTCAAACCAATATTCTTAACGTTATTGGGATTACAGATGGGTAAGTCCATCGGTCAGTTTCAGCTGATGAGAATGGGAAATGGGTAGCTAACCCACCCTACGGCAGCTGTAAATTACAGTGCAGGTCTCCGGATTGAAAATATACCGGAAGCTGGAAATTGCTATCGCAAGTTTCCAGTTCCTCCGCAGGCCAGGAACTTCCAGCTTCCCGAACGGGAACTGGAAGCTTCCGGGTTAAACACCACCGCCCCCAGCGGGGGCAAATAACGATAGAAAAGGCAATAACGCCAGAGAGAACGGGCACCCCGGAGCGGGTGCCATAAAATTTGGTTTGGATTGGATACATTGCTATCCCACCCCGCCGGGGTGGCTTGTATATTCGTCCTTATTTTTGGCTGTATATATATATCCCCCTCCGGGGTGGGTTGGAGGATTAATAGATTTTCTCTGGTGTTTGGTTAGTGTACCTGCCTTTCGGAAACAGATACCAGCTGCCGTATTAATTGAAGCACTACCTGAAATAATTACCAATTATTTAAGTGTTTTTTACCCATACCAGACCTTTGGCAGAGTATACATTTGCGTTCAGCTTCAATCTGTAATTCAATACTAACCTTTAAAAAACATAAATGAACGTAAAACGATTTCTTGCTTGCCTTTGGATGCCTTTTATCATTATTCCGCAAAATTTGATCAGCCAGACCAACCCATTTCTATCTGATTTTGATTACCTGGTAAAGAGACTGGAAGAAACACACCCCGAACCTTACAAAGGTTTTGGCGGACCTGATGGTTTTTTTGAGAAGAGGAATAAATTTGCAGAACTGATGAAGGGAGATTTAAGTCCTGAGGCGTTCGTCATGCTGCTCAATCAGTTTCTTTCTTCCCTCAACGATGGGCACACCTTTGCTAACTTCCCGGATAATTCAGCAAAAAGCACCCAGGTATTGCCCATCAGGTTTAAAATTGCCGCCGATGGCATTTTTGTCCTAAATACCACGTCTGAATTTGCCCATCTGAGAGGAATGACTCTTTCGTCCGTAAATGGTTATCCTGTTGATGAGCTCCTGGCCCGGACAAAATCATTTCTTCCCGCCGAGAACCTGTATGGTGAATACTTTAATCTGCTGCAGATTCTGAATAACAACACCCGGGCACAACGTTTTTTCTCCACACCTGCCCCCCTGGAGTTTGCCTTTACCAGCATTGACAACAAGAAGGTATCTCAAACCATTCCTTATCAGGACTCCGTTGCCTTTTTGCCTGAGCAATCGGCTTTGCATTTTGAAAACAGCAACGGCATGCTGTACTGGTCTCTGATGGGTGAAAACAATGAAATTGCTTACCTGGTCTGGAACAGTATTTTAAGCCGCGAAGTGCTGGAAAGCGCGTATCGAAGTAATCCTCAATGGATCGAAGGCCATATCAACTGGGCATATTCATTTTTGAATTTCCCGAAAACGGGCGATCTGGAGCAGGATATCCAAAGTGTCCCTTCGCTTTACGAAGAGTTTTACCTGCTTTCGAAAGCCGCCAGTGAAGCCCATGCCCGGTATCTGATCATCGACCTCCGCTATAATGGAGGCGGAATGACTCCCATCGTAAGGCCATTGCTGTATCCGTTGTATGGCGATGCTTTCCTGGATTTTGATTTCAACGGCGACTATAGCCGCAGGATATCCCCTTTATGGTTGCAAAAGATTGGCTTCAGCAATCTGGATGATTTCAACACCGCCAATGCAACCCAATATACTATGGGCGATTTTATGTCGCATCCCTTTGGCAACATGCCGGAAAACCTTTCCCTGGAAGAAAAAAGAGTACTCATATTACAAGCGTATGAAGGATTCGGAAAGGAATACCTTGCCAAAACACCACCCTTAACCGATGTGGAGATCATCATACTTACTTCACCCCACACCTTTAGTGCGGCCATCCATTTTACCTGGTTTATGGAAAGGCTTGGAAGAACCACTCTGGTGGGGGTGCCATCACGTCAGGCCGGAAATGCATTTATGGAATCTACCTTTTTCAATCTGCCTGCCACACACATTTCAGTGAGCATTTCAAATGCCCGGCAAATATTGTATTGCCCTGAAGACGATAGAGGACAGATAATCAGGCCCCATTACGAGATGTATCTGGATGATTATGCCCGCCTGGGCTTTGATGCAAATGCCGAAATTCTGAGGGCATTGGAGGTGATTAACATGAAAAAAACAGTAAGAAGTAAATGAAAGGCCCTTATTTCAAGCATCAACTCCACCCCTCAGTTCAATCTCTTGTGGAGGATATTACAACCCACCCCCATGTGGAGGGCATACTGCTGGCGGGTTCCCGTACGGCAGGAAATGAGGATCCGTTGTCGGATTACGACCTGTATGTGTACACACTGCAAGGAGTGCCACTGGATTTCAGGGAACAATTGTCCCGCAAGCATTTTCAACATGTAGAGCTCAACAACACCTTCTGGGAGCCGGAGGATATCGGGATATTCAGGGAAACTGAATTGCAGGTTGATTTGATTTACCGCGATGTGCAATGGATGGAGCAGATGCTGCATCGTGTGGTGGTGCAGCATGAGGCATCTACGGGCTATACCACCTGCTTCTGGGCAAACCTGCTGACATCTGTTGTGCTGTTTGACCGCAATGGTATCCTTTCCGCCATGCAAAAACGCTACGATGTGGAATATCCGGAGCCCTTGCAGCGAAACATCATCCGAAAAAACTTTCCCATTCTATCCTATAGCCTTTGTTCTTATGCCCGCGCAGTGGAGACTGCCATAAAACGGCATGACCCCATAAGCATACATCACCGGGTGGCCGGTTTCCTTGCCAGTTATTTCGATATCTTGTTTGCCATCAATAAAAAACTTCATCCGGGAGAGAAAAAACTGCTGAAAATTGCATCGCAGCAATTGGAGCTTATCCCCAAAAATATGGTGGACGATATTACAGAAATTCTGGCAAGCATGCTTGTGCCCGGTTATCCACTGGTTATCAGACTCCGGGAACTTAGCGATGGACTGAAGGAATTGTTGCACGAAAGCGAACACTTATATCCGTGATTGGGTAAAGTGGTAAAAAAATCCATGGGTATTGAGTCTGTAATTATCATATTTTCATAAACATAACATCTGTGGCACAAGATTAGATATGAAGAGACTAAATATGCCTAAGGGGTGATTAGAAATTAATTTATCATAAAAAAACCACAATTAAATGCAATCAGAAAAACCGATAATTATTGAATTCCCTTTAAGGGGAGAATGGATGTTGCCCAACACTCCAGGAACGAAAGTGCCGAGTCATGGAACTGAACAACTGGGGCAAAAATATGCATACGACTTTACTCAGGTTGATTGGAGCAAAAAAGGTATGCGGTTTTATAACGCAGGTAAACTCCGGTATTTGTTATTGGGCGTGCCTCTTTGTAAATGTTTTGGCTGGGGTAAAGACGTACATGCCGCTTGCGATGGAACGGTAATTCAATGCGAAGATGGCCACAAAGAACGACAAATTGTCCATTTGGTATCTGACTTGGCAGTTGTATTGAAAAATGCCTTCTTTTTTAACATGAAAAAAGGATGGCAACCCGTGTTGGGCAATTATCTGATCATGGATTGCGGCAACGGCATATACGCATTTTTCGCGCATTTTCTGAATGGCTCAATCAATGTTAAAGTGGGCGATAGCGTTAAAAAAGGGCAAATTATCGGGAAGGTGGGGCATTCAGGAAACTCAACAGCACCCCATTTGCATTTTCATTTGATGGACAACCCTGACCTGTTAGAAGCCAATGGTATTCCTTGTGCTTTTGAAAGTTATGAGGTTTTCAAAGAAAACTCATGGGTGCCCGTAACCAATGGAATACCCACCAGCACAGAAAGAATCCGTTTTAACCCTTAACCCAATGAAACTTGCATGAGCACTGCGGCTCGCAAAAAAAGATGAACCGAAGCTCGACGCAGTCAAAATAGACATGCAAGTTCCCCCGCACAGGCGGGGCAGGCATACGA
>JBKBSF010000004.1:0-208737 GCA_046291875.1 Bacteroidales bacterium | reverse complement strand
GCTCACAAAAAAAGATGAAAATAGACATGCAAGTTCCATTAGGCCAATGAATTAACTAAATTATTTTCTAATGAAACCCACATGAGCACCGAGCGCTCACAAAAGACAATGAATACGGTGTAAGTGGGTTCCATTCAACAACTTAAATCAAATTTTTTGAATGAAACTTGCATGAGCACTGCGGCTCACAAAAAACAATGAACCGAAGCTCGACGCAGTAAAATAGACATGCAAGTTCCCCCGCAAAGGCGGGGCAGGCATACGACCCATGAATTAACTCGCTTATTCCTTAATGAATTTCTCAAGGAAGGCTTTTATGGAATCCATCAGATCCTCCCGGTTTTCCATAAAGGGCATATGCCCCACATCACTTCCCCACAACAGCATATTTGGGAATGCAACACCCTGGTAGTGATGGGGGCCGATCATCCAGTCGGTCTTGCCGTAGAAAAAAAGTATTGGCATGGTCAGTTGTGCCGTATAGGGTTTAAAATTCAGGTGGTAATCCTCCACAAACATAATCTTGCTCCCCTGTCGCCAGTTCCAGTCAGGAATATCGCCAAAGGAGGCATTCATGATATGCATATTCTCTTCCCTGGCATAGCCCATCTTCCAGAAGATGTTTTTGGCTTGCACCAACTCCACCGCTTCATTCCAGCGTTCCACAAAATGGATTGAGGAGTCGGAGCACAGCCTTCGATCTTCAATGCCTGCAAACTCCATTGCTTTGGGGCACCAGCTGGATTCGAAGCAATCCTGCATATCCAGGGCTGCATTGATCATCAGCATGCCTTTTATGGCTTCGGGATGGCGCATGGCATAGCCCATCTGGAAAAGGCCTCCGAAGGAGTGCCCCAGGGTAAGCCATTTTTCAATGCCCAGGTAATTGCGCACCTCTTCAAAATCCATCACCATGCGGTCCATGGTATAATTGGTGTTCTCGTCGCCGGAAGAGCGGGCCACTCCACGCTGGTCGAGGTATATCATCCGGAAATGCTTTTCCAGCTGTTCACCCATGAATTTTTCCAGCCACCAGCTTCCGCTGCCGGGTCCACCATGCAGATAAAGGCAAGGGATGCCTTCTCCTTTAACCGTAACATGAAGTACCTGTCCGTCGGAGGTGGGGATTTTATGAGTTTCTGCCAAGACTTGGCCAGCATTAATTAAAAAAAGTGGTAAAAAAAGGAAAATTGTTTTCATGGATTGGTTTTATGATTTATAAAATGTATGCAAAAAATATACTCCTGTGGTCTCATGCTGCAGATAAGTAAAAACTCCGGGGGCAATGCTCTTAATCCAATTGCAGATTAAATGAACCCCTGGTAATACTTTATTCATGAAAAAAAGAACTGAGATAGCAAGGGAAAAAACTAATTCCCTGCCAGCTCAGCCATGAAAAGCGAGACAGCAACATCTGAATATTTTGTACCAGGATAGATTTCTATGATTTCAAATGTCAGATTATCGCCGTTCTTGATTTCAAAAAATCCATCCTCAAATCGCGTGTCATATTCATTTTGAAAGAAAACCCTAAGATCAAATTGTTGAAAATGCCAGGTGTCAATAAGTTCAATAAAGCATACAGGAGTATCGTTCAGATACAGCTTAAGGATTTTAAGTCTGGCATTTTCTGTCCATGTTTTCAGTGATTTGCAATATCCATTGAAGACATTTAGAATGCCATAAAACTGATATGCCTCCCCATACTTGCTTCCTTCCTGAAAATCCAGTGTAAACCCAAATTTTTCACCAACTCCACTTTCTTCATTGCTTACTACCCAGGCTGTTTTTAAGTCAAAATCACAGATATTGCTTACCCCATAGTGGTTGAATTGTTGAGGGGTTAAAAATGAAGAAGCAAAGGGTTCTCCCGGGCAGCCCGACCAAATGGCCCAATAGTCTTCAGTTTGATATTCAACTATGCTTAATTGGTAAATCTCGCTTGATTGATCCACTATCTCTGACCGGACTGTGATTAAGTCCTGTGAAATTGCATGAAAAGAGAGAAAACTAATAAAAGCCAAGAATAGTTTTTGTGTCATAATTATTATTTTGATTTTGATCAGAAAAAAACTAGTTCATTGATAAGATTCGCTGAGCTCTTCCGCAAGTGCGGTATCGGTTGGTCTTATACCTGCCCCATCTTTGCGGGGAACTAGGCATGTCGATTTTGACTGCGACTAGCTTCGATCGATCTTTTTTTATGATCCTGTGGGTTAAGGAAATATCATACTGTAATAGTTTTAGAAAATGCTTTGTGGGTAGTTGCTTATCCGAACCATTACTTGCAACTGATTGGCAATGGCGACTTTGAATATCCTATTCTGCTTTAAGGCTTTGGGCCGGGTGGGTTTTCGAGGCTGCCCAGGCTTGTGAGAGGGTGGCGGCAGTGCCTATCAGTGCAGCCATCGCGCCGGAAGCCAGGAAGAGATACCAGTGTGCGGCAATGGAAATGCGGAAAGCAAAGTTTGCCTGCCAGTGCATGATAACCCATGCGGCCAGGGGCCAGGCAATGATACTTCCCATCACCATCCAACGCCACATATCGCGGAAAAGAATGATCAGAACCTGCCCCAGAGAAGCTCCCAGGGTTTTGCGAATGGCGATCTCTCTTATCCTTTTGCGAATGGTAAAAGAGGTAAGGGCGTACAATCCCATAAAGGAGATGATAATGGCAATCAGGGCGGCAGCCATGGTGATTTTGTTGAGGTGCTCCTCACGGGTGTACATCTGCGCAAAGAGTTCGTCCACAAAGAAATATTCAAAGGTATAATTGGGGTCGGCGGTTTCGAAGCGTTCTTTGATCCAGTTTAATGTTTCGGTGCGGTTATGAGGGCTGATGCGAATATTGATACGGGTAATCCAGGGGTCGTGGAGGGTAAATGCCAGGGGGTCGATCTCGTTGTGCAGCGACTGGAAATTGAAGTCGGCAACCACACCAATGATTCTTCCGGTATGTTGCCACACCACGATTTCTTCATTGATAGGGTCTTCCAGCCCAAGCATGCGTGCTGCTGTTTCATTGATGACAAATGCGGCAGTATCGGTGGGCATCAGCGGGTCGAAATTGCGCCCCTGTACAATGCGCATACCGAAGGTTTCAAAATATCCATGTTGTATCCTGTTCTCGTAAATCATTATGGAAGCTTCCGGATTATCGCCCGCCCTGCGGCTGTTCTGAAAGCTCATGGTCTCGCCGGGTACTTCCTGTGAGGCTGATACGTTGATTACCGAGGGGTTCTGTTCCAGTTCGGCTTTCAGTGCCGGATAAGCATTGCGGATGTTCTGGGTAATACCCCGCACCGAAATTATATTCTCGCGGGCAAAGCCCAGGTCTTTATTTTGCATGTATGTAACCTGCCTGTTGAGTAGCAGTACGCTGGTAATTAGGAATATGCTGATGGTGAATTGAAAGATCACCAGGGTTTTGCGAATAAACTGGGCTGCCCCTGAGCTTCGGGTAAGGCCTTTGAGCACGATAATGGGCTGGAAGCCCGAAAGATAAAGCGCCGGATACAATCCTGCCACTATGCCTGTGAGCAAAACAAGCAGCAGCATGAAAACAAACATGAGGGGGCGATGCCAGTATTCAAGGCGCAGGTGATTATCAAGCAAAGATGCAAATTCGTTGATGAAAAGCTCGTTGATCATCAGCGAAAGCACAAAAGCAAAAAATGCCACCAATACCGACTCTCCGATAAACTGCAGGATAAGATCCTTGCGGAAAGCCCCCATTACCTTGCGCATGCCAATCTCGCGCATGCGCTTCTCCGACTGGGCAGTTACCAGATTTACGAAATTGAAGATGGCAATGAGTATTACCGCCAGGGCCAAAAAGGAGAAGATATATACATGCCTGATATCGCCACGGCTGAAAGAATCGAAGTCATGCGAAGAATGCAGGTAGACTCTGGCCAGGGGCTGCAGACTGTGTTGTCCGGTAATGCCAAATGGGGCATAGCGCTCGTTGAGATAGTGGTCGGCAATGGCCGTGGTCTTTTCATTGAAAGCCTCGAAACTGGCCCCCTCTCGTATCATCACATAAGTGGGAAAAGAGATGCCACTGCGCTCTACGATATTGTAACCCGGGCGTTGCAAGGTGGAGAAAGAAGCCAGCATGTCGAACTGGATGTGCGAATTGGCAGGAGGATCGGGCATAATACCGGTAATGCGATAGTCAATGCCTCGGATCATAAGTGTTTGATTGATGGGGTTGCTTTCGCCGAAGTATTTCAAGGCCGTTGTGCGGGTAATTACAAGGCTGAAGGGTTCGGCAAGTACCTTTTGAGGGCTTCCCGTTTCCAGTGGGAAGCTGAAAATACTGAAAAAGTTGGGGTCTACCCACAGAACCAGATCATTGGTAAATCGCTTGTCTTCGTAAATCACTTCGCTGATACCCCAGCGGTAAACGCGGCAAGACTGTTCTGCTTCCGGCACCTGTTCTGAAATGTGTTGTGCTACCTCACCGCTGGTTAGGGCTGCCGACAACATTTTGCCATCGGCCATAGAGCCCTGCAGGGTAAGCCGGTAGATCCGGTCGGCGTTGTCATGAAAGGTATCGTAGCTCAGTTGATGGATAACAAAAATCATCATCAGCACAGAAACAGAAAAACCCATCCCCAATCCTGCAATGTTGATGATTGTATGGGTTTTGTTTTTCAAAAGAATGCGCCAGGCAATTTTCAGGTAGTTCCAGTTCATATTGTATAGTCTTCGCGTGCTCTAAATTAAAAAAATTTATCCACTTACAAAGATGACAAACCCCGGGCCAGTATGCTTAAGGTTTTGTTATACAATATGATACGGAGTGTTGGAGCATGGGGGGTGTTCGTTTGCGGACACACTGTGTTGTCCATCGGACAATCTGCCTGAAGTGCAGAAGTCATTGTGATCAGGTCTGGCAATTTTTTTAAGCATCCCAATAGAAAAGTCTGGTTGCCTTGTTTGGGCAACCCGGGAAAGGATTTGTTAAGATTCAGAAATGGCGTTGCATTGAAACTTGCATGAGGAGATTAGCCCTGTGGACAAAGTTAAGTGCTGGCCGGCATCCTTCGCCATGCAGCCAGAAAAGAGTTTCTTCGGAGTGGGAAGGGGCTTCTGGATGGCGACCAGTATTTCCGAACCAAACGCCGGAAAAATTATTTGCAATCATGTTAGTTTTCAATATTGTTGATAAAAAAAGTGCTGCAGTAATCCTCTTGTACAAAAAAATAAAAACTATGCTTATAGGGTGTCTTTTTTCGCCTAAAATAGTTTTAAGGTTTATGAGTCAACCCATCTCATAGGTTGAGAAGTAAAGAGCAAGTTCATGATTCTCGCAGGAGTTTCTTTTAATGTTGTTGTAGTTGTTAATACTTATTTGTTAATGCGTAAAAACACTTACTGCATGACTGGTAATAAGTTACCTTTGCCTTGGAAAAATTAGGATAATCAATTGCCATTCATACAAATGCATATCCCGCGAAAATCTGATACAAACCACCCCTTTAAGCCCTTGCTCACAAAGATCTCTTCCGATTTCATCAGGAGTTCGGTTTACAATGCCCAGTCTTCTCTGCAAAACGCTTTGTCAGAAGCAGGAGTGGCCCTGGGTGTAGATAAGGTTTGCCTGTTACGCTTAATCCCTTCTTCAGGCAAATTGATCAGTCTGGCCCAATGGGTAAAAAAAGCAGATTATCTTGATCATACACACCTGGAGGGTTTTGCCATTGATCTGGATAGGTTTCCATTCTGGAAAACTTATCTGACCATCCCCCGCCCGCTGGTAGTCAATATTCCTGAAGATATGGGGCGTGATGCTGAGAATGAAAAGGCGCACATGCAAGCAGAGAAGATTCTTTCCCTGGTTGCCTATCCGATTTTTCGCGGGGAGAGGCCTATCGGTTGTATTGTGGCTCATTGTATAGAAAGAGAAAGGCACTGGCAGGAGCCAGAGCTGGACTTTGCAGAAAAGCTGGCCGGTTTGTTTTCCGACTTTCTGGAGCGGGTAGAGAACGAGGCAGATATGGTGATCAATCATTCGGATGACTGCGATGAGGAGCCGGATGATGCAAGGATTCGCGATCTTTATCTTATGCAAAGCCAGTTGATCTCTAAAGCGGGTCTCGACCTCATGCATATGCATAGCAAAAGCCAGGTATTGGAGTTTGCCGCCCGCTCGGTTCAAAATCTCTTCCCCAGGTCGCTGGTGTCGGTAAGTGAGTATGATGCACAAAGCAATGTGGTAACCACACGTCATCTGAGGGGGCTGGATCAACGTTTGCGCAGAATTATCAATTTGATGGGGATACAACTGGAGGGCAAATCCTACCACCTTCACCCTGGCCAGCAGCCCTTTCATATTATGAAACGCTCTCTTTTTTACCAGATGGAAGGGGGGCTGCATGAGGCAACCCTGGGTGCTATCGGGCCAACCAAAGCCAAAATACTGGAGAGCATTTGCAATGTAAAATCGGTATACGGCGCCGGGTTTATGGCCAATGGTAAACTTTACGGTGCAGTGGTGCTGGTATTGCGCGAGAGGATACCTGTTTTGGAAGGATTGATGGAGAGTTTTATCCGGATGGTTTCCATGTCGCTCTATCGTATTGAAGCCCAGCAGGAGTTGATTCAAAGTCGTAGCTATCTGCAAAACACCCTTTCTGCCATGACCGAAGGAGTGGTGGAAATGGATCTGCAAGGCAATGTGAGTTTTGCCAATTCCTCAGTTTTTGAATTTACAGGATATCAGCCCTCAGAATTGTTGGGCAAGCCGGTCCATCAGTTTTTGTGTAAAGGAAACAGCCTGCAGGTTTTACTGGCCAATACCATTGTGGGGATGCCAGGCGGCAGAAGATCCTTTGAACTGGAGATTCAGTCAAAAAGTGGGCAGGTGTTACAAGTGATCGCCAATACTGTAATGGTGAGAGACCACGAAGGAAACCCCAGAGGATTTCTGGGGGTACTTACTGATATGAGCAAGTTGAGAGAAAAGGAAACAGAGCTCAAGGATCTGCAGGTCCAGCAATTGCTTCTGGATTACAAACAACAGTTTCTCTCCAACATGAGCCACGAAATGCTTACCCCGTTCAACGGAATTATCGGGGTTGCCCAGCTGCTAAAAAAGACAATTGCTGATCCGCAAGGGCAGGAGTTAGTGAACATAATCAGTGATTCTGCCACACAACTCCTTCGTGTGGTAAAAAGTCTGTGGGAAGCCCACGGACTTAAGCAAGGTGCTCTGGGATTGCAGGAAAAAGAATTTGATCTCTGTGAATTCCTTCACCAGAACGTAAATCTTTTTGGCGCCGCTGCCCGCGAAAAAGATGCAACCCTGGCCATCCATTGCCAGCATTCTGTCAATTACCGGATCAAAGCTGACGAGCTGAGGATTGCCCAGGTGCTGACCAACCTTATCGGCAATGCCGTCAAATTCTTACAAACAGGCGGACGGGTTGACATTAAATGCGATCTGGTCTTTCAGCCTGATCAATCGCAATGGTTGAGACTGGAGGTGCAGGACAATGGACCTGGGATTACCTCTGACAAGCAAAAGAAAATATTTGAGTTGCTCGAGCAGGCAGACAACAGCAATACCCGCCAGAATGATGGATTAGGATTGGGTCTTCACCTTTGCAGCGAATTGATAGAACTTATGAAGGGGAGAAAAGGCTTTGAAAGTCAGATAGAGGTTGGCAGCCGGTTTTGGTTTGAAATACCTGTTCTGGTAATGGATGCTTTGCCTGTAACCTGCTCTAACAAAGAACTGACGTTAACCAACTGATCGGACAGTGCAAAAAGCAGTATCTCTTTTTCCGAAATTTGAGTGAGATTCTGCGTTTTTTCTTCACGTTCTCTATAGTCTAACAGTCAGGCTTATGCCGGGGGTGCTGCCATTTAATAGATTCAGGCCAATCTGCCAGTCCATTTTCCTTTTAGTACTATTGCGATTGTAGGTGTTTACAAAATTATAAACGTCGGTCTGGTCAGGCGCAATAAACAGGCTTATCAGGCCACCTGCAGCAATAATCCCGATGCCTGAAAACATTACAGGCAAATTGGCTTTTTTTGCAGAAGGGTCATAGAGCGGATTATCCGGCTTCAGGAAGTCATCCTTTACCTGCCAGAAGGTCAGTGAGCCCACAAAAAGGGTTGCACCTGCAATGCCGGTTCCTCCCAATACACCCAAAGTAGTATTCATTTTTCTGCGAAGATTTTCAAATCCGGGCAACATAAGGTCATACATCTCGGGTTCTTCGGTCTGTAGGTCGCTCATGAGGTTTCTGACCCCTCTGAAGGTTGATGGGTAATAAATATCGCCCACTTTAAATCTTCGGGGTAATTCATGATGAACAACCTCCGTTTGCCCCTGGCTGTAGAGGGGGCATAAAAGCATGGTGGCAAGGAAAATGGTTAAGAATTTTTTCATGTTTTGTGAATTAAGGTTTACAGGGTGTTTGTTGCTTCATGTTTTGCTACGGAAAAGGTATGCATAATTTGCCGATCTGGCTCGTTATGTATTCTTTCTTATTATATTAATAAGCCTGTTAGTCATGAATTATGCCAATGCAGGTAAGCTTTGTGGATTCAAAGGGTTAGGCTTGCTGGTGAGAGGGTAAAGAGCGGTTGCAGGATGTTCGGTTTCGCACAGGGGTGTTCGTTTTCGTGCATTCGGATTGCGTAGAAAGCCGCTTTCGTTTTACCATACCATCATATACGCTACCTTTGCAATAAACAATTTTGGATTATGGGCCATACAACCATCTCTCTCAAAGCACCCACTTCGTACAACGATGCCATGCTGCAGCAAATGATTGCCCGGCAGCTCAGAATAAGGCAGTTTACCTGGCAGGTGGAAGGCAAAAGCCTGGATGCCCGCAATAAAAGCAACATCCATTGGTTGCTGCGGGTAGCAGTAGTTTCGGATGAAATCAAAGGGGGTGATGTGCCCCGCCAGGAAACTCTCGAAATACCCTTCAAAAAGAGAAAAGAGAAAATACTGGTGGTGGGCAGCGGCCCGGCGGGTTTTTTCTGTGCCCTGGTGCTGCAAAAGGCCGGTTATCAAACTACGCTGGTAGAGCGTGGCTCAGAGGTGCTGGCCCGTAACCGCTCCATCCAGACCTTTGAGCGGGGAGGGATTTTCGACCCGCAAAACAACTACGCTTTCGGCGAAGGCGGTGCGGGTACTTTTTCCGATGGAAAACTTACCTCACGTTCCAAACACATTTCCAAAGAGCGGCAGTTTATCCTCAACAGCTATATCGAAGCGGGGGCCCCGGAAGAGATTGCCTATATGACCCACCCACACCTGGGCACCGACAACCTTATCCGCATCGTGAAGAACCTGCGGCAGCACTACCGTGAGCTGGGTGGTGAAATGCTGTTCGATACCTTGCTGGAAGATATTGTGGTGCAAAACGGACGGGTGGCAGAGGCCATTACCTCAAAAGGCAGTATTACTGCCGATGCGGTGTACATTGCTCCCGGGCATTCGGCCTACGAAACCTACCGCATGCTCATACAGCGCGGGGTGCAGTTCCGGCCCAAGAATTTTGCAATTGGCAGCCGCATGGAGCATCCTCAGGAAATCATCAACGTGGCCCAGTGGGGCAAAGCCAGATTGCCCGGGGTGAAGGCCGCCGAATACCGCCTCACCTCGCCCGGCGATGGCAAACACCAGGTGTACTCCTTCTGCATGTGCCCGGGTGGCATGGTGGTGCCTGCCACAGCCTATGCCAACACCAACATCGTGAATGGCATGAGCTTTTACAAGCGCGACGGGCAATTCGCCAACGCCGCCTGTGTGGCAGGCTTGCACCCCAATGAACTGGCAGGGAAAGAGGTTTCAGCACTGGAAGCTCTCGACCTTGTGGAAGCCCTGGAACGACAGTTTTATGATTTTTCTAAGGGATATACGGCCCCTTCCTGCAGCATCCCCGATTTTCTGGAGGGGAAGTTGCGCAACAGTCGCCTGGAAAGCAGCTACCCGCTGGGGCTCAAAGCAGCCCCCCTGTGGGAGATGCTCCCTGCCCATGTGGTGAATGCCCTAAGGCAGGGGCTGCTGGACTTCAAGCGCAAAATGCGCAATTTCGAAGCTGGAAACCTCATTGGACTGGAAAGTAAAACCTCCGCGCCCATACAGGTGCTGCGCGAAGAAGGAGGGTTGTGCACCGGTTTCGAAAACCTGTATATCATCGGCGAAGGCAGCGGTTATGCCGGGGGTATCATTTCCAGCGCTGCCGATGGGGTGAAGGCGGCCATGCAACGGGTGTAAACAGTATTTGTATGGCGATGAATATATGCTGATTGATGCCTGGTAAAAGAAGAATTGTATTTTTGCAGGCATAACCCTCTTAATATCCTCCGTAATGCTGTCCAAAAAATCCCAGTATGCCCTTTATGCCCTGGTGCACCTTGCACGCAAATACCAGCAGGGGCCGGTACTCATCAGCACCATAGCCAGCGAAGAAAAAATCCCGCAGAAATTTCTGGAAGCTATACTGATGGATACCAAAAGGATGGGTATCACCAACAGCAAAAAAGGGAAGGGGGGAGGATACTACCTGCTGATGCCCCCCGAAAAAATCAACCTGGCCTTTGCCATCAGGAGCTTTGAAGGAGCCATAGCTTTGCTGCCCTGTTCAGCCAAGGTGTATTACGAAAGTTGTACCCAATGCAAAGATGAAAACACCTGCGGACTAAGGGGAGTTTTCAAAGAACTACGTGATGCCACGGAGGCCTATCTTCGCAATGTTACGATTGCTGATGTGCTTGAGAAAGAAAATGTGCTGGAGGGATTGTTTGGGAAGAAACAGTTTACCTGATTAAATGATTGTATATCAAGCTTAAGTGATTTTATTCCAGGTTTTATTTCCAGATTTATTTTGATTAATAAAAATTTGCCACTACATTTGGTTTAATTAAAAGTCTATAAAAACGATAGACTATGTATGAAATTAAAGCCGTGTAGTATGACAACCAACGTTTTTAACTTCCTTAGAAAGAAGTTTGCCACACTTGCGTCAAAGGCATTACACTTGCTCCTGTGGGCAGGTATGGCTACAATATTCCTCCTTCCTGCCGGTTGCGGGCAGCAATCGGGCTCGGGCTACGATGAAGAGGGTAATCTTTATGGCCGTATAAGTATCTCCGGTGCATGGGCCATGTACCCGCTCACTGTGCGCTGGGCTGAGGAGTTTCGCAAAGAGCACCCTAAAGTAAGGATTGACATCTCTGCGGGGGGTGCCGGCAAAGGGATGGCCGATGCCCTGGGTAATATGGTGGATATTGCTATGGTATCCAGGGAGATAACTCCAGTGGAGGTGGAGCGCGGAGCCTGGTATGTAGGAGTAGCCAAAGATGCCGTGCTTCCTACCTATAATACGGCAAACCCTCATCATGCCCAAATCAGAAAACACGGATTTACCCGCCAGCAGTTTCAGGAAATTTTTCTTGTCGAAGGGCGCAAAACCTGGGAGCAGTTTTTAGGCAAACAGGGCAATACGGTTATCAATCTGTTTACACGCTCCGATGCCTGTGGTGCGGCTGAAATGTGGGCCCATTATCTTGGGAAAAACCAGGAAGACCTCAGGGGTATTGGTGTGTTTGGCGACCCCGGCATTACCGATGTGGTAAAAAATGACCGTCTGGGCATGGGCTACAATAATATCGCATTTGCCTATGATATCACCACCCGAAAACCCTTTCCGGGCCTGGGTATAATTCCCATCGATGTAAATGAGAACGGGCAAATTGACCCGGAAGAAGACTTTTACGGTGACCTCGACCAGCTGGTAACAGCCATAGCCGAAGGCCGGTACCCTGCTCCTCCGGCGCGCATGCTCTATTTTGTCTCCAAGGGTGAACCCCAGAATGTGGCCGTCGTGGAGTTTCTGCGCTGGATACTGGTTAAAGGGCAGGAATTTGTTACCGAAGCCGGTTATGTGGGCTTGTCGGAGGATTTGCTGGAAAATTCCCTGGCAAGAATTCCTCAAGCTAACGGAAAGTAGCGTCTTACAGCCTTTACGTTCAGGATGGCCGAAAAAGGTACTTCACCTGAGGGCCTAGAGTTTTTACTTGCTAAAAGCATGCAATCAAATTAATCCCTAATCAACAGCATTGCACATGGGCTATAAATCAAGAAAAATACAAGATGCTATCATAACCCTTTGGGTGAAATTTGTAGTGGTGTGTATTGTTCTGTTACCCATAATCATTGCATTCAGCCTGCTCAACAAGTCTTGGCTGGTGCTTTCGCAGGGCAGCATTACGGAGTTGCTTTTCTCATCGGTGTGGCGCCCCCTGGCTGGGGAGTTTGGTTCCTGGCCATTTATCATGAGTTCGGTGTGGGTTACCTTCATTGGGTTGTTACTTACTGCGCCGGTTTGTCTGCTTACCGCCCTTTACCTTACTTACTACGGCTCCAGACGACTGCTGCGTGTCATGCAGCCCGTAATAGATATTCTGGCCGGCATTCCTTCGGTAATTTACGGGGTTTGGGGGGTACTGATCATTGTGCCCGCGGTGGGCAAATACCTGGCTCCGCTTTGGGGTTACGAAACCTCCGGGTTCAGCATCCTGGCAGGAGGTATTGTACTTGCGGTAATGCTTATTCCCTTTATTCTCAATATTCTCATTGAAATATTCCGAACGGTTCATGTTGATTTGTTCGAGGCATCCTTATCCTTGGGTGCCACAAAATGGCAAACCATCAAATTTGTGGTTTTGCGAAGAACCTTTCCGGGTATTATTTCTGCATTCGGTCTGGGCTTGTCAAGGGCTTTTGGCGAAACCATTGCCGTGCTCATGGTCGTAGGCAATGTGGTGGGGGTGCCCAAACACATTTTCCAGCCGGGATATCCCTTGCCTGCATTGATTGCCAACAACTACGGCGAGATGCTCTCCATACCCATGTTTGATTCGGCACTCATGTTTGCAGCACTTCTTCTGATGGTGGTGGTGATTGTATTCAACGTGGTATCGCACAGGGCTGTTATATATTTTGAGAAAAGGATTTAACCCGGAAAATTGAAAAATTATGTGGTTGAGAAAACTTGAAGAACGTTTTTTTTATGCACTGATGCTTGTCAGTACCGCCTCTCTGGTAGTTATTCTGCTGGCCATTCTGGTGAGTATTTTTCTGAAGGGAGCTCCCTATATGAGCTGGGAAATGATAAGCCAGACCCCCAAGGGCGGGTATTATTTTGGACGAGAGGGGGGCGTGCTCAACGCCATTATTGGTTCCTTGTACCTTTCCCTGGGTGCCGTTACTCTTTCTCTGCTCATAAGCCTTCCGCTGGCCCTGGCCATGAATGTGCATTTGCGCACCCGCCGAAAAACGGTAAACACCATCCGCTTTATCCTCGATATGCTGTGGGGTATCCCTTCCATCGTTTATGGAGCCTTTGGCTTTACCCTCATGATTTTTCTGGGGATAAAGGCCAGTCTGCTGGCCGGTATCATAACGGTGGGCATATTCATTATGCCTATTATGGTAAGGGGGATGGATGAAGTTATGAAAAACGTAAACGTAGGACTACTGGAAGCAGCTTTCTCGCTGGGGAGTACCCGTGCAGAGGTAGCCTTTAAGGTAATGTTCCGGCAAACTTTGCCTGGTATTGTTACTGCGGTTCTGCTGGCCTTCGGACGTGGCATTGGTGATGTGGCTTCGGTGCTTTTTACTACAGGCTATACCGACAGCATTCCTACCTCATTGACCCAGCAAACCGCCACATTGCCACTGGCCGTGTTCTTTCAGCTGGGCTCTCCCATCCCCGAAGTGCAAAACCGTGCTTATGCGGCGGCCCTCATCCTTACGGTTATCATTCTCCTGGTAAGCATTACTACGCGTGTGCTCAGCAACCGGTATCACAAAAACAATCATTAACCCCTGGGGGTTTCATCAAAGTCAACTGCAAGCAATAGGTTGTCTGTCAGTTAGAAAATTAAAAACTTATTCTATGCAAAACGCCAAAATCTCCATCCAGAACCTGAACCTCTCCTTTGGGAAGCATCATATTCTGAAGGATGTAAACATAGAAATACCAGATAAAAAAGTAACGGTAATCCTTGGGCCTTCCGGTTGCGGAAAAACCACCCTGATGAAAACCCTCAACCGACTGGTAGACTTACACGGAGATGCCAGGGTGAGCGGGCAGATAATGCTGGATGGGGAGGATGTGCTGCACCCTACCCAGGACATTACCCTGGTGCGCCAGAAAATGGGGCTGCTCTCGCAACGACCCACCACCCTGCCCATGAGTATTTTCAGCAATGTGGCCTATGGTTTGAAACTCAAGGGCATCCGGTCGAGGAGAAAGCTGGCACCCCTGGTGGAACAGCACCTGAGGGAGGCCAATTTGTGGGAGGAAGTGAAGGACCGGCTCAACGAGCCCGCGTCAAGGCTGAGTATCGGACAGCAGCAACGCTTATGCCTGGCAAGAGGACTGGCCGTAAACCCTGAGATTATACTTGCCGATGAACCTACTTCAGCCCTCGACCCAATCTCGGCCACCGTTATCGAAAATCAGTTCTGCAAGCTCAAGGAACTGTATTCTATCGTGCTGGTAACACACGTGCTGCGCCAGGCCAGAAGAATTGCCGACTATGTGGTGTTTATGTACCTGGGCGAAGTCATTGAACAGGGACCTGCAAAGGAGTTCTTCGAAAATCCTCAGCAGCAAAAAACCAGGGAATACCTGGGCGGGGCATTTAATTAATTGGCTGTTGACCCCCACGCCCGTGAGGGCCAACAATAGAAATAATCCCTACCTTTGCCCAAAATTTCTACACATGGCAAAAGAGCCCCAACGCTGGGATGTAATTGTAATTGGAGCCGGGCCGGCAGGGATAATGGCAGCAGGTAAGGCGGCACATTCTAGAGCAAAGGTATTGCTGGTGGAAAAAATGAGGCAGGCCGGCCGCAAACTGCTCATTACCGGTAAAGGCCGGTGCAACATTACCCACGACGCCGATACCTCGGTGTACTACCAGAATATTTTCCCCAACGGGCGCTTCCTGAAACATGCCTTTCATTCCTTCTTCAAGGACGATATCCTGAAAATCATGCACGACCACGGTGTGGAAACTACTACCGAAAGAGGCTCGCGCGTTTTCCCCGTGAGCAATGAAGCGAAAGACGTACTCCGTGCACTGCTGGACTGGATGGGAAAAAAGAATATTGAGATGGTTTTCAATACCCGTGTCAACGAGCTCATCGTGGAGGAGGGGCAGGTGAAAGGCATTGTAGCACTTTCCGACAAGGGACGGCAGGAATTAATGGCCCCCAATGTAATTATTTGCACCGGCGGAAAATCTTACCCTGCAACAGGTTCAACAGGAGAGGGCTATGCACTGGCACAGCAGGCCGGGCATACACTTACACCACCCCAGCCGGCCCTGGTGCCTTTGGTAACCGAGGGCGATATAGCAGGCAGGCTGCAGGGGCTGGGGCTGAAAAACGTAAACGCCGTGGTGTGGGTAAACGGCAAGAAAACCCGCGAGGAGTTTGGCGAACTGATGTTTACTCATTACGGCCTCACCGGCCCCATCATCCTTACCCTGAGCCGACATGTGGTGGAAGAGCAGGCCAAAGGGCACAAAACAGAAATCGCCATCGACCTCAAACCCGCACTGGATGAGCAGAAGCTTGACGCGCGCCTGCTGCGCGACCTCAATGAGCATGGCAAAAAACAACTGGAAAATATCTTCAAACTGTGGCTGCCCTCCAGCCTGATACCCGTATTCCTGGAGCTCCTGCAACTGGATGGCAAGAAACTCTGCAACCAGCTGTCGGGCAAGGACCGCAGGCGCATCCTGCTGCTGATGAAGAATTTCCGCTTCACCGTAACCGGACACCCTGGCTACAAGGAAGCCATCATCACGGCCGGAGGAATACCCACCTCCGAAATCCAGTCCAAAACCATGGAATCGAAACTTGTAAAAGGATTATACTTTGCCGGCGAGGTAATCGATCTGGATGCCAACACAGGAGGTTTTAACCTGCAGATAGCCTATTCTACCGGCTGGCTGGCCGGACAAAGTGCTGCCCAAAATCCGGGCTGATCATCTCTTCGTATTGCTGCAAGAAAACAACTCCCATATATGGGTTATGGATAAAAGGGTGAAATATTTTTCTCCCAATCCTGATTTTGTTGTATTTTTAATTCGCTTTATCGGGAGTTTTTAATTCCGGTAGTCAGACTTTGGGTTTCATTTATTTAGCCCATTATCTGCTTTGCTAAGCAAACCCAACCAAATACACACATATGAGCAATTTTATCTTATGCCTGAAAACGGCAGTAAAAAACACACGCATTTCCGTTTATTCTCACCGGGAGCAATTGTATCTCAATACCATCCGGCATACCGATGAGGAGTTGTCGCAATTTAATTCTGTAAATGATCAATTTGCCTGGCGCAGGGATATTGTGCTTAAGGAACTGGAAAAAGGAGGCTTCAGCCTTGATAGGATTGGCATTATTGCCTGCAAAGGTGGAGTGATCAAGCCTTTGGATGGAGGAGTTTATCAGATCAATGAAGCCATGATCAGAGATCTTGCCCGGCCTATGGCAGACCATGAATCCAACCTTGGAGTCATGATCGCCATTGAAATCAGCCGTATGGATGGACAAAATATCCCGGCGGTAATTGTGGAGCCATCCAGTGTGGATGAGCTTGACGACATTGCCCGTATATCAGGTATACCAGAGATCAGCCGTAAGAGTTTGCTTCATACCCTTAGCCAGCGTTCGGTAGCCATTGATTTTGCCCGTGCCAATGGGCGTAATTACGAAGATATCAACGTGATTGTTGCCCATATGGGAACAGGTATTACCGTGGGGGCGCACCGCCATGGACGTATTGTAGATGTAAACAATGGGCTGGCGGGCGATGGGCCCATGTCGCCCCTGAGGGCGGGTTCACTGCCGGTGGCACAACTTATCAAGCTGGCCTACTCAGGAAAGTTTACCTACGACCAGTTGATGCGGCGGGTTTGCGGCAATGGAGGAATCAGGGCCTATCTGGGCACCAGCAATGCTCTCACCATCGAACAGCGGATCAAGGAGGGAGACAAAGAGGCTGAATTGGTTTACCGTGCCATGGCCTATCAGGTAGCCAAGGAGATTGCTTCCATGAGTGCTGTGCTGATGGGGCAGGTAGATGGTATAGTGCTTACGGGTGGGTTGGCCTACAGCCGACTGCTTGTGGACGAGATTACACAAAGGGTGTTGCATCTTGCCGAAGTGGTGGTTTATCCGGGTGAGAACGAAATGAAAACCCTCGCCGCCAGCGGATATATGGTGCTCAATGGCGAGGTTCAACCTAAAGAGTACATTTAGCAGCGGGCAAGAGTTGTGCAATAACGCAGTACATCACATGTTTCTGCGGTATTGCCCGCCAATGTCGTACAACGCCTGGGTGATCTGGCCAAGGGAGCAGTATTTGGTTGCCTCCATCAGTATTTCAAAAATGTTCTGGTTTTTGACAGCACTGTTGCGGAGTTCGGCAATCAGCCCCTTTTGCTTTGCCTCATGGAGTTGGTGCAGGTTTTTTAGCATTTCGATCTGGTAGTCTTTCTCTTCGGCGCTGGAGCGCACCACCTCTGCAGGTATCATGGTGGGCGATCCCTGGTCTGAAAGAAATGTGTTTACCCCAATGATGGGCATCTGCCCCGAATGCTTAAGGTGCTCATAGTAAAGCGACTCTTCCTGTATTTTCCCGCGCTGATAGGCCGTTTCCATGGCTCCCAGCACTCCTCCACGTTCGGAGATCCTCTCAAACTCCAGCAAAACAGCCTCTTCCACCAGTTGTGTGAGCTCTTCAATGATAAAGGAGCCTTGCAGCGGGTTCTGGTTTTTGGCCAGCCCAAGCTCCTGGTTTATGATCATCTGGATGGCTATGGCCCTGCGCACCGATTCTTCTGTAGGAGTGGTAATGGCTTCGTCGTAGGCGTTGGTATGCAGTGAGTTGCAGTTGTCGTAGATGGCATATAAAGCCTGCAGTGTAGTGCGGATGTCGTTGAAGCCGATCTCCTGCGCGTGCAGCGATCGGCCCGAGGTCTGTATGTGGTACTTGAGCTGCTGAGAGCGCGCGTTGCCGCCGTATTTGTTGCGGATTACCTTGGCCCATATGCTTCGGGCCACCCTGCCTATTACCGAAAACTCTATGTCGATGCCATTGGAAAAGAAAAAGGAGAGGTTGGGTGCAAAAGAGTCGATATGCATACCCCTGGAGAGGTAATACTCCACGTAGGTGAACCCGTTGGCCAGGGTAAAGGCCAGCTGGGTGATGGGGTTGGCGCCGGCCTCGGCAATATGATAACCCGAAATGGATACTGAATAAAAGTTCCGAACATTGTGCCCGATAAAGTATTCCTGGATGTCGCCCATCAGTTTGAGGGCAAAGTCGGTTGAAAAGATACATGTGTTCTGTCCCTGGTCTTCCTTCAGGATGTCGGCTTGCACGGTGCCTCTTACCACCTGCAGGGTTTGTGCCTTTATTTTTTCATACACATGGGCAGGGAGCACCTGGTCGCCGGTAACTCCCAGCAGCATCAGCCCCAATGCATCGTGCCCCTGGGGCAGCTCACCCCTGTAAGAGGGAGGTTTCTGGCCTTTTTCGCGGAAAATAGCCTGAATCTTTTTTTCTGCCTGCTTCTCCAGGCCGTTCTCACGGATGTAAATCTCGCATTGCTGGTCGATGGCTGCATTCAAAAAGTAACCCACCAGCATGGGAGCCGGTCCGTTAATGGTCATGCTCACCGAAGTGGCCGGATCGGCCAGGTTGAAACCCGAATAGAGCTTCTTGGCATCATCAAGACAACAGACCGAAACCCCCGAATTGCCTATTTTACCGTAGATGTCGGGACGTAGCTCCGGATCGTTGCCATACAGGGTTACTGAGTCAAAGGCAGTAGACAGGCGTTTGGCCGGCTGATCCTGAGAGAGGTAGTGGAAACGTTTGTTGGTGCGCTCGGGGCCTCCCTCTCCGGCAAACATCCGGGTGGGGTCTTCTCCTTCTCTTTTGAAGGGGAATACACCCGCCGTGTAAGGAAATTCACCCGGAACATTCTCCAGTAAACTCCAGCGCAGAATATCTCCCCAGCCTTTGTAGGCAGGCAGCGATATCTTGGGTATTTTAAGATGTGACAGGGTAGTGGTGTGAGTTTGGATGCGGATCTCTTTGTCGCGCACCTTAAAAACGAAAGTGTCATTTTTGTAGGACTGCACTTTTTGCTCCCACTGCTCGATGATCTTATGGTTATCAGCGCTCAGTGCGGCGGAAAGCTCCTGGGATATTCCTTCGATATTTTGTCTGGTACGTTGCGTTTTTTCTTCTTCTCCGGTGTTTATCAGAGTAAGTGTTTGCTTAACACAGTAAAGCTTTTGGGCGGTTTCGGCCTGCTGAAGGGCCCACGAGTTGTAGCCCCGTACCGTTTCGGCTACCTCTGCCAGGTAGCGCACCCGTGCCGGAGGTATGATGTGCAACTTTTCCGGGATACTTTCCTCAAATTGCATCTCAGAAGAAAAGTCCTGATCTACCCTGGTGCTGAGTTTCTGAATGATGGCATTGAAAAGCTGGTTTACTCCCGGATCGTTGAACTGCGAGGCGATAGTGCCAAAAACGGGCATATCGTTGGCGGGCAGATCAAAAAGCATATGGTTGCGCTGAAACTGCTTCTTTACATCGCGCAGAGCATCCATTCCTCCTCGTTTATCGAACTTGTTGATGGCCACCACATCAGCATACTCGAGCATCCCGATCTTTTCCAGTTGCGAGGCGGCGCCATATTCCGGGGTCATTACATAGAGGCTCAGATCGCTGTGGTCTACAATTTCGGTATCAGACTGGCCAATGCCCGAGGTTTCGATAAGCACCAGGTCGTAGCCTGCCAGCTTAAACACTTGTGTTGCCTCCCTTACATGTTTAGACAAAGAGAGATTGTTGTTGCGTGTGGCCATTGAGCGTACAAAAACCCGTGGATTGTTAATGGCATTCATACGTATACGATCGCCCAGCAAAGCACCGCCACTTTTGCGGCGGGTAGGATCAACGCAGATCACAGCAAGCCTTTTTTGAGGGAAGGCCATCAGAAACCTGCGAATGAATTCATCTACCAGCGACGACTTTCCCGCTCCGCCAGTTCCGGTTACTCCCAATACCGGTACCTGGAGCGCAGCGGCCTCTTCCTCCAGTTGCTTTTTCAGATCGGTGTATTCTTCCGGGAAATTTTCAAGGCACGATAAAGCCCGTGTTATGATGCTTTCATCTGCTTTGCGTATGCGGGATAAATTGATCTTGCAGTTTTTGCCCCTGGGGAAGTCAGAAAGCTTCATCACTTCATCGATCATTCCCTGAAGACCCATTCGCCGGCCATCGTCTGGCGAGAAGATCCGGGTTATGCCATAGGTGTGCAGCTGTTCAATCTCGTCAGGCAGTATCACACCACCGCCCCCTCCAAAGATACGGATCTCGCCAAAGCCACGCTCTTGCAACATGTCGTACATATACCGGAAAAACTCCATATGCCCTCCCTGGTAGGAGGTTACGGCAATGGCCTGGGCATCCTCCTGTATGGCGCAATCCACAATTTCCTTCACCGACCGGTTGTGGCCAAGGTGAATAACTTCTGCACCAGAAGATTGCAGGATACGACGCATGATGTTGATAGATGCATCATGACCATCGAAAAGCGATGTGGCTGCCACAATGCGGATGGGGTTCCGGGTTTTGATCTGGGGTGTTTTGAGCATAAACAAGAGTGTTGATAGTGTTGTTAGCAACTGATTTCTTGAGGATAAGGGTGTGTTTGCTATCTAAGTTAGATATTTTTTTCTGTAAAAACACAACCTTTTTAGGTTTTCCGGAATCCCCCCGTACCGGGTAATGTGTGCGCAGGCTCCTCCCATGGCGGTTTTCCGCCGTTTTTTACCGCAAAACATTTTTTGGCTGAGCCCCTACAGGAACAGATGTGTTTGGAAAACAATCTGTTTATACACATCACCGGGGTAATCATATCCTTTTTCCTCGATGGTGCAGATGGTTGTGCGTTTTTTGGGGTTTGTACTGGTTTGCCCAGGTGTTTATGTAAGTGTCAATGGCATGATAAATTCTGTAAAAAACCAAAAAAATCAGACTTCGGCTGAAAATGTTTTGCGGGGTCAGCGATTTTTTTTTAAATTCAACACTTGAAGTGACTTCAGTCTTTCACCCTGTCAAAACACACATTTTTATGGATGTAAATATCCTGGTGATTAACCCCGGATCTACCTCAACCAAAATCGCTGTTTACCAAAATCGTAAAGAGATCCTTCTTCTCAATGTGAAGCACCCCCAGGAGACTCTGGCGGGTTTTCCAAGTATTATGGATCAGCTTTCCTTTCGCAAAGACAAAGTGCGTCAGGTGCTGGAGCAGGCCGAAATTTCCATTGCCGATCTCAATATCATTGTAGGGCGAGGGGGTTTGCTCAAACCCATGGAGGGCGGAGCCTACAGGGTAAATGAGAAATTTGTGCAGGATATGCAACACCCCATGGGCGAGCATGAGTCGAATCTGGGAGGGATACTGGCCTGGGAGTTTGCCCGCGAAATTGGCCCTCAGGTCATTGCCATGATTGTGGATCCTACCTGTGTAGATGAAATGGAAGAAATGGCGCGCATCTCAGGAATGCCCGGACTGGAGCGGCGCAGCCTGCTTCATGCACTCAACCAGAAAGCCATTGCACGGCAATTTGCAGCCGAACAAAAAACCACCTACCAGCAGGTGAAAGTAATCGTGGCCCATATGGGAGGAGGTATTTCGGTGGGTGCACACTCCAATGGGCGAATCATAGATGTAAACAACGGGCTGGATGGCGATGGCCCCTTTTCACCCGAAAGAAGCGGAGGCTTGCCTGCCGGTCAGCTGGTAGATCTTTGCTTTTCGGGCACCCTTACCCATGCCCAGATCAGAGAGCGGATCAAAGGAAAAGGAGGATTGATGGCCTATCTGGGCACCAGCGATGCCCTGGCCATAGAAAAACGTATCCAACAAAGTGATGAGAAGGCTAAAACAGTGTACCTTGCCATGGCTTACCAGGTAGCCAAGGAAATTGGGGCTCTGTCGACCGTACTCAGAGGACAGATCGACGGTATCCTGCTCACCGGAGGGCTTGCCTTCAGCGATATGCTGGTAAACGATATCGTGCAAAGGGTGCAGCATCTGGGCCCGGTAAAAGTGTATCCGGGCGAAGGAGAGATGAAAGCAATGGCCCTCAACGCCTGGATGGTTCATACGGGAGAATTGCAGCTTAAAGTGTTCGAATAAAGTATTTCCCTGCCGATGGCTTTTATGCATGCTGATCTTTAAGACGGTTCGGCAAGCTTTGGCAGGTAAAAGTCAGAATATATCACTCTTAATCAAAAAACACATCAAAACTCTTATCGATGCAATACACAGAGAAAATTCAAAAAGTAAGCGTGCTGGGCGCTGCAGGTAAAATGGGGAGCGGTATACTGCTGCTCACTGCCATGGAGATGACCGACCTGAGCCTGCAGCCCGAAAACCGCGACAGGCACTTTGTGCTCTATGCCATTGACACTTCCAGCGAAGCTTTGTCGGGGCTTATGCACTATCTCAGGGCCCAGGTGCACAAAGCTGCAGAAAAAAAAATTGTGGCTCTGCGCCAATGGTATGCACACCGCAAAGACCTGGTGCAAAACGAACACATCATCAATCAATACGTGCAGGATGTGTTGTTTATGGTAAGGCCTTCGCACGTGCTGGAAGCCGCCTACAACTCAAACATTGTTTTTGAGGCTATTAAAGAGGACCCAAGGCTCAAGGTGAAGATCTTCCGCCAGATCGATCAAAACAGTTACACCAAACCATGGTTTTTCACCAATACCTCCTCCATTCCTATTCACCTGCTCGACGAGAAAGCAGAGCTTGGAGGCCGTGTGCTGGGTATGCATTTCTATAATCCTCCTGCGGTGCAAAAACTGGTTGAGATTATCAAAACTCCTCAAACCTTGCCTGAGTTGGATGAATTTGCCCGTACCCTGGCCCGGAACCTGCGCAAAACCACTGTTCCTTCTGCCGATTTTGCCGGATTCATCGGCAATGGCCATTTCATGAGAGATGCACTCTATGGCATACAGCAGGCTGAGAAACTTGCAGCCCATCTTACTTTTACCGAAGCTCTCTATATGATAAACAAGGTAAGTCAGGATTACCTGATACGTCCCATGGGTATATTTCAACTGATAGATTATGTGGGTGTGGATGTTTGTTCATACATCATGAGCGTAATGAACCCCTGGCTAAAGGACGAGGACCTGCACAGTGCCCTGCTGGATAAAATGATCGAACAGGGAGTACTGGGAGGTCAGAATTATGATGGCTCACAGAAAAATGGCTTTCTGCGATACGAAAAGGGCAGACCAACGGGTATTTACAACCCATCCACCCAAAGCTACGAAGATATGGAAGCCATAGCACAACGGTGCCAACCCATGCTGGGCGAAGATCCTAAGGCATTGAAGCCGTGGAAAGCCGTTGTGGGAGATGCCCGAAAAGAGGAATACCTGAAAGGGTATTTTGCTGATCTGAAAAACCTGCAGACCCTGGGAGGTCAACTGGCTGTGGAGTATGCCCGCAACTCGCGCAACATTGGGCTTAAGCTGGTGCAAGACAAAGTAGCCTTCAGCAACGAAGATGTAAACACTGTATTGCTCACAGGCTTTTTCCATGCCTACGGGCCCATTAATGATTTTGTATAAAGGGAGGAACCAACATGACAAAACTTAGAAGAAAAATATATATGGCAGCTGGTTATAACACCATTTCCATGGGTACCGGCAGAAAAGAATTTCACCCCAAGAAACCTCGTCCGGATCTGGAGGATTACATCCGTGAGGCTGGTCAGGGAGTATTGAAACAAATCGGAGGGGCTGCAAATGTGGATGAAACGGTCATCGGCAACTTCATTGCAGCGCGCTTCAACGATCAGGCCCACCTGGCAGGGTTTGCTCCCTTTATTGATGAAGGGTTGCGCTACAAGCCCTCCACAAGGGTAGAGGCAGCCTGTGGCACTGGTGCCCTGGCTCTGATCACCGGTATCAGGTCGGTACTTGCCGAAACCGCCGAGGTGGTTATGGTATTGGGGGTGGAAGTACAAAACTCTGTAAAAGCGGTTTATGGCGCAGATATTCTTGCTGCAGCCGGATGGGCCAAGCAAAGAAAGGACGGGCATGCCTATTTCTTTCCCGGAAAATTCAGCGACAGGGCCAAAGCCTACAACGAGAAATTTGGCCCCGAGAAACCCAGGGCCGCCATGGCTCGCTGGTACCAGAATGCCATAGAGAATGCACGCTTGTGCCCCACTGCCCAGGAATACCAAAACACTACCGGCGATTTGATTGCCTGCGGAATGAACAAACCCAACCCCAAAGGATTTGTCGACTCTCTCAATTTTTTTGATTGTTCTAAAGTGTCAGATGGTGCCAGTGCCATTGCCGTGCTTTCGGAAGAGGGATTGCGCCGATGCGGTATTGATCCTGCCGATGCTGTGGAGATCAATGGGTTTGGCCATGCCGAGGAGGATATTACCCGGCCCCCGGCCGATCCTACCCGCCTGCTTACCACACAGGCCGCCATCGCTAAAGCTATGGCAATGGCAGGTATAAGCAAAGAACAAGTGGCCACCGTAGAGTGCCACGATTGCTTTACCATTGCCGGCATTATGGCTGTGGAAGCAATGGGGCTTGCCGATTATGGCAAAGGAGCCGACTTTGTGCTGGAAGGAAATACCTCCCGCCAGGGTGTTATACCCTTCAACACCACCGGAGGTCTTATTGGTTGGGGGCATCCCACCGGTGCCACAGGAGTGCACCAGGCCGTTACCATCTGGGAGCAGCTTACCGGGAAAGCCGATCAGGCTCAGATCAATATCCCTGCCGACAGACCTTATGGCCTTACCATCAATATGGGGGGCGATGACATTACGGTGATCTCAATTGTTTACAAGAAAACCAGCTAATTATGCAGGAAGGTTTTGCCGGCATAAACGGAAGAAAAATGTACTACAAACTGTTGCAACCTGATCTGTTGCAACCTGATCTTCCTGTGCTGGTATTTCTGCACGAAGGATTGGGATGCGTAGAGCAGTGGAAGGATTTTCCGCAAAAACTGGCAGAAAGACTCGGGCTGCCGGCACTGCTCTACGATCGCCTTCGCTATGGGCGCTCCGATGCATGGGACCAACCCTTTGCAAGCGATTATTTGCATAGAGAGGCCTTTGAGGTGCTGCCCGCTCTGCTGCACTGTCTTGGTATAACCCAAAAGCTGATCCTTGTGGGACACAGCGATGGGGGCACCATTGCACTGCTCTTTGCAGCAAAATTCCCCCAACGGGTGCTGGCAGTAGTTTCAGAAGCCGATCATGTTGTAAACGAACCCATCACCCGAGAGGGGATACAAAATACAGTGAAAGCCTACCAGGAGGGCATGCTCAAAAAGCAACTCGTGCGCTACCATGGTGCCAAAACAGATGATCTTTTTTACGGCTGGAGTGGGTTCTTGCTTTCCCCCCAGGGAGAGCAATGGAATATCCTTACCGAACTCAGTCAGATCCGTTGTCCGGTGCTGGCTATCCAGGGAAAAAAGGATGTCTATGGCAGCATACACCAGCTCGGATTGAAAATGCAGCACATAGCTGCCGATGTAAATGTTTTGCTGCTGGAAGATTGCGGACATATTCCTCACCGCGAAAAACAAGCTACTGTGATACAATCAATAGCCTGCTTTGGTGAGATACTGCAATGCCATTGAAAGCAAGCAACCCTTGAATCAAAACCAAATCATTACACACAAATCAATAGCAAAATGAATTTCGAATTTACTGAAGAACAATTGATGATTCAGCAGGCCGCCAAAGATTTTGCGGAAAGAGAGCTGCTGCACGATGTCATAGAACGCGATACCCACGCAACCTTTGCCGCCGACAGGGTGAAGAAAATGGCTGAGCTGGGCTTCCTGGGCATGATGACCGACCCGCGCTACGGTGGCGGAGGAATGGATACCATCTCTTATGTGCTTGCCATGGAGGAGATCTCTAAGGTTGATGCATCCATGTCGGTGCTCATGTCGGTATGCAACTCGCTGGTAAACTGGGGTCTGGAAACCTACGGCAACGAAGAGCAGAAGCAAAAGTACCTGGTGCCCCTGGCCACAGGAGAAAAAATCGGAGCATTCCTGCTCTCTGAACCTGAAGCAGGGTCAGATGCTACCCGGCAAAGGACTACGGCTGTGGATAAAGGCGATCATTACCTGGTAAACGGAACCAAAAACTGGATCACCAATGCCAATTGTGCTTCCACCTACCTGGTGATGGTACAGGCTGATCCCGAAAAAGGGCACAAAGGGATCAATGCCCTGATCGTAGATAAGGACACTCCCGGCATTACACTTGGGCCCCACGAAGACAAAATGGGAATGCGGGCCTCCGACACCCATTCGGTAATGTTTAACGATGTGAAGGTGCCCAAAGAAAATCGTATTGGGGAGGATGGTTTTGGGTTTAAGTTTGCCATGAAAACCCTTGATGGCGGTCGCATTGGTATTGCTGCACAGGCCTTGGGTATTGCTTCCGGGGCTTTCGAAAGGTCGCTCAGGTATGCCCAGGAAAGAAAGGCCTTTGGCAAAGAGATCTTCCAGCACCAGGCTATCGCCTTCAAACTTGCCGATATGGCGGTGAAAATCGAAAATGCCCGCAATCTCTGCCTGAAGGCAGCATGGCTGAAAGACCAGAAGCAACCCTATGGCACCATAAGTGCTATGGCAAAGCAGTATTGCGCCGATATTGCCATGGAGGTTACGACCGAAGCGGTGCAGATACACGGTGGCTATGGCTATGTTAAAGAATACCATGTGGAGAGGCTGATGCGTGAGGCCAAACTCACCCAGATCTATGAAGGCACGTCCGAAATCCAGAAAATTGTAATCTCCCGGTCGCTGATCAGTTAAAGCCCATACACGCTATAGGAGAGAGGTCGCTTTCAATTCCCTGCTGGTGAACGTGCTTGAAAAAGCAGTTCAGCAACCGGCACCTGCGGTGTTGAGGCAGCCTCTTTCTTTTTTTTCGGGAGACTTGGAGGTTGCAGCCTTTAGAATGCGACAAGGTATACCAGGTATGACACATAGAGCAAAACGAAGACAGCCCCCTCTGCTCTGTCAATGCGCCTCCCTTTTCCTCTGAATACAAAAGCCAGTAGCAGCAAGCTTGCCAATACATGCAGGGTAAGGTCGAGTCCTGCTCCCGGAGCTATGGTTACCGGTCTGATTACTGCAGTGGTGCCTAAAATCAGGAAAACGTTAAAGATATTCGACCCCACAATGTTGCCAATGGCAATGTCGGTATTTTTCTTAAATGCCGCCACTACCGATGTGGCCAGTTCGGGCAAAGAGGTTCCTGCAGAGATTATGGTGAGGGCAATGACCCGCTCAGATAAACCCAGCGAGATGGCAAGTTCAGTTGCAGAGGTTACGATCAGCCGGCCACCGCCCACCAGCATTGCCAAGCCCGCCATGATGAGAAGCACCGATTTGGTCCGGCTCATAGATTTAATATTCAGCTCTTCCGACTGATCGCCTTTTCGGGCCAGCTGAATATTGTAAGCCAGGAAGATGGCAAAAAACAACAAAAGTACAATGCCATCAGCCCTGCTAACCAAAGAAGGAGCCCCGGGATCGAGCCAGGCATCAGCTGCCATAACAAACATTACAATCGCTGCAAGCAAAGCCAGGGGAATCTCTATCCAGGTGGTATTGCTCTTTACAACCATGGGGTATACCAGGGCCGAAATTCCCAGAATGGCCAGGATGTTGAATATATTGCTTCCGGCCACATTGCCCAGAGCTATAGCTGAGCTTTGCTGTATGGCTGCAAACACATTCACGATAAGTTCAGGAGCTGATGTTCCAAATGCCACAATGGTAAGACCTATTACGATATTAGGGATGTTGAGGCTTTTGGCCAGTGCGGAGGCACTGTCTACAAGTAAACCTGCTCCATAGATCAGTAAGATGAAGCCTGCGAAAAGCAAAAGTATTTCTATCATGAAAAAAGAGATGAGGTTTTGTTGTAGGGGTTATGATTTTTAGGAAGCATGGATTGTGCTTTTTCGTTGCATTTGCTGGTCAGTGGACAATACAGGTCATATCCATTTTTTCTTTCTGAAATGAAATAGCATACCCAGGGCAATGAGCAGCATTATTCCCCAGAGGGCAAAATACGCCCATGGCCATTGGAGTTCGGGCATAAAATGAAAGTTCATGCCGTATACACCCACTATAAATGTAAGAGGTATAAAGATGGTGGCAATTACGGTAAGTACTTTCATTACCTCATTGGTTTTGTGGCTGGTGGTAGAAAGATACAACTCCAGCAAGCCGGCAGTCATTTCGCGGTAGGTTTCCACCGTATCGATGATGTGAACGGTATGATCGTAGAGGTCTCGAAGAAAGGGGCGTGTTTTTTTTCTGATCAGGGAGGTTTCGGATCGCTCAAGCTGAGCATTGATTTCGCGTAATGGCCAGACAGCCTTTCGTAGAATCAGATTTTCGCGTTTAAGCAGATATATTTCGCGAAGTACATTCTTGTCGGGGTTTTTCAGGAGCTTTTCTTCAAGGATCTCCATATGCTCGCCCATGGACTCCAGTACCTGGAAATAGTTATCGAGGGTTATGTCAAGAATGGCATAGGCCAGATAGTCTGATGCCATACCCCTGATACGCCCCTTGCCCTGGCGTATGCGCTGGCGCAAGGGATCAAAAATATCCTCGGGTCTTTCCTGAAAGGTCAGCACATACTGCGACCCCACAATCAGGCTGATCTGCTCGCTCTCAATGATCTTTCGCCTGGGGTTCCAGGTTAGAATCTTCATTACGACGTAAATGTAATCATCGAAAAGCTCAGTTTTGGGTCTTTGGCCTGTATTCATGATGTCTTCCAGGATAAGAGGGTGGATCTGGAAGTGGGTTCCCAGCGAAGATACCATTTCAGAGTCATGTATCCCTTTTACATCAATCCAGCTGATGGAAGATGTGTCCTTGAGAGGGAAAACAACCTCAGGTGTGTGTGTCTTGAACTCCTTTACCTCGTCTGGTTTGAAGTCGATAACGTGGATATGTGTTTTATCGGTTTTCTTGTTTCCCACAAATACAAGGCTGCCTGGCGACATTCCTGTTTTGGTGTGTGTTCTGCTCATAAGACAACAATTTAGTAGCAGGATGGATCGGTTTGGTTTTGCCTTGTGTGGCTTCTGTCCAAATTTACTTGAATTATCTCAATAGACAGTGTTTTTACGGATTTTTGGATGTTTTTTTCAGCTACTTTTGCCGCTTCATTTATACACCTTAATACATACACTAATGAACCAAAATTCTGTTCTGGAAATCAAAGACACTTATGCAAACCCTGCGCCTCTGGGGCTGGCGGGTTTCGGCCTCACCACCGTATTGCTCAATATACACAATGCGGGTTTGTTTCCTCTTGATATGATGATTGTTGCCATGGGGATCTTCTATGGCGGTTTGGCCCAGATCGTAGTGGGCATCATGGAGTTCAAAAAGAATAACACTTTCGGAACCACCGCCTTTACCTCTTATGGCTTTTTCTGGATCAGTCTGGTGTTTATCTGGCTGGCACCCGAGGCAGGCCTTATCGGAAAGCCTTCTGCCACCAGCATGGCCTTCTACCTGGGTATCTGGGGTATGTTTACAATATTCCTGTTTGCTGCCACCTTTAAAATGGTTCCGGCTATGCGTTGGTTGTTTGGTTCGGTAGTGGTGCTTTTTGCCCTGCTCACCCTGGCAAATATTACCGGCAGTCAATTGCTGCATACCCTGGCAGGCATTGAGGGTGTAATATGCGGTTCTATAGCCATCTATATCGGAATGGGCCAACTGCTCAACCAGTACTATGGCAAGGTTGTAATGCCCATGGGTGCTTAAAGAAATAAATTCATAAAAAAAGCGGAAGCCATTACGAACTTCCGCTTTTTTTATCACAGTTTGAAGGACAGACCCAATCCCAATGTGAGACCTCCAGGTGCATATACGCTCATGAAATCCTTGAATGTCTGGTCCTCATCGTTCTGCCCCTTCGTTATGGTGTAGAGTTCTGATGTGCTTCCTGCCATGCGCAGGGTATAGCCCAGCTGCAGATTGATCCGTGAATTGGCAGTAAGCCTGAAGAAGTACTCCCAGCCCAGTTGAAATGAGTTAACGGGTTTCAGGTCGAGCACCATATCGTATTTCTTACCGTCAAGATCTACATTAAAAGCGAGGTCGCTGCCGCCTGTCGAACGGCTGTAGTTTGCAAACAATGCCGATCCGAAAGGATAGCGTTCCGGGTTATAGAGCTTGGCGCCCAAAGACAATCGTCCGCCCCATCCGGATAAGCCAACTCCTCCTACCAGGGCAAATTGGGGTGTAGCCCCAACCTCTACTGCTGCTCCGAAAAGGCCTGTGAAACCATTGATGCCGGAATTTAAGCTAATGAATGTGGTGGGTGGATGGAAGGTGTTTTCCTCCACTTCTGGTAACGGAAGGGTGGCTTCCTGGGCAATGCTCCCAAATCCTAAAAGCAGGACCAGGGTCAGAAAAAAAATGGGTTTTCTCATTGATTGATTTTTTTAGTGGGAGAATAGTTTAAGTCAGAGCCTGCCAGGCTCTCATTTGGGTTAATTGTTTTCCATCTGTTTTTTCAGGTTGTCAAGACCATGCTGCAGGTCGTCGCCGAGCATCTTGTCAAAGTTCATAAGTAAAAGCATCAGGTTCATGGGGTATGGCATGCGGCCTTTAAAGCCCCATTGTACCAATGTAGTGCTTTCATCGACTGGAGTTGTAGTCATCCAGGCTTGCGATGTTGACTGGAAGGGTTCTATGAAACGCAATTCATATTCAATGCGTTCGCCGTCGACAATCGAAGTGATTTCCTGCTCACCTTTTCCAACGTTTCTGTCTTCGCTCTCCCATGCCGAAATGGCTCCTACAGTGCCGTCAACACCACGGTAGGTTTGTATCATATCCGGATCCATGCTGCCCCACTTGCTGAAGCTGTCCTGGTTTTCAAGGTAGCGAATAAAGTCAAAGATCTCATAGGCCGGAGCATAGATGAGGATTTCGCGTTCAATCTGGTAGTCTTTCTTTACAAAGATTGCCGCCACAAAAGGTATAGCTATGATGATGACCACAGCCAGAAGTATTCGTTTTAATAGTTTCATGGGTCTGGGTTTTGGGTAAATAGAGAGTGGATGTATGGGGTTAAGATAACTTTATTTTTCTAAATGTAGTAGAATTAAATCAAATGCTTGTTGAGTATTTTCTCCATATGCTATTATTCCCTCACGATGACCCGACATTATGATAATGCCTGATGTGGCAGACGATTCAAATATTATTTGCTGGATCGCAAGAGCCATCTCAGGGCTGCCATATTCAATTTTAGGGTCTGTGGTAGGTAGCAAATTAAGCCACTTTTTCCAGGTAGGTAGATGATGAATATGAATTACAGCACTGACTTGAGGTTGACTTTCGTAAATTGCAGCATGTGTCAGCGATTCAGAAGAAGCCTGAACAGGCCCTGAACAGTGGAGTTCATTCCTGACAAAATCAAAGGATATTACCAATGAAAAATGATTGTTCGTTAGTTGCTTTATTCCCCCGGTTGCCGAACCCGTTATCAGGAAAATATCCTGCGATAGCCGTATGCTTATATTGCCGTATCCTATCCCATCCGGATATTGACCGATCAGGCCCAGATTGTGCAGCCTTTGCCTGAATTCATTGATCTCTGCAGTGTCCTCTTCCGACAAAGGGTCAGTTTTCTCCCAGAAACACCCGAACTTGATATACCCCTCTTCCATACTACTTTCTTTTTTCCGGAAATAGTGAAAGGATGCTCTCGCGATTGGCCTGACATATACCTCGTTCGGTGATAAGTCCGGTTACCAGGCGGGCGGGTGTTATGTCGAAGGCATAGTTGGCCGCAGGGCTTGATGGAGGAGCTATCAGCACTTTCTGGATTTCACCGTGGCACAGGCCTTCCACAAATTTTATCTCATCCGGGTCTCTTTCTTCAATGGGGGTTTGCTTCACTCCATCTTCCATTTCCCAGTCAAAAGAGGAGGATGGAAGAGCCACATAAAAGGGTATGCCGTTGTCGGCGGCGGCCAGTGCCTTGAGGTAAGTGCCTACCTTGTTGGCCACATCGCCCGTAAAGGTGGTGCGGTCGGTACCCGTAATTACCATATCTACCATGCCTTGCTGCATGAGGTAGCCCCCCGCATTGTCGGTGATAAGGGTGTGGGGTACCCCATGATTGCCAAGCTCCCATGCCGTAAGAGCTGCTCCCTGGTTGCGCGGGCGGGTCTCATCTACCCATACATGCACGTCGATACCTGCATCATGTGCTGCATAAATAGGGGCAGTGGCAGACCCATAATCTACAAAGGCAAGCCATCCTGCATTGCAATGGGTGAGAATGTTTACAGGTTGTCCGTTTTTCCGGCGACTGATCTGTTCTATGAGTTTTATGCCGTGCACGCCGATCGAGCGACAGCAATCTGCATCAGAATCTGTAATGTGTTGTGCGTTTCTTTTGGCAGTTTGCAATTTGTGGGCAGGGGTGCTTGCCTGCGATAGGGCATTGAGCTGCTCTGCAATGGCCCAGGTAAGGTTTACCGCAGTGGGGCGGGCGGTGGCAAGGTGGTTGGCAGCCTTTTGCAGATAGTGGTCGAAGTGAGGAGCTTTAAGGGCTTCAAGTGCTGCCAGGTACATACCCCATGCTGCCGTTGCACCTATGAGACCTGCACCCCGTACATGCATGTCGCGAATGGCCACAAATACCTCCTCGTGGCTTTGCAGATCTTCTATCACAAATTGGTGAGGCAAAAACCGCTGATCGATAATCTGCACTATCCGGTCATCGTCTTCTTTCAAACCTATGGTACGGTAGTATTTGTCTGCAACTTTCATATGGGGTGAGGGGTTGGGGGATTGATGGATGTTGTATCAGCATTGTCTCAGGATGCCAGCTTGCGGATACCTTTCGACATATTTGCAGCACCCGGATCGATCTTCAGCATTTTGCGGAGAGTATCGTACAACACCGGGTTATGGTTTTTAAACTGCCCGGGCTGTTCAAAAAACACCTCTACGGCTACTGCAAAAAATTCTTCGCGGCTGGTTGCACCGTACATCCTGAAGGGGGTTTGCAGGTTTGGATCATTGTTCATCCGGCTTACCTCTCTGCGGGCTTCGGTGTCGAAATCCTTCATCAGCCTGCCATCATAAATGTTATATTCCTTGTTGTCGATCAGGTTGATCAATCGCAGCGCATGCGCCATTTCATGAAAACCCAGGTGCCTGCCATCGGCGTGGCAATGAAAACCTTCCCGGAGTGCCTGCCACGAAACTACTATTATGCCTGCACGATTTACCTCTCCGTGGTGGTATTTTTGGGTAATGGTGGAGTAGTAACTGTCGGGGTATACCAAAATACGCCAGAAATGACGGAAGTAAATGGATGGATGCCCAAAGGTGAGTTGGATGGCACTGCCGGCAATCAGGGTTTTCATCTCCGGAGTTACTTCTCTCAAACCTCCCCGGGGAATAAACTCCTTCATATTGATAAATTTCTGCACCCTCCGCTCAAACAGCAACTGGTCGGCATCGCTCAGTTTATTGTAAAAAGGGAAGTTGGCCACCAGGTGTTCTTTGTAGCGGTGCTTCAGGCGCAACGGAAGAAATAGTACAGCAAGATTCTTTTTAACCCATAGCGGATAAAAGGAAGTCAGAAAGTAGAAAATCATTGTCAGCAGAAAGAATGTGACAGCGATGATTACAGGGGCGTATACATGTTCAGGTTCGTGCATTACCGGCCGGATTGTTGAGCAAATTTAACACAGGCAGCAATTGGATCAAAGCAGTAGCTTCGTTCTATCGCAGGTTTCGAATAGCTCTCAGCACATGGTCCTTGATCCTGTCATACACGGTTTGCTTACAGCCCTGACCATCTACATCGACCAGTATCTGGTTGTTTCTGTAATAGTTTACAATGGAATCGTTGCGCTGAGAGTGTTCTTCCAGACGGGCTACTATGGTGGCAGCACTGTCGTCGTAGGGCATCCTTTCGGGGGTTTTGCTGCGGGCATCCAGGCGTTTTACCAGGTCGAGCTGAGGCACCTGCAGGTTGATAACACAGTTGATGGCGCAGTTCTTTTTCTTCATTATACCATCCAGTATGTAGGCCTGTACCAGTGTGCGGGGGTATCCCTTAAAAACATATCCTCGCTTGGCCCCATCGGTTTCCTTGAGCTTCTTTTCTATCAACCGGATCACAATTTCATCGGGCACCAGCAGGCCCTTTTCCAGGTAAGGTGCAATCTGTTGTGCCAGATGAGACTGGGTAGCCATTTCCTGCTTCAACAGTTCGCTAGTAGATATGTAGGTAAGGTTAAATTCCTCTGCAAGTTTTTTCGACTGGGTGGTTTTTCCCGAACCCGGGTACCCATACACCATGATGTTGATGGGCTTGGAGTTGATCTCCTCTGTGATATGGGCGTTGATGCGGTCGTATACCTCCTGGGTGGTGCCCAGTCCGTTTACCTTTACCAGTTTATCGGTATCCTGATAGAACTCCAGCAGGGGGAGGGTTTTCTGATGGTATTCCTGCAAACGGCGTTTGATTACTGCCTCATTGTCATCGGCACGATCCTGCTCTTTGGCCCTTTGCAGAAGACGTTGGGTACACTCCTTGTCAGAGATATCAAGGATGATGATCTTACTGAGCGAAGTTTGCAAACTGGTAAAAAGCCCATCGAGGATATAGGCCTGTACATAAGTGCGCGGAAATCCGTCAAACAGAAAGCCGTCGGCAGATTTCTCTGCCTGTATGGCGTTGCCGATGATCTGTACGATGATTTCATCATCAACCAGTCCGCCCGACTCAATGATCTTTTTGGCTTGCAGCCCCAGTGGAGTGCCAGCTTTAAGCTCGTTGCGCAAGGCTTCTCCTGTGGAAATATAGGTAAGGTTGTAGCGTTGCATGAGCAACTCCGACTGTGTGCCTTTACCGGCACCGGGAGGCCCGAAAAGAATTACATTCAGCATATCAATTGTGTTTTGCCTTATTGGGTTGTGTTTTGACTTAAGGGGTTGATGCAAAAGTAAAATTTAAATTTAATTAACAGAAGTCATTTTCAATATCTTTCCAAGCCTAGAAAAATGCCCTCAATGCCACCGATCCGGTATGGATGGCCTGTATGCCGGGCGGTTTTCGGCCATTGTAGTTGAGGGTTAGCTGAAGAAAAGCGTTGATGTTTTGCTGCCAGTTGATATTCCACAGGTGGTTGGTGCCGGGCTGCAGCGCCTGCAGCATATCAAAGGCCAAAGGGGAGTTGGGGTCGTACGGAAAACGGATTTCCGATACCTGGTAGCGGGTTTGCAGGCTGCCCTTGCCAGGGAAGTTGAGCCGGGTCTCTAAACCGGTTTTGTGGGTTTGCGACTGCTCTCCTCCTTGCTCTAAGGCGTTGGTATGCCGGGCATAGCCATAAAAAAGGTTGAAACGCAGATGTTGTTGTGGCTGGTAACTCAGGGTGGGTTCGATCTCCTGAAACCGGATGTTGAAATTGCGCCGGTTGAAAAATTCCGACTCGTTGATTCTTCTCCCTGTTTGCCACACCAGAAGCAAACTGATCTGGCGCGAAAGATTTATGCGGCCCCTCACGGCATGAGACTGCAGCTGCCGGCTTTCAAAACCGTTGCTCAATATGTTTTTGCTGCTGTTTTGCTGTAGGGTCCATTCGAGGCTGTAGACACGGTGTGTGCGATTGAAAAAGAGCGAATTGCGTACACTGGCATTCAGGCTGATGAGCAGGGTATCGTCGATATGTGTGAAGAAGGGGTTCAGGTTTTCTGCTGCCAGTCCTCCCTGGTTTTTTTTGTCAATACGGTAGTTCAAACGGTTGGAAAACCGCGCCATCCATTTTTTCACTCCTTCGCTCTCACGCCAGAGTGTGGCCGGTTCAAGGTTTATGCTATGGCTTATGGCTGTGCTGTAGGTTCTTACAAATTCATCAGTTGGAATAAACACCCTTATGAAGTTGGCCTCATCGGGGAAAGGCGACAACTCAAATTCATCCAGTTCCATCACCCCATTGCCGTTGTAATCCACCCAAACATAGAGTCCCTGCCCCGGAGGAACCTCTACATAGATATATTCCCTTTTGCGCTCCATAGCGCTGGCGGTCTGGTAAAACAGCGTGGATGTAATGGCGCCCCACCGCACAAAATGATCGACCCGGCTATTGAGGGTGCGTTCATTTTGCTCGCCCGGGAAGCGTTCCTTTTCCACTTCCAGTTCGCGCAAAACCCACTGTATGCTCCAGCGATGGTGGTTGTTTTGCCTGTTGTTGTATTGCAATCCGTAGTCGTGGGCCAGAGAAGCCTTCTGAAAGTTGAGGCCAGCAGGCAGATGATCGTGCCGTTGGCGATAGAACAAGCGCCAGTTGTTACCAGCCTGGGCCGGGCTTGCAAGGAATGCCTCCCTTTCTTCGTAGAAGAAGCTGTTGGCGGCCAGTGCACTGCCTTTCTGCTGCCTCAGTGTGTTGTGCTCCATCTGATGAATGATGCCTGCCTGAAAAATGCTGAAAGCATAGCTGTATCCCAGTCTGTGCCGGTAAAATTCTGTTATTCTGTCGCCCGAGCTGTTGAGAAGGCTGGCGTTTGCCTCAAAGGTATTTCGTGCTATGCTCAAACGGCTCTCCAGTCGGTTGAGCAATCCCCGGAATTCTTCTCCCCTGAGTAATCCCTGAAGGGTATAGCGGGCCATCCCTTTGTGCTGGTGGCTTGCAGTGAAGGAAAGAGCAGGCAAATGTTCGGGCTGTGCTGTCTGTGCAAAGGGCAGGTTCCAGTTGCGTTCAAACTCCACCTCGCGATAGCGCTCGGGTGCTCTGAACCACGCCCCGGTGTGTTCGTAGCTGAGCCGGGAGGTAAACAGCCAGCTTTCGGCCTGTTCTGGAGTGGCCCTTCGCTGGTCGGTAAGGGCCATAAAAATGGCATGCCCCGTATTGTTCTCTTTGTCAAGGTCGGAAAATAAATTGATGTCGCGGTTGGAAAAGGCGTAATCCAATCGTGCTGTGGTATGGGGGCTGATATTGATCTGTGTGCCCAGGTTGAGTAGCTGATGTTTCTTGGGAGTTACGAGCTGCACAATGGGTTCATGCGTTCCTTGCGGTATCCCGTCAACCGGTGCGATCCACTGGTACACCCTGCCGTTTGCTGCAGTATTTACCTGTCTGTAGCTGCCGTTCCCTTCTCCCACAAAGCTAAAGCCCACCTGGTATACAGCCACCTGGGGGTCGGTTGAGAATACAAAAACACTGTCGAAGCCAAGGGTGTCGGTAAGCCGGTACATCACCCTGTCGTTTTTAAAGCCGGTAGAGTCAAGGTTCCAGTCGAATGCCCGGTCGATATTATTGCCCACAGCAGCCATCCGGGCGCGGCGTTCGGCGCTGATCTCCTGGAAGAGAGGTTGGTTGGGATGATCCTGCTCGCTGAAAAAGCTGACGTGTAACTGCCCCAGGCTGGTTTGCAGCCCGGTGGATGTGTACAGCATGGAGCGGGCATAATTGCGCTCGGCATATTCGAACTCCACAACGATACGACTGTCGCGGGTGATCAATCGTCGCGGCATAAATGTGATTTCGGCAAGATTGTAATCCATTACGTAATCATTCTCCATACCCCGTGTAAGCAGAATGCCGTCAAGAAAAACTCTTTCGGTGCCTGCCAGCACAATGATGAAAGATTCGTTGTCATTTCCCCTGAGGCGGTAAGGCCCCTGATTTCCTTCCATGCCCTGCAGGGTGTTGCGGGCATACTTTCCGCGCGAAATGGCTCCTGCCAGGGTCGTGTGCACCCGGTCAACACCTGTAATGAGCGTATCTGAGGTGTAACTTATTCTGGCTCCCCTTGCTTTTCGGTTGAGGTTGGAGAAATGGCCCGGGGTGTGCTGAAGCTCAAAATCACCGGCAGTAAGGCGGGCACCATGGCCGCTGAGCTGTATGAATACCTTGTCGAAGTCCTGGATCTGCTGGGTGGTACCATCGGGCTGAAAGGGGATGTTCTGATCGGAAACTACAGCCAGAATTTCTATGTCGTCGGTTAGCCTTCCATTGAGCTGGAGGTTCATGGCCGAGCTGAGGCTGGCATCCTGCCGGTTGCCCAGGGTTAGTCCGCGGGTGATGCTGCCACTGCTTTGCAATCCCTCAAACTGAAGAAACCCGGGTGGGGTGGGGGATTGCCGAAGAGCAATCCGTGGAGCCTCTTCGCCAGGGCCTGGCAAGCGGATCAATGAAGTATCCCGCAAAAAAACCGGCTCGGGGAAAAAAACCGGCCAGACGGAATAGGAAACCCCCAGACTGTCGTGGTGCCAGAATTCGGGCGTACGCAGCCGCAGGCGTGCACGGAAAGGATCCAGCTCATAAAAGGCTTCATCGAGCGGCTTCCGGTCGGGGCCTGTTATGCTGAAGCTCTCCGCAATGATGCTAAGGGTATCAAGCTGATACCATCCTGGCCTTGCCGGGATACGTAAGTTGCGGTCCGGGTGGGGGGGAGTTGCCTGTACAAACAACAAAAGCACACCCAAAAGCCCTATGGTGAGAAACAATGGTTTCAATCTGACGGGTTTAGCTTTGCTAATTTACACGGAAAATTCTTGTCTTTCCTGACTAAAATGCCAAAGGCCCCTCACACAAGGAGCCTTTGGTAATAAGAGGGTGAGCCTCACATCAGAACAATCCGCTGATGTTGCCTTCGTTATCGATATCTATTTTCTCGGCGGAAGGCATTGAGGGCAAACCTGGCATACGCATGATCGTGCCTGCAATGGGAATGAGGAATCCCGCTCCGGCAGCCACTTCAAACTCACGGATCTTAACCGTGAAATCTTTGGGGCGTCCCAGCTTGTACTGGTCGTCAGAGAGAGACTTCTGTGTTTTTGCCACACAAACAGGCAGCTTATCCAACCCGATCTTTTCAAACATAGCCATTTGTTGTTTGGCTTTCACGGTATACTCAACATGGTCGGCTCCGTAGAGCTTGGTAGCAATGGTATGAAGTTTTTTCTCAATGTCCCAGTTGAAATCGTACAAAGGTTTGAAGCAGGTGGTGCAGCTTTCGGCAGCTTCTTTCACCAGCTTTGCCAGTTCTGTGGTGCCTTCTCCTCCTTTTTCCCAGCCCTCACACAAGGCAACTTTCACACCCAGCTCTTCGCATTTGGCAATCACCATTTTGATCTCTTCGGGCGAGTCGGTGGCGAATTTGTTTATGGCCACCACGGGTTTGATGTTGAAATGTTTAATGTTTTCGATGTGCTTTTCCAGGTTGGGCAAGCCTTTTTCAAGCGCTGAGGTATTGGGTTCGCTCAGGCTGGCCAGCTTGGCACCTCCGTGGTATTTGAGGGCGCGTATGGTGGCTACAATCACAGATGCATTGGGGTTGAGCCCACCGTACTGGCATTTTATGTCGAGGAATTTTTCTGCTCCCAGCTCAGAGGCGAAACCAGCTTCGGTTACCACATAGTCGGAGAGGGTAAGTCCCATTTTGGTTGCGATCAGGGTGTTTGTGCCCTGGGCGATGTTGGCAAAGGGGCCTCCGTGAATGATGGCAGGGTTGCCTTCGATGGTTTGCACCAGGTTGGGCATAATGGCATACTTCATCAGGGCAGCCATGGCTCCCTGGGCGTTGAAGTCGCGTGCATATACGGGTTGATCGTCATAGGTATATCCCACCAGGATATTCCCGAATTTCTCTTTCAGGTCTTCAATGTCTTTGGCAAGACAGAGGGCTGCCATTACTTCGGAGGCAGCGGTGATGTCGAAGCCGGTCTGCCGCGGAATACCCTGCTTGGGGCCGCCCATCCCGATGATAATATCGCGCAGCGAACGCTCGTTCATGTCCATTACCCGTTTCCAGATGATTTTGCGGGGATCAAGATTGAGCGAGTTGTTGCGGCTCTGCAAATGATTGTCTACCAATGCAGCCAGCAGGTTGTGTGCTTTCTCAACAGCCGCAAGGTCGCCGGTGAAGTGCAGGTTGATATCTTCCATGGGAAGAACCTGTGAATGCCCGCCCCCGGCAGCACCCCCTTTGATGCCAAATACCGGACCCAACGAAGGTTCGCGAATCACCACCGTGGTTTTAACCCCGATTTTGTTCAGCCCTTCTGTGAGCCCGATGCTGGTAGTGGTCTTTCCTTCTCCGGCAGGAGTGGGGGTAATGGCCGTTACCAGAATAAGCTTTTTGTTTTTAATCTTCTTTTCGTCAATTAGCTTCAAAGGCAGTTTGGCAATGTACCTTCCATACATGTGCAGATCGTTTTCCTCTACACCCAGCTTGGCTGCAATCTCAGTAATGGGCCTCATGGTGGCTGCCTTTGCAATTTCCAGGTCGCTCTTCATAATGTTCTAATTTTAGTTGGATTTCCAATGGTTGGTTTTCAATACAGTTTTAAGCAATTACATATAAACCCTGAAAGCGGTGCATTGTTTGGTCTGTGAGAATATTTTTCAACCTTGTACCAACCCTCCGCTTTTTGTTTTCTGAAGAGTGTTTGGGGTTTTACAATCTCATTTACAAAATGATGGATGGCAAAACCAAAGAAAGTCAATGCTTGCCTGGTAAACAATTTATCGGTTGGATTCCATTGGTTGGTAGGTGAAATGGTTGATGATCAGTCTTTCAGGTTGGTGTGTGCGCGGTGCAATTCCCCTGAAAAGCCAGATATTGAAAAATAAACGCAGCCCGTTGGGTTTGGGTACATGCGGTCCGGTGTATTGCCATTGGGCAATCATACGGTCTTCAGGAGGATGAGGATGGTGCCCGTGCCAGCTGTAAAAGTGTACTTCGCAGGGCTTCCATACAATGCGGTGTGTGGTACGTGTGCCGGATGAGATTACCGGAAAACGGAACTGGTTTCCGGGGTAATCGGCCGGCTGAATTACATAATTGCCAAACTGGTAATTGTCCTTATCTCCCCAGCGGCTGAACTCCAGGTCTATCTCGTTCATCTCATCCCGATACAGGAAAATGCCTGCCACCACATGCGGATCGTAAGCAGCGGGTTCGGCATCCAGGTAAAAGGTATAGGTCCCGTATTTGAAGGTTTGCTGTGAGATGACTTCCGATGCATACCACCGCCCATTGGGTTTGGGTTTAAGGTAGAGATGGAGAGAGCCGGTTTCATCCACAAAAACCTGCGTAGTATCATTGCTCCACAGGTTGGAGCCCGGGTTGCCGAAGCCTGCTTTTACATCCCAGGTGTAGCCGGCAAATTCGAGAGTGCGATGCTGAGGGGTTACATAAAACAGAGGGTTGTGCGACCAATCCCAGCAATCGGTCCATTGGTTGATCCTTTGCCTTAGAAAGATACCCGCAGCGAAATGGTATTCGCCAGCCTCATGGGCAATAAATTCCATGGATGCATATTCGCGTCGGCTTCCACCCGCAAGCAATACTTCCTTCTCCAGCTCATGTACCTGGCCGTTGGCGCTGTTTTTTAATTTCAACACCACACGGATCCGGTAATCCTCTGGCGAGGGATTGTGCATTATGATGTCGAAGCTGATCTGCTCTCCCTTTTGCATGGAAGGGTTGGCAGTATTGTTGCGCCGGAATGAAGGTTGAACATCAAGTATGTAAGGCATATTGCGAACAAAAGTGAATTCGTTCTGACTGGCATGTATATGCACATTTCTCCAAATGCCCCACAATTCCAGCGGGTTTTGAAAAGCCTCGCTGCTGCTCTGGTAAAAGCCACTAACAGTATAGCCCGTATTAACCGGCACATTGAAAAAGCCAGCCATGGCATCCAGCGTCTGGGCTTCCTGACGAAATCTCCTTCTTTCAAGTTTTACTAATCCCTGCGACCCGGGAATTACCCTGCTGCCGGCCGGAACATTGCGCAGATGGATCAATACCCGCTCCACCAGTTCTCTGCTCTGAAAATCATCCTCGTCATCCATATCCGGATGATCGGGAAGGTTTGATGACTGCAGACACAAAAAGAAACCCATTAAAAAGAAGATGCCCAGTGCAAATCTCAACATAGCCTGTCGTTGTTGTTTTTTGAGGCGGAAAGGTAGTAAAATTATTTTAACAACTTTTACTGAAGGATCAGGGCGTTTAACAAAAAAAGCACCGGAACGAATCCCGGTGCTTTCCAAACTACATCATGAAGAATTATTTACGGATCTGAAGTTTTTGTGTACTTACACCTTGCTCAGTAAATATCCGTAAGAGGTAAATGCCGTTGTTCAGGGCAGAAGTGTTGATGTTGATCTCCTGGCTGTTGGCAGGTAAGTTCTGCAGCGTACGTCCGGTAAGGTCAGAAATCATGACCTGAGTAATGCGGCTGTCGGCCTGCAGGGTTACCTGGTTGGAAGCAGGGTTGGGGAAAAGAACAAACTGAACCTGCTTCAGGTCGTTTACTGAGGTTGGGTCCTCATCGTTGTACCAGAAGGTATACTCATTTACACCCGATACAATCGTAACACTGCGGTTGGGGCCACCAGAGGGGAACTCAGATGTTTCATCGCTCCATGATCCATTGATCCTGAATTTGAACAAAAACGTTTCACCCACTTCCAGATCGTCGATAGTGATGGTGTAGGTAAGCAGGTCGTCGTTGAGTGCAGTCAACACAAGAGCCTCCTCGCCCCATTCATTGAAGGTGCCGGCCACATCCACAAAATCTTCAGCAGGATCAAATACTCCCCTGTCTGCCCATACCTTCATGCGAACATTCAGGGTGAGATCGGCAAATTCAGGCTCTTGCGAAGTAACAACCTGTACCATAACATCGTCGAGCAACAAACGGTCCATGTCAGTGCAGTCGTGGTGGCGGAATGCAATGTGCACCACTTCACCTGCGTAGCCTGAGAGGTCGAGCATGCGTGGCTGGAGTTCGTTGGCAGGGGTATTGGAAGGAAGGGTTTCGGTCCAAAGGGTGGTGAAAGAGTCTGGATCAGTATCGGTAGTGGAGATCAGGACGCTGTAATTTTCAAGCTTGTAGGCGGGTGTGTTGGCTCCGGTACCTACTTTGAAGCTGAGCTCAATAATCTGATTCTCGCTGATCTCATCCAGGAAAATTTTCGGCGTGATCAGCCAGTTGTCTGGGGTCAATGCAAAATACTCACCATCAACAGAATAAGCAGACTGGGAGCGCATCTGGCCATTGGGGTTGGCAGAAGGGCCAGGCGACCAGTACCAGTTGAAATCTTCATCTTCATCGAGGGTGTAGCTGATCCATCCTGTGGGCAACCAGGTATCTTCAGTGTCTTCACCTTCGCCATCAAAATTCTCAACAAAAGGAAGAGTAAACCCAAATTCGTCGCCCAGTTTCTGGAGTACGAAGCCATTGCCAGCAGCAAAGCCCATCAGCCACAGGTTGCCAAAGGGGTCGATGAGTACATCCATACTTACACTGGCATTGCCATTGGGAATAGAACCCAGGTCAACGGAATGCATCACTCTTTCAGCAAATGTAGCTGCTGCAAGGCTTTGGAGTGCCTCCAGGGTGTTATCGCCTGTTGAGATGTCCAAAACGTACATAACATTGGCTGCAGGGTTGTCTTTCACATGCATATAAGCAAGGTATCTACCCCCAAGGTAATGAAAAACCTGAACGTACATGGGCCATCCAGGGAAGAAGCTTTGTTCAATATTAAAAACGATGTCGTTGTCGTCGTCAAGCACATACAAGCCCATTGGGCCGCTGATAATGGCAAATTCTTCATCCCCCTGGGCAAGAGTTATGCGGGCAAAATTTGCATTGGCGGATAGTTCTGGTAAGCTTAAGACCTCGGGCGTTGCGCTCTCCAGCTGACCATTTTCCATGTGCCATACGTAAAAATCTTTGGATCCATGTCCGCTTACAACAATGGAAGCTTCATGATCAGGATTACCCACCACCGTAATGGCATCACCCAAACGAACAGGGATTGACGACATGTTGATCAGGACAGTGGGCTGGGCATCAATGCCTGCCCAATAGTAAAGCTTAAAGTTGCCTCCTGCAAAATCCATATTCGATACAAAAATGTGGTTCCCCACAGCAATAAGGTCGGAAACTGTAAAAGTTCCACCGCCCACACCGGTCATGTTAAGTCCCTGAGGTGCGGCCTGAGGGTTGTTGATGTCCCAGTAATACACATGGTTACCGTTCTGGCGCGATGCAACAAAGACATACTGGCCATTGAAACCCGCTCCGCGTGTGGATCCTGCATTGTCGATAATGGCAGGCAGGTTCCCGGTAGCAGATGTAAGGTCAATGATGGTGGTAAGGTCACTGAAAATGTTGTCCTTGCCCTGTGCCCTGGTATTCATGGTCTGGGCCATAAGGCCTGCAAATACCAGTAGACTCAAGAATAAAGTAATTTTTTTCATGTTCCTGTTTTTTAGTTTGTAAAGGGTTTTGATTGATAAACGGTACGGAGAACCGGGTTTACAACCCAACCGGATTCCTTTTTCTCCATTGAGGCTACAATTTTACCAATTATTTGGATGATTTCAAAAGTTTATTTAAAATATTTAAGATGTTTAAAAACCGAAATTTTGTGATGCTTAATCACATTTAACTCCGGTGTTAGGTTTGTTCAGTTTCTTTTCTTTGATGTTTTTCAACCTTGATGAGTATCTTGCGATGTTGATAAGTTCATTGAATGAATAAACTGCTATTGTCAGTTGATATCCTCTTCAGGAACTGCTCTCCTAGGGTTATGACCCCAGAAGAGAGGTAAGGAGCAAAGCCCAAATCTCATAGGAGGAGTTATTAAGATGTAAGCCATCATCGGTAAATTGCCTGCGGAGCTGGCCGTTGGCATCTTTAAAAAACGGGTTAAGATGCAGATACTCTGTTTGCTCTGTAAGAGAAAGGTTTTGTAAAGCTGCATTCAGCCTGTTGATTACCGTATTGGGGCGGGGAGGATTATGGCGCGTGGGGAAAAGCGATGTGAGGTAAATGCGCACCCCTTCGGGTGCATGCTCCCTGATTTTACCCACCATACGCCTGATGTTATCCAGCGTATCGGCTTGGTTGTAGTCGCGGGCCAGGTCGTTGGTGCCGATGCACAGAAAAACCACCTCGGGCTGGTTTTTAAACCACCCGGCATGCATGGCTTGGAGCACTTCTGCAGAACTGTAGCCCGAAATGCCCCGGTTTACAAAATCACTGCCCGGGAAATACCGCTGCAGGTCAAAACCTTCTGTGATGCTGTCGCCAAGGAATAGTGCTTTCATGGGGTGAGTTAAATAATTGATAAGACAATGTTGTGTAACCGCAGAGACACGGTGGCGCAGCGTTTTCTTTTTATCCAAAAATTCTGCGTCGCCGCGCCTCCGCGGTAAAAATCAGCCCATTACCACTTCCACCTTCAATTCTTCCCCTTCAAAGGCCTTCACGTCAATCCACTGGCCGTTGAAGGGCTGGCCGTTGATGGTCAGCTGCTTTACGCCCTGGTTTACGCCAGCGCTGTTGTCGATGCTGATGTTGAGGGTTTTGCCCTGGTAGCGGCGGCTAACGGAAAGCTTATCCCATGCTTTAGGCAGTGATGGATGAATGCGTATACCCTTCAGGGAGGTCTGCAGACCCAGTATCCAGTCAAGCCCGATGCGGTACATCCATACCGACGAACCGGTGAGCCAGGAGTGCGATGCCTGTCCTTCGGTTTCGTGCTCACGGCTGGTTACATATTCGGAGTATACATAGGGCTCGGTTTCGTAGCGGTCGATGCCCACGGCATTGGATGAGTTTACAGGCATCATCTTGTTGTAGATGCGGAAGGCGTCTTCCACATTGCCGTTCATGATGCCAGCCAGCACAAACCAGCTGGAGGCATGGTTGAATACGGCACCGTTTTCTTTTTTGCCGGGCACACAACGGGAGATAAGGCCGATGTTGTCTTCCACCTCGCGGTAAGCGGGCCAGCAAATCTGCATACCCATTTTGTTCTCCAGGTGGTCCACGCAGCTCTTAAGCGAGCTGTCAGCTCTGTCCTTGGGTGCCACATTGGAGATAACGGCCCATGACTGGGTGTTGAGGAAGAGTTTTCCTTGCTTCATGCTGTCGGAACCTACTACCTGGCCGTTGTCGCGGAAAGCGCGCACATACCACTTGCCATCCCATGCAATTTCGTTTACCAGGCGTGCAATGTTGTCATAAGCTTTCTGCCAGCGTTCCTTTACCACGGTATCCTTGCGGTGGTCGAGCAGTTCGAAGGTTTTCTCCAGCACATAGCACAGGAAGAAGGCACCCCAGATGGTTTCTCCCTTGCCCTGCGGGCCGATATGGTCGAGGGTGTCGTTCCAGTCGCCTTTGCGGATGAGGGGCAGACCCCGTTCAGAGCATTCGCTGATGGCAAAATCCAGCGCGCGCACCAGGTGCTCATATACGGTGGCTTCTCCTTCGTCGTAGAACTTCACCACCTCATCAAGGATGCTGAAATCGTGGGTTTCGTTGAGGTACTCCACCAGTCCGAAGGGTATCCACAGCGGTGTGTCGGAGTGGTGGGTGCGCTCGCCGTGGTCGGTAAGTTTGAAGAAGTTGTGCAGGGTAGAGCCGTTGTTGAACTGGAAGCGCAGCGCATTGAGCATGCGGTCGCGCACGCGTTTGGGGTCAACAATCACCATCCCCAGGATATCCTGAAACTGGTCGCGCATACCGGTGCCGAACAGCAGCCCCCCGTGGTAGTAGCCCGAGTTGCGGGCCATATCGAAGGTTACGGCCGACTGGTACTGGTTCCATACGTTGAGCATCAGGTTGAAGCTTTCGCTGGGGGTATTTACCTTCACGTGCGAGAGGTAATGGTCCCAGAAGGCTTTCACCTCGGCCAGCTTCTTGTCTATGAAGGCGTTGTCCTTGTATTCGTCAATTTTCAGACTGCCGTAAGGGTTGGGGGTATCTTTGTGTTCAATACCCATAAAGACGCTGAAATCGAGAGACTGACCGGCAGCCAGTTCAGGTTTGGCCTGCAGTGCCACCACGGGGTCGCCTGCGGTAATCTCAGTGTTGAACATCTCACCCTGCTCCACCGCAATGGGGTTGGCTTCGGAACGCCACTTGCCGATGAACTTGTCGAGGCTGCCATCGAAACCGGTTACGGGCAAATTCATGGTAAAATACACCTTGTACCTCCAGTCGATGTTGGGCTGCTCTACCGAGGCCGATTTTTTCTGCAGCACCCAGTAGCGACGGGTGGCTTCGAGGGTTTGTTGTTCGCTGTTGAATACGATATCGGTAAAGTGTTTGTCGTTGGGCTGGTTGATGATATCGTTGAGGGCATTCCCCATCATCAGCTCCTGGAAGGCATACACCTGCAGTTTGCGGTCTTTGCCCGAGATGTTTTCCAGCTTTACTTTCCAGATTTCGCAGTTGTTGTCGCGGGGCACGAAGTAGGTGAGGGTAGCCCGTATGCCTTTGTATTCGGTTATGATGGTGGTATACCCCTGGCCAATGCGTGCTTCGTACAAATCGTATTTGCGGTCGAGGGTGGGAGCCCAGCTCAGCGACCAGTAGTCGCCACTTTGGGCATCCTTTACCAGGATGTATCGCCCGGGGCGGTCCCAGGGCAGGCAGTTGTAGCGCATGCGCGAGATGCGGTTGTCGCGAGGGGTTTCCAGGAAAGAGAAGCCGCCGCCGCCATGGCTCACCAGTCCGGCATAGCTCTCATTCCATATGTAATTGAACCAGGGACGTGGGGTCTCCGGGTTGGTAATTACAAACTCCCTGAAGTCTTCTGTAAAATAGCCGTATTCGTTCTTAATCATCTCTGTAAATATTTAGGTTATTGTTTCTCTATTCAATAGCTGGAAGTCCGAAGTCGGAAGTCCGAAGTCTTTGAGCGTTGTAGTGACGGGGCCACTCAAAGTGACCCCGCCACTTGTTGGTAATTTAAACTTTGGCTTCGACGGGCTCAGCCTCCCATTGTTGCTTCTGGTGTCGGGGCCACTCTCAGTGACCCCGCCACTTATTTTATTCATATCTCACCTTAAAACTCGCAATTCCTTTGCTTTTCACCTGCACGCTAAAACTGTTCCCCCCCTCAACCGAAACCTTTTCCTCTGCAATCTCTTCCAGGGTAACTTTTTCCACCGAGCGGATGTTTTTCAGCAGCTCCACCTTGCCCGATAGGGTTTTGGAGGTGGGGTTGTAGAGCCTGAGGATAAAGGTGTTGGCTTCTTCGCTTTCGGCAATTTTCATGGTGCCGAAGATGAGTTCTTCGGGTGTGATTTTCAGCATGGAAGCCTCAATGCCCAGCTCTCCCTCCAGCTTACCGGTTTGCACCAGGCGCACGGGATAGTTGAAAAGAAATGCTTCCTGGTATACCTCTCCCTGCTGCCAGTCGCCCTGGTGGGGATACAGCGCCAGTCGGTAGGTGGATTCTCCCAGCATTTGTGCCCCTTTTTCGTGGCTGTAGTCCTGCGGGGCGGCGGGGTTTATTTTATACTCGAAGGTTCGCAGCAGTGTGATGGCCAGGGTTTTGTCCTTGTCAGGCAGCACTTCGTACTCTTTCAGGCCGTCAACCAGTGCGGCAATGCCTTTCTGTCCGTCGCTCACATCCACAAAGTGGTGCATGGGGAAGTCGTACATGGGTTGCTCCATCCAGTCGGATGTATCGGGGCGCTCCAGGCTGCGCTTCACCACGTCAAACTGACCTTCACCCCAGGAGTGGGTAGCGTTGAGGCGGGTGGGTATCATCATGCGCAGGCGGTGGCTCTCGCTGGTGTTATGCACCTTCACATCGAGACTGAGGTGCTTGTGCGATTTGCCCAGCCCCACCTTAAGCACGATGGTGTTTTCCAGCAGTTCGCCGGTATTTTCCTTGCGGGCTTTCAGGTTTGCGGGCAGCATCAATGTATGGGTAATGGTGATTTCGTTGTACACTTCACCAGAAAAGCTTTTTTCAATGCGGGCCTTGGTGCCGCGGGTGCTCAGGGTGGGCTCCACGGGTGCAAGTACCCATGCATGTCCGGCATCGCCATGGTCTTCAAACCATGCCACACCTTCGTAGGATACGTTGTTTTGCTTGTCGGTAATGTCAAGGCTGCCATCTTCGCGTACCCTTACCTTCAGGAAGGCGTTCTGCAGGCTCAGGCTTTCTTCACCAGTAGGGGCTGCAGAGGCTTCCACAGGCACAATTTTGAAAGCCTTCAGTCCGAAGGCCTGAACCTCCTTCAGTTGTATCCAGGTCTGGTAGCGAACCATGTTGAAAAACATGGGACGGTTAATCATCTGCTCCAGCACCGGTTGGTGATTTTCGCGCAGGATGATGGATTTTTCCAGCTTATGGCCCTGCTCGTCGTACACCTCAAAGTCGCCCTTGTCGAGACTTACGGGTATATCTACAAAAGCTTCCACCACATCGTTGCGCTGGTAGTTGGTGGCATTTACAGCTGTGAGGAAGATGTCGCTATCGTCCTGCACGCTGAAGTTGCGGGTGTTCAGATGGGGCAGCAGCGATTTTAGAGAGCGTTCAAATACCCCTTTGGAAATTTCCACAGCATGCTTGTTGCGCAGCATCATATCTTCGTGGATACGGTCGAGCGAGCATCCGCCTATGGAGTCGTGGGCCGAGTTCTGCACGATGAGTTCCCAGGCGGTCTGGGTGTACTGGTCGTTGATGTCGCGGCCCAACATGCCTGAGAAAATATTGAAAGGCTCGGCATAATACTGTATCCAGCGTTCGGCATCGAAGTTGGCCTGCTTCAGGTACATGCGGGCAGAGGTGGTATAGCCGAACAGGTTGCCGCAGCGGTTGTTGTTCTGGGCGCTGCGCCGCTCGCCATACACTTTCTTCAGGCTTTCAACATCTACCGAATCAGCCAGATGCTGTGCGTACTCTTCCAGAGTGGAGTGGCGCACATCAATATGCGGCATTTTCTTGCGGATATCGCGGATGATGTCTACGGTCTGGCGGTTGGGACCTGAGGAGTCATGCCCTTCCATCCATATTTTGTGGGGAGTGGTGAAGTCGTGGGCCTGGTCTTCAATGATTTTGTTGACCATGGGCTCGATATGCTCCGGGAAGTACCATCCATGGGGAGAGATGATAAAGTAATCTTCCTCCTGCTGCATACGGTCGGCAAAGTGGAAGGGGGTGCTCCCTTTCTTCCAGTCGTATTCCACATCGTAGAACCCTTCGTTGTGCACCGCCGGGCGGTAAATGTAAAAATAGAAATTGTAGCGGGGCATGGTGCTGAAGCGCGATGAAACCATCTGTGTGCCATCGGCGCCCTCCCACAGGAATTCGGCTTTGGGGCTGTCGATGGAGTTGATGCCACGGTAGAACATGATAAGGTCGATGTTGAACTGCTTGTAAATCTGCGGCAGCTGCGATATCTGGCCCCAAGAGAAAGGAGAGTAGCCTATTTTGGAAACCCCGCCATACTTGTGGCTCATCTTGTGGCCCAGCAAGAGGTTGCGGATGTGGTTTTCGCCACCCACCTGGAACTCTTCGGGCAGGATGTACCACGGGCCATGCAGCAACCGGTTCTCTTTGGTGAGTTTGATGATACGTTCTTTGTTCTGGGGTTTTATCTCCAGATAGTCTTTCAGTACGATGCTCTGGCTGTCGAGGTGAAAGGCGCGGTAATCGGGTTCGGTCTCCAGGATGTGTAGCACGGCGTCAATCATATCCACCAGCATCTGGCGGTTGCGTTGCACCGGGAAGCGCCATTCGCGGTCCCAGTGGGTGTTGGAGATTACGTGGAATATATTTTTTTCACTCATATTTGTAGACGTTTAAGGTTGTAATTTAAGACTATCGGGTCGGAAGTCCGAAGTCGGAAGTCCGAAGGACTTGCAATCTATTGTTATCCTAAGTCACTCTACCAACTTCGGACTTCGGTCTTCGGACTTCCGACTAACTACTACACAAACAGCTCATAATCAATGATGGCTTCCGGCACTCCGCCGGGCAGAATGTGGGTTGCGGCGCTCAGGTCGTGCGAGAGGGTCTGTGCGAAGGGCACAGCAATGCAGCAGCCGATGCCGGCGGCGCGGATGGCTACGGTGCCGCTCTGGCTGTCCTCAAAACCTATCACCTTGTCGAAATCTACGGGCATCAGTCCGGTTTTGTGCAGGGCTATGCTGTAGAGGTCGCGGTGGGGCTTCAGACGTATCTCACTGGAGTCGGTGGCCGTTACGAAGGCATCGTATACGTTATGGTAGTCCTGGTAAGCTTTCAGAATCATCTCCTTACGCTCAGGGCTGAGGGGGCTGTTCTCAATTACCTTCTTCATTACTGCCAGCACTTCCCGGATTACGATGTCGGCTTCATAGAAGATCGACGAGGTAACCAGGCCCAGCTTCAGAGGTTGTTTCTCAAACTGCATCCCCATGCGGGTGAGCAACTGGCTGAGCTGCTGGCGGCGCTGGCTGTCGAGGGTTTTGCCGGTAGCTTTTTCATAATCGGCAAAGAGAGTATCGGCCATCAGTCCAGCTTCTTCTCCCAGCCATCCCTTGATAAGGGGAATGAGCACGGGTATGCCGGGCATGGGAGAGATGAGGTTTTCGGATGAAGTGTCGTGGCCAAACACCTGGCGACGCACCTGGCCGGCCTTGCCCTCTTTGAGCAGGGCCAGGATACGGTGATAGGTTTCGTAATAGATATCAATGCCCAGGCTTACCATGGTGTTGAAGTCGGGAGCCGGGATTTTGTCAGCATACCTGCGGAGCAGTTCTTCTGAAGGGATGCCCCCTTTAATTTCGGCTGCAACTCCGTTGAGGTTGAGTTTGCGCAGGTTCTGGATAACTTCGGCCTGGCGTTGCTGGTCCATTCCATGGATGAGGGTCCAGTGGGCTGCCAGCAAAAATTCGCGGGCAATGCATTCATGGCTGAGCATGTTTCCGTATTTGTGAAGCAGGTACTCCACATGGCGGGTGGTGCTGTTGCCAATGATATAGGGCAGGTCGAGGTGATGGTCAACCCCTTCCCACTGCTGTTGCGTAAGCTGGCCACTCATACGGCGTACCATCATCTCCAGCGAATGGATGCAAAGCACTTCGGTGGTGGTGGTAGTACCGTCCATATCCATGAGGGCGGCCTTAAGCTGGCTCACCTTTTTGAGCGGTGCAGCCAGTGGATAATATTCCACAGGCGGGTAAATGTAGGAGGGGTTTTTCACCTCGGCAAACTCACCCGCGTGGGATTGAATGGTTTTAATGGCAGTTTCTTTCGTCGTAATCATAATCTTGTTTTACTGCAAAGGCGCACAGAGGTACCGATACGCCTGATTTTTTGTTAGGAGTTAGTTGTCAAATAAATTCTTTCCGGCCTGGAGCAGCAGATTTACTTCTTCGTCTGTTTCGGCTTCGGCATAGATGCGAACAATGGGTTCTGTTTCTGAAACCCTGAGCAGGAGCCAGCGGGGCTGCCCCTTCAGCCGGAGTTTCAGTCCATTGATAAGGCCTCTGCTGCTGGTGTAGGTAAGTATGCTGGTAACGGGATATCCTGCCAGCTGTGCAGGAGGGTTTTCGGCTAGTGCGGGCAATACCTGGTGCCGGGCGGGGCTGTCGTTTTCGGCGTCAATGCGGCTGTAGCAGATGTTCCCAAGCTCTTTACGCTTTTCATACATGAATTGCTCCAGACTGCTGTAGCCCGACAGGGCAAGCATTTCCATGAAAACAAGTGCGGAGAAGATACCATCGCGTTCGGGCAGATGCTCACGGAAACCAAACCCGCCGGACTCTTCTGCACCGAAGGCAGCGTTTTTTTCCAGCATGGCCTCTGCAACATACTTGAAGCCCACCTGTACATCGGCTACCTCTTCTCCGGGAAAAAGCTGCAGCATCCGGTCGGTTACGCTGGCGGTTTTCACCAGGGGCCCCTGCACCTTTCGCTGGCCTTTGTAATACTGGGCCAGGTAAAGGATGGTTTCCTGCACATTCATCCACTTGCCGCTGTCGGTCATAACGCCCAGGCGGTCGGCATCGCCATCGGTAGCCAGCCCCAGTGAGAAGCCTCCCCCTTTGAGCAGTTCAGACAAAGGTTGCAGGTTGCGCTCTACCGGTTCGGCCAGCCGGCCGGCAAAATCGGTTTGGGGTATTCCGAAGAGGGTTTGCGATGCAATGCCATGTTTGGCCAGCAGGCCTTCAAGCAATGTGCCGCCGGCTCCGGCCATGGAGTCGATGGCCGGACGAATAACCGATGCAGCAATGGCTTTGAAATCGATAAGTTTCTCCATATGCGCCAGATAGGGAGTAGTAAGGTCGGTTTCCTCAATCCCTTTTTCGTCGAAGGAGGGGAGAGAATGGTCGATGAGTGATTCTACCAGTGCGGTTTCTTCGGTGGCAAAAGGGCTGCCGTTGGAGGCTTTGAATTTGATGCCATTGTATGCAGGCGGGTTGTGCGATGCGGTAATCATTACTCCGGCGTCGCACTGCCGCTGTATGCAGGTAAAGGAAACCACTGGGGTGGGAACCACCCTGTCGGCCAGTATTACGTCGATGCGGTTGCCCCGCAGCACTTCGGAGAACAGCCGGGCAAAATGGTCGGATTGCTCTCGTCCGTCATAGCCTACCACCACCCGGTTGTGCTTGCTTTTTAGTCGCATATAATCAGCGAAGGCCTGTGCCACACGCTGTATGTTGAGGTCGTTGAGCTCCTCTCCCAGCAGGCCGCGCCAGCCATCGGTGCCGAATATGATTTTCTTTTTTTCCATGTTTTATAACCGCAAAGTCGCTAAGATTTTCGCAAAGAGCGCAAGGTGAAAAGGTTATGTGTTCTTGGGAAATCTCCATCTCAACCTCAACCTTATTCTTCCCCTCAATCAATATTATAAATCAACTCCTCTCTAATTTTCTCATAGGGCACCTCATCCAGTGTTACGCCCAGTTTTACAGCCAGTGCAGCGGTGGCGCCGCAGGCTTCGCCGGTTGCGGCAGCGGTGGGTTGTATGCGCAGGGCTGCATGGCCTTCGCGTGTGGCGCCGATGCAACGGCCGGCCACCATCAGGTTGTCGGCATCTTTTACCCGCAACGAGCGCAAAGGAATATCGTACCAGGCTCCTTCTTCCAGCTCGTCCATACGGCTCTCTTCTCCTTTTTGCCCGTGGATGTCTACACCATAGCAACCTCTGGCCACCACGTCGTCAAACTTTGCTGCTTTCAGTATGTCATCACCGGTCATCATGTATTGAGCAACCGCTCGGCGGGTTTCGCGCACCCCCACCTGCACGGCAGTGTCGATAAGGTATGCGGTTTCAAAGCCTGTTACATCCTGGTTGAGGAAGTCCACAATCTGCGCTACCTGCCGGTGCCCTTCGCGTTCGGCTTCGGTGAGTGCATCGGAAGAAGAGGGATCGATGCCCAGGATGTTGGTGGTGTTGAAAGCACCTTCGCCGGAGGAGGGGAGGGTAGTGAAAAACACATAGTCAACATCTTCGGGGAAACGGCCCTGTTGTTTTGCCTTTTTAATCAATCCCTTGTAACCAGCAATGGAAATGATCCGGGAGAAGTCGTATTTAAAATCCATCCAGGGGAGAAACTCATCCTTATGCTGGATGCTGTACTGAGCAGTTTTCTGCACATCGATGCCACCCATGCGGAAGAACAGAGTGAGGGCTTGCAACTTACCGGTTTTTTCATCGCCCTTTTCCCAGGGGAAGTCCCCCAGGGCAACCAGTTGTGCATCGCCCGAGGTGTCGATAAAGTGCCTGGCATAGAGTCTGGATATGCCGTGGGGTGTAGCAACCTGCAGGGAGGTGATCCTGCCCTGATGGCTTTCCACGCCAATTACATCGGTGTTGTATGCCACTTCTACCTTGTTTTCAAGCAGCAACTGGTTGGCGGTTGAGCGGAATGCCCATGAGTAGAACCCATTGTCTATCATACCCCCCATTTCGCGCATGCCCAGCTCCACATCCTTGTAAATCCCTTTCACCAGCTCTTTATCGCCGGTAATGGATTTCATGAAGGGAGAGACCATTCCTGCGGAAGACATTCCTCCCAGGAAAGGGTAATGTTCGATAAGCAGCACCGAACAGCCCAGGCTTCCGGCTTTTACAGCGGCAGATATCCCGGCAATGCCGGCTCCGGCTACAATAATATCATATTCATTTTTTAATCGCATCGTAAAACCATTTTGTGATGATCTGGGGGCGGGTTATGGCAGTGCCGGTAACCACCGCCCAGGCACCTGTTTCTAAAGCTAATCTTGCCATTTCCGGGGTGTTGAAACGCCCCTCGGCGATAATGGGCAGGGTGTTTGTAAACCTGTCGGCCAACCTTCTCAGCAGCAAAAGGTCTGGCAGGTTGGTGTCAGAGTTTGCTGTTTCGGGAGTGTAGCCACTCAATGTAGTAGATAAGCAATGAGCCCCGGCCTCTGCACAGGCTATGCCTTCTTCGAAAGTGGCAATATCGGCCATAATGGGTATGGGGTAATGCTTGCGTATGTGTTTTATAAACTCGGGTCCACTCATGCCTTCGCGCAACCGGAAAGTGCCGTCGATGGCTACCATATCACAACCTGCCTCCATAATCTTTTTCACATCTGCTTCGCTGCCTGTTATCCGCACATAGCCATCTTCGAACTCCGATTTTATCAGCCCGATCAGAGGCAGATCAACCCTTTTCCGAATGGCCACGGCTTTTTCGAACCCCTCTGTACGAATGGCCACTGCTCCGCCCATTTGCGCACAAACAGCAAACTTGGCTACATCGTCCGGGTTGTTGAACGGCGAATCTCCCTCTGCCTGGCAGGAAACGATAAGGCCGTTTTGGATTTTGAGGAGTATTGAGTTCATGTTCATTTTTTTGTGGTTTATGAGGACGGAAGACGGAAGACGGAAGACCGAAGGCCCTCTTCCGTCTATTTTACCTCCGGATACACCGGCACCATAAGGATTCGTGCCTGGTGTTTTTTCCAGGACTCCCTGGAAAGGCGATCGAGCTCGCGGTTGAAGGTTGTTTCTATCTGATCGGGTGCTACATTTTTTATTACCATTGAAATAAACTGCCCAATGGGTGTTTCCAGCCGGCGGGTGATGTTGAACCCCGGAAACTCGGCGGGTATGGGATCGGAGAAAAAGCTGTTGATCACCACATCTCGGTTGGCAGGGGTGCCTGCCAGGTTATTGAGCAAACGATCATCGGAGCAGTCGAGGATCTCATCGGCCGTAAGGACCACACGGCCCTCTCTGCCAAAGGCCTCCAGCTCCATGGTTTTGTTTTTCCTGATCTCCAGTGGGATGATGTGAAAAAGCACCGGAATATTGTTGTCGTTGATCAATTGCCAGCAGACCCTCTTTACGGCTTCAGGGTGTAGGAGCACCCATTGGCTGTTGCGAAAAAGAACACCGTATTTAAGTTCTTCTACCTGGTGCAAAAAATCTTCCAGCACTCCATTATCCTCAAAAGAACTTAATGAAAATAAGGATGCAAGTGCTTCTGAAGCCTTTCCTCCCGGAAAACCAAATTTGCCTGCCAGCAGGATTTTCTTCCCCTGGTTTTTCAGCTCAATGGCCTTTTTGATCCCTTCCAGGGAGGGCCCCCAAATGATATGATCGAAATATTTGTCCATAGAATTATCTTTTTTTAACTGCCAATACAATGGCTTGTTCTTCCTGGTCCAGATCCTTCAGGTCGTATTCTACCAGCGAGAGGATCTGTGAGAGTTCAATAAGACCCGACATGTCGACGATCTTGCCCGATACTACAACATAGACATCGGGCATGAGCTCGCCTCCGTCGCCATAAGAGCGCAGCTCCTCTATCAGTTGACTGATATGGGGCTTAACCTGGGCAACGGTGCAGGTTTGCAGGGTTACATTGTCGAATTTTCTTTTAATAGTACCATCCTGGGAGATGATCACCACAGGCTGCCTGGTCTCTTTCATCAATCCAAAGAAGTGATTTACCGTTTTGCGAAAGCCTACCACCGAAAGCAGGTTGGTTTGCCCGTAGGTTTTGATTTTGCCGTTGGATGCTTTGAGAGCCTGACCCACAATCGCGTGGAGCTCCTCCTGGCTGAGATCGCCGCTTTTGTCGCGGGTGGCCAGATCGCTTGAGCCGGTAGCAATGGCAATTACCTTTTTGTTGGCATTGTCAATTTCTACCTGTACTTCCACCGTTTCGGGGCGTGCCCCCATTTTGATCACCGACTCCGAGGCCTGCTGTCTTATTTTGATGATGTCGTTTTCGGTGGGGTTGAAAATGCTCTTCTCTACCGTGTCGCGAATCATACCCATGGCAGCACCAATGGCTGAGATTACCTCAGCATCGGGGGCGATATCATGTTTCATCTGCATGTACTGTGCGGCATGGGGCACAATGGCACTGGCTCCACCACCCCCTCCGTAGATCACCACAAAATCGCGGTCGAGTTTGTATTCGCGTACCAGGGAGCGAATTACCTTGTCTACCTTCTTTGAGGTGTTATCCAGGATACTCTCGGCCAGTTCTTTGGCGGTGGTTTTCATTTTGGCAGCCACACTTTCCATGGCATTCTTTACGGCACTGAGGTTTGCTTCGCCGTGTCCGGTTTCCTTTACCAATCCCAGGTAGTAAGAGGCAGCACTGGGGGTGATGGTGTAATTGCCATCTTTGCGTTTTATTTTGAGATAGTCAGCCGGATCGCCCTTTTTGGGGCAAATGGTTTCCAGTTCAATGTCTGAGAAGTCGTCGTTTTCTGCATAGGCAGAGTAGGAGAGGTTGGCAATGTGAGCACTGCGGGGTCCTACATCAATCACGCGGTTTTTGTCGATTCGGGGCACAGAACCTCCAGCCACCCCAATGGTGCGTACATCGATGGTTTTTACGCTAAGGCGGTTGTTGCCAATCTGGGCGGTTTTAACCTGCGGCATCCCGTTTTTGATAACAGAAATATCGGTAGAGGTACCTCCCACTTCCACAAATATCCCGTCGGAGATACGAGCATACATCAGAGCTGCCGCCACGCCGGCAGCGGGTCCGGAGAGCATGGTAAGGATGGGGCGTTTGCGCATTTCGGTGATATCCATAATGCCGCCATCTGAGCGCATCACCATAAGCGGAGCTTTGATGCCACTTTCGCGTACAGCTTCCTCGGTGAGGTTGGCTGTTTCTATCATCTTGGGCATCATGCTGGCATTTACAATTGCGGTACGGGTGCGTACCTTTATGCCGTACAGCTGACTGAGGTCGCAGGCTGCAGTGGCCATCAGGCCCATCTCTTCTGCCACTTCAAGCACCAGCTTTTCATGCCGGTTGTCGTCGGGGCCAAAAGCTTCGGTGCCTACAACTACCTGTGCTCCTTCCGACTGCAGTTGTGCAATGGTTTCGCGGATCTGCGCGGCGGTTACTTCAGCGGCTGTGTTTAGGTAACGGAAGGCAATGGGGAGAACCTTGCCGGGAGCAAGCAGAATGTCGTTCAGGAATGCCTGTCTGCGGGCCATGGCGCCTTCGAGCCCCTTGCCAAATGCGATTACTCCCACCTTGGCCACATCCCCTTCGAGCAGGGCATTGGTGGCTTGTGTGGTGGAATGGGCTATCAGAATAACTTCCTCAGGATGTATGTTGTTTTCTCTGATCAGTTGAAGCATGGACGATACCACTCCTTCAGCAACCCCCTGCTTTGAGCCATGGGATGTGGGTACGCATGATTTTCCGATAATGGAAAAATCGGCAATGTTCACTGCCACAGCATGGGTAAAGGTGCCTCCAACGTCAATTCCTACTTTGATTTTTCTCATATTACAACCAGGTTAAAAGTACATGAAAGCAGCAGCAATCAGCCCCAGCAGGGCGAAGACCCAGGCAAAAGGCAATGTATTGTAAAGGATCTTCTGTACGTCGATTTTCATTTCATTGGCAATCCAGACATTCTGCAGGTTGGTGGGATCGGAAATACCCTGCAACTGGCCTACCGACCAAAGCATCCCCAGGATAGCACCTGCAGGCATACCGGCTACAATCATTACCGATGCAATGCCAAATCCCATCCCCCATACATTGAGCGGGCCTCGGTACAGGGCAAGGGGTGCCAGCACCGTAAAGGTGATTACATACATCAGGCCCGAATTGGGGATGATACGTTCTACCAGGGGAAGCATCAGATCGCGCACAGGCCAGGTGGTGGTGCCATAAGCGGCCATCATCTGCTCTTCGCTCATGCCCGAGGGTCCCATTACCGATACCAGCAACCAGCCAATGCCAAACATAAGTATCACAGCGGGCAATACAACTGCAGAGCCCTCAATGAGCGATTTGATAAGTGTGCTGATGTTATCGCGCTTGTAAGTGATCATGTAGGCATAGCCGATGCCCAGTATAAAGGCCGAGAGAAAGTTGATGCCAAATACAAGGATCAGGATGAGGGGAACGATGGGAGTAAATATGGCAGACCAGTGCATGGGGTTACGGCTTTTGTTGCGATGTGCCCAGGCACGGTAGGCAGCATGTAAAAAGAGCCCCAGTATTGCAGCAAGACCAATATAGTACAAAATTCTGGCAGCCCGTTGCAGACCCTCACGCATGCCTTCACTCAACTCGATGGTGCCAAAGAGGTATACCCCTCCGTAGATAATACCTCCCAGCAGAAGCAGTCCGGCAATATTGATAATGATGTTGCGGATAGAAAGGTTGAACCCATCGCGGTAAAGCTGAACGATAATATAAACGATGGAGCCAGCGAATACAATTCCGAAAAGAGTAAGAAGAAACTGTACCACTTCCTGTTGGGTGAGATCCAGTGCTGTCATATACAGCTTCCAGTTGCCCACATTGAACATCCCTCCAATGTTTACCCCCAATAGCATGATCACTGCAGCTGTAAGACGTCCGATGCCCACCGATGTAAGGATAGGGAGCACAATTGCCCCTACCATAATCATGGCACCCAGGCCTCCCAGGGTGGTAAAAAGCAGCAGGATAAACAGGAACATGACGATGGCAATGATCAGCGGATTGTCGCCCGAAAGCTCAGCACCTTTTTTGATAAAACCCTCGGCGATACCTGTTTTCTGCATCATAACGCTGAGTACTCCTCCAAACATGGAGATCACGATGGGCTCTACAAGCCTCAGCGATCCTTCTCCAATCACATACTGAAAGATGTCGTTGGGATGAATGCCTGCAATGAGCGATATAAGCACCGCAAGGATAGGCATGGCGAGCAACGCCGGCCAGATGCGTTTTGACATGAGTCCGGTGATGAGGATAAATACAATCAGCAATGCAAAGGCTTGCAGTGTTTCCATAGTTTGCAAGAATTATGGTTTGTAAAATTCAATCAGTATATCCCTGTACTTTTCCAATCCTTCGTAGAAGAAATGTACTTCACCCTCAAATCCCAGGCTGCGGTTTACTTCGAGCATTTGCCTGAAGAACTCCTCCGAAGGTTGTTCATCGCCAACACGGATGAGCAGGCCAGGATACAACTGATACATCTTTTCGGGGAGTACATAGCGCAGTTGTGCCTCAAGTGTGCGGGTGTAGGCCTCAATGTCGCGACGATACACCTGGGGTACTACCATGTCGAGGTAGCCGAAGTTTACCCAGGTAGGCCAGTCTTGCAGGTATTCTTCCTTGGCCCAGGGGAATATGCTGGGCGACATGGAGACGATGCAGTTGGGGTCGGCAGCTTTTACCTCGTGGTAGATCCTTTTCATGAAATCATTCAGAATTTCGGAGCGCCACTGCACCCAGTTGAAATCTTTATGGTAATCGGGGGGTGCCACTCCAAAATTATCGGCTTTGAAAGCTTCAATTACAGCCGGGTTGTAACCTCCCTCGCTGGGCATGGCCGGCAGGCGGTCGTCGCCCTGGATGCCATCGATGTCATAATTGTTTACCACTTCCATGATAAGCGAAAGGATAAAATCCTGCACCTCGCTGTCCAGGGCATTCATCCATTCGAAACCGTTTTTGGTGGTCAGGTTTCCATTTACATCCAGCGATGCCCAGTGGGGGCGTTTCTGTAAAAGAATGCCACCCTGCTCCTGGTAGGAGGATGAAAAGCCAAATTCAAACCATGCAATTACTTTGATGCCAAACTTTCTGGCTTCATCAATCACTTCCTGAAGCGGGTCGCGCCCGGTATTGTCGGGATCCAGCGCCGGATCGATCTCAAAACCGGTGAGCTCTTTCATTACCTGCGACCTGTACATGGTGTGGGCTTTATTCCAGGTAACCACAAAAATGGTGTTGATACCCAGTTCGTGGCACTTTTGCACAGCCGCAGCCACATTTTCAGGAGTGAAAAGTGCATCACTGGCCACATTGGTAAGCCATACTCCCCGAACGGGTTCGTTGTAGCCTATTACAAATTTTTGCGTCTCCTGCTCGGGAGTCACTGACTGGCATGCCAGAAGCAGGATGAATGGAAGGATTAAAAGGTTTCGTTTGTTCATCGGTGTTTGTATTAGGGATCGCTGTTTAGGCGGATGATTTCTGATTTGGGAATTTTGATTTAAAGTTTTACAAGTTTTTTCTTCCTCACTCTTCCTGCTCCGGACTTCCTGCTTCTCTTTTCCTCACGTTTTCCAGAAATATTTTTGCTTCACACTGACCATGGTTATTACAACCATCAGAGCGGTGAGGATGACTCCTCGTAGTAAACCCCACCAGGGCCAGTGGGTATGCCATTGATCCATCCAGGGAAGGATCTGCACAAAATACAACAACGGCATGATCAGGTAGGCCGCTGCTACGTAGCCCAGCATTGGGTTCATGCCTGTAATTCCAGCAAAGCCGAGCAGCTTTGCCGGCCTGAAAATGGGTTCATATATTTTGAAAGCCAATATAGAAAACCCTGCAAGTCCTGAAGTAAGGAAAAAATAGCTCAGGGTAGAAGGGTCTTTTTTGATCCCTCCCTGGTAGGCTTCGAATACCAGCCCCAGCATGAGCCAGAAAATACTCCACAAGAGCAGGTTGCGCATGTTTTTCACTTTTTTCAAAGACGCTTTTCCCGAAAGATAGCCAAGGCAAACCACCGTGATCAGGTTCATGATCCATACAAAATCGAGGTTTCGGCTGAGTAAACCCCAAAGATTCAGTACAATATTGGCAAGCAGCACAGAAGGCAAAAGGATAAAAACAGCCTCCCCAGGTTTTTTATCTGTGGATACCTTCTCGTGCATACCTGCCTGAACCAAATCTCCTGCAATGGTGCCAGGAACAACAATCATGAAGTATTTTAAAAATTCGGGGTTGTAGAAAATGGTACGTTTCAGATTGATACCCAGTTCGAGCAAACTTTCATAAAGACCTGGAAAAGATGCTGCTATCCATTTGAAGGGGGTGAAATCCCAAAGCATTTTGTTCCAGGAATCATCTATGCTGTGTGTAAGCCTGATGGCAAAATACAATACCACAATGCCCAGCCTCAGATACCAGTTTTTCCGGGTAAACAGCCATAGCAACCCCCCGAAAAGTGCCATGTTGGCCAGCACCAGTATGATGATATCGTTGGAATGAATTGAAAAGCTCAACCCCAGGCCATATACCCTGACCAACAAAAGTGCAATGAGCAAAATGTAGCCCGCTATATTGATATTGTTCTCGTGGCTCTTCCAGTGAGGGAATTTTGCAAATGCCATAAAAAAGCCCAGGAATGCCAACATCCCAATGAAATATCCTACCCATCCCAACTCCTGCGGATAGTGAAACGGAGACAAATGGCCCAGCAATATGGCAAAGAAAAAGAGCTTGCATGCACGCAGCACGATTTTTTTTATAATCTGCGCTTGAGGAGTGCCCTTCTCAAGCATGGCATTCATGGAGAATGGGAAAGCCATTCCCATGGCAAAAAGGAAGAAGGGAAAAACCAGATCAACCCATGTAATACCGGGAAGTGCAGGGTTGAAAACGAAGTCGGGCGGTGCAATCTGGGCATGATACAGCCATGCAGGCAGATCGGCATTGCGAGAGATGGTACCCGAAAGTACCATCCCTACAATGGCCAGTCCTCTTAACACATCTATACTGATCTCTCTGTTGGTCATTGCTATAGCTAATCCCTGGAGGTTCTACTGAAAATCGGGGAAAATGGCCGGGCCAGGATACATGGCCCTTAAAACACGTTTTATACGTTCGTCGTTCAGGGGAACATCATAGAAGAAAGATTCTCCGGTGATGCCCACACTGCGGTTGTACATCATTTTCTGGAATACCAGCTCGGGATCGGTCAGCCCTGCTGAACCATAAAGAATGAGGCCAGGTGAAAGTCTCTGAAGGTTACCGTCGCCATGAGGATTAAAGTAGCGGAGTACCTCGTTGATGGTAGCCTGGTAGGCGCCAATGGAATATCGGTAGCATTGTACCGAAAGGATTTCCACGTTGCCTGCATCAAGCCATACGGGCCACTCCTGCATCAGGTTGGTGAAGGCCCATGGATAAGGGTTGGGCGAGTTGGTAACCAGCACACTGGGTTTGGCAGCCTTTACGGCATCGAAAAGATCTTGTCCGAACTGGTTGAGGATATCGGCTCTCCAACGCACCCACGCCGGGTTGCTGGGGCTCAGGGGTGGGTTTTGCCCACCATGCTCAGCACGGAAGCGGTTTACGGTATGATAGTCATAGCCCGAATTGCGAGGCATGGCTGGCATACGGTCGTCGCCCTGTATACCATCAATGTTGTAGTTGTTTACAGCTTCCATTACCAGGTCTATCATAAACTGCTGCACTTCAGGGTGGTATCCGTTGTAGTAAAAGTCGCTGTTGTTGTAATTGGTAGGAATGGTATCCTGCAGGCCGGTAGCTTGAGGGCTTATTCCCCAACCTGCCCAGTGGGGCCGAACGGCCAGTATCCTGTCGTTCTGTGGAGTGGGAGCACCCCCCCAACGTGCCATAAACCCATACTCGTACCATAAAATTACTTTCATCCCTTCGGCATGTGCCACTTCAATGAGGTCGGCAAGCGGATCGCCGGTACCTCCGCCATAGTTGGGTGTAAACATCCCTTCGCGGGCAGTGGCATAGGTGGAATTGTCTGCCAGTACCTGGCTGGGATAAAGCGTACGGGTTTTGGCCCAGGCTACAGCATAAAGGGTGTTGAAATTGAGCTCCCTGGCCAATGCTACCCCTTGCTGTATGTTTTCATAACTGGTAAGGAAGGATGAGTGTGAGGGATCGGGGATCCAGAAAGCCCTTACTCCGGTTTCCTGTGGTAGCACCGTGGTAGTAAGGGTATAAGTTTTTTCATCGCCGTTTTCTGCGGTTACTACTATATCAAGCGGCTCCGACAGGCTTACCAGACTCCCCGAAGAGGGCACAGAGGAGGCAAAAGGAGATATCTCCAGTTCAATAAGCACTTCGTTGAGCTGGGTTCCGAAAGGAACCTCCAGGCTGATGTTTTGCCCATTCATGGTGCCGGATCGTAACAGATCGGGGAAAGACACTTTCAGCAAATCGTTTTCATCGTTGGCGCTATAGTCAACGATGGCAGTGTACCTTACCGTTTCAGCCCCTTTGCGCAAGGTAAAAGTGAGTGGATTGAGAAAATCGTAGGCAAATCCGGAGGGGGGCGAAAGGGTGGCTCCCTCAGTGAATTCTGCCGTAACAGCCAGATTGCGGATGTTGGCTGTTCGTGGTATAGAGGCCGTTATTTCCAGTTTCTCGTGGTCAATGCTGGCTTCTATGTTGGGGTTCAGCTCATGGAAAAAGAACCGGGAGATCTGAATGGGGATCACCGTATCATTGCCATTGTCGTCGGGTTCGTTGTCCTTATCTTTATCGCAACTGGCAAGAAAAAGGGCAAAAATGGCGGCAAGAACTATGGAGAGATGAGTTTTTCGCATGGCTGTGGTATTATAAAGGAAATCTTAAAAAAACCGGGCAGGAATATCCTCCTGCCCGGAGATATAAAAAAATTAATTGGATAATTCCTGTACTATGAAACCGTGTTTCATGGCAAAAGCCAATACTCTTGGCTTGCCGTTTTCTCCAAAACGCACATTGATGTTGGCTCCTACCCAGTTCATTGAACTTGTACGGCTGAAGTTTAGCTTGTAAACCCTCAGGTCATCAATGGTAGCACTGGTTACATTATTCATAGCCTCCACAATGTCGGCACCCTCGGTTATGTTGAGGATTTCAAACCAGGCACCTTGATCTTCCCATTCGCGATTTACGGTATAAGCTACGTACCGTCCGCCGTTGTATTCGAATACATGGGGGTCGAAACTGCGGCTTTGCACGGAGGGTTCGCTGGTTTCAGCCAGAATAGTTCCGTTCATATCCATAACTGCGATGCCCATTTCAGCACCGGAAACCATCAGTTTGTCGCTAACGCCAGGGATGGCATTCACCCTGCCGTATTGACCCATTCTCAATCCAACCAGCGGAGTGATAGGCATTACGGTTGGCTCGCCAGCTTTACTACCATTAAAATTCCAAACATAGAACTCGCTGGCATTGTTGGGCCATGCAAAGTTGGATGCAAAGATGTAACCGTTTTGCGGAGGTGTACCAATAATGGAAAGGGCATCACCTAAACGAATGTTGGCATCATTTACTTCCCAGGATAAAACCACCTCAGGCTCAGAGTCATTTATGCCATCCCAACGATAAACCTTAAAGAACTGACCTGCGTTCATTACCATGTTAGAAATGTAAATGTAACCGCCAGAAGTTCTTACATCCGAAATGGTCCATGTGCCACCCGACACTCCTTCAAGAGAAAGCAGCTGAGGATCGGCATTGGGGTTCTGTGTATCCCAGATATAAACATTATTGCCTCCCTTGCGCGAAGCCACAATGGCATATCTGCCATCGAAGGCAGCACTGCGGGTAGTTTCCTGGTTTGACTCGGTGTCGAAAAGGAAGTCGGGAGTTTGTGTACCACTTTTGTTGATGAGGGTTGTGGTATTGTCAGGGTTGAAACCCGCCTCGGTAATATTGGCTTCGACTGTATAAACGGTTTGCTCCCCTGCAAAACTCAGGGTAATGGTGTTGGCAACCGCTGAAGAGAGGTCCATAATATCCTCACCTGTGGAGGTAGTATAGGTAGTGCCTGCAGGTTGCAGCGTGATATCGGTAATCTCCACGATGGGGCTCTGCAGATTGTTGAGGGTAACAGTAACCTTACGCTGAGCCTGATCGATGGAAGAGGTATAAACCTCGCCACTGCTCACGGCAGTAAATGTAATAGCTGTGATTACGCCGGAAGTGGGTTCTGCCCTTTCAACCGTAACCTGGTAAGTATTGCTTACATCGCCATTGGTTACCACAAAACTTCTTACAGAGGAAAAATCAACAGTACTGCCAGAAGCAGGCACTACGCTGGCACCTTCAGATAGTTTTATATCTGGAATAAGAGCCGTAACATTGGTTTCGAAAGGCACAACCACAAGAATGTTCAGGTTGCTGATCACACCTTCAATACGCTGGTCGCCCTGTGCACCTGCATTGGTAATGGCAAACTCTGTAATAAGGGCTTCAACGGGCTTGGGATCATCATCATCTTTACAGGAATGGAAAACCACTGACAGTGATACCAGCCCGATCAATCCCAGTAATTGAAATAATCTTGCTTTTTTCATCATTTTTTGGATTTTGGGTTTGTAATCATTTTGGTTTATTATCGGGTTGAATTGCTGAATTGTTAATTGCTGAGGGCTCTGCCCGAAGTCCCGCAACTGAAAGGATGCGGGATTGAATAGTTGAATGGTTTGTTTTTTGGGTTACCATTTCCCATTTTAAATTAATTTCCGCCATCCCACCACAGGCGCGTATACTGGCTGTCGCCACCCATGCGGGCTACAGCTTTCTGGTAGTTTTCGGCATTGTACTGTCTTTCGCTGTCGGGAAACTGCTTTCTGCGAGGCATCTCTTCATTGCCTGGAAAAGTATACACAGGTTGCATCATTTGAGGCACTCCGGTTCTTCTTACCACCGACCATGCTTCGTGGCCATTGGGGTAAAGGGCAATCCAGCGCTGAGTCCAGATCTGCTCCAGTGCTTTGGAGGGATCAAATTTGGCGGGGCCATTCAGATAAGTTTCAATTACTTCGGTATCGGTAATGCCAAACTGCTGAAAAGAGGCAATGATACCCAGGTTATAGTATTCTTCTGCAGTACTTCCGCTCAAAAAACCCCTTTGCACTGCCTCGGCTTTCATCAGATAAGATTCGGCCACGGTGACAAGGAAATGCGGTGTGTTGTCTTGTATAAAGAACTCACCAATATTGCTGAAGTTCGGTCTGAAATGGGTATCCAGATTTTGCGAAAGTTCCGAGTGGGGCTGTCCGTTCTGCAGTCCGGCATATTCGCCCTGGGCATTGGGCCGGGCAAAGACCTGCAGACGTGGGTCGTTGCGTTCTGTTAGGATGTCGAACATGGTTTTGCTCAACCGTACTTCGTTCCAGCTCGAAACAAATACCAGAGGGTTTTTAACGTGGTAAGTAGGCCCATTGGGGTCGGGATTGATTCGGGCTGTATGGGCCTGCGTAGTCATGGTTTCGTTAATGTCGATGGCCTGCAGAAAAGGCTTGATCTGTGCATCGAACTCCGCAGTGTTGGAGGCTCTCAATGCCAGGCGCAAGGTCATGGTATTGGCAAAGCGGATCCAGCTTTCGAGGTTGCCGTTGTAAAGCACATCGGCTTGTCCGAAGCCTGGAAAGCCTGCATCGCGATATTGCTTTATCATGTTTACCCCGGTTTGCAGCTCGCTGAGCATATGCAGGTAAAGGTCTTTTTGAGAGTCGAACTCAGGTCGGGTATTTACAAATGCCTGCGACAAAGGCATGTCGCCATACATGTCGGTTACCTGTTGCACCAGGTATACATTCCAGATACGGGCAACGGCTTCCATGATGGGGTTCTCCAGCTCCTGCGACAGCTTGATTACATGGTGGTTGTACATCAGGGGAGCAAATCCTGAAGAGGCAAAATACCATGCCCACGGAACATTCCATGCCCGGGGCTCATAGTTGTCGGAGGTGAAGTTGGGGCCAGTCTGGATGTTGGCAAAATGCTGTGCATACACCGAACCGGAGATCTGGTGCATCCACTGCCAAACACCTGCCGAGATTCCAGATCCGGTAACCAGGGTTCGGGTAAACAGTGCATCGGGAGAAATTCTGTCGCTGGTGGTTTTGGGGCGATCGATCTCATCGAAATCTTTGGTGCAGGCCACTGTAAATAACATGGCTGCCAGGGCGATATAAGATATTTTCTTGATCATAACGTTTGCTTTTTGTGTATTACATGCTGATTCTGAGGTTTACACCTATGCTGCGCATCTCGGGATAGCTGTAGAGCTCGAAGCCGACATTGTTGGAGGTGCCGAAAAAAGATTCGGGTGAGATGTTATCAGTATTTCTCATGATATAAAAAAGGTTATTGGCAAATACAGACACTGAAATACTCTGAAAGGGCGTATTCCTGAGTTGCTGCCCGCCGAAATTATACCCAACGGAGAGTTGGCGGAACCTGATGTATGATGCATCATAAACAAATGCTTCGTGGATACGCGATACACGATCCCAGTATTTCTGCGGATCAACAAAGTAGTCGCTTTCGGTGGTGCTTCCGGGCCTGATGCCGGTTACTCTATACCCCAGGTTGAAGTCCTCGGGGTTGAGGTTGGGGTCAGAAGCCGCAAGCTGCACAGCTCTGTACCAGTCGTCGCGCCCTTCCTGTGTGAAGGCCAGTGTGCCGAATTGTGCCCCTACATTGTTGGTATGGGAGTAAATATTGTGGCCCAGCTTAGAGTCGATCTGGAACCCCAGAAAAATCCGGTTGTAATTGAATTGCGAGCTGAAACCCCATAGAATGGTGGGGGTTGCATTGCCCAATACATTGTTGGTAAGGGTGGCTCCGGAGGGGTCGGTTTTTATCATGGGTAGGTTTTCTTCATCCAGCAACATCCGGCCTTGTGCATCGCGGGCAAAGGCTGTTCCCATGATTACACCGGCGGGTTCGCCGAGAGTGGCAACAATCCTCACACCCCCATCGCCAAGTGCATTGCTTTGCACAATCAGGTCGATATCTTCACTGAGTTCTTCCACTTTGCTCCATTGGCGGGTGAAGTTCAGGCTGCTGGTCCAATCGAAGTTGCGGTTATCGATAATGCGGTAGCTTGTAAAAAGTTCAAAACCCTTATTGTTTACAAAGCCCGCGTTGATAAATCCGCTGTTGAACCCAGAGGAAGGGGCAAGGGGGTTTTCAAAGATCTGGTCGCGGGTTCCGGTCTGGTAGTAAGCCAGGTCGGCACGCAGACGATTGCCCAGCATGATGGCCTCCACCCCGATCTCTTTGCTGATGGTGAACTCTGGCTTAAGGAAAAACTCAGGTCTTACGGAATTCAGAAAACCATAAGGTAAGCCGTGAAACTGGTTGGGTGTGGTACCATATTGGAAGTACCGCTGGCCAGCCACTCCACCCGATCCGGTTTCCGCCCATGAAGCACGAAGCTTAAGCATGTCGAAGTAGTAAGGGAGTTCAAAGGTTTCTTCCAGCAGCCAACTGGTGCTTACCGACTTGTAGTCATAGGGACGGTATTTCGCAGCCAGAACAGAGGTCCAGTCGCTGCGGTAGGTCACATCCAGAAAAATCATTCTGCGATAGTCCATGCTTACCAATCCGTAGAGAGAGTGAATTTCGCTGTCGCTGATTCCATTGCTGGAAATAGGATTGTTGAAATTCTGGATCACATAGGGCCCATCGGGGTTGATCAGCCCACTCTCAGAACCTGCATTGAGAGACCTGAATCTTCTTTGCATAATGTTTCCACCGCCCGATCCGCGAAGGGTAAACTCGCCCCATGTCTGTCCGGCCGACAGCAGAAAGTCGTAATTGCCCTCAGATATTTCCAGTCGCGACCAGTTGCCTGTGGCGCGTCCTTCTGCCTTATAGTAGGTGTTATGGGCTGTTATGCGCATACGTTCATCATTCCAGTAATCCAGACCTGCTTTTACGCTCAGATCCAGATCGAAACCTAAGCCCAGCATTTTCTTTATGTCCAGGTTAAGGCTTGCTACCCCCAGCAGACGGTTGCGTGTATCCGCATTGTTGTTGAGCCGGGTAGCCCAGAATGGGTTTTGCAACAGGGGATTGGATGCAAAGCTCCAGTTGGGGTCCACCATCCGAAGAGATCCGTCATCATTGCGCTCGTACTGGGTATCCCAGATAACCGGCAGGCCATCTACGGTTCTGAATTTTCTGAGTTCATCCATGCTTACCGAAGCCGGCAAATGGGTCATCAGATAGATAATATTGTCTGGAGAACCTGCCAGGTAAGGGCGGTTCTGTGTTTGCTGATTGATGTAATTGGCCCGTGCATCCAGAGTAAGGAATTCGGAGAGTTTGGAATCGTAGCGGAGGTTGAACGATTTCTTGTCAATCTCGTGGGTACGGATCATGCCATTGTTCTGGTTCCAGGAAGCTGAAAAGAAGATGCCATTGGTTTCTCCTCGTTTATCGAGCGAGAGGGTATGGTCAATATTGGTAGCGCCCCTGAAAAAGTCGTCGTACCGATGACTTGCCGAAGGATTGAGGGTGATGGTCTCACCCAGGAAGTTGGGGGCTTGCTGTCCGTTCATTTTTACTCCCCAGCTACGGGTTCCGGTGCGGTTGTATTGTCCGCCAGAGCCCTGGGAGTAAAGATTCTGAAAATCGGGTTTTATCAGAGGCCTTTCGCTGGATACCATCGCCTGGTAGGTAATGCCAATCCCTTCGCGGCGGCTTCCGCTGCGGGTAGTGATCATGATCACCCCGTTCTGGCCTCTGGAGCCATATAAGGCGGAGGCAGCCCCCCCTTTGAGTACGGTAATGTTTTCCACATCGTCGAGGTTGATGTTGTTGATGGCGTTTCCGTAGTCGAAGCCACCAAACAGGCCACCTGAGGAGCCTCCCGAGTTGTCCATAGGCACTCCGTCAATTACAATCAGCGGATCGTTGGTGCCTGTGAGGGAGTTGGCACCACGTATCAGGATTCGCGCCGAACCTCCGGCACCGCTGCCAGATTCACTGATTTGCAGCCCCGCCACCTGGCCTACCAAACCTGATAAAGGGCTGATTCTGCTGGCATTGGCCAAAGCATCGCTGTCGACCGTTTGAACCGAATACCCCAGGGCTTTGGCTTCGCGCCTGATGCCCAGGGCAGTTACCACTACCTCCTGCAGTTGTTCAATGGAGGGGAAAAGCGTGATCTCTATAAACGAAACATCGGCAACGTTTGCGGTTTCACTCAAAAAACCAATGAACGAAACTTCAATGGTGTTTTGGCCAGGGGCCAGTTCAAGAGAAAACCTTCCATCGATGTTGGTGGTTACCCCGGTAGTTGTGCCCGGTACTACCACTGTGGCACCCGGAAGGGTGTTTCGGTCCATGTCGTATACCACACCCGTAAGGGTGCGCTGCGCAATACCGCTTAGTGCAGAAATAACCAGGAAAAGCAAGATCAGCAGGGATCTGAGGTTCGTGTTTTGCATAAATCTGGAGTTTAAGGTGATACTATAGCGAGGCAGGCCTCAGCAATTGCCTCGCAGGGTGTTTGAATCAGTTTTTGATAAGCTCGAAATGCTCGAACACAAGTGCTCCAGCTCCTTTCAATCCACCCAAATCGCCCAGCTCTGAAAATTCAATACTGCAATTCTTCAATGGATTTACAAGGGCTGAACTGGTAATGCCGGTTTTTACCGGGTCCAGCAGAAGCTCTTTAAGTTTGGCAAATTTTCCACCTATAATAATAAGTTCAGGATTGAGCAGGTTGAGAATGTTGCCCAGGGCGTGGCCCAGCTTAAAACCCATTTCCTGTACCAGTTTAATGGAGAGTGCGTCGCCTTCGAGGGCAGCCAGTAAAATATCGTCGTATCGTACAGCCGAGGCATTGTCGGGGATGTCAACAATGGTTTTCTCACCTGCAGCTACACGTTCAAGGAAGTTTTCTTCCAGTGCAAAACCGCCCACATCGTTGCCCAGACATCCTTTTTTACCGCAAAGGCACATTTTTTCTTTGTTGCCAAACTGCATATGCCCCATTTCGCCGGCAAAGCCCATACCTCCATTCACAATTTTATTGTCGATAATCAGGCTGGTGCCCAAACCGCGGCTCAGGTTGATCACAATGGCATGATTTGCCTCGCGGGCCTTCCCGATAATCTTCTCTGCCTGTCCGAAACAACGCGTATCGTTGTTGATGAAAACGGGCATCTCGAACTCCTGCGAAAGGAAATTGGCCAGGGGGCGGTCCATGAAATTGAAAAAGGTGTGCGATTCACCGGTAGTACTGTTGATTCGACCCGTTATGCCCAACCCCATACCCAATATAGTATCGTAGTTCACACCCGAGTTTTCAAGACATTCGATAATGAATGCCTCAACTTTATCAAGACACTCAGGGGTGTTTTCGAGCACAAAATCGGTTTTTTGCCTGTAGTAGACTGTGTTGAGGCGCGAATCGACGATTCCTACCGAAATACGTTTTAATAAGATTTCAACACTCAGTGCATAAAAATTTACATTCTTCAATGCATAAATGGCCGGTTTTCGCCCATTGAGGGTTTCTTTCTTTCCAACAATGGTTAAGAAGCCTTCCTCCTGGAGTTCATTTACCAGTTTGATGCCGGTAGGAGCACTGATCTTTAGTTCTTTGCAGATGTCCGGAACTGTTATTCCGTGGCCATTCTGAGAAATGACCTGGATAATACGTAATTTTTGCTGCATTAAGCGGCTTTCATTGGTAATCTCTGCAAAGTTGCTGTTGAAAATAGCTTTCATTTTTTGTTTTGTTTTTTGAATTAAGGTGTATTTTTAAATCTTTTTTAAATCAATAACACCTGCATTCGGAATGCAAGTTTATAAAACTTTTAAGTTAATTCAAAGCAATTTTTAATAATTTTAAAAATATAGGCTTAGGCTTGAAGCCTTTGCTTAAGGCACTCAATGGGATAAAGAAATACAACAAAAGAGAAGGGGAGAAAATTTTTTTTCAACAAATGGACATTTTTTTCCTGAGCATGTAAGTACTGATTTACTTGAAAAGATAAGGTCAAAGATTGTTTTTTGCAGTTAATTACACCGCAATTGTTGAAAAAGGGAGTATGAAAATTGCCTAAAGTGAGATAAATTTGTCTGGGAACTGATTAATTATTTACATTTGTTCACTCAGTGAATAAACAAATTATGCTTGAACTAAAAGAGAGAAGTCACAAAAGGGTATTTGCCTTAATCCGCGCCCAGGGAAAAGTTTCGGGTGCCATGCTTGCCAAACAAATTGATATGCAACCCTCTTCGCTGGTGTATATCCTCCGTCACCTTAAAGATAAAGGGTTGATTGAAGTAAGCGGTTTCGGAAGTTCAACTGAAAAAGGAGGGAAAAGGCCTGTGTTGTGGCAGGTTAATCCAGAGTATGGTAATATTCTCGGGCTTGAGGTAATGCGCCACTCCATTCGGGCGGTACTCGTAAACCTTGCCGGCGATATTTTACTTAAGGTTGAAAAGGAATTCTCGCCAGGGCGAACAGAAAAAACCATTTCGCGCATTCAGTCCACCATAAGTGAGATACTGAACGAACCAGTAGCCACTTCGCGCAAGCTTCTGTACATATCCCTTGCTGTTCCGGGTATTGTTGACCCGTCAACGCATCGCATCATATATTCCTTCGGATTGAAGCTTGAGGATTTTGACCTCAAATCGCATATAACTGAGCGATTCAATGTTCCGGTGGGAGTAGTCAACGATGCCAATGCCGGTGCCCTGGGAGAACAATGGTTTAATAAAGGCGACAGCTTTACCAATAACATATTGTATATAATGTACAACCCCCTTGCCGGAGGTATGGGGCTTGGTGTGGTACTCAACCAGCGGCTTTATACCGGTTCCAATGGAATTGCCGGGGAGATTTTTTCAAGAGTACCCTCCCTGGAAACCATTATCCGTGAAAAACTCAATGAAATACCTCCAAAGGATATCCTTATTCCTGTGAGAGAGAATATTGCTGAGATACAGATCGGAGAACTTTATAATTACTCCCGCAAAAAATGCCCCCTGAGCAATGCCGTATTGGCAGCCCTCAGCAAGCAGGTAGCCAAGGAGATCAGCAAAATAACAGGGTTGTTCGATCCTGAAAGGATTACCCTGGGTGGCGATCTGAGCATATGTGAGAATCTCTGCTGCGATGAAATCACTCATGCATTGGAAGAACTCCTGGCAAGGCATTATCCTTTCCGTATCCAGATACCGGTAATTGATTATGCCCGTACCAAAATATTTTCGGCAGCAACTGGCGCCACTGCCATGTACCTGTCCGATGAATTAACTTTGTAACGGCTGTTTTTTTGGTATTTGATCTTCTGTTGTTATGGTTTTCTTCCGTTTGTCAGAATTTAAGTTTTCCCGCTTTGGGGGTGCTTTGAACTCCGGGCTTTTGCTGGGTGCGTGCTGCGTGCTCCTGGTGCTTGCAGCTTCTTGTGGCCGCACTAAAACCTTTTACCAGGAAGGGGTTTCTCGTGAACTGGCCCGCTATCGGGCCAAACACATCTATGATGTTCGTTATGAGCTGCATTTCAGCATCCCTGAGCAGCAGGACTTGCCCCTTAGTGGCAGGGTAGCTGTTTTTTTCAAACCCCTTAAAGCCTTGCATGGCATTATCCTGGATTTTTCTCCTTCCGATTCGTTGATCAGCCAGGTAAGGGTAAATGGAGAAGTTGCAAACTACTCCTGGATGAACGGCCATATTTATATAGAACCAAACGGCCTGGTACCCCGCCAGGAAAACAGGGTGGATGTTTCCTTTGTAGCCTCCGATCAGGCGTTGAACCGATCGTCAGATTTTATGTATACCCTATTTGTGCCCGACAGGGCCTCCACCGCTTTCCCTTGCTTCGATCAACCCGATATAAAGGCACCCTTTCATCTTGTGCTTGACATACCAGAACATTGGAGCGCTATGAGCAATGGGCCTTTGGTAAGTGATACCATCAAAGAAGGTCGCAGGCTTAAGGAGTTCAGCATGAACAAGCCCATCAGTACTTACCTGATGGCTTTTACGGCGGGTGTTTTCCAGCAGGCTACTGCAACCAGCAACGGGCGGTCCATCACCTTGTTTCATCGCGAAACCGATACAGAAAAGCTAAACCGTAATCTTCCGCGTATCTTCGAACAACACTTTCTTGCTCTCCAATGGCTGGAGGAGTATACCGGAATGGCTTATCCTTATGAGAAGTTTGATTTGGCCATTCTTCCGGGTTTTCAGTATAGCGGTATGGAACATCCCGGCGCCGTCTGGTACCGCGACAGCCGTTTGCTGCTCGATGAGCACCCACCCATTACCCGACTCATTAGCAAGGCAAGCCTTATTGCACACGAAACAGCTCATATGTGGTTTGGCAACCTGGTAACAATGCAATGGTTTGATGATGTGTGGCTTAAAGAGGTCTTTGCTGGTTTTATGGCCGATAAAGTGGTGGGGGAAATGTTTCCCGATGTAAATCACCCATTGCAATTCATGCTCAGCCATTATCCTCGTGCCTACTCCATCGACCGAACAAAAGGTGCACACCCCATCAAACAGGAGCTGGCCAATATGAAAATGGCAGGCACACTCTATGGCCCCATCATATACAACAAAGCTCCCATCATTTTTGAGCAGCTGGAAGAAATAATGCAACCGGCCAACTTCCGGGCAGCGGTTCAGGAATATCTTCTTACTTTTTCGCATGGCAATGCCGACTGGGACGATCTGGTTGCGATTTTTGACAAATACTCTCCCCAGAACATCTCAAAGTGGAGCAATGCCTGGGTGTACGGTATGGGTATGCCCGAAATAACCTACTCCCTCATGAAGGCAGATGACAACTCCTTTCATCTTACTCTGAGCCAGAGATCTCCGCAAAACCAGCACCAGGTTTTCTCACAACTGGTAAGAGGAGTGGGTGTTGCCGGCAATGATACTTTTTATACCGATTTTTTCATCAACAGTTTCGATCCTGTCTTCAAAGTACTTCACCAGGATCAGCGCCCCGAACTTTTTCTCCCTAATGCAGGGGGGAAGGGTTATGGTTATTTTGTGATGAAAGATGATGATATCCTTTATGCAATTGACAATATAAAGTACCTTGAGGATGAAAACCTGAGGGCAGCACTTGCTCTCAACATGCATGAAAACTTCCTTAACAGAAATATTCCTGGTTATCAGTACTTCGACTTTCTGCTGGATGCCATTGAACAAGAGAGTAATCAGCAATTGCAAAACTATCTGCTTGGCAACCTTGAGCAGGTATGTATTAATTTTCTTCCCTATGAGAAAGACCTCTTTTTACTGAGCGATAGGGTGGAAAGTGTTTTGTGGAGCCGATTGATGAGCAATGAAGTAAAAGCAAAAGAGTTGTTCTTCGAAAGCTGGATTAAGCTTGCTCGCAGCAGTCAGCATACGGAAAAAATGCTGCAGATTTACCAGGGTAATTTTACTGTGCATGGTTTTTCGTTGAGTGAGCAAAACCGCAGCCAGCTGGCCATGGAAATTGCCATGCGCTCGCCAGAGCATGCCTGGATATTGCAAAAGGAACTTGAGAGGTTGGATAATCCTGATCGCAAACGAAGGTTCGGGTTTATTCTGCCTGCGGTATCTCATGTTCTGGCAAACCGTGAAGACTTTTTTGAAAAACTCAAAAAGCCCGAAAATCGAAATCCCGAGCCATGGGTGCTGGATGCGCTTTATTTTCTGCATCATCCCCTGCATCAGGGCCAGGGTTTGGCGTTTATTCCCGAAAGCCTTTCTCTTCTGGAAGAGATCCAAAAAACCGGGGATATCTTCTTTCCTCAGAACTGGCTCAATGCCACCTTGCGCAATTACAATGGCCCTGAGGTTGCAAAAATGGTAAACCGCTACCTTGAAGAAAATCCAGAATTGCCTGCCAATCTGAGGTTAAAGGTGCATCAGTCGGCAGATATTATATACAGGTCGTTGGAAATACAATAGAGACTACATCTCCGCTTCACGCTGCAGATTTACCCTTTTTGATATCCCGATGGAGATTTCATAGAGCACATACAAAGGAATTCCTACCAGGATCTGGCTGAATACGTCGGGCGGGGTAATGATCGCTGCCAGCACAATGATCAGGATAAAGGCCACCTTGCGGTTTTTTCTCATAAACTCAGGGGTAAGCATACCGATGCGGCTGAGGAAATACACGATGATGGGAAGCTCAAAAACCAAACCCGTGGCAAAGGTTACCATGGTTACGGTGGTAATGTAGGAGCGAAGGGCAATCTGGTTGGCCACCATGGAACTTACCTGGTACGACCCCAGGAAATTGATGGTGAGCGGTGCAATAAGAAAATAGCTGAAACATACTCCGGAGAGAAACAAAAAGGAGGTAATAAACACTGCAAACCGGCTGTTGGCTTTTTCCCTCGGGTGAAGTGCCGGGGTAATAAACCTCCAGAACTCCCACAATATGTAAGGGAATGCAACAATAACACCTGCAATGAGCGAAACCAGGATGTGGGTTTTGAACTGCCCGGCCAGTTCGATATTGATAATATCTACCGGAAACTGGTTGATGCAAAGCACAGGCATGTTCATCAAACGACTCATGTAGCAAAAGAACCGGTTGGTAATAAAATAGGGCTCTTTGGGTGACAGTATAATATAGTCGAAAATGATATCCTTGGCAATAAAGGCCGCTACCGCAAGTATAAATATGGCAACAGCCGACCTCACCAGGTGCGATCGTAACTCTTCCAGATGCTCCCAGAAAGACATTGTTTTACCGGTATCCTGATCTGAACTTTCCTTGGTTTGATTAGATTGCTTCACTTTTTCGGGGTCTGCTTTTTTAAGCCGCTAATTTACTATTGTTTCTGAAAACAAATATCAATTCTATGCTTTGGGTTAAGACAATGCATCTGAATAAATTCGTTTTAACATGCAAGTTTCAGCTGGATGAGTGAGTTTAAAAATAAAAAAAGACCGTTTCTCAGAAAGAAACAGTCTTTTTTTTTCGATCTGCCTCGGGCAGTTTTAGAAATTATGCTGGGTGAATTGCTTCAACCGGGCATACATCTGCGCATGAACCACAGTCAGTGCATACATCAGGATCAATTTTATAGATATCTCCTTCAGCAATCGCGTCTACGGGGCATTCGTCGATGCAGCTGCCACAAGCAGTACAATCTTCGGTGATAATATAAGCCATTAGTCTACAGATTTTAGTTTATAAAATAGTGTTAATTCCACTTGCAAATATAAGTCGTTAATTGAAACTACCTAAGAAAAATTCGTCGCAAAGGGTAATTTGAAATTGTTTTAAATAAACTTTGCAGCAGAAAGCACTGACTCGCAAGATGAAACCAGAAGTATTTATTGCATGTATGTGTGTTGTTGGTCTGGTGAAAACGCGTCATGGAGAGAGCAAAAAAAAAACCAAAAACAGAGAAGGAAAAAAGTCTCCGATTTTTTTGATCAGTTCAAAATTAAACAATTAACTTCGCAGTCCGAAAGGGTATATTTTGCTGGGAATAACCCTGAAAACTAGCGTTTTCACCGATAGCATTTTTAGGGGGTTTTGTCAGCTTTTCATCAATACACATATAAAGAATCACTTTTAAATCCTTAATTAGATCAAAGCAAATTCATTCATTATGGCAAAACAAAAGAATATCGTGGAATTGGAAGATGTTGTGGTGAAGTTTGTTGGTGATTCCGGCGACGGTATGCAACTTACGGGAACCCTGTTTTCCGACACTGCTGCGCTGGCTGGCAACGACCTTGCAACATTTCCTGATTTTCCCGCCGAAATTCGCGCTCCCCAGAATACTGTCGCCGGGGTGAGTGGGTTTCAGGTGCATCTTGGTCAGAGAAAAATCTACACATCGGGCGATATGTGCGATGTGCTGGTGGCCATGAACCCTGCTTCCCTGAAGGCCAACCTCAAATGGGCCAAAGTGGGTGCCACTATCATCGTCGACGAATCTGCCTTCGATGAAAAAGGCATTGAAAAAGCCGGGTACAAGACCAACCCCCTTGAGGATGGAAGCCTCAATTCCTACCATCTTATCAAAGCACCTATTTCAGTGCTAACCAAAGAAAGCCTCAGCAGTTTGGATGTAGACAAACGCATGGCCGAAAAGACCAAGAACATGTTTGTGCTGGGGATGATGTATTTCCTTTTCCAGCGCAACCTTGACATGACCCTGGATTTTATCCTGAAAAAATTCCGTAATAAGCCTGATGTGGTACAGGCCAACCAGGTGGCATTAAAGGCCGGCTACAACTATGCCGAAACCGTTGAAGCCATTGCTTCCACTATTAAGGTAGGGCCTGCCCCCATGGAAAAAGGCCGCTATCGCAACATTACCGGAAATGTTGCTACAGCATGGGGTTTGCTGGCTGCCGCTGAGAAAAGCGGTCGTCCGTTGTTTCTGGGTTCCTATCCCATTACCCCGGCAACAGAAATCCTTATGGAACTTGCCAGGCACAAATCTCTTGGCGCCAGGGTTTTTCAGGCCGAAGACGAAATTGCAGGGATTTGCTCTGCCATTGGTGCCAGTTTTGCCGGTTCAATGGCTGTAACCACAACCTCGGGTCCTGGTTTATCTCTTAAAAGTGAGGCACTGGGCCTTGCTGTAATTACCGAATTACCCCTGGTGGTTGTGAATGTGCAACGTGCAGGCCCCTCTACCGGTATGCCTACAAAGAGTGAGCAGAGTGATCTCTTCCAGGCTCTGTTTGGCCGCAATGGCGAGGCTCCCATGATCGTAATTGCCGCCTCAAGCCCTGCCAGCTGCTTCCACTATGCCTTTATGGCTTCCAAACTCTCTATGGAACATATGACCCCGGTTATGTTGCTTACCGATGGGCATATGGGCTTTGGCTCTGAGTTGTTTAAAATTCCTAAAATGGCGGATCTGCCAACGATCAATCCTCCCCTGGCAGAACCCAACGACCCCGACTTTAAACCCTATCGCCGCGATGCAGTAACCCTTGCACGCAAATGGGCACTGCCGGGCACCGAAGGGCTAAGGCATCGCATCGGAGGGCTCGAAAAAACCAATATCGATGGATTAGTTTCTACTGATCCCCTCAATCACGAACTCATGGTAAATATCCGTGAAGATAAAGTGATGCGGGTGGCCGACTATATTCCTGAACAGGAAATTATGGGCGAATCCACCGGCGACCTCTTGGTTGTAGGTTGGGGTGGCACCGAAGGAATGCTTAAATCTGCCGTTGGGCAGATGCAGAAAGCAGGTCATAAGATCAGCCTCGCACAATTCAATTATATCATGCCTTTACCAAAGAACACTGCAGAGGTGTTCAAAGGATTTAAAAAGATCCTGGTGTGCGAACTCAACAAGGGGCAGTTTGTAAACTACCTGCGCATGACCCATCCCGACTTCAAATACCTGCAATACAACAAGGTGCAGGGATTGCCATTTCATGTTAAAGAGCTTACCGAGGTATTCACCAAAACTCTGGAGGAAAAATAATGTTAGATAAAAGAATAGAAAAATCTCCTGTTCCTCTTACCAAGGAAGATTTTGCCAGCGACCAGATGGTAAAATGGTGCCCCGGATGCGGTGGGCATGCCATCCTAACGGCGGTAGAAAATGTATTTCCCAAAATAGGATACAAAAAAGAAAATTTCGCTATTGTTTCGGGTATTGGTTGCTCCTCGCGCTTCCCCTACTACGTAAACACCTATGGTTTTCATGGTATCCACGGCAGGGCAGCAGCCATTGCCAGTGGAGTGAAAATTGCCAACCCCGATCTTAGTGTATGGATTGCCACCGGCGATGGCGACTCTATGGCCATTGGCGGAAACCACTTCATTCACATCATTCGCAGAAATATCGATGTGAACATCCTGTTGTTCAATAACCAGATCTACGGTCTTACCAAAGGACAGTATTCGCCAACCACTCCCATGGGGCAGGTTACCAAAACATCGCCCCAGGGTACCATCGAACATCCTTTTATTACAGCAGGCCTGGTAATGGGTGCCCAGGGCACATTCTTTGCCCGCGTGCCCGACAACAACGTGAAACTCATGACCGAGGTGCTCTATGAAGCTGCCAAGCATGATGGTACCTCTGTGGTGGAAATACTTGAAAACTGTATTATTTTCAACGACAAAGCCCATGCCCCGGTTACCTCAAGAGAAAAGAGAGAAGAAAATCAGTTGATCCTCAGACATGGAGAGCCTATGATCTATGGCAAAAACAACGATATGGGGATTATTCTCAAAGGTACCAGCCTTTATGCTGTAAAAATAGGGGTAGGTGGTATTACCGAAAAAGACATCCTTATTCACGATCAGTTCAATCCCGATCCTGGTATACACAGGATGCTGGGAAGAATGATGGGACCCGATTATCCGGTGGCCATGGGAGTGATACGCTCTGCCAAGGCTCACACTTACGACGACCTGGTAGAAGAACAGATCGAATACGCCATAGAAAATTCACGTATAAAGTGCATGGATGATCTGCTTAACAGTGGCGACACCTGGGACATTTAGTCTTTTCTCAGTACCTGATTGAACAGAAACCGGCCCGTCAAGTAAATAATGACGGGCCGGTTCTTGCATAGCACTAATCTACCTTAGCAATACATGGAGCGCCAATACCATACCCTGAGCCTGGAGAATGCCACAGAATATGCCTCACGCTTTTTGCGTTGGGCACATAAAGGTTTCGATCGGGTTGCATTTCTGGTAAGTAATTCGCCTCACAGCGACCCCTATGGTAAACACCACGCTTTACTTGCAATAGGAAGTATAACCCATTGTACTCCCGATCAGCATGCATTTTCATGCCTGAAAGATTTTTCTGATCAACACCAGGACTGGATATTCGGCTTTTTGTCCTATGACCTGAAAAACCAGCTGGAAGACCTGACCTCAAACCATCCTGACGGCATTGGGTTTCCCCAGATGCATTTTTTTGTGCCACGGTTATTGGTGCAGTTTTTTAAGGATCATATCCGGCTGGGTTTAGTGCCCGGCGATCCGCTCGATCCGGCGCAATGGCTCAGCGAGGTTTTGCAGGCCTCTGCAGAACCCTTCGCGCAGGAAAAGGTTACTCTCCGGCACAGGGTTAGCCAAAAAGAATACATGGAAAAGGTTCGCCAAATGCAAAAGCATATACAGGCAGGTGATATCTACGAAGCCAACTACTGTATTGAGTTTTTTGCTGAGGATGCAGTCATTCAGCCGGTAGAGACCTTTGTCTCTATGAATACATCAAACCCATCTCCTTTTGCATGTTTTTTCAGGTATAACGACCGGTTTCTGATCTCCTCATCGCCCGAACGTTTTCTTGCAAAACGAGGAAACAAACTCATCTCGCAGCCCATAAAAGGAACCATAAGAAGGGGTGCTGATGCCGGGGAGGATGAAATGCTTAAGCAGCAACTTTTTCTCGACCCTAAGGAACGTAGCGAGAATGTGATGATTGTAGATCTGGTGCGCAACGACCTTTCAAAAACAGCCACAAAGGGCAGCGTAAAAGTGGAAGAACTGTTCGGCATCTATACCTACCCCAGGGTGCACCAGATGATATCGACTGTATGCTCACAACTCAGAAGCGATCTGCATTTTACAGATGCTTTGCGCGAAGCCTTTCCCATGGGCTCTATGACCGGCGCTCCCAAAATCAGGGCAATGCAGATCATCGAACAATGTGAAGCTACAAAAAGGGGGTTGTATTCGGGTGCCGTAGGCTACATTGAACCCAACAAAGATTTCGATTTTAATGTGATCATTCGCAGCATTCTGTATAATCACTCCGAAAAATTTCTTAGCTTTATGGCCGGAAGTGCCATAACCATTGATGCTTTGCCAGAGAAAGAGTATAAAGAATGCCTGCTCAAAGCAGCCTCAATGGCGCAAGCGGTTCATGCCACCCTTTAATCCGGATGTACTGTTTGATCCCGGTCTTTCTTACAACGATCCTTTCTCAAAAGCCTAACCAAAACCTACCTATGGCCAAACGTTACCTTACTGTTTTACTGGTTGTTTTCTCTTTTACCAGCCGCATGGCTGCGCAAACTCCTGAAGAAGAGTTGCAGCAGATATTCACTGTTAATAATCTTATGGGTATGTCGGTAGTTGCCGTGTACCAGGGCGAGATTATTTTTTCTCATCATCTGGGATTATCCAATTTTGCAAGCCAGACACCGGTTACCTCCCGCACCCATTACCGGATTGCATCCATCTCAAAAGCAGTTACGGCAACCGCTTTTATGCAACTCTACGAGCAAGGGTTGGTGGGGTTGGATGATAATATTTCTGAAATTCTGGGGTATACTATCAACAATCCGCACCATCCGGGCATTGCCATCACGCCACGGATGCTGCTTACCCACACCTCCGGCTTAATGGATGGTAATACCTATGGAGGTTTTCTGGGTACAACCTACAACAATGCCAATCCGCCTGCTTTGCAACAGTTGCTCCTTCCCGGGGGGAGTTTCTATTCGGCAGGAAACTGGCTCAATGTCGCACCTGGTACTTATTTCAGATATACAAATCTGGGGTATGGTGTTCTGGCCAGTGTAATTGAGAAGATTTCTGACACTCGGTTTGATGTCTTTGTCCGCCAGAATATACTTCAACCCTTAGGGATTTCAGGGAGTTTCAACATTCACGACCTCAACGACCCCTCCAATCTGGCTGTGCTCTATCGTATGTCGTGCGGTATTTGGGCCCCACAGGCCGATAATTATCCCTCAGGGCTTCCTGCACCCATTGATTATTCGGGATATGTACCAGGGCATAATGGTTTTATCTTTGGCCCTCAGGGTGGTTTGCGCATATCGGCAGAGGATCTTTCAGTATTTATGTCAATGCTCATGAATATGGGTTCCTACAAGGGTATACAAATTCTTGAACCCCAAACCGTAGAACTCATGACCGATATTCAGTGGCAATACAATGGAAGTAACGGCAATAATTACTATAACCTGTTCAATGCCTGGGGGTTGGGCTTGCAAATCACTACAAACCAGGAAAACGGAGATATCGTGGTGCCAGGATACTCCATGACCGGCCATGCTGGTGAAGCCTATGGTCTGATATCAGACATGTACTATCACAAGAACCCCGATTTCGGGATCATTTTTGTAACCAACGGCAGTGCAGGAGATTATTATTACGGATGGAATTCGGCCTTCTACGAAGTGGAAGAGCAGATATTTGACCTGTTGTACAATGATATTATTGTGCCAGCAATGGCCGAGCCTGAAGAACCCCAGTATTTCGATGTGGAGATCCGTTCGCAGGGAATGGGAACCACCGATCCGGCCACTGGTACCTACAGCCTGCAGCAGGGACAAACCCTTACTGTGGTTGCCGATCCCTTTCCGGGCTGGAAGCTCGACTCGATTGTGATCAATGGCAACAGCTTTCATCAAAACACTATGCAGATTGAGGTGGAAGAGGATCTCGATGTACTTGTCGTTTTCACACAGATTGACACTTCGCTGCCTCTGGCCGAAGAACAAGACAAAGTTTCCAGCTGGTTGCGACAGCCTGATCAACATCTGCAGATCAGTATTCCCGGGGGTAAAAAGGGTGATTGGGTTGTGGAAGTTTTTTCAGTTTCAGGAATGCGTTTGCTTCAATACCAGTTTCTGGCAAACAATAGCACAGAAATCAGCCTGGATGTGTCTTTTTTACCCGCTTCCTTCTATGTTTTGCAGGTAAAAAACGCCACAAAACAAGTGCATGTTAATAAGTTTTTTATACCAGAGAAACCCTAAAGCACTTATCGGGCGATAAAATGAATTTGTTGGTCTGAAAACTGCCGGAATTGTGTCCGAAAAAATAAAACACTGATCAAAAAAGGCTAAAATTCAGTGAAAAACATAGGATTTCAAGCTGATTAATGTTTAACTTGCACAAGTCTTTGCAGTTCACAATGACTGGCAGAGTAATGAAAATCGTTGCTCAATAAGGGATCGAAAAACTTTTGCTGCAACATAATAATGTGTCGGAAAATCAAGGATGGCAATAAAGGTTGAAGTTACAAAAAACGATGTGGAGAGAGTCATTTGGGAGTTTAAAAAAACCCATGACTTTGACTTTGGCAACTATGCCGAGATGTCTTTCAAGAGACGTATTGAGCATTTGCTGGTAACGCATAACTTGTCGGGTGTGGAGGAAATGATCCGCAAAGCCAGGGATAGCAAGGAGTATTTTCAAAAGTGTATCAACGATATTACCGTTAACACAACTGAGCTTTTTCGCGACTCCGAGGTTTGGATCAATCTCAGGCGCAATGTACTCCCTCTTTTTAAAGACAAACCCAATATCAATATCTGGCACGCCGGCTGCTCCAGCGGAGAAGAAGTGTATTCCATGTTGATTCTGCTCAATGAATTGAATATGCTCGATCGGGCCAAAGTATTTGCTACCGATATCAATACTGATATACTCTTTAAAGCCCGGAACGGAATTTTCAACAACCGGCTTCATCATGCCTATTTCGACAATTTTGATAAAGTGATCCGGGTAAACCCCCTGAACTTCGAAGAAACCCTCGATGTACCCTACTCCAAGTATTTTGAGCAGGATGAGCTCAACAAAACCTTTCGTATAAAAAAATTCCTTCGCGATAGGGTTACTTTCAAATACCACAATCTTGTGGAGGGAAGTATTTTCTACAAATTCGACCTTGTATTTTGCAGAAATGTGATCATCTATTTCAATACTGAGCTTCAGAACAAGGTTATTTCTGTATTTCACGAGAGCTTATTCAATGATGGTATGTTGCTGGTTGGGGCACATGAAAATATTGCATACCTGCCCATTGGCAGCAAGTTTGAACAAAAGATCATGAAAGGCCTCTACATGAAGAAAACAATATAGGTTAAAAATCTGTTTATGGGCTGAAGATGGTATTATCTTTGTTCGAAATAGCCCGGTATTTTTAATCTGTAGCCATGACACGAAATCTTTCTTTTATACTATTGCTGCTGCTGGTAAGCATATATCCCTTGCAGACAACTGCCAATGACGACGAAACAGATGTGCGCGATTTGCCTCGAAAGGAGCGATTTTTTATTGGTGGATACCTTGGCCTGCAAATTGGCACCATTACTTCTGTAAACATCTCTCCAACCATAGCTTACCGTTTTACCAACCGTTTTACCGGTGGCCTGGGGGCTACCTATCAGTATTATCGCGACCGGGCATGGGGTACCAGCGAGGATTTTTCTACCACTACCCATATTTATGGTGGAAGTGTCTTTGCAAGATATAATATTACGCCCCAGTTTTTTCTGCAAACCGAATACGAAGCACTCAACCTGGATTCGCAAATGGGTTTTTCTCTGAGCAGCAAACCTTCAGAACGATTCTGGGAGCATAACTACTTTGCCGGAGCAGGATACAGAGCCCGGCTGGGTCCAAGAACCTATCTCAATCTTATGCTCATGTACAACTTCAACAACGAAAGTGTGGTGTACTATCAGAACCCTATGTTTCGTTTCGGTATCGACGTACGACTCTGACAAGTCGTTGTTGAGTTAATCTTCAAACTTTTCTGCTGCTATTTTGTTTGGCTGTATTGGTGATGGGCTGCGCTTGCAGTGCCGTTGCTGATTGTTTTGCAAAAAATCATCCTAAAAATCCAACAAAATCTGTAGTACAATGAATAATGCACAATTTTTTTTCGATCGACCCCAAAACGAACCGATCTATGCCTACACCGAAGGAACGCCAGAACGAATAGCTCTGGAAAAGGAGCTTGAGAGACAATCAGGCCTCCAGGTAGAGATACCATTGATTATCGGTGGCAAAGAAATACGAACCGGCAACATGGGTAAAGTAGTGAGCCCTCACAATCATCAGAATGTGATTGCTACTTACCATATGGCAGGAGAGAAGGAGGTTGAAATGGCAGCCCGGGCCGCCCTGGAAGCCCACCGGCAATGGTCAGTAATGTCGTGGGTGGAAAGAGTATCTATCGTTTTGAAAGTTGCCGAGCTTATCAGTAAAAAATACCGCTACCTGATCAATGCTGCCACCATGGTAGGGCAGGGGAAAAATGCCTTTCAGGCCGAAATCGATGCTGTTTGCGAAACGGTTGACTTTATCCGGTTCAATGCTCATTATGTGTCTGAAATATATAACGATCAGCCTCACAGTGAGATTGGCAACCTCAACCGGATAGAATATCGCCCGCTGGAAGGATTTGTATTTGCAGTAACTCCTTTTAATTTTACTGCCATAGCTTCTAACCTGGCACTTTCGCCGGTAATATTGGGCAATACTGTACTCTGGAAACCCGCCACTACCTCCTTGTTATCCAATTACTATCTGATGCAGATTTATAAGGAGGCTGGTTTGCCCGATGGGGTAGTCAACTTTATTCCAGGGCCTGGTGCCCAAGTTGGCGATGTAGTGCTTAGGCATAAAGACCTGGCCGGAATCCATTTTACCGGAAGCAACGGTACCTTTAATCATTTGTGGAAACAGGTAGCTGCCAACCTGGAAAACTATCGTTCGTACCCCAGGGTGGTGGGCGAAACCGGAGGTAAGGATTTCGTGTTTGTGCATTCTTCTGCCAACGTTGATGAAGTAGCTACAGCGCTGGTAAGAGGTGCCTTTGAGTACCAGGGGCAAAAATGTTCGGCTGCTTCACGAGCCTATATTCCCGAAAGTCTCTGGCCCGAGCTTCGCAAAAAAATTGATCGCAACATGCGCCTTATCAAGAAGGGAGATCCCAAAGATTTTTGCAACTTTGTGAATGCTGTTATTGATGCAAAAGCATTCAGAACCATTACCGGATACATTGAAAAAGCCCGTCAGTCCGCCGAGGCAGAGATCATTGCCGGAGGTACCTGGGATGACTCTGTTGGCTACTTCATCGATCCGACTATTATTCTCACTTCCAATCCTCATTTTATTACTATGGAGGAAGAGATCTTCGGACCTGTTCTTACTTTGTACCTCTACAAAGATGAAGATTATGTGAAAACACTCCAGTTGTGCGATCAAACCTCACCTTACGGGCTTACCGGGGCTATATTTGCCAAAGATCGCTATGCCACAGTAGAGGCTTGCCAGGTACTGCGCTATGCCGCAGGAAATTTTTATATGAATGACAAACCTACCGGTGCAGTGGTTGGACAGCAACCCTTTGGTGGTTCAAGACAATCGGGTACCAACGATAAAGCCGGCAGTTACCTTAACCTGTTACGCTGGATTTCGCCACGCACTATAAAGGAAACCTTCCTGCCTCCAACCGACTTCAGGTATCCTTTTATGCATGAAAAAAAGTGCGGATGCTAGAAAATAAAGCAGTAATACGTGAATAAAAAAGCCCCGGAAGTACTCTTTGGCAGAGTTTCCGGGGCTGTTTTTTTGATATCTCAATCTGCATTACTGTGCGTTTTCGCACGGCTTCAAAGTGCTGATAAGCATATCCGAGATGTGCTTCTTGCGTTGCATGATAAAGGCAGAAAAGTCCTCATCGCTCATTTCGTTGCGATCCATAATCAGGGGGCGAATGGCAAAAGGAAAGGTAATCATGCTGATCATATCAACAAAAAAGTGAGAGGGGTCGGTTTTTCGGATGTTTCCTTTTTTGCCCTCTTCAATCATTTGCTGAGAGAATTTTTCTGTGCCGTACAGGTTGCTTACAACCTTCATTTGGGTGATTTTTTCACGGCTGCGATGGATTATGGCCAGGAAAAATGACACCAGCAAAGGGCTGGCATTGAGAATGTCTATGTAAGCATCCACATACTTAATGATCTTCTCTTCCAGTGCCAGATCTGAATTGAGTATCTTCAAAAGTTCGCGGGTGTTTTCCTTTACCAGGTTGGTAAAGATCGCATCAAAGAGATTTTCCTTGCTGCGGAAGTAATAATTCATCAGCGCCAGATTGATGCCGGCCTTCGAGGCAATATCGCGCACACTGGTGCGGTCTACCCCTTTTTCGATGAAAAGTTCGGTAGCAGCTTCGAAGATCTTTTGTTCGGTATTTTTATTCTTTGTCATAATAGTTTGTGAGTGTGTGATTAAGCATAATTTAAGGGATGGGCAAAGGTAGTTAAAAATGTTGTTTAAAACCGGGTTTAAAACACTAAAAACTACGATGTTTAGAGTTTATTGTGAAATAATTAGCAACTCTAACGGTAAGCAGCAAAAAAATACCCGTTAGCGTTTCTGATCTTACGGGTTTTTTTATGCCGGAGCAAAGGATACTCATGCAAGTTTCATTACTTTTGGTGGTAGTTAATAGCTCCGGATAACTTGTCTTTATATTTATATCTTCAACACTTCAACGGATTATGGTTGTGTCTTTTTTACGTAAACATCGCTTATTGACTCTCGGTATTTTGAGTGGTTTGCTGCTTTCGCTGAGCTGGCCATCCAGGGGCGTTCCCTTGCTCATTTTTGTGGCGTTGGTTCCCTTGCTGCTGATAGAGGATAAGATATTTGCCCAACGACAAACCCATAGCAGCTGGCAGGTATTGTTGTATGCCTGGTTGGGGTTTGGCATTTTCAATATCCTTACAACATGGTGGATTGTATTTGCATCTGTCCCCGGACTGATCATGGCCATTGTACTGAATTCTCTCTTTATGGCAATTGCATTTTGGCTTATGCATCTGGCCCGCAGGGTTTTGCCGGGCAAACAGGGGCCGGTTTCCTTGCTTGTATTCTGGCTCAGTTTTGAATACCTGCATCTGGATTGGGATTTGAGCTGGAGCTGGCTTAACCTGGGCAATGTGTTTGCATCATCTCCACAGTGGGTGCAGTGGTATGAATATACCGGGGTTTTGGGAGGCACTGCATGGGTGCTGGTGTTGAATCTGTGCTTCTTTGCACTCTTTAAAGCCTGGCAAACACCACTGCAAACCATTACTGTAAAGGGAAGTCTTGATACCGATCAGACAATAGAACAAAAACACTACGAAACGTTTTTGCGCAATCTGGAGCAGTACCAGATTATTAAACGCAGGGCAATAATGGGTCTTGTAAGTTTTGCTTTTCTGGTGGTTCCCCCTGTGATTTCTCTTGTAACGGGAAAGCGAGTGGTAATTTCCGAAGAAACTGTTGAAGTAGTGGTGGTTCAACCAGGGCGCGATCCTTACCTGAGACCTGAGAATGCACTGCAGGCCAGACAATGGACCGAAGATATCATTGCCCTTGCCGATCAGCAGATAACAGGAAAGACCCGCTGGGTGGTAGCACCTGAAGCAGCTTTTCCCGGCTCACTCTGGCTCAATCATCCTTCATCGCATTATGGTTTCAGCGCATTGGAACAGCACGCACAGCAATTCGACAGCCTCGCCTGGGTGGCTGGGTTTATGATGTACTACAGATTCGGGCCTGACGAAGAGACTACTCAGGCAGCAAGGGCATTCCATGATGGCAGTGGTTATTTCGAAGCCTACAATGCTGCATTGCTTATGCGGTCAGATGGAGAGTTCGACACTTATTTTAAATCTAAACTGGTTCCGGGTATCGAACGGATGCCTTTTGCCCGCTACCTGAAACTCCTGGGGCAGGTAGTCGAATATTTTGGAGGTACCGCAGGTAGTATGGGTACTCAGCCCTACCGGGGAGTGTTTACAGGGATGGATGGTACAAAGGTGGCACCTGTCATTTGCTATGAGTCTATTTACGGAGCTTATCTCAATGAATACATCCGCAATGGGGCACAACTCATCTTTGTAATTACCAACGATGGTTGGTGGCGCGATACCCCGGGGTATAGGCAGCACAACCAGTATGCCCGGCTCAGAGCCATTGAAACAAGGCGAAGTATAGCACGTGCTGCAAAAACAGGTATTTCAGGGTTTATCGATCCTATGGGTGAATTCTATCAACAAACACCCTGGTGGGAACCAGCAGCAATCAGGCAGGAGCTCCCTCTGGGGAGTAAAATAACATTTTATGTGAAACATGGCGATTATCTGGGCCGGATGGCTGTATTTCTGTTGATCCTGCTGTTGCTCTATATGGGGTCGCAGGCGTTGATGCGAAAAAAGGGTCTGGCCAAAAAATAAAAAAGATACGGCATCCCGCAGAAGCAGGATAGCCGCATCTTTAGATCCCCTTTATTGTTGTCTTCAGAAATTATATTTGATAGAGGTTAAAGCTCTTATATTACTTACCTTTTGGGTTGTTTCAAAAGAGAAATTTGCATCAGGGTTGCCATAAGCCACCTGGTCGTAAAAGATCTCTGCTCCGATGGTTGTTTTTCCTGAGAAGAATACTACGCGGGGAGCAACCCTGAACATATTTGCAATGTCTCCACCCCTTACCCAGCTGGCGCCGGTAATAGCTTCCTTGGAACCCAGGTTCTGAGAGTATCCTCCAAACAGGCCAACTCTGATGCGGTCGCCACGACTTTCGATCTCACCCCATACCGACATGGTGCTCACATTGCTGTAGCCTCTTTCCATGGTTGTTGGATCAATGATATCGGTTTCTCCAAATCCTCCAATCATTACCAGATGATTGGGGTTGTCAGAATAGATTCCTTGCACTCTTGCAATAACCTGCGGAAGGGTGATCCTTGCAAAGGCATTTCCTGTGAACGAACCCAGTGTGGTTTGCTGACTGTAGCCCATGGGTGTTTGAAGTTTGGGACGAATCATCATATAGCCTGCAGTGGTACCCAGCATCAGGGCGTTGTTGTTCCAGATTACCTGGCCATACATTTCGGGTAGGCCTGAGTTTCTAAGATATATTGAGGTAGCTCCCTGGGGGCCCATCAGCGGAAAATCACTCTGGGAAACAATATAGCCCGTGAGCCCGATATTGCTGGGTTTATAGGTGTACTTCAGCATCGGGGCACGGCTAAGCACATGGTAGGGCAAAGCTCCTCCAAAGCCCACTACATTCGGAAAACAAGCTGCCACAAACATAGGGTGCCAGGTTTGCCCGGCAAGCAGTTCACTTTTCTCCCACTTCAGAGTAACATAAGCATGGCGCATACGAAGCAGGTTAAACTTATCGTTGGTAGTGCCCAAAAAATCAACCTCTACATGGGCTGAGGTTTGAGCCCCAAAAGCCTCAGGGCCAGTAATGCGTGTAAATAACCGTGTGCTTAATGCCAGCAGATTAAGATTGGAAACATCGTTTATATCCCTGCCTTGTGGATCCAGGATCTCTCTGGCAGGATACAGAAGTACATCACCCTCGCGGGCTGTAATCACCTGGCGGCTGTCGTAAATCACTTCCTGGTTTACATAGCCCCCGAACTGAAAGCTGAAGGGTATGCTCACTTCGGGATTGGCCAGTAGCATTTGTGCCAGGGGCAGAAGAGCCAAAAAAACAATAGTACGCTTGATCATAGTAGTTTAGGTTAAATAGAATTGTCGTTCTTGTATGGAGGAAATCCAAAAGTAACTGGCTGTGCCGGATTTTGACTGCATGAGTTCATGCCCGGAATGAGCTGTTCGCATTATGGCTTTCCACAGTGCAAACCTAAGGGCAAATCACGAATTTTCTTTTAGGGGAATACGGATTTTGGTATCCGTTATTTGCGGAAAAAGAAGGACCTTTTGCAGGTAAAAAAGCGGGGTAGTCTTATATTAACTTAATTGAAATCTCCGAATTTTTGAAAAAAACCTGCAGTGTTTGCTGCCGACTCTTCCACCGTGCGAAACTGTATGGCCAATTCACGAGAAATCTTTTCGTTGGAAAAGCAATACCGGCTGCTGGCACTTCTGGCGGTTTCCTTTGTTATCAGGGGGTTACTGCCAGTTACAACACTTCTGATTTTCTCGAGCCTCCAGGCAATCTCGCTCAGTACTCTGCCTGCTTTAAAAAATGGAGGTTTTACACCTGCATGGCGTGCAAAGATCTCAAAAAGCTTCTTGTAGCTTATGTTTTCGCTGTTTAGAATATATCTTTCGTTAACGATCTCCGCATCCATAAGCTGGTGCATTGCACCCGCAACATCCCGCACATCCACAAAGCCTGTTGCCCCGGCGCTGTAAAACCTCAATCCATTTTTTACAGTGGTAAAAAGTCGGGCACTGGATCGGTTGGGGTCGCCTGGTCCTATAATAACCGAAGGATTTACAATAACAACATTGAGCCCCTCCTCTGAGCCACGCCATACTTCACGCTCAGCTCCAAACTTACTGATGGAGTAATAAGAATTCTTTCGTGATGTTTTCCATATGAGACTCTCATCTACCCAGATGCCTTTGTCGGGGCGCCCCACTGCTGCAATACTGCTGCAATGACAGAATTTCTCCACCTGTGCCCCCAGGCAGGCATTGATAAGATTCGCAGTGCCTTCAATATTGATCTTGAGCATCTGCGGACGCTCAGAAGGCACAAAAGATACCACTGCAGCGCAATGGTACACCTGTTTCACTCCTTGCAAAGCCTCCTTCAGGCTGAATATATCAGATATATTCCCCTCGGCCCACTCTATGAGCTCAAGCTGCCGGGCATAATTTTGAGGGTTGTACCAGGCAAAAATCTTTTCCACAATGTCGGTTTGGCTTCCATTGCGCTTCAATGCTCTTACTCTTTTGCCTGCAGCAGTGAGCTCGTAGAGCAAATGCGAACCCACCAGGCCAGTACCTCCAGTCAGTAATATCATGATGCAAACCTAAACATTTTCTGGTTCTGATCTTGCGCAAATAAAACTTAAAAATTGCGCTTATTTAACACATAGTGTGTAATTTTGATGCCTTTGAGCAAAAAGCAGTTGGGGGATTTTTTTTAAACGTTCCACAGAATGACCCAATAAAACCCAGCCCGCTTTTTACAAACTTTTAAGTCTCATTCAAATCTAACCAACACTGCAAAATGAATTTTGTTGAAGAACTCAAATGGCGGGGCATGATCCATGATATGATGCCAGGTACCGAAGAACAACTTAAGAAAGAAATGACCACGGCCTATGTGGGTATTGACCCAACTGCCGATTCGCTCCATATCGGCCACCTGGTTTCCATTATGATGCTTAAGCATCTGCAGATTTCGGGTCATAAGCCTCTGGCTCTTGTGGGTGGCGCTACCGGGATGATTGGTGACCCCAGCGGCAAAAGCCAGGAGCGCAATATGCTCTCCGAAGAAGAACTTCAACATAATATCCTGGGCATACAAAACCAACTGCGCAAATTTCTTGATTTCGAAACCGGGCCCAATAAGGCTGAGATGGTCAATAACTATGACTGGATGAAGGATTTTTCGTTTCTGGGGTTCTTGCGTGAGGTGGGGAAACACATCACTGTAAACTATATGATGGCCAAAGACAGTGTGAAAAAACGCCTTACCGGTGAAGCACGCGAAGGGCTGTCTTTTACAGAATTTACCTACCAGCTGGTGCAAGGTTATGACTTTCTTTATTTGTATCAGAATAAGAACTGCAGGCTCCAGATGGGGGGCTCCGACCAGTGGGGCAACATAACCACCGGTACCGAGCTCATCCGCCGAAAAACTGGTGGCGAGGCATTTGCGCTCACCTGCCCGCTTATCACAAAAGCCGATGGTGGGAAGTTCGGTAAAACAGAAAAAGGGAATATCTGGCTAGATCCAAAATATACATCCCCATATCACTTCTATCAGTTCTGGCTCAATTGCTCTGATGAAGACTCAGAAAAGTACATCCGGATATTCACTTTATTCTCTCGCCAGGAGATTGAAAGCCTGATTGAAGAGCACAAAACGCAACCCCACCAGCGGTTGTTGCAGAAAACCCTTGCCAAAGACATTACCATAAGGGTGCATAGTGAGCAGGACTACAATACCGCACTGGAAGCTTCCGAAATACTTTTCGGTAAAGGAACCACCCAAACGCTTCAGCGCTTGCCCGAGGATGTATTGCTGGATGTTTTTGACGGGGTGCCCATGTTTGAGGTGAGCCGGAATGAAATTGAAGCGGGAATTAATATTGTCGATTTTATCGGGGGTGCCACTGCCATAGTATCCTCCAAAGGTGAAGCCCGTCGGGCGCTCAAGGAAGGTGGTATCAGCATCAACAAAACCAAAGTCGATGATCAGTTTATGGTTGACGCCAATGCGTTGCTCAATAATACCTACATTCTGGCTCAACGCGGCAAGAAAAGCTTTTTCCTGGTAAAGGCCGTTTAGATACCAGCGTTTTTGAAAAAAAGGATAACATCTAATTGCAATCTTATGACAGCAAAAAAAGGCACAATGATACGTACCCTCGTATGGGTGCTGTTGGCAACCCTGGGTGTTGCCTGTTCTGAAGGACAAAGGCACCTGTTTCCCGATGGAGGAGATATTTTCGGGCTGGCCAGCCCCATTGAACTCAGCCAGGAAGAAACACTGGTAGTGCTCACAGACTATTTTCACCCCGATGTGATCCAAAAGATAGACTCGGTGAGGGTGCATGCCGGCCTGAATGCCAAAATTACCGGCAACGGTACCCTTTTGAGTATACAGCCCCGAAGCATGAATATTCCGCACCTTTCGGAAGTAATAATATGGCTGGAGGGCAAACCTTACAGCATTCTGGCTCGCAAGGCCAATCGGGAGCTCTATACCTTTACTTATGATCCGCAGGGACGCAGGCATCGTAGTGTTGCAGTTCGTGGAGAGATCAGCGACTGGACCCCCGTGCCGATGACTCTGATTGATGGCTTGTGGCAGGTAACCCTGAGCCTCAATCCCGGTCGATACCAGTACCTGATTGTGGCCGACGGAAGAGATATGCTGGATCCGGCAAACCCGGAGAAAGTATCAAACAATGCCGGAGGATATAATTCACTGGTTGAGGTGGGCCAGCTCAACAGGTCGCTGCTGCCCTCCATTTATGCCACCTCTGCAGCACGCAACGAGATTGTGGTTCAATTGGTAAATGATGTAGAGGAAGTGTTTGTGCTCTGGCAGAATTTCAGGCTGCCCATGGCAAATTTGGTGCAGCAGGGCAAACAACTCAAAATCCGAATCCCGGCCGATGCCAGGGCTCATCAGCGCAGCTTTCTGCGCATTGTTGCAACCAATCCGCATGGGGTTTCCAACGATCTGCTTATCCCTTTGCAAAATGGTGCTCCCTTGATGGGCCCATCACAGATTACCAGACAGGATCGTGAAGCCACCATATTATACTTCCTGATGGTAGATCGTTTTTTCAATGGAAATCCTGACCGCGATGATCCGATCATGGATCCGGAGGTAGCTCCAAGAGCCAATTATCATGGTGGCGACCTGGATGGCGTATTGCAAAAAATCCGCGAAGGATATTTTTCTGAGTTGGGCGTAAATGCAGTTTGGTTTTCTCCCATAACCCAAAATCCTCTGGAGGCCTATGTAGAGTTTCCGCAACCCAAAAGAAAATATACCGGATATCATGGCTATTGGCCCATTACCCTTACCACAATTGATCATCGGTTTGGCGATGACCAGGTTCTTGAGGATCTGGTTAAGGAAGCTCATGAACGGGGTATGAGTGTATTGCTCGATTTCGTTTCCAATCACGTGCATATCAACAACCCGTTGATTGCTCAAAACCCCGACTGGGCCACCACACTGAACCTGCCCGATGGGCGGCAAAATATTCGTATTTGGGATGAACACCGGCTTACTACCTGGTTCGATGATTTTCTGCCCACCCTCGATTTTTCTAAACCAGAGGTAGTACAGACCATGGTCGATAGTGCCTTTTTCTGGATTGACCGCTTCAACCTGGATGGTTTCAGGCATGATGCTACCAAGCACGTACCCCTGGAGTTCTGGAGAGCACTTACCCTCAAGCTTAAAACTGAAAAAATGTTCCCCGAAAACAACCGTCTGTTTCAGATCGGAGAAACCTTCGGGTCACGTGAGCTGATCGGGAGCTATGTTGGATCCGGATTGCTGGATGGGCAGTTTGATTTCAATCTCTACTGGGATGCAAGATCGGTTTTTGCCCTTGATGATGTTTCTTTCGAGAGGCTCGATTTTTCTCTGCATCAGAGTTTTGCCTATTACGGTTTTCAAAATCTTATGGGTAATATTACAGGCAACCACGATATGCCCCGCTTCATCTCCTATGCGGGTGGAGGTTTGAGGTTCGATGAAGATGCTACGGCTGCGGGCTGGGAACGTGAGGTGGGTGTTGGCGACCCCAAAGGCTACAAAAAGCTCTCTGCGCTTACTGCATTTACCCTTACTATACCCGGAATACCGGTAATCTATTATGGCGATGAGATTGGTATACCGGGTGCCAACGACCCCGACAGCCGCAGACCTATGATCTTTGAGGATCTGACTGACAATCAAAGGGAAGTAAAAGAAAACCTTAAGAAACTTACCCGTTTAAGAAGTGAAAACCTGGCTCTGATCTATGGCGATTTCAATACCCTCCTGGTAACAGATGAACTGTATGCATACGCAAGATCTTACTTCGGAAACCGCGTAGTGGTAGTATTCAACAAAAGCAATCAACCTAGGAGTTTTACAGTAGATCTGCCACCTCATTTCAGTAATGTAAACTACCTTGGGCATTTCTCTTCTGACTACAGAATGAGAGGTAACAAGCTGGAGATAACTCTCCCTGGCTATAGCTTTGATGTCTTTACTTTTTAATATAGCCGCAGTGGCTGTCGGATGCATGTTTCAGGTATATCTGCCATCGGTGCAGGTTCTGCAGCAAGGCAGCACAAGAGACAGATTATTATCGGGATATCTTAAAAACAAGCGTTAACCCATGAAGAAAACCAAAAGAAAAAACGTAGCCCTGGTGGCCCACGATAACAGGAAAAAAGAACTCATTGAATGGGCCTGCTGGAACAGGGAGAACCTTGCCAGGCACAATCTGTTTTGCACCGGCACCACAGGAAAACTCCTTGAAGAAGCATTGCTTAACAAATGCGATAAAGGGGGTGATGATCTGGAGTTTAGTATTACACGGATGAAGTCAGGGCCTTTGGGTGGCGATCAGCAGCTGGGTTCCATGATTGTAGAAGGAAAGATTGATATGATGGTGTTCTTCTGGGATCCCATGCAGCAACAGGCGCATGATGTAGACGTAAAGGCCTTGTTGCGAATTACAGTTCTATACAACATTCCCACTGCATGTAATCGTGCAACAGCCGACTTTCTGATATCCTCAGATCTTTTCGACACCGATTACCGGCCCAAACCCATGGATGTGGATGATTACCTCAACCGAGAGCTTGAACTTTAGAAATTAGCCCTCGTGCGGGTATCTTTGGGCCATAAACTGAATGATTGATCCTGTTTTTGCAGGTCTTATTATTAACCTTAATTAAACAAAAATGGAAAAAAGGAAGAAAAATTGGATTTCAATGTTTGCAATGCTGGCAGTAATGCTGGTGGTTGCTGCCTGCGGCAATCAAAAGCCACAGACAGATGTGGAGGTGCTTGTAAGTACAGTGAGCCACCCCGAATGGAGTAAAAATGCCATCATGTATGAAGTAAATGTGAGGCAGTTTACTCCTGAAGGTACTTTCAATGCTTTTGCCGAGCATATGCCCCGGCTGCGCGAAATGGGCGTTGATATCTTGTGGTTCATGCCCATTACTCCCATTGGAGTTAAAGAACGCAAGGGCACTCTGGGAAGCTACTATTCTGTAAAAGACTATACAGCTGTAAATCCCGAATTCGGAACCCTCGAAGACTTTAAAAATATCGTAAAGCAGGCTCACCAGCTGGGGATGTACGTTATCGTAGACTGGGTGGCCAACCATACCGCCTGGGATCATCCCTGGACACAAACCCATCCTGAATTCTTTTACCTGGATGAACAAGGAAACAAAACGCCTCCCCACAACACCGATTGGTCTGATGTAATTCAGCTGGATTATGAAAACAAGGAACTGTGGGATGCTATGATCGGCGAAATGCGTTTCTGGCTCGAAGAAGCCAATATTGATGGGTTTCGCTGCGATGTGGCCTACCTTGTTCCAACCGAATTCTGGAACCAGGCACGTAAAGAGCTTGAAAAGGTTAAGCCCATTTTTATGCTGGCAGAGGCTGATCACCCTGAGCTTATGGAGCACGCCTTCAATGCAGGCTATTCCTGGACCTCGCACCATGCTATGAACCGCATTGCCAATGGAGAAGACAACGTTTCTGCACTGGATCGCTATTTCTTTGAAGAAAATATGGGAAATTATCCCGTAGGCACATACAAAATCCTGTTCATCGATAACCACGATGAAAACTCCTGGGCAGGCACTGTTTTCGAGAGGCTGGGAGAAGCCATGCAGGTAATGGCAGTGTTAACACATACTGCAACGGGCATGCCCCTCTTGTATAGCGGACAGGAAGCCGGACTGGACAGAAGACTGGAATTCTTTGAGAAAGACAAGATCGATTGGACCCATCTGCCATACGAAACTTTTTTCCGTACATTGGCACAATTGAAAAAAGATAATAAAGCCCTTTGGAACGGACTGGCGGGTGGCCCCATGGTGCGCGTAAACACTCACGATGATGAGAAAATCTTCGCCTTTACCCGCGAGAAAGATGGCAATAAAGTTTTTGTTGTGCTCAATCTGAGCAATCAACCGCAACAGGTATCTTTTAGTTCAGGAAACTTTGCGGGCAGCTATACTGAAATGTTTTCAGGCGAAAACGCTCTCATTGACACAAATACTGTTGTAGACCTGGAGAGTTGGGGGTACAAGATATTTGTAAATTAACAGATTCCCGAGTATCAGGACCAACATTACTGAATGTTTTCCTGAATCATTAACTTCAAAGGGTTCATGCAACTGTTTTGCAGTTGCATGAACCCTTTTGAATAATACTCAGACAGAACTTCGTTTCTTTGGGCGCTATCAATTGCGCTCCGGTGTTTTTACCGGTGTTTGGTAGCAGGATTGCGTAAAGCTTTTAACGAAATTCAGGGTTTGGGTCTTTGCTTCGATGTATCCCATGTGGCCCACATTTCGAAGAATAAGTGAATGTGCGGTTTCAGTAAGTGCCATCTGCACCCAGATGTTTTCGAAAGGCACCCTGCTGTCTTTCTGTCCAGCAATAAACATTACCGGAAAGGGAGCATTGATCAGTACATCTAAAGTGCTGCTGCGGTTCTTCATGCCCAGTTGTGCTGCAATAATAGCTTTGGGGTTCATGGTTGAGGCCTGGTCGATAAGCAGCTGTATCTCAGCCTTGAAGTTGTCGCGCGTTTCGGAGGCGAATAGTTCTGGGATGAAACTAAGAATAAACCTGCTGTGGTTGCCTTTGATGATTTCAATGGCCCTGTCGCGGGCTGCCTTGGTTTCATCGCTATCGGCCAGAGATGTGCTGTGAAACAATCCCATCCCTCTCAGGTTTCTGGAGTACTTTCGGGCAAAGGAAAGTGTTACGTATCCTCCCATGGAGTGGCCAATCATTACCGCTTCACTTATGCCCAGATGGTCCAGTACAGCTTTCACTCCGTCAGCCATAAGTTCCATAGAATGGGTTTCGTCAAGGATTGTGCTTTTGCCATGCCCCGGCAAATCAATCAGAATCACACGGTATAGTTTTGCCAGTGTTTCCTTGAATTCATGCCAGATAGCAAGGGTTTCCGTAAAGCCATGCAATAATACCAAGACATCTCCACTTCCGTAATCTTCAAAATATATCGAACCTTCTTTAAAATCAATCGACATTATGCTTGTATTAGTGATTTATAATATGACTTTTGTCAATGCAATTTCACGTTAAAGGTAAAACATTTTTTCTTTGGTAGGGAAAAAATGTGTCTTTAGTTTGCAATAAATATTTTTACACATTAAAAAAATGCTTGTTGGTCGCAAAATATTGAATGATAATTTTTTAAGGCAACTGCCCGCGGTAGTTTCCTGTCGTACTCCAGTTAAAATATGATTATTTTTATCAAATGGAAATTCTTACTGTTTTCCTCAATTCTCTTTTTTTGGAGTTTGAGATAGCCGGGTTTTAACAACGCAGTAAGTCGCAACTCTGAACTTTTTGAACCGATGAGTTGAAACCTCCAAAGAAGGTTTTATTTCAATTCAACAACAAAAGTACTGAAGTATTATTTGTTAAATGCCATTTTTTCAAGGGGCCAATATGGAAAATACACCAGCGCGTATTCACCTGATCGACGATGATCCTCATAGTCTTGAGGTGCTGAAATTTATTCTTCATAAAAAAGGATATGAAACTCAAATGTCTCTTTCGGGAGCTGATGCCCTGGAATGTTTTGAGCAATACAAACCAGATCTGATACTGTTGGATATTCTTATGCCGGAGATGGATGGTTATGAAGTTTGCCATCTGCTCAAACAAAAAGAAGAGCTAAAAGATATTCCCGTAATATTCATAACCGCTTCGCATCAAACAAAGGAATTGGTGAAAGGATTTGATGCGGGTGCTGTAGATTTTATTTCCAAGCCCATCAATAAACCCGAATTGCTTGCCCGTGTACAAACCCATCTGGATCTGAAGCAATCGCGCGATATGCTTGCTGCGGCCAACAGGGAGCTTCAGGAGGAGATCGGGTATCGGAAACAAGCTGAAGAGAGGTTTAAGGCACTTTCAGAAACCTCTTTTGAAGCAGTTATGTTTGTTTACAACCACCAGATTGTGGAAGCCAATAAGGCAGCCGGTGGCCTGCTGGGCATAGCCGGCGAAAAACTTCCGGTGGCAATGGACAACCTGGTTGCCCCAGAAAACAGAATCCTGCTGCACCGGATACTGCAATCCAAAGATCAGGGCCCATGGGAAATTGAGCTGCTCGATGCCCGGGGAAATGCTTTTTATGGATTGGTGCAGCACATGCCTGTAAGCTATAAAGGGCAACTTATGAGTGTATTGGCAGTGCGCGATATTTCCTGGCAAAAGGAGCATGAAAAAGAAATTTTAAATGCCATTGTAGAAACCCAGGAAAATGAAAGAAAACGCTTTTCGCGCGATTTGCACGACGGGCTGGGTGCTATCCTTTCAACCTTGAAGATATACATCGGATTGCTGCAAAAAGAGGGTAAAACCGATGAAGAGAAAAAGAACCTGTTGGCAGAAATGAAAGAAACCATTCAGTATGCAGTAGATGCTGCCCGAACCATTGCCAACAATATTATGCCCAGCCTGCTTATGGATCATGGAGTTGTGAAAGCCCTGAGGTCTTTTGTTGCGGCACTTAATAAAACGCAAACCCTTGAAGTGAGCTTTGATTGCCCCGACGAGCTGATGGGGTTATCGGCTTCTTCCCAAACGCATCTGTATCGCATTGTACTTGAGTTGATCAATAATACTTTGAAGCATTCCGGAGCACAAAAAGTACAACTGGAAATACAACAACTGGATGGAGTCATCACCATTCGTTATCATGACAATGGAAAAGGGTTTGATTTTGAGAATATTTATGCCAGAAAGGAAGGGGGGCAGGGCCTGAAAAATATTATCAGTCGCGTTAACTTCCTCAATGGCAAAGGAGGGTATCAAAACTATCAGCCCGGGAAAATGGAGTTCTATCTTGAGATTCCGACATAAAAAAATACATTTTTTCGTTATAACATCTCTATTTATCGTTACATTTGCAGGCATAAAATGTGTTTTTATTGATTTTCCTTCTTAAACCGGGGATTGAAAAGGGGGGAATAGAACTGAAAAAATATTGAAAATATGAATATGAAGAAGAAGCTCAGAATTATGATCGTTGAAGATCAGCATATCTTCAGAAAAGGCTTAATATTGCTGCTGAAAGAATATCCCGGAGTAGAAATATTTGCTGAAGCATCCAATGGAAAAGAGTTTCTGGAAATCATTGAAAAAGAGCGCCCTGATATTGTGTTTATGGATATTCAGATGCCTGTGATGAATGGCATTGAGGCCACCAAACTGGCTTTGGATCTCTACCCGGATTTGCGCATTGTTGCCATCAGTATGTTTGGCGATGAAGAATACCTGGTAAGCATGCTGGAAGCTGGCGTAAAAGGGTTTCTGCTGAAAACAGTGGAGGAACATGAATTGCATAAAGCCATCGACCTGGTGTCGGATGGCAAGAATTATTTCTCCGATGAACTGCTACCCGTTCTTACCAATTCTCTGGTAAGTCGTAAGACCAAAAGCGATCCCGCCGAGCCTGAACTACGAGAGGAGCTTACAAGACGTGAAGTAGAAGTGCTGAGCCTGATCTGCAAGGGTTTTACCATCAAGGAAATTGCAGATCAATTGTTTATCAGCCAGCGAACGGTTGATGGGCATAAGGCAAACCTGTTTCGCAAAACAGGTGTCGACAGCAGTGTGAAACTGGTTACTTTTGCCATCAAAAATAACCTGTATAAACTTTAATCCTGAGTGGGTCAGCAATCTTTGATCAATTCACAACTCACCTCATTTTCTGATTTATTTCCTGCTTCAAAATCATTGAAGTTTTGAAGGGTTGTGTGGGCAATCTCTTCCATGCTTTCTTCGGTAAAAAAGCCCTGGTGTGCCGTTACAAGTACATTTGGGAACCCCATAAGCCTTGATATCTGGTCATCACGGATAATCTGTTCAGATAAATCTCTGAAGAATAGTTTTTCCTCCTGTTCATATACATCAATACCCAATGATCCCAGTTTTTGATCTTTCAATGCATCGATTACTGCTGCTGTATCTATAAGTTTACCCCTTGAGGTGTTGATCAGCATGGCACCTGTTTTCATCTGAGCGAGGCTTTGCGTATTGATGATATGGTGAGTTTCGGGTGTTAACGGGCAATGAAGGCTTACAATCTGGCTCTGTGAAAGGAGGTCTTCCAGCGAAACATATTCCACCCCCATGGCCTGCATTTCGGGAGAAGGGTACTTGTCAAAGGCAAGTATATGCATGCCAAACCCTTGCATAATACGGCAGAATGCCTGGCCGATCTTTCCTGTGCCTACAACCCCGATGGTTTTGCCATGTAGTACAAAGCCATTGAGCTTTACCAGGGAGAAATTTCCTTCTCGTACACGGTTGTAGGCCTTATGCGTTTTACGGGCAAGGGCCATTATGAGGGCCACTGCATGCTCCGCAACCGCTTCGGGCGAATAGGCAGGTACACGCATTACCCTTATACCAGCCTTTCTGGCTGCCTTCAGGTCAACATTATTGAATCCTGCACACCTCAAAGCCACAAGTTTTACATTCATAGTTTTGAGTTGGTCTATTACCTGCGCATCGATCTTATCGTTCACAAAAACACAGACACCATCATATCCCTGTGCCAGGTTAACAGTTTTTATTCCAAGGCGGGTTTCAAAAAATTCGAGTTTATGGTGCGTGGTTAGTTTTTCAAAATGTTCACGATCATAGGGTTGGGTGGAAAAGAAGGCTATTTTAGACATAGGAGTAGTATAAGGTTCGTAGAACGTTCTTTTTGCAATTTTGTGCTTACACCATTTAAACAAGCAAGTATTTTCTTTGTTTGTAGTTGTGCAATGCATTTGTTAACTTTACTAATAGGCGTTACCTGAAATATTGACCGGATATGTTTACCAAACTTTACAAAACCGATTATCCCCCGAAAAGCAAGCCGTTGATGGCATGGGATGGCAACTGTGGCTTTTGCCACTATTGGGTGTTGCGCTGGAAAAAATTTTCAGGAGATGCTGTGGAATACCAACCCTATGCAAAAGTGGCGCACCTTTTTCCTGATATCGAATTGAGGTATTTTAAGCAGGCAGTAAGGCTCATTGATACCGATGGGCGCATATATACAGGCCCGGCTGCTGCATTCCAGTCTTTTCGGTATGGGAAGAAGTATCGTTGGCTAATGCCATTGTATTCCAACTTTAAACCTGCTGAGTTTGTTGCAGATCAAATCTACCGGCTGATATCTAAAAACCGCCCCTTTATGTACCGGGTAAGCGTGGCTTTTTGGGGACGAAATCCGGTGAAGCAAAAACCCTATTGGTTGATCTATTTTACAGGGCTTGCATTGCTTGTAACCGGAGCAGCCCTGGTGTTTTAAAGATTGCCATAAATAAAAAGGCCGGGAACAATCATTTCCCGGCCTTTCTTTTGTCCACCAGAATTACTTCCGTGCCTCAAAATGTTGCTCGAGTAAACGGGCAACATATTTGCCTATGATATCAAACTCAAGATTTACTACCGAGCCTTTCCGGAAGTCGCCAAAATTGGTATGCTCGTAAGTATAAGGGATGATAGCTACAGAAAACATATTGGGTTCTGAATCAACCACCGTAAGGCTCACTCCATTTACTGAAATCGAACCTTTTTCTACTGTGATATTTTTCGGGCCCGGATCATATTCAAAATAAAATTTCCAGCTTCCATCAAATTCTTCAACCTTTGTGCAAACAGCTGTTTGATCTACGTGGCCCTGTACAATGTGTCCATCCAGCCGGCCATCAATCTTCATACATCTTTCAAGGTTAACCCGGTAGCCCGGTAGCCAGGTCCGCATGTTTGTTTTGTCGAGGGTTTCCTGGATGGCCGTTACAGTATATTGGTTTTTCTCTTTGTCTACATGTACCGTGGTGAGGCACACTCCATCGTGGGCTACACTCTGGTCAACTTTCAGTTCCTGTGCAACGGGTGTTTCAATGGTGAAATGAATGTTTCCACCTTCTTTTTCAATTTTGGCAACTTTGCCAGTGGTTTCAACAATGCCTGTAAACATAATATGTGTTATTTAAGTTGATTTGTTTTTCCTGATTGTTTTAGCACGAAGGCTGTAAACAGAGCCTTGCAGTTAAAACTGCAGCCCGGCAAAGATAGTTTATTCTCCTGTGTCAGGCCCTTCGCGATAAAGGAATTTGTCGCCCGTTAGCTTTACGATGGTTCGCAACCACCACTCCGGGTACTCCGGGTGTTGCACAATGGGATATTTGCCCCACTGGTTGGTAAGGAATACACCGTTTTCCTCTTTCTTGATATTGCCGTCCAGGTATTTTACCAGCAGGAACCTGAAAAGTTCTTCCCAACGTTCCACCGTATAATTGCCCATGGAAACACTGAAGTTGGTCAGAAAGTCTTTGGCCAGCTCAGGATCATTCTGGTAAAGCTCCAGAGCCGCTCTGTCAATGGCCGGAACAAAAGCCCGGAAGCTGCTTTCCAGCTCGTTTTGCACCTTTTGAATGTCAGGTATTTTCAGGCTGTAGCGCAGGTAGGCCAGGTGGGCCACTTTGTTAAAAACCCAGAAGGCTGCATCCTCCTGGTACTCAATAATGCTGCCATGTCCCTCGCGGAAAGTATCCGGAGCCCTGCGGATGCCTGCATACATGGGCACATATACAGTAGTGTTGGTATCGTCAACCCCAAACCAGATAATGCCACCTATGGCACCGGGATATTCTCTGCGCGATTGGGTAATAAATGAAAATGCTGTTTGCTGGGTTGCCGTGGTGCGCTCGTGGAAGTAGGTTTTGCCATCTACTTCCCAGGTAAGCGGACGCCAGCGATAGGGTTTGCCCCAGGGGCCTGCCCCAATGTCCTGGGTAATATCGAAGTTGGTGCCCTGCAAATAATCTCTCTTGAACCGGATCAGATCCTCCACACTTAGTTTTTTCTCTGGCCTTACCCATAGAGGCATCCGGTTGGTGAGGTCAAACCCCATGGCATAATCCATATATTGCTCCATTCCTTCCGCCACTTCTTTAAACATGCTCCATACACGTGCCTCACAAAAGCGTGCCGCACCAAAATCGATGGGTGCATATACATCGGAGAATGAAAAATCCTGATCGTTGCCCTGGAAATAACCCTTGCGACGTGCAAAATCTATCACATCGTGTTTGTAGATCACTCTAATGTCGGGGTCATGCAGTTTGTCGAACTGCTTGTCTGTAATGGAAACTCTGCCATCGGCAAGGGGGAAGGTCATGATCCGTGCATGATTGGCATGTGCAGAGATGTACCCATCTGGAATACGCTTGGCCACCCAAACGGCACCCTTGTTGGCGTTGAAATACTCACGTCGCCTGCGATCGTATTGCATGTTGGTGCCTTTGCCAATAATCTCCATGATCCAGACTTCATTGGGGTCGGCAATGGAGAACGATTCTCCCATGCTGTAATAGCCGTATTCCTCGCTTAGCTCTGCAATGATGCGTATAGCATCGCGGGCGGTGGGAGCCTGCATAAGGGCCAGCTGCATCAGGCCCGTGTAGTCTATACCTCCTGTTGTGTCAAATAATTCTGAATGGCCACCAAAGGTGCTTTCTCCAATGGCAACCTGCATTTCGTTTATATAACCCACCACCTGAAAAGTGCTGGAAGGTAAAGGTATTCTGGCAAGAGGTTTATGACTTCCTCTGTAATAAGCCTGAAAAAAAGAACCCGGAGGCTTGGGGCCTCCTTCAAAAAAGTACAGCTCGCCATAACGGATGTGCGAATCCGCTGCATAGCTAATCATTGCGGAGCCATCTGCCGATGCTCCCGGTGTAACAAGATAACTGGTACAGGCCAGAAGGCTGGTGTAGCCCAGTAAGGCAATGATGATGCCCGAAAGAACTTTTTTTGTCATATGTGTTGTTGTTGAATTTCTATCTGGATGATCTTTTACAGAACCACAGGGTTAATGACCAGGATAACGTTGGGTTCATCCAACAAACCTACGCAAAATTTTCTATTCAGGAAATGAGCTTTCTCCATTTTTGTAATTCAATGAGACCCTTATATTGCCTCAATAATCGGATCAGGCAAAAAAAAGAACTGCCGCAAGGGTGCGGCAGTTCTGGCGGGAGGGTTTATTTTAAAAGTCTTTTACAGGACTCTTCTCAAACGCATAAAGGTGAACACCAGGATGAGGCCCATGCCAAGGATAAGAGCCCAGTTGCCCAGAGGTACGGGGGTGGGTTCTGGATCTACTCCGGTAAAACCTTCTGCACCGATAAATACCCATGAATCGAGAATACGGTCGCCCGCATCAGCAATGGCCAGTTTGATTGTATTGGTTTCTCCGGGAACAACATCTCCGTTCACAACCAGAACAGTGGTAAAGCCGTCCATTTCGTTGCAGAATTTGGGCCAAGCCGGGCTGGGGGAATAAACAGTGTTGTCGTTGTACAAGTTGCTGTTGGAGCCATTGTTGATGGTGTTGATACTAATGGGAACACTTGTGCCGGGGGTCAGGGCAATGTTTACTCCATTGAGGAAAAAGCCGAACACATCGTTGAATTGAGTTCCAACATATTCATTGTACTCGTCAGATCCGAAAACAAACTGGATGAAAATCTTGTCGAAAGTAGGAACAAATTCAAACTCCAAAACTGTGGCATCATAAGTGTTCTGAGGGATAAGAGCATTCAGGTCTGAGTCGCCGGGTAGTCCAAGGTTGCCAGATACACCTGTAAAGGTGTTGGGTCCGATAGCATTATTGATGTAGCCTGAGCTCAATACAATGCCACTCTCAAGAACAATTCCGGCGGCTGCTCCGCCTGTAAACAAACCTGCAGAAGCATTTTGCCCGGTTGTTCCCTGGAATTTGATAAGATTGTAAGAAGTGATGTCTGGTCCCAGAATATTCTCAATGAGAGTATTTGCAGTGACGGTAGTGCCATCTACCGGGAACATTACAAAGCTGGTGCATGTGTTTTTGTCCATGCTCATTACATCCTTGGGTCCCTGGGGTACACGTTCCTGGGCAATGGCTGCAACAAACATTAGACTTAATGCAAGTGTAAATAGTTTTTTCATGACAAAAATGTTTTTTGGTTTGACAAATAAAAATAATTACAAGACATAATGTAAAATTAATCCGTTTTTGCATTAACACAGATGTTTTGTTGTTCGGCAATGCCTTAGTCGAACAGCTGATTTTTTTAACAGTAATATAATCAGCGCGTTGTGAGTTGATCTTTGATCTCGCTTGGGGTTCGGATAAATTTAAACGAACAACCAGAGTTTTTGAACGACTATAAGTTGATTTCGTAAGACGCACATAATGAGATGTGTAGTTGCTATCAGAATCATTACATCCTTTGCATTGGGTCTTTGTTTTAAATAAATTTTGTGCTGTGGTGTTTCTTTAAAGCGTGAAAAAAATTCAACCAGAATAAAAAAAATATCGCCAAAAGGGATTGTGAAAAAAATTTGTTATAACTTTAAATGGTCATTTGAAAAAATGGCATCGTCTTGTTAACATTCGATAAATGAGCATTTCAGTCAAAACAACTAACCCCAAATACTTCGGTTGTGAGTAAGAATAAGGAAGAATTAAGAGCCAAACAGAGAGCGCAACAAGCCCGTAAACAATACCTGGACAAATTAAAGCCCCTCATTTACGCCTTTGCCAGTTGGTTTGCATTATTGGCTATACTTCATTTGCCTCCCATTAAAGATGTGTTAAGAGAGATCATGGTAGGTTTCACACATCGCTCCGCATTGGTTGCCGGGAAAATACTTTTTTTGCCCATAAGTGATAAGGGAAGCCCTATTCTTGATTACGGAGGCTTCGGAATGAGGGTGATCCTGGAGTGTACGGCATACAATTTTTACTTATTTGCACTGATGATCAGTGTTTTTTCTCAATGGAGCACCCGCCATAAGCTCATCAATTTGTTTCTGTTTATTGCATCTGTTTTTGTGATGAATAACGCCAGATTTTTGATTATGGGAGCTATTGGTAAACATCATCCACACCTTTTCCATCATATTCACGACTATTTCTGGAATATTCTTTTTGGACTACTCATTTTTCTGATTTATATATGGGCAGATCAAAGGGCGGGAGGTGTTTTTGCTAATCCCCCAAAGGCTCAAAACTAAAATAATTATTTATGTGGAAAAAGATTGTCATCCTCATAGCTGCATCTGCTATTACAACTTTGCTTTGGTTCAACGGGCTTGAAAGAGTTTATGCGCACATTCTCGTTTTTGCCTCCAATGCAGTAGTGAACATGGGGGGAAATAACACAACAGTTAAGTTGGAAACGTTAGACGATGAATTGATTATCAGGGTTTCGACCATTGTTGAAGGGCGCAGAGGAAGTTATCCGCAACGAACCCAAAGTTTGCTGCTTCCGGCAGTCATTGTTTTCAGTTGGCTCCCTTTGTTGTTTTTTAGTCTGCCCCGCAAAAAAGCTCTCAGGCAGTCTGCCATAAATCTTGGCATTTTCATTTTTTTTCAGGTGATTTTTGTATTGCTCCTGACATCTTACTACAACTCAGAGCTGGCCAAATATCTGTTTCATGTGATGATGGAGACCTTTTATGTTTTTGCCATCATTATCATTATCAAAGATTCATTGAAATATCCTGAATTGTGGAAAAGAAAAGAAATCAATAGTAAACCTGCATGAAGCACGACTACCTAAATATAATTTTGTTTGCTTTACCTGTCTATCAGCTGATCTATTTTGCAATTCATGTTTCAATTGCCCGCAAAATGTCAAAGGCGAGGGTATGGTACGGCTTTTTCTGGATCGCAGCAAGTGTTGCCGGTATCCTCAATATGTTGCTGGCCTGGGAGATGATTGAGGGTGGCCTTGCAAGACAAATATCATCGATTGTTTCATTATTGCTTGTCCCTCCGCTATTATTATGTTTCTCAGCCTGGAGTGTTCTGCAGCTTGAGCGACAGTGGAAAGCCTTATTACTTTTTATGCCTGCAATTGTTCTTGCAATTGCCTATTTCGGGGCCTTTTGGATGTTTGGCTTTGGTGAAGAAAACAAGGTAATAAGCATTAACCAACAGTCTTTTACCCTTTGGCAGCTTTTTCTAAGACTTTTTTATTTTATTGCCGGACTGATTGTTGCCCTGCAGCTTATGTTGCTCGTTTTTTATTTACAGAAAGCCTTCAGGCATGTCAGAGACATAAAGGATTATGTGTTTAAACCCAACTGGCTTGCTTTGCTTCGGCGGCAGAAATGGATCTCCGTGCAATCTGCCGCTGTTGTTGTTGTTTTAGTGGCAGGTTTGAATTTTGAAGTCTGGAAACACACATCGGGTGTTGTATTCTACAATATAATCCTTTTGTTGTTGTCAGGTGCATTGGGCAAAGTCTCACAGTTGTTTTTCGACGACCCAGGCATCGAAAAGTATATGAGCTATGTTTTCTCGCTCAAAGATCAGGACGGTGGGAACCATGCAAGTTTACTTGTTGCCGGGGCTGAGAATTCATCATTTATGTCACCTGAGGAAATTAACAGTATCCAGCAACGGCTGGAGGTGCTTATGGATCAGAAGAAACCCTATACGGATAAGAAGTTTGCCCTTGACGATCTCTGCAAATTACTGAATGTGAGCAAAAGGAAGTTGGGATTTGTAATCAACGAAGTAATGCACAGTAATTTCTATGGACTGATCAATGAATACCGTGTAAGAGAAAGCATCAGATTGCTCGAAAGCCAGGATGCTGAAAAATACACCATCGACACCATTGCAGAAATGTCTGGTTTTCAATCAAAGTCATCATTCTACAGTGCTTTCAGAAAACACATGAATGTCACGCCTGGAGAATACAAGATGTCCAGAACCTATAAATAAAACACCTGTGAATTCAGTATATCTATGGGTAGATGTTGCCATGAAACCGTTTGTATGGAGTTGGCGAACATTTTTAATGTCGAAAAAAAAATATAATATACATTAAAAAAAAGCCGGTTAAGGACATTTGTGGTGAAAATAACTACTTTTGCAATAATCATTTTTTCAGATCGTTTGTTTAATAGTTTGATCATGTCGTGTTCAGATCTGATACAAAAACAAGGTTAAAAAATAATTTCATGTTTCAGGGAAATTCTCCTTCTTCTCAACGTATTCCCGTAACGATAATCACAGGTTTTCTGGGTTCCGGCAAAACTACACTCCTCAACAACATTATTCGCCAGCATCATGGCCTCAGGTTTGCCATCATTGAAAATGAATTTGGTGAAATGGGAATTGATGGTGATTTGTTAGATTCTGTAGACGGACCCATGTTTGAGCTTGTAAACGGTTGCATCTGTTGTTCTCTGCACAATGATTTTTATAAAGCGCTGCAACTGATCATTGAAAAGCAAAGCCACATTGACCATTTGCTGGTTGAAGCTACGGGTATAGCCGATCCGTTATGTGTAGTGGATGTGTTTATGGCCAATGAGACCATCAGCAATCATTTTGTAGTAGATAGTGTAATATGTGTTGCAAATGCCAATGATATTGAGGAGATTCTGGATTCGGAGTCTGAAGCACGAAAGCAAATAGCCGTGGCCGATCTGGTATTGCTGAATAAGATTGATATGGTGCGTCGTGATCATATCAGCACGCTCAGGCAACTGATTTCTGGGATCAACCCCATGACAAAAATACTGGAAACCACATTTGCCCATACCAACGGTACACCTCTGCTGCAAACACATGCCTATTCGCACAGGCATGTAGAGGCCACCACTCTTTCTTTCGACAATATTAACCTTTCGCTTCAGGATGTTGCATCTGATGTGCAGGGAAGATTGGCCAGGGCTGCACATCGACACGATATTCATGCAGAAGGTTTTGTTTTTGATGACTGTTTCGACCTCGAGATGTTTAACATCTGGATGGCCAGCTACCTCTACTTCAATCAGCAGTCGCTATATCGGGTAAAAGGAATTCTTAACTTCAAGGGAAAAAGAAAAAAATTTGTTTTTCAGGCAGTAAAAGGCTCCTACATCTTTGAGGAAGGCAACGAGTGGAAGGAAGGAGAAACTCCATTTTCCAAAATAGTTTTTATAGGAAAATTTCTTAACCGCAAAGAACTCGAAAACAATCTCTGCAAGCTTTTGCAGAAAAGGTAAGCGACAACGATGCTGAATGCCATAAGGGTGAAAAGATACTTTTCTGTGCAGAGAATCTGTAAATGTTAAAAAAAACATTACACCTCTAAGCAGGCAGGATAAAAAGTAGTATATTTAAGCTTAGTAATGAATGTTTGCCTGCATACAAAATCTTAATGGCCAAATCAAAAGCTAATAACCATATGCCAATTTCGCTGGCAGAGCAGGTTCCGGGTGTGCTGTTTCAATTCCATATGAAGCCCGACGGTACTTCTTGTATGCCTTTTGCCAGTAACAAACTTAAAGAGATTTTTGGCATTGATCCTATGCAGGTAAAGGAAAGCGTGCAGCCAATCTTTGATTTGATCCATCCGGATGACCTTGATCCCCTGCGTGAAAGTATTGCAGAATCACAAAAGAACATGGCCGATTGGGCCTACGAATGTCGCATTATCAAGACAGGCAGCACGGTGAACTGGGTGAGCGGAGTAGCCCGACCAGAGGCATTGCACGATGGATCAATCCTTTGGCATGGTTATATACTGGATGTAACCCATCAGAAAGTTCAGCAGGAAGAGCAATCAAAAACCCGAAAACTTTTAGACCATCATATCGGTTTTCAACGGATCCTGGCACGGATATCCACTTCTTTTGTGAATACCACATCCGCTGTTTTTAACCAAACGGTTTCCGGGGCGCTCAAAAGAATGGGAGAGTACTTCGAAGCAGACCGATGCTATGTGTTCCTTTTTGCAGAAGATTTTTCCTTCATGAGCAATACACATGAATGGTGTAAGGAAGGAATCTCTGCCCAGATCAACAACCTACAGCATTTTCCGATTGAGAAGTTAAGGTGGTGGTGGGAGCAGATGCAATCCAAATCTCCCATTCATGTGCCCGATGTTAAAGGGCATCCTTGTATGGCCGTATCGGAAAAAGAGTTTTTATTGGTACAACAGATCCAGTCTATGCTTTGCATCCCTATGATCAACAAGGGGAAGCTAATGGGCTTTTTTGGTCTCGACAGGGTAACAGCACTTTTAGGGTGGGACGAAGAGCAAATTGAGCAATTTACGGTGCTGGGAGAATTAATATCCAATGCTTTTGCCAAGCATCTTGCCGAGGAAGCTTTGCTGCAATCAGAGAATCAGTATCGTTTACTGGCTGAAAATGCAAGAGATATCATTTATCGGATTTCTCTGGACCCCTTTCCGCGTTTTGATTATGTTAGCCCCTCTTCAAGAGAGGTGATAGGATATACCCCCGACGAACATTACGGAAATCCTGCTCTTTATGAGCAAGTTGCAGATCCTGAAGATTTAAAGGACTTTTTGCAGTCGTTGCAATACCCCATGGCGCTGGCAAGTAAATCGCTTACTATGAGAGTGAAGCACAAAAATGGCAGCAAGGTCTGGCTGGAAGTGAAAAACGTACCCGTGTTTGTGAATGATCAATTGGTTGCCGTAGAAGGGATCGCACGTGATATTACTGAAAAGAAAACCAACGAGGAGCAGCTCTTTCAGCTCAACCAGGAGCTTCTGAAGAAAAAGGAAGAGCTGGAAGAACTCAACAAAAGCCTTGAAAAACGCATCCGTCAGGAAGTAGAGAAAAACCGAAGGCTCGACCATATGATGGCACTGCAAGCACGGCAAGCTGCACTTGGAGAGATGATTGGTAATATTGCACATCAATGGAGGCAGCCCTTAAACCTGCTCTCTCTGGCAGTATACGACCTCTCAGACGCCTTCCAGTATGAGGAGCTGGATGCTAAATACATGGAAAACAGCATTGCTGAAATCAACAGGATTATTCAGCAGATGTCGAAAACCATCGATGACTTCCGCAATTATTTCAAACCCCAAACCACCAAAACAAGGTTTCAGGCACGTGAATCAGTAAATGGTGCGCTTGCTTTTGTGTCGCCTTATTATACCGCGCACAAAATTAAGGTGGAAAAAGATCTGCCAGCCGATGTTTTTATAATGGGGTATTCTTCCCAATTCGAACAAGTGCTCATTAATCTGCTGAAAAATGCCCAGGATGCTGTACTGGCTTTGCCTTCTCAAAGTCGTACGGTAAGAGTAATTGCCCGGAAAAAAGGTGAGAGCACTTCGCTTATTGAGATTTTCAATAAAGGAGCCCATATCCCTGAGAATCGTTTTGAGAAGTTATTCGACCCGTATTTTTCAACCAAACCCGAAGGCGAAGGGCAGGGGCTTGGGCTGTTCATCGCAAAAATGATCGTTGAAACCAATATGGAGGGGAGGATTTATTGCCAGAACAGAGAAGATGGTGTGAGCTTTTTTGTGGAGCTGGCCAATGATCATCCGCATGCCCCCTCTCAGCCTCTGGGGCTGGGACAGGAGAGCCACACCTGAATCGCTGATTCATTCCTTGTTTTTCCTTTGCTGTGCCTTTTCAGTTAGCTTTGCACTCTGCTGACAGCAAGAATTCAGTATTTGCGGTTCGAAAATTTAATAAGTTTAATCGGTTTGTAAGTATGCGTTTTGTTTCACCACCCAGATTGTTGCGTCTGCTTTCTCCTTCCGATCTCATTTGGTCTTTCCCTCAGGAGCCCAAACGAATATTTCTCACTTTTGATGATGGCCCCCATCCCGAAATAACACCGGCCATTATGGATATTCTCAGATCCTTTGATGCTCGGGCAACCTTTTTTTGCCTGGGGAAAAATGCTGCTGCTTTTCCTGAAATTGTAAAAGATCTTACAAATCAGGGGCACCAAGTGGGTAATCATACTTTTAGCCACCTAAACGGTTGGAAAACTCCTGCCGAAATCTACGTAAAAGACTATCAGCAAGCTGGATTGTTTCTGCCCGGAGGGTTGTTTCGACCTCCTTACGGAAAAATTACTCCGGCACAGGTGAGGTTGCTGAAGAACCACGAAAGAATTATTATGTGGTCGTTGCTAAGCTACGATTTTGATCGCACCTTCTCTGAAAAGACAATCCTGCATAATCTTATTGCCAGAATGCACCATGGAGCCATCATCGTATTTCACGATAATGAAAAATCTGCACCCAGATGCCTGAAGGTTTTACCGCAATTGCTCGATTATTATAAGCAACTGGGATATGAATTCTGCAATATAAAAAAATTAGATATGTTTGCCGAAAGGGCATAAAAAAGGCTGCTTCGGTGAGGGGAAATGGAATTGAAGACAAAAGGGAAATTGGGGAAATCTTCAGGGGGATACCGAAACAGCCAGAAGATAAACAAAAGGAACGATCAATAGTTTATCGATGTAAAAGTAGTAAGAACTTTTATTACTGCAAAATTATTTGTCTTTATTTGGATATTTTTTTACCCGCTTAAAAAAAATGTCTATTCAGCAAATAATGATAATTTTGCCCTTCTAAATCCGTTGATATTCATAAAGGCGCTGCACGCATCAATCGCTGCATACATCATGCTAAAACACCCCAGACCTGTCCGGACTTTTTTGTTGATCACAGCATTGCTGCTGGTGGCAGCTTGTGCCAATGTGGTGGCCCCAACAGGCGGCCCCAAAGATGAAGACCCTCCTGTGGTGCTCAGAAGTACTCCGCCCAATTTTTCCACCTATTACAAAGGACAGGATGTGCGAATCTTCTTTAATGAGTTTGTTGAACTGAAAAATTTAAGGCAAAACATGCTCATTTCTCCCCCCTTGCAAAAAGATCCGGAGATCAGGGTGCGGGGCAGGTCGATCATTATGTCGGTAAGTGATACTTTGCGGCCCAATACAACCTATAATTTTTTCTTTGGCGAATCCATTGTAGATATCACAGAGGGAAATCCTATCCCCAATTTTCAGTTTGTTGTTTCCACCGGAAGCTATGTCGATTCTTTGTCGGTGAGAGGTGAGGTTATCAACGCCCTTACACTGCAACCCGAAGAGGGTGTGTTTGTAATGATGTACGACGATGTGTTTGATTCTGTACCTATGCTGCAACGGCCTGTTTATGTGGCCAAAACGAATAAGGAGGGGCGGTTTGTAATCAACAACATGCGCGATGGAGAATACCTGATGTTTGCCCTGCGCGATTCCAACTTCAACTATCTCTACGACTCAAGGGATGAGAAAATTGCATTTCTGGACAGCCTTGTAAGGCCTCAATATTTTGCTGTAGCTCCACCTGCCACTGAAAATGGCGACAATGGCATCAACCCGGCAGACGAAACTGAGGGGGGGGTGTTGCGTCTGCCTGAGCCTCCTGCCGGAGACCTGGGGGTATCTCTTGACACCCTGGCACCTGAAAACAACATACCAGGTAACGACCCAGCAACCATTGCCAGCTACACCTTGTTCCTGTTTCAGGAGAGAGATACAATACAACGAATCCTTTCTGCTTCCTCGCCGCGCACAGGAAAAGTATCAATTGCTTTTCGTATACCTGTGGATACAGTCTCGGTTCGGGATTATGTTGAGCCTGTTGATTTCTTGAAAGAGTTCAATGCAACCCGCGATACCCTGGGGTTGTGGTTTACCCAAACCCAACGCGACAGCCTTTTCCTGGAGGTTATTACCGGTCAGAAAGACCCTGACAGTCTTAAAATTTCGCTCATTCAAAGAGCACCCCGGGGAAGAGGTGCTGTACCAGAAGCCCCTGCTGCAATCAATCTTACGGTTCCTACAGTTACATCTGCCCGCAGACAGCCCTTTTTCAGGAATGTGGAAATCCTTAGCCCGACACCCATAAGTGACATCGATCCGCAGTTGTTTACCCTGTGGTTGAACGACAGCATTCCCCTTGAAAATTTTGAGATCAAACCCATTGGAGAGGGTCGCAGGAGGCTGGAGATACTCACATCTCTGAAAGCCGACAGCACCTATACTCTGAAAATTCTGCCTGGGGCCGTCACAGATATTTTTGGGCTGCCCAACGACACCCTCACCAGCCGCTTTAAACTCAATACCCCTGCCGATTACGCAACCCTTCTGGTAAATCTGGGCCTGCCTGATGAACCGGAAGTGCAGGAAGAAGACCTGCAACCCGACCAGTATCTTCTGCAACTGCTCAATGATAAATGGGAGGTGCTGCAACAGAAAATTGTTACATCCGGCGATGTATATACTTTTGAGCATTTGCCTGCTGCCAACTTCAGGCTCAGGTTAGTGCTGGATGAAAACCGGAATGGCAAATGGGATACAGGAAACTACCTTCGCTCCATCCAGCCCGAAAAGGTGGTGGTTTACCCCGAAATGGTGCAAACACGACTCAATTGGGAGGTCGAAATCATTTGGGATTTCCCCGGGCAATAAGTCTATCATTTTCTTGGTTTTAGCCATAGCACTGGAGTTTTTGTTACATGATTAACAACTTTAGGCTAATGTGTGCATAATTCATGGTTTCTCGCTTTTTTAAACGGGTTAAATCCATAACTTTGCGCCCAAAATATTACCTGTCACCCTTAAAAAATCATCGTATGAAGCTTTCACATATTGAACACATTGGGATTGCTGTAGAGAATCTCGAGAAATCAATTCGTTATTATGAAGACATCCTGGGGCTGAAATGTTATGCCATCGAGGAGGTTAAGGATCAAAAAGTTAAAACTGCCTTTTTTATGCTGGGTCAGACCAAGATAGAGCTTCTTGAGTCTACGGATCCTGAAGGCCCTATCGGAAAATTTATTGCCAAAAAAGGTGAGGGAGTACACCATCTTGCTTTTGCTGTAGAAGGCATTGAAAATGCACTGGAAGAGCTCAAAGGAAAAGGAGTTCAGTTGGTGGACCAAAACCCGCGCAGAGGTGCCGAAGGTCTGGATATCGCCTTCCTGCATCCCAAATCAACCGGAGGTGTTCTCACAGAACTCTGCGAAGACAAAAACAAATCCTAACCTTATAATACGCAAAGTATATGTCATTCGAAAAGAAAATCAAGGAATTACTTGAAAAACGTGAGTTGGCCAAACTTGGTGGCGGGCAAAAACGCATCGACGCTCAGCACCAGAAGGGCAAACTAACCGCAAGGGAAAGGATCGACCTGCTTTTGGATGAGGGAAGCTTCGAAGAATTTGATATGTTTGTAACCCACCGTTGCAATGATTTCGGAATTCAGCAGCAGAAGTTCTATTCCGATGGTGTAATTACAGGTTTCGGCACCATCGATGGGCGTCTGGTGTATGTGTATGCCCAGGATTTTACTGTTTTTGGAGGCTCGCTCTCGCTGGCCTACGCCGAAAAAATCTGTAAAATCATGGATAAAGCGATGAAAGTGGGTGCACCGGTAATCGGCCTGAACGACAGTGGTGGAGCCCGTATCCAGGAGGGAGTGAATAGTCTGGCCGGATATGCTGAGATTTTTCAGCGCAATATCAATGCATCTGGCGTTATCCCTCAGATAACCGGAATTTTTGGCCCCTGTGCAGGTGGAGCAGTGTATTCGCCCGCACTTACCGACTTTATTATCATGACCAAGGAAAACAGCTACATGTTTCTTACAGGGCCCAAGGTTGTGAAAACAGTAACAGGAGAAGTGGTTACCGACCAGGAGCTGGGGGGAGCCATGACACACGGAACCAAATCGGGAGTTACTCATTTTGTTGCCGATGATGAACAACAGGCTATCCTGCTCATCAGAAAGCTCCTCAGTTACCTTCCGCAAAACAACCTGGAAGATCCTCCGGTGGTGCCCTGCGATGACCCCATCGATCGCCTGGAAGATGCCCTCAACGACATCATCCCCGAAAACCCCAATAAACCCTATGATGTAAAGGATGTGATCTATGCTATTGTAGATCATAATGAGTTCCTGGAGGTGCATCGAAACTATGCTCCCAATATTATTACCGGGTTTGCCCGATTCAATGGTATTTCGGTGGGTATTGTGGCCAATCAGCCCAAGTACCTGGCAGGTGTGTTAGATATCAATGCCTCCCGTAAAGCTGCACGTTTTGTTCGCTTCTGCGATGCTTTCAATGTTCCCCTGGTTACACTGGTTGACGTTCCTGGATTTTTGCCAGGTACAGTTCAGGAGTATGGAGGAATCATTTTGCATGGTGCCAAGTTGCTCTACGCTTATGGCGAGGCTACTGTACCCAAAATTACTGTTGTGCTTCGTAAGGCTTACGGAGGAGCGTATTGTGTAATGAGCTCCAAGCACCTTCGTGGCGACATCAACTATGCATGGCCCATGGCTGAAATTGCCGTAATGGGCCCCAAAGGTGCTACGGAAATACTCAGCAGTAAGGAGATCAATGCCATCGAAAATCCTGAAGAACGCGAAAAATTCATCCTCGAAAAGGAAAATGATTACCTGGAGAAGTTTGCTACACCCTACAATGCAGCAAAATTTGGGTATATCGACGATGTGATTGAACCCCGCAACACACGTTTCCGGGTTATCAGGGCCTTACAATCGCTGGCCACCAAAAAGGATGTGAACCCACCCAAGAAGCATTCAAATATACCCCTCTAAAAGCCTAAGCTATGAATGATATAAATATTAATTCTATAATCGGGCAAGTTGAAACCGGTAATACAAACCAGGCAGAGGAGATATGCTATTTTGCCCAGAATGATCCCTACGGATTGTTAATGGCCATATTGGGAATGGGGGTAGTATTCATGGTTTTGATTATGTTGTTCGTCGTTTTTTCCAACACTCCCAGGCTTTACTCCCCTGAATTCAAGACCTGGTTGAATTCTCTCTTTTCAAGAAGAAAACCAGCCGAACAACACGTAAATGCTGAGACAGCTTCTGCATCAACACCAAAAGATCTTCATGGTGAAGTCAACGCAGCCATTGCCGCAGCCATTCATCTGTACCGCTCTGAGTTGCATGACTACGAAAACACAGTGCTTACCATCAATAAAGTGTCGCGTACTTATTCTCCGTGGAGCTCAAAGATTTATGGTTTGCGAAATCTGCCCCGAAATTAATCCCTCAAACACACAGTACCGGAAAATTTGCTCCGTACCCTTAATCTCAAAAAAGCAATGAAAAAATATAAATTCACAATACACGGAAATCAGTATGATGTACATATTCTCAATGTAGAGGATAACATCATTGAACTGGATGTGAATGGATCTACCTATTCTGTTGAAGTAGACAAATCCATTCAACCCGTAAAAACACCCAAGCTCGTCAGAGCCAGGGCTGTACCTTCAACCGATACTACTCCTTCTGAAGGAACCGGAACCAAAGCTTCCAAAGGAAGTGGAACCATCAAATCGCCGCTGCCTGGCACTGTTCTGAGCATCCACTGCAAAGTGGGCGATACCATCTCCGTTGGCCAGAAACTCCTGGTGCTGGAAGCAATGAAAATGGAGAATAACATTGACTCCGATAAGGATGGAAAAGTAACAGCCATCAGGGTAAACCCCGGACAAAATGTTATGGAAGGCGATGTAATGATTGAAATAGGAGACTAACTATGGATCTGAGTATGTTTGATTTCGTATGGCAGCAGTTGATCGAATTTTTCGGTTATACTGCTTTTGCCAACATCGACTGGCGCCACCTGGTAATGATTTGTGTGGGGATATTCTTTATCTCCCTGGCCATCGTAAAACATTATGAACCTCTGCTTCTCATTCCCATTGGGTTTGGTATTATCCTGGGGAATATTCCCTTCGACACTACTGCCAACCTTCAGATAGGTGTGTATGAAGAAGGAAGTGTGCTGAATATGCTCTATCAGGGCGTGGCTCGAGGCATTTATCCACCCATTATCTTTTTGGGTATAGGGGCCATGACCGACTTCTCTTCGCTGCTCTCAAAACCCAAGCTTGTATTGCTGGGTGCTGCAGCGCAATTCGGAATTTTTGCAGCCTATTCATCTTCACTGCTGCTGGGCTTTACTGCCGAACAAGCCGGAGCTATCGCCATCATTGGTGGTGCAGATGGCCCTACTGCAATTTTTCTTTCTTCCAAACTGGCGCCCGAGTTTATTGGCCCCATCGCCATTGCTGCGTATTCCTACATGGCATTGGTTCCGGTTATTCAGCCGCCCATTATGCGCTTGCTTACAACAAAGAAAGAACGGCTTATTCGTATGAAACCCCCAAGGGCCGTACCCAAGCAGGAGAAAATTCTTTTCCCCATAGCCGGTATGTTGCTCACTACTTTCATCATGCCCACTGCTTTGCCGCTACTGGGAATGCTTTTCTTTGGAAACCTGCTTAAGGAAAGCGGAGTAACCAATCGTTTGGCCGAAACAGCAAGATCTTCCTTGATTGATATTGTTACTATTTTTCTCGGACTTACCGTTGGAGCGTCTACCCAGGGCGATGTGTTTATCACACCCCAGTCAATGATGATCTTTGGTTTGGGTGCCGCATCCTTTATTGTAGCTACCTTCAGTGGTGTTTTATTTGCTAAGGTTATGAACCTTTTTGCCAGTGAAGGCAATAAGATTAACCCCCTGATCGGAAACTCCGGAGTGTCTGCAGTACCCGACAGTGCGCGGGTTTCTCAGCACGTAGGGCTGGAATACGATAAAACCAACCACCTCCTTATGCATGCCATGGCCGCCAATGTATCGGGGGTTATTGGAAGTGCTATTGCTGCAGGGATATTGCTCAGCTTCCTCACCTGATAGCACCTGAGATAAGGAAATCAAATAAAAGCAGGACTTCTTTTTGAGAAGTCCTGCTTTTTTTGTCAGGATTAGATGTTCTGTGTTTTAAAAGAAAGACCCTGCTAATCGTTTTTTATTTCCCAGGTTGCTCCTTCCTTACTGTCTTTTACTGTAATTTGAAGTTGAGCCAGTTGATCACGTATTTTGTCGGAGGTTGCATAATCCTTCTGGGCTTTGGCCTGGTGTCTGATATCAAGCAAAAGATCCATAACCCCCTTAAGGATGTTTCCGGTGCGGCCACTTTCGGCCGAAATATCTGATTGTAGCCCGAAAATATCCACAAGGAATGTGTGGAAGACCCTTTTCAGGATGTCCAGGTCCTGGGCCGAAAGAGTGTCTTTTTTGTCGTTTACTGAGTTGATAATCCTTACAGCATCAAACAAATGAGCAAGAGCAATGGGGCTGTTGAAATCGTCGTTCATGGCCGCATAGCAACTTTCCTCCAGGTTGTTGAGCGAAATACTGCTTTGTGCTGAGGGTTGGAGTTTCTGGAGGGTATCAAGGGCCTGCATGAGGCGTTTAAGGCCTTTCTCGGCAGCAATGAGTGCTTCATTGCTGAAGTCGAGGGTGCTGCGGTAGTGTGCCTGCAAAATGAAAAAACGTATGGTCATGGGGCTGAAGGGCTTCTCCAGGGCCTTGTGTTCGCCACTGAAAAACTCCCTCAGGGTAATAAAGTTGCCCAGAGATTTCCCCATTTTCTGCCCATTGATGGTAATCATATTGTTGTGCATCCAATATCGAACGGCATCCTTGCCGTGGGCAGCATTGGATTGTGCAATTTCGCATTCATGATGAGGAAATAGCAAATCCATTCCTCCACCATGGATGTCAAATACTTCTCCCAGGTACTTGGTGCTCATGGCCGAACACTCCAGGTGCCAGCCCGGAAACCCATCGCTCCAGGGTGAAGGCCATCGCATGATATGTTCTGGGCTTGCTTTTTTCCAAAGCGCAAAGTCAACACTGCTTCTTTTTTCCTGTTGCCCCTCCAGTTCTCGTGTGTTGGCAATCATTTCCTCAATTACCCTGCCGCTGAGCTTGCCATAGTTGTGATCGCGATTGTATTTTTCAACATCAAAGTAGACAGATCCATTTACTTCGTAGGCAAAACCTGCTTCCATAATCTGGCGTATCATTTCGATTTGCTCGATGATATGACCTGATGCACGGGGTTCGATACTGGGGCGCTTTACATTGAGCAGATCCATATCCTGATGGTATCGGTCGGTAAAGTATTGTACCACCTCCATGGGTTCCAGTTGCTCAAGGCGTGCCTTTTTGCCAATTTTATCCTCACCCTGGTCAGCATCGTTCTCCAGGTGCCCCACATCGGTAATGTTTCTTACATAGCGCACCTTGTAGCCCGCGTGCTGCAGATAGCGGAATACCAGGTCGAAGGTTACAGCCGGGCGGGCATGCCCAAGGTGTCCGTCGCCATAAACCGTGGGGCCACAAACATAAAGCCCCACAAAGGGAGGGTTAAGGGGTTCAAAGATCTCCTTTTGGCGACTGAGGGTGTTGAAGATATAAAGGGGTTTTGATGACATAAGAAGTTGGGTTTGGTAAAGCTTGCAAAATTACGAAAAATCATCTCTAATCAGAGCAGCTGGTGCAAATGGGGCAGAGACAGTTTTATTCTTTCAGCCACTGGTTTTTTTCCAGGCTTTTGAGAGCACTTTCATATCCCAGATCAAATATTTCGTGTGCACTTGACAGATCCAGCAGCCCATAGTCGTCAAGTCCTTCTGGTTCAATAAACAGGTCGCATTTGTCTTTGCGCTCAAGGGTATGGCTGCGAATGGTCAGCTGAAAGGTCCGCTCTGCGATCTTTTTCAGACTGTCAAGATTTTTGCGCTCACCCAATGGATTTACACTCACTCCAATAATCTTATCGCAAATATCCTGCAGGGCCTCTACCGGGAAGTTGTTGATCACCCCTCCGTCGGTAAACTCTTCTCCGTCAATTTCTACAGGAGGGAAGATAACCGGAATTGAAGAGGAGGCTTTAACAGCAATGGCTACCGGGCCCTTTTCGAAGCAGGTGTATTCGGCAGTATTCATATTTACTGCAAATACCTTCAAAGGAATTTTCAGGTCTTCAAAATTTTTGGCTCTGAGCATCTTTTTAAGGGTTTTCTCGAAACCCGACATCTTAACCAATCCGGTTTTGGGAATGCTGAAATCAAGATAATTCAATAGTTTATGCGAAGTAAGTTCTTTGAGAATCTCCTCCGGTTTATAGCCATCGGCATACAATGCCCCAACGATAGAGCCGGCACTTACTCCACTTATGATTTCGGGCTTTATGTTGTTCTCCTCCAGAGCTTTTAAAACGCCCAGGTGAGCAAAACCCCTGGTGCCGCCCCCACTTAAAACAATTCCCAGAGGATAACGGGTGGTTTTATGGTCCTTTTTAAAAATACCAAACATAATACTTTGTGCTTTATTGTATTACTATTCTGCTAAGTTCCTTAGCCAGCAGCATCTTTATGCTTTCCAGCTGACGAATTCGTTCAAGTATTTCCATTTGCTTATGAGCATCTTTTTCTTCTTTCAATAGTTCTCTGTCATGGTAAGCCATCTTTTCAAGCTTTCTGAGCTTCAGGGCATAGAGTACCTCTGTAACTATTTTTTTTACATCATCCTCCTCTTTCTTAACAAAAATGCCGTGTTTTTCCTCCCATTGATAACTTAGCAAGTACTTTGGCGACAATAAAGTGATAACAAGCTGACTTACAGCTGGATCGCGATGCATGAAAAAGTGCTGTTCCGTAAGTATCTGGCCCTGGCTTCTGCTGGAAGCAAACTCGTCAAAAATATTCTGGTATACCGGGTCTTCAAATGTAAGTTCATCATCCAGTACCTCATCCAGCAGGTAGTCTGCTACGCCTACGTTTATCTCCAATGGTTTTCCGTATTCATCCTGAGAAGAAAACAACAATTGTTCATTGGAATAGCTCAGCAATAAACGTATAAACTCTTTTTCCTGTTCGTCTACACGGATCTTTTCTTTGATTTCATCTACCCGAAATGTGTCGGAAGTATTTGTTATCCAGCTTTCTTCCTGTTGCGGGCTTACCGGGGTGGTTTTGCTTTTGCTCTTTTCTTTTCTTTGTTTATTTATCTCAGCATGCAGCAGTTTTTCGTCAATCTGGAGTGTGTCAGCACTTTTTTGTGTGTAGAGGGATCGGGTAATGGGCTCGGGGATCTGGGCAATACTTTGAGCAATCTCCTTGATCAGGGCCGCCTTTTTGATGGGATCGTTCCGGGTCTCTTCAAGCAACAGGTTGGTCTTGAAGGTGATGAAGTCGTTGGCGTTTTTCTCAACAAACTCCTTCACCTCAGCCGGTCTGTAGTTCCGTGCATACGAATCAGGGTCTTCACCTTCCGGAAAAAGTACTATGCGTACATTCATCCCCTCTTCCAGGATCATGTCGATACCTCTGAAAGCCGCTTTTATGCCCGCTGCATCACCATCGAAAAGCAGGGTGATGTTGGTAGTGTATCTGCGGATGAGCTTGATCTGATCGGTTGTAAGAGAGGTGCCCGAAGAGGCGATTACATTTTCAATACCTGCCTGATGCAAAGATATTACATCGGTATACCCTTCGGTAAGATAGCAGTTGTCTTCCCTCACAATGGCACTCTTGGCAAAATACAAACCATACAGGACTTTCCCCTTGTGGTAAATCTCCGATTCTGCAGTGTTGATGTATTTAGGCTTTTTCTTGTCCTGGCTTAAAATGCGTGCTCCAAAACCCAGTACCCTGCCCGAAAGATTGTGTATGGGGAAGGTTACCCTGGAGCGAAAAGCATCATACCATTGTTCGTCTTTATGGCGCGAGAGGCTGCTTTTCTCCAGCATCTCTTTGCTGTAGCCATTCTTAAGGGCCTTGGAGGTAAAATCATCCCAATGGTTGAGGCTGTAGCCTAGTCCAAACTTGCGTATGGTTTCGGTCGTAAAGCCCCGCTCCTTGAAATAGCTCAATCCGATGGCTTTGCCCTCTTCGGTATCGTGCAGGGTGTCTTCGAAATGCTTCTGAGCAAATGCAGTAAGGTTAAACAGGCTTTCTTTTTCATCCAGGGCTTGTTGCTGCTCCTCAGAAGGCTTCTCCTCCTCAACCTCAATATTATATTTTGATGCCAGGTATTTGAGTGCTTCAGGATAGCTGAAGTGCTCGTGTTCCATGATGAAATTTACCGAGTTGCCTCCTTTGCCACAACCAAAACATTTGAAGATACCTTTGGCGGGCGAAACGGTAAACGATGGTGTTTTCTCATTGTGAAAGGGGCACAACCCCAGCATGTTTACTCCACGGCGTTTCAGGGTAACAAAGTCTCCCACCACCTCCTCAATGCGGGCAGCATCAAATATTTTTTCAATGGTATCGGGCTTGATCACGGATGGGAAAATTTGCTGCTAATGTACAAAAAAATGAGCATTGCATAGGACGCGTGAAACCCCTTTCCTGGCGAACATTTTCATTTCGTGTTGCCTCAAAACAGCTAAATTATGCATCACACAGTTCAGTTTGATACCAGAAAATGAACAGGTTTTATTTTGATCAGGAAGAAAAGCATAAGCAATCCTGTATTATATTTGCTTGTCAGCAAAAAGAATGTTTTTACAAACAAAAAATTTTGTTATGAAGAAGATATTTAAAGTTTTGATCGGGATTTCGCTGGTGCTTGCACTCATAATATTGCTCATGCCCGGCTACCTGCGAACCGCACTGATCTACCAGACACCAGACATTGACGATTACCGTATCTTTCATAATCGCGTTATTGAAGCAGTTGACCCCCAACCCTGGTCTTATCATCAGGCATTTGGCGAGTTAAGTATTCCTGAAAGATTTACCGATAGTTTTTTCAAATTTGAACCCGTTGCTTTTCTTCTTATACAGAACGGACAATTGCTTTTCGAAGAGTATTTTGACGGATACCATGCCTCCAGCCTGTCAGGGTCATTTTCCATGGCAAAAAGTATTATCGCATTACTTATAGGAGCAGCCATCGATGATGGATATATTCAGAGCGTTCATCAGCCTGTTTCTGATTTTCTTCCGGATTTTGCCATTTCCGGGCATAACGTAACCCTGCACCACCTGCTTACCATGACCTCCGGACTGGACTGGGATGAAGAGTATGCTGCTGCATTTTCCATTACCACCAAAGCATATTATGGGCGCAATCTCAGCGCATTGTTGCAGCCCCTTGGGGTAATAACGCCTCCCGGTGAGGAGTTCTACTATTCAAGTGGCACTACCCAGTTACTTGCATTTGTGCTTGAGGCTGCAACAGGGGTAAGTGTGTCGGAGTATACTACCCGAAGGCTCTGGAAACCTCTGGGCGCCCAGGAAGACGCCCTGTGGAGCCTCGACAGAAAAGATGGAAAAGAAAAGGCTTATTGCTGCTTCAACAGCAACGCTCGCGATTTTGCCCGCATGGGGCAACTGGTGCTTAATCAGGGGTATTGGAAGGGTGAAAAAATAATTTCACCGGAGTATATACAAAAGCTAATAACTCCCGTTTATGGGGTAAAAGACAGGAAAGGCAATCCTGTGGATTATTATGGCTATCAAACCTGGATACTTCATCATCGCAATATGCAGATCCCTTACTTCAGGGGTATATTGGGGCAGTATGTTTTTATGTTGCCACAGCAGGATGCGGTGGTGGTTCGTCTGGGGCATAAACGCTCCGATTACCGAATTCAGGATATCCCCTCCGACGTATTTCTGTATGTAGATATGGCACTGGAGATGCTTAATCAGCTCCCTGTTGCAGACGAAACCGATTAAGGGGCAATCCTTTTGGGCCTGTGCATAGTTATTATCATAACTGAACGCATTATTTAAATTTATCAACCTGTTTGTCATTTTTAATTGTGTAATTTTGCCTGTATTAGAAGAAAAAAAACAGAAACACAACGATTAGTTTTACTTAAATCCCGTTTTTGAAATGAAGAGAAAATTTGTTTGGATTGCAGCCGGGCTGCTGGTAATGTTTTCAGGATGTAAGTCTAAGAAGATGACTGCTGTTGAACCCCAGGAATTTGATCGCCCGGTAGTGGAAGCTCCTGCTCCCGATCGTACCCTGGAGGTGGAGAGTGATACCCGGATAAGAGCAGTAGAGGAAAGATTTACCTTTACGCGTGATGAAGATCGTGATCTGCGAGACCTTCACCCTTATTTTGTTATCATTGGCAGTTTCAGAAGCAGAGAAAACGCTAACCGGTATACCCAGGAACTTATTGCAAAAGGATTTGTGCCGGTAATTCTGCTCAGCGAAACAGGTTTTCACAGGGTTTCTGTGGATTCCTTTATGATGGAATCGGATGCCCGACAAAGAATTCTCCAGATCAGGAGAAGCTTTCCAGAGCACAGCGATACCTGGTTGTTGATCCGGAAATAACAAAAAAAGAGCCCGCACCTTGCGGGCTCTTTCCAAATAAGCACCAATCAAAAAAACTACTATTGCACTATTTACTGTGAATGGGAGATCACTTTCGTATGCTTGAGATCATTTTTTCGCTCTCTGCTGAAGCAATGCCCATAACATCGGCTACTACTCCACCCATCATGTTACCCATCATTGCTGTGTTCATCCATGATATATAGGTTTTGCCGTCAGACTTTTCGTAAATCGAAACACGGCATGGCATCATGTTCGAAACGATGCGTTCCTTGTCGCGGCTGAGGATCTCATAAGCATGCTCCGGATGGCAGAGTTCAAATACCTTCATTTTGTTTACTTCTTTGCCAAAGTTTTCCATGGTCAGTTGCATATCGTGTACTGTGGGTATTTTCCAGCCCATATTCAGTGCAGTTTGTTCGAATACCTCTACCGATCTTTCAAAATTGTATTTGCTTTCGGCTTCCTTGAGCATCATCCCCGGGGCCGCTTTGTAAGCAAGAAGCGAGGTTAAAAGAATTCCGGCTACCAAACCGCCGATCACGAAAAGAATGTTTTGTTTTGTCATCATTTTTTTAAAGTTTATACAGTTGGGTTACTTTTTTTGATGTTTGTATTTTCATTTTCTGTGCCACAATAGTTAACGTGAACACTAATAGCGTTTTATGATTTCTTGTGGTTTTTTCAGGTTAACGGTTTTTGTTAACATAAAATATTAACTTAGCTAACCAATTGTTAACTTTTGCTGTTATGTTAGCAGATTTTGATTTCATAGCCAATCATTGGCCCACCGGTATGATTGTAGCCGACGAAAAACTGGGCGTGATTTATGCCAATGAGTTTGTCCGTCAAAATATTCTGGGAGTTGAGGCCAGTGAAGACCCCGGGAGTTTGAAGCAATATGCTTTTTTTACCACCGATTTGAGGCGCTTTAACATGGATGAATGCATGCGCAGTATGATAACGGAGGGGAGGAGGCTTTTTCATAAAACTCTTATCGTTAAGAGTGGCAGTCACGATAAGCTGGTATTTTTCTCAGTGCGTAGTGTGGAGCATCAAGGCAGAAGCCTTTTCTTTTTCAATGTTTCAGATATCTCAGACGAAATGGATTGTATAGTGCACGCTCCGGGAAGTTTTGGAATGGGAGACTTTGCATTGCGCAAAAAGATTATAGGGCACGACCGGAAGATTGGCGAAATATTCCGTATGATCAGCCTGGCTGCCGAAACCGATGTAAATGTGCTGATCCAGGGAGAAAGCGGTACAGGAAAAGAGCTGGTTGCAGATGCCGTGCATGAATTATCGCACCGAAGCCATAAGCCTCTGGTGAAGGTCAATTGCTCAGCGCTGAGCGAGACCTTGCTCGAAAGCGAATTGTTCGGGCATGTAAAAGGTGCTTTTACAGGTGCTTATAAAGACAAAACAGGAAAATTTGAACAAGCTCAGGGAGGTACTATCTTTCTTGACGAAATCGGCGAGATCTCGCCTTCTCTCCAGGTAAAGCTTTTGAGAGTTTTGCAGGAAAAGGTTATTGAAAAAGTTGGAGACAATACCCCCGTTAAAGTCGATATGCGTATTGTAGCCGCCACCAATAAGGATCTTCGGCAACTTATACGTCAGAACCTGTTTCGGGAAGATCTGTTTTACAGGCTCAACGTATTCAACATTCACATGCCGGCGCTGCGCGAACGCCATCTTGATATACCATTGCTGGCAGAGCACTTTATAGAAAAATTCAATGATTCATTTGGGAAAAGTGTAAAAGGCCTGAGCCGGCAAGCCCTGAAAATCCTTATGGACTATTCATGGCCTGGCAATATACGCGAATTGCAAAATGCCTTGGAGCATGCCTTTGTTTTGGTTCAGGGAAGTGTTATAGAACCACAGGATCTGCCCGCGGAAGTGCAGAAACAAAACAATTCTGATGCCCCTGAACTCGCAAGAGAACACCACGGTGAACTGGCTGCATCTGTATACTATGCCGAAACCATTAAAAAGAACAGGTCCGGACGGCTAAAGATCTCTCGCGAACAACTTGAAAGTATCCTGGAGATGCATGAATGGAACCAAAGCAAAACCGCAGAATATCTCGGTATAAGCAGAGTAGCTTTGTGGAAAAAAATGAAGAAAATGGAATTGAACCCAGCTCAGGAATGAATCCTGATTGTGAAATCACCTTTATTTTGATTTACCTGCTGGTTGCTACATTTGGCTGGTCTTGGCTTTTGCAGAAGTGCTTTTTTTAGCTTCTTCTTTTTTGTTCGAAGCATGAAATCTCTTGACATACTCCTGAACCATGGTGTCAAATGCCAGTTTATCTTCCTTGTGAAACTCAACCTCTATGGGTAAATAGTACAAAGGAAGATTTTTAATAACCTCTTGTATGGCAGGATCCTTCAGCCTCATGCTGTCTTTTTCTGTGGTGATAATTGCTTTGGATCCGCTGTAGGTGGCATTATATTGAACAATTATCTTTTCCAAATCGGATGCAGTAAACTGGTAATGATCTGAAAATGTAAAGCTTTTAAATTCTGTACACTGCCTTTTAAGGTGCTCTGCAAGCGGCACCGGGTTGGCAATGCCTGTAAGCAAAAAAATTGTTTTGGCCTTCTGGGCCTTTTGTTCGCGCGCAGCCGCGGTAACAGGGATCCACTTCCCATAACGGATGTAGGAGAAGAATACCTGACGGATCTTGTACTTGTTGATTTCTTCCAGGATAAGTTTGCGATCAAGGGGCGAAAATACACATGGGGTCTTGGTAACGATCAGTGCATCTGCCCGCCTTGCCCCTCGTCTGAACTCCCGCAAGTTGCCAGTGGGCAAAGGATAATTGCGAGTGAAAATTTTATGATAATCAGTGAGTAGAATATTCAACCCTGGTTTTACGTACCTGTGCTGAAATACATCATCCAGCAAAATAACCTCATTGGATGGGTCTGTTTCCAGAAGCCTCTTTACACCCAGCTTCCTGTTCTCGCATACACTCACAGTTATTTCAGGATTGCGGGTATAGAGTTGCATGGGTTCATCTCCGATGTCGTGCATTAGAGTTGAATGGTCTGCAATAACAAATCCTCGGGTTTTTCTTTTGTAACCCCGGCTTAAAGTCGCCACCCGGTATGTGGGTTTCAATAGCTGAACAAGGTATTCAATGTGGGGCGTTTTACCGGTTCCGCCTGTGCTCAGATTACCAATTCCAATCAACGGATGGTCAAAACTGCTGGATGGCAGTATGCCCCAGTCGAAAAATTTATTTCTCAACCAGGTTATCAGCCCATAAAGCAAAGAAACCGGAAAAAGCAGGATACGCAAAATGTTCATGGCTCAAATATAGAAAATGTGCTTGATTATATCAAGTGTAAATTGCTTAATTTTAGGAAATTACATGTTGTGCGAGTTCGCTTTGTCTGTTTTAGGAGAATGATTGTGCAGATTGGATTTAAAAAATCATGCAGGAATAGAAATTATCCTTTGTAGTTGATTGTCGTTTTTCTGTTGTAATTTTACCTGCAATGTAATTTCTTTCCAGGGTAAAGAAACCTTGCAGAAAACTCTAAACTTTTTGTTATGATACTCAAAGACATTGTAAACTTGTTTGATGAATTTGCGCCCTTTTCGCTACAGGAGGATTATGATAATTCAGGAATACAGGTTGGAGACCCTCAGGGTGAGGTGTCACGTGGGCTTATTTGTCTTGATGTTACCGAAGAGGTAATGGAAGAAGCGCTGCAGAAGCAATGCGATCTGATAATATCGCATCACCCGGTCATTTTCAAAGGGATCAAACGGCTGACAGGGCATCATTACACAGAGCGTATCATTATCAGAGCCATCCGGGAGAGGGTCAGTATTGTTTCGGTACACACCAATCTCGACAGCGTAGCCAGGGGGGTAAATGGTAAGCTTGCGCAGAAACTGGATCTGATCGACCTGAAAATACTGCAACCTCAAAAAGGGCTATTGAAGAAGCTTGTGGTTTTTTGTCCGGTAGCTCATGCAGAGAAGGTAAGAAATGCCATGTTTTCTGCAGGAGCAGGTCAGATTGGAGAATATGATTGTTGCAGCTTTAATCTGGAAGGGCAGGGTAGTTTCCGGGGTAGCGATACTGCCAAACCTTTTGTAGGTCGCAAGGGAGAGGTTCATTTTGAGCCTGAAGTGCGCATTGAAACCATTTTGCCCGAATACCTGTCGTCGAAGGTATTGGATGCCATGCTCAAAGCGCATCCCTATGAAGAAGTGGCATGGGATCTTTACAGTCTGGATAATCGGTTTTCCAGTGTGGGCCCCGGTATGATAGGGCATCTGCCCGAAAGTACAGATGAAAAGGCCTTTATGGAGAAGCTTAAGAAAGTATTGGGCGTGCCTGTAATTCGGCACAGCGGTTTGCTGGGCAGATCCATAAGTAAGGTTGCCCTTTGTGGAGGGAGTGGCAGTTTTCTCAGGGGTGCAGCATTGGCTGCTGGAGCCGATGTGTTTGTAACAGCCGATGTAAAGTATCATGATTTTTTTGATGCGCAGCATAAAATGCTCCTGGCCGATGTGGGACACTATGAAAGCGAACAATTTACCAAAGAAATTTTGTATGAAATTCTTAGCAAAAAAATTACTAACTTTGCACTCCTGATTTCTGACCGGAATGTAAACCCGGTACATTATTTTTAAGAGCATAACATAATCCAAAATATTGCCCTATGGCCAAATCGAAAGAAGCTACTCCCAACACCGAGAATCAAAGAGTTGACGAACCCGAGATTGTTACAACAACTTCGGCAATGGACAAATCCACTGAAGATAGTCTTGAGTCGGTGGTAAGGAAAAAACTGATCAGTCTTTACACCTTGCAGATGATCGATGCCCAGATCGATAAAATAAAAATTATCAGGGGTGAGTTGCCTTTGGAAGTTCAGGATCTGGAGGATGAAATTGAAGGTTTGGAAACCCGTATCAATAAGTACAGACAGGAAATCTCTGAACAGGAAATGGAGATCAGCCAGAAACTGGGAAGTATCAAAGAAAGCCAGGAACTGGTAAAGAAATATGAATCTCAGCAAATGAATGTTCGCAATAACCGCGAATTCGATTCGCTTAATAAAGAGATTGAATATCAAACCCTTGAAATTCAGCTTGCTGAGAAAAAAATCAAGGAGTTTACAGCTGCTATTGAGAGCAAAAAGCAAATGGCAGATATCGCCGCGGGTGAGTTGGAAGAGAGAAAAAATGATCTCGAGATCAAAAATGCTGAATTAAAGGATATTATTGAAGAAACACAGAAGGAGGAAGAACAGCTTCGCGAAAAGTCCGTACAGCAGGAAGTAAACATTGACGAAAGGTTGCTTACCGCCTACAAGCGCATCAGAAGCAACGCCCGCAATGGCCTTGCAGTTGTGCCTGTTGAAAGAGATGCCTGCGGCGGATGTTTTAATAAAATCCCGCCACAGCGACAGCTGGATATCCGCTTGAACAAGAAGATCATTGTTTGTGAGTACTGCGGACGTATCCTGGTCGACATTGAAATTGTTGAAACAGTATCGTTATAATTTGATACGCAATTAAAAAAAACGGGCAAATCCATCGATTTGCCCGTTTTTTTATATCCGTTTATAGGCCGGTTCGTTTTGCACGGCATGTGAGATGGGGTTTAAAACCTAAACCCGAAGGTTATGAGGAAACCGGTAGTGCGGTAGTCGTAATTCACTGCTTGTGTCAGATTTGCGGCATAGGGGTAGAAGTCTTCAGAATACTGTGTAAAGAAAGTTCCGAAGTCAATAAAATAGTGCTGATCGCGCAAGCCTATTCCCGCACTGAGAGTGCTCTTCTCCAGTTCATTTACTCCCGATTTGTAAGGGTTGGTATGAAGCGCATATCCTGCTCTGAATACAATTGGGTTAAGCCTGATTTCACCACCAAGCCTTATGTTGTGCTGGGCTGTAAAGCTGTCTCTGATCACCCTGTTTTCGGCAGAAAAAGTTGATTCACTGCTTCGCAGGCGCATTTTGGAATAGTCTGCATATTCATAATCAATGCTTAAAATTCCGGCAGATTGAAACACCAGGCCGAGGCTTCCCATGAGTCTTAAAGGAGTGTTAAGGTCGTAACTGAACCGGCCACGCGGAGAGCTTGCACTGTAATTTCCGAAGCTCAGATTCGACTTCATGTGTGAGTGCCATTCATCTTCAAGGCTATAGAAAGTGGGCGTGTGTACTGCCGCCCCGATGCGTATCATGTCAGTGGCCCTGTAAATCATCCCAAACTTAAAATTGAAGCCCGATCCACTTGTGTTAAGAGTTTCTCTGTATTCAAGAGAGTTGAAGTAGATATTTTCGTTTTGGGTATCTGTTTCTGTATAGGTAAACTCCTCTTCAAATCTTACAGATGGAAACCCGAAGGTTGCTCCCACATAAAGGCGATTTGCATAATTTCCTCCAACAGTGAGTAATAGTTCTCTTACCGATCCACTGCTGTGGGTTTCTCTTCTTTGCAGTACATTTCCATCAAACATATCCACAATAAACTGCCCCCCCAGGGTGTCGATAAGGAGTGTCTGCCAGGCAAGGTCGGTTGTAAAGGGATGAAATCCCTGAGGATTGGCCGGATTGATGCCTGCTTCGTTTACCCTGAAGAGGTAATCGGTCATAAGAGAACTTTGTGTATTAAATCCTTCGTAAATTCTCCGATTGTTGAAATTCATATGGCGGTTCATCCCAAAACCGAAGTGGAATCCGGTCCAGCCGTTTTCTTTAAGTTGATTGGGGTCGTTGAAGGCGAGCACCAAACCTATATTGCCAATACTGAAATCATATTTAAAATCCTCTTCTGTTGTTCCATAAAATGAGGATCCTACACTGTTGAAGTTCAGATTTGGGGTTATGGTAAACTCACTGCTTCGGTAAATTGCAATGCCTGCAGGGTTTGTGCTGAGCGTTGAAAAATCGCCGCCCAGAGCGCCAAAAGCACCTCCCATGCTCATAAAGCGAGCAGTACCACCAGGAGTAAAGAGAGAGTACCTTAAAGCATCCATTTCATTCTGTGCCTGTGCGCCGGTAATGGTCGCCAGGAGTATAAGCACGAAAAGGTTTATGCGTTGCATGGATATAAGTTTTTAGTGATTAAATCGTATGAAGGTCTGAAAGAATTGCAAGAAGGATAGGGGGCCCTCCCCCGAAAGGGAGGGCAAAATGTGATGTGAGGGTTGATTAGATCAAAATTTATCTTCTTTCTCCGCCACTTCTTCCACCACTGCTACTGGAACTGCCAGAAGAGCTGCCAGAAGAGCTGCCTCCTGATGATCCTCCGCTTCTGGAGGGAGAGCTGACTGCCGGAGATGAACTACGGCCAGAGGATGATGGAGCAGCCTGCTGTCGGGAGGGCTGACTTTGAGCGGGTGAGGCCTGGGGCCTGCTTTGCTCGGGAGCTCTCTGGGGTGCAGCCTGGGGTTGACCTTGGGCAGGGCGCTGCGGCGACATCTGAGGTTGTCTTTGAACCGGACGTTGCGGAGTTGCCTCGGGTCTGGTTTGCTGGGGCTGACGATTCTCCGGAGCTGCAGTTGCCGGACGCGCCTGTTCTGAGGCTGGGCGGCGGTACTCCTGGTTAGACCGGGGTTGTTGCTGACTCGGCGAAGTGTAGGTGCGTGGACGGGCAGTATTTGGGTTTGCCTCAGTTGCAGGGTTCGTACGCTCCGGATTGGCTTGTGTGGGCCTTTCGTAGCGTGGAGCCTGCTGTTGCCGGTTGTATTGCTCACGACTGGGTGCAACATAGTCTGAAGGACGACGCTCAGGCTGGTAACGCTCAGGAGTAGTCTGGGCAGGTCTGGCCTGGTCGCCGGTACTTCTTTCCGTTTGCTGCACAGGCTGTTGTGTGCGGGCAGGCTGCTGAGCGGTTCTTTGATCCCGTTCTGCTTGCTGGCTGCTGGCACTTAGCTCGGCTGGAGATACATTTTCCCGACCCGAAACAGTTTCCTGTTCACTTACAGATGCACCGTGGCTGGTTGTATTCTGAGAAGGCGATGCTTCACGGTTGCCGGCCTGACCAATACGACCGTCCGATCCGGCAGATGCAGGTAATGCCAACCTTTGATCTGAGCGTTGGGTTGCTGTGCGCTGCTCGCCGGCAGTTCTGCCACCGCCTGATGCAACAGCTTCTCTTGCACTCTGGCGTTGACCAGAGTTTTCATAGATCTGGGCAAAAGTAGGCTCATTGTGTCGTCCGGAAACCGGGCGCGATCCTTGTGCAGTAGTACTGCCCGAGGGAGTGCGTGGGCCATAGTAATAATTGCTGGCATCAAGGCTATTGTAAATATACTGATAGTAATGACCTCCCCAGTAGCCGTGATGATATCCGGCCCAATAACCATGGTGATATCCGGCCCAGTAGCCGAAATGATTGCCATGCCAGTAGCTTCCCCATCTCGGGCCCCAACCCCATCCAAAACCGTAGTGGGTCCATCCCCAGGGTCTGTATCCCAAACGGTAAAAATACCAATCGTAGTAATCGGGGTAGTAAAAGCCCGCAGCGCCGTAGCCCATATAGATGCTTACACCATAATAGAATGGGTCATGGTTGTACCAGTACAAATTGGTGAAGTAGGGGTCGTAGTAACCCATGCTAACAAAAGGATGATGGAAGCGGCGGATTCTGGACGCATAAACGTAATCGTACTGACCATCAAAATAGTAATTGTTGGTAATGATGGTATTGCCCTGGTCATCGTAATATGTTTCGGAGGCAGCAGCACCCTGGTATTGATAATTGTTATTATAAGGAACTTCGGTGTCGCTGTATCCGTAATCATCATCATGATATTGAGCTGCTGCAGGCTTTCCTGCATTTGCGGGCTGAACCTGAACAGCTGTTACGTTGCCCTGATGAGCGGTTTCAGCCATGGCAGCGGCTGCTGTTGGGCTGAAATAGATGTCGTCGTAGGTTTGGGTGGTTTGAAATGCAGTAGAGCATCCGGTAAGCCCCAACAACATCACTGTGAGAAGTTTTACAAAAGTTTTCATGACATTACCTCCTTGCAAGTTTGGTTGTATGATTGATATTCCTGGTTGTTTCTGAACCTCAAAAATAAGTCTTTGTTTAGTATTTATTTCTTAAATTTGCCGCATCAATAAACTATCTTAAATACCACAAAATTTATACCAACAACAGAATATGGCAAAAGATTTTTCAACACGGGAAGAAAATTACTCCAAATGGTACAATGATATTGTGCAAAGGGCTGATTTGGCAGAGAATTCAGCTGTTAGAGGCTGTATGGTAATCAAACCCTATGGATATGCCATTTGGGAGCGGATGCAATCGGCTCTTGACAAGATGTTCAAGGATACCGGGCATTCCAACGCTTACTTTCCAATTTTCATACCAAAGTCGTTTTTCAGTAAAGAGGCTGATCACGTTGAAGGTTTTGCCAAAGAATGCGCAGTAGTGACCCATTACAGGTTGAAAAATGACCCTGAAGGGAATGGAGTTGTGGTAGACGAGACTGCAAAGCTGGAGGAAGAACTCATCATACGGCCTACTTCAGAAACCATTATATGGGATACCTACCGGAATTGGGTACAATCGTACCGCGATCTGCCCATTCTGGTTAACCAATGGGCCAATGTGGTACGCTGGGAAATGCGCACCCGTATGTTTTTGCGCACGGCCGAATTTTTATGGCAGGAAGGGCATACTGCCCATGCCACCCAGGAAGAAGCCCTGGAGGAAACCCGCAAAATGCTTGATGTTTATGCCGATTTCGCTGAAAATTTCATGGCAATACCGGTTTTAAAAGGGGTTAAATCTGCCAACGAACGCTTTGCAGGTGCCCTTGACACCTACTGCATTGAAGCCCTTATGCAAGATGGTAAAGCTTTGCAGGCCGGAACATCGCATTTCCTGGGTCAGAATTTTGCCAGGGCTTTTGATGTGAAATTCACTAGCAAAGAAGGTAAGCAGGAGTATGTTTGGGCAACTTCATGGGGCGTTTCCACTCGCCTGGTGGGAGCCCTGATTATGGCACACTCCGATGATAATGGTCTTGTACTGCCCCCCAAGCTTGCTCCTATTCAGGTAGTAATTGTTCCGATCTACAAAAACGAGGAGCAATACAAAATGGTGTGCGAACGTGCCGACGAATTAAGGATGAAGCTCCAGGAAAAGGGGATCAGGGTGAAATTTGACGATCGTGATACCCACAAACCAGGGTGGAAATTCAATGAATATGAATTCAAGGGCGTACCTGTAAGATTGGCTTTAGGGCCACGCGATGTGGAGAATGGTACCGTTGAAGTAGCTCGCAGGGACACTTTGGAAAAGAATGTATATCAGCAGGCCGATATCGAGAACAAGATCCAGCATCTTTTGGAAGCCATCCAGGACAACCTGTTTCAGAAAGCCCTTAGTTTTCGCGATTCCAAAACCTTTCAGGCCGATAGCTGGGACGAATTTATCCAGATTCTCGATGATAAGGGAGGTTTTATATCTGCTCATTGGGATGGTACTCCCGAGACAGAACAAGCCATAAAGGAAAAAACAAAAGCTACCATTCGTTGCATCCCCTTAAACAACAAGAAGGAAGAAGGTAAATGCATCTATTCAGGAAAACCTTCCAGTCAAAGGGTGGTATTTGCCAGGGCTTATTAAGTATATTTGTAGCTGGACATCTGGCAATAAGTCTTAAGTGGTTGCGTTTTGCAATAGCAATGCATTAAAGGAAAATTTTCGCATTATGGTAAAATGGATTTTAATTTGCATCTGGATGAGTTTCTCTGTATCGGCCTTCGGGCAGGAGTCAGAGAACCGTCGCAGCCATGTTAGTCAGGATGAGCGTGTGGATCAGCTACTGAGATCTCACCGGCAAAATAACCAGAGAGCAGGGGTAAGTGGCTTCAGGGTGCAAATCTATACTGACTCCGGCAATCGCTCCAAGCTTCGCACAGATCGTGTAAAAGCAGAGTTCGATGCCCGGTTTCCCAGGGTAAGGTCTTACATTACTTACGATGAGCCTTATTACCGGCTTAGGGTTGGCGACTTCCGCACAAGGCTGGATGCACAGCGTTTCCTTAATGAAATTTCATCCATTTATCCGGCAGCGCACATTGTGCCTGACAGAATACAATTTCCGAGATTAGAAGGAGAAAATCCTCTGCTGGATTAACTGGAATAAGATAAAAGAAAAAAGCCGGGTGATTAGCCCGGCTTTTTTCATTAGTTTCTGTCGATGGCATTAAGATCTTCGAAAGCAAGTTTGAGTCTTTCTTTCATGGTTTCTTCGCCTTTTCTTAGCCAGGTTCTGGGATCGTAGTATTTCTTGTTGGGTTTATCGTCGCCTTCAGGGTTACCAATTTGCCCCTGGAGGTATCCTTCATTTTTCTGATAGAAGTTTTTGATTCCCTCCCAATACGCCCACTGGGTATCGGTGTCAATATTCATTTTGATTACACCATAGGAAATGGCCTCGCGAATTTCTTCCCTGGTTGAGCCGCTACCACCATGGAAAACAAAGTTTACAGGTTTTGGTGCAGTGTTGAACTTCTCTTCAATATATTTTTGAGAGTTGTCGAGAATTTTGGGTTCCAGTTTCACGTTGCCTGGTTTGTAAACTCCATGCACATTTCCGAAAGAGGCTGCAATGGTAAATTTTTCTGAGATCTTGTTGAGGGCTTCATACATGCGGGCCACTTCCTCGGGCTGTGTGTAAAGTTTAGAACTGTCTACTCCCGTGTTGTCTACACCATCTTCTTCACCTCCTGTAATACCCAGCTCGATCTCCAGTGTCATTCCGATTTTGCTCATGCGTTTCAGATATTCTACACAGATTTCGATGTTTTCGTCAAGCGATTCCTCTGACAGATCCAGCATATGTGAGCTGAACAATGGCTTGCCAAATTGCTTGTAATGCTCCTCAGATGCCTCAATAAGGCCATCAATCCAGGGGAGAAGCTTTTTAGCGGCATGGTCGGTATGCATGATTACTCTAACGCCATAGAGTTCGGCCATCATAGCCACGTGTCTAGCACCTGATATGGCACCTGCAATTGCGGCTTTCTGGTTTTCGTTGGATAAGCTTTTGCCTGCATAAAAGTGAGCACCTCCATTGGAAAACTGCACTATTACCGGAGAATTCACTTCTTTGGCTGCTTCAAGAACCGAATTGATAGAGTTGGTGCCTATAACGTTTACAGCAGGTAAAGCAAAATGGTGCTCCCTGGCAATTTTAAACAATTCCTGTACGTCATCGCCGGTTACAATACCCGGTTCGATATGCTTCATCAAGTTCGCTGCCATTTGATTGAGTTTTAAAAAATTAATACCTTGTTTATATTTAATCGAATCCTTTTCTAAAGGGTCAAAATTACAAAAATTGGCGCAATCCTTTCAATATTATTGCTAACTTGCAGTCCTAATTTAGTCTGTTTGCCCCGGATTACTCTCTTAATGTATGGCCAAAATCTTAGTTGTTGATGATGATGTGACCTTTTGCATCATGCTCAAATCTTTTTTAGGGAAAAAGGGATTTTCCGTAGATGAGGCTTATTCCTACCAGGATGCCATAAAACAATTGTCTTCTGAATCCTACGATGTTATTCTTACGGATTTCAGGCTGCCTGATAAAAGTGGGATGGAGCTTCTGAAAGACATTCATCAGAAGAACCCTCAGGCTGTTGTGATCATTATGACTGCCTATGCGGATATCCGTATGGCGGTACAGGCAATAAAGATGGGTGCTTTTGAGTATGTTACAAAGCCGGTAAATACCGATGAGATTCTCCTTTACGTTAAGAAAGGGCTCTTGAAACAGAACAAAAACCCTGAAAGCAACAACCCGTTGCAGCCCATTGCTTTTTCAAATGATAACAAAGGATTTGATTATGTTTATGCCTCCAGCAAAGAATCTGAATCTATTCATAACTACATAAGACTGGTGGCACCTACCGATATGTCGGTGATCATAATGGGCGAGAGTGGCACCGGAAAAGAATTTATTGCCCGAAAGATACACGAACAAAGCAAACGAAAAGGATCTCCTTTTGTAGCCATAGATTGCGGGGCACTTTCGAAAGAGTTGGCGGGAAGTGAATTTTTTGGGCATATCAAAGGGTCTTTTACCGGGGCAATCAATGATAAAACCGGGCAATTTGAAGCCGCCAACGGAGGGACCTTGTTTCTGGATGAGATTGGCAATCTTTCCTACGAGATACAGGTTAAGCTCTTGAGAGCCATACAGGAAAGAAAAGTCAGAAAGATTGGAAGCAACCGCGATGTGGTGGTGGATGTGAGGCTCATCACTGCTACCAACGAAGATCTTGCAAAAGCAGTAAAGAATGGAAACTTCCGCGAGGATTTGTACCATCGCCTCAATGAATTTACAATTTCAGTGCCGCCACTCCGGCAAAGAAAAGAAGACATCAGAACCTTTGCAGGTTTTTTTCTTAAGAAAGCAAATGCAGAATTGGGAAGAAACGTAGAACTGATTCCGGATGATGTGATGGATCATTTTCAATCTTACTCCTGGCCAGGAAATATTCGTGAAGTTAAGAACATTATCAGAAGAGCGGTATTGCTCTCTGCCGGAAGCGCACTTGAAAAAGAAGCATTACCCGAAGAAATAATTATAGCTGGAAAGGAAAAACCAGCCATGCCGGCACATGCCAATGATGGACTTAAATCTCAAACAGGTAAAACGGAAAAGGAAATCATTGTAGCAGCCCTTGAAAAAACCCGTAATAATAAAGCACAGGCAGCCAGATTACTTAATATTGACCGTAAAACCCTGTATAATAAAATCAAGCTTTACGGTATTCATTCAGATTGAGCAAGGTCTTTTATTATTTGTGTGGAATCCTGTGGAGAAAATCTTCTGATTCCACACTTTGGTGTGGAAAAATTTCTACAGTCTTGAGCGTTTTCTTCTTGTTGTAATTCATTTATGGTTTTTCGTGCAGGGTTAAGGGGCTGAAAAACAGAATGATAATATTATTTTGTGCCAGCTTTGAAAGACTGGCATGTTTTTTACTATTAATAAAGGCAGAGAGTAATTGACTTAAAAATAAAGATAGTTAGTTTTCCCCCTATCTACATAAATTTCCCTTTTGTTTTCCTCTGCCGACAGTTCCCCGCTGTCGGCTTCCTCTTTTTATAGGGAAGGCTTTTAAAGCTGTTTGTGAAATATTTATCAATGTAATTGACAATATGCTAATTTTGATGCAGAAAATTAAGTCGGCTTGTTTTTGGGTCGGCATCCCAGAATTTTGATAATTCAATAGCTAGATGTTAAATAAAATTTAAGAAAGTATGTGCACAAGAGAAAAACAGTTGGATTTACACTCATGGATGAAAGTAAGGAGTATTTGGTTGCTCTTGGTTTTTGTGGTTTTGGCATCATGTGAGCAAAATACTGAGCAGGTAGATCGTTTGCAATCGGAAAATGAATTTCTGCGTCAACAAATCGAAAACAACCTTTCGAATGTGGAAGCTTATTTCGAAGATCTCAATGAGATTGAAGACAATTTGCGCATTATCAGAGAAAGAGAAAATATTATTGCAGGTGAGACTTCGCGGGATCTGGAACTGGGACAAAGCCAGCAGGATCGTATCAACAGAGATATTCAACTCATTGGTGAGCTGATGGAAAAAAACAGGCTTATTATTGCCAGTCTCAACAATCGTATTCGCAATGCCGATGTGCGCATAACCGGTTTTGAACAGATGGTTGCCCGATTGAACCAAACCATAGAGGAAAAAGAAATTGAGATTCAGATGCTTCGCGATCAGTTGGCCCGTATGAACCTTGAAGTTGATATGCTCACAGCACAGGTAGATAACCTCGAACGTGAACGACAAAGGCAAAGCAGGCAACTGGAAGAGCAAACCATCGAAATGAATACGGCATATTTTGCCATGGGATCAAGAAGAGAGTTGATCGACAACAATATTATATCCAGGGAGGGAGGTTTTCTGGGTATTGGGCGGTCCAATCGGTTGAAAGCCGATTTTGATCATGGTTTCTTTACCCGACTGGATATTACGCGTGATATGGAAATTTCTATTGTTGGAGATAATCCACGTGTGGTAACTACCCATCCCTCCGGATCCTATGAGATTGTTCAACAGGATGGAGAAACACTCCTTCGCATAAAGGATGCGGAGAGATTCTGGAGCGCATCACGTTACCTTGTAATCCAGATCAGGTAAAAATCACAGGCTTACTACTGCCGGGGTGTTTTGAACGACTTTTACTTGCCGGACGTTGATGTGTTGAATGATTACCCTTTTCCTGCTACCTGTAGATAAGTGTCTGTTGCTCATATGCATAGGATGCAATAACAGGCAGGGCAAAGGGCAATTCAACCGGTCAACGTCCGGTTTTTTTGGGAAGTAATATATATCCCAGGCTTTCCAGAGCTTATCAGAAACCATTGAGTTGCATGGTCACAGTTGGGATAAGCAGTAAAAACCCTAATACAATCAGTGTGATGATAAGTGGCCAAACCCATTTTACCCATTTGTGGTAAGGGATACGTGCCACGCCAAGAACAGCAATAAGTACGCCCGAGGTTGGAGTAATCATATTGGTAAACCCGTCGCCAAACTGAAATGCCATTACGGTAGCTTGTCTTGAAATACCGATAAGATCGCTGAACGGAGCCATGATAGGCATTGTTATGGCTGCCTTGGCAGATCCTGATGGTATTACAACATTAATAATAGTTTGAATTACGTACATGGTTCCCACCGAAGCTACATCACCAAAATTTCCCATGGCTTTTGACAACCCATAGAGGATCGAATCAATAATCCCCCCATCTTCAAGCACAACTATTATTCCTCCTGCCAGTCCTACAATAATAGCTGCCGACATGATGTCTTTTACACCCTCCAGGAAAAGTTTGGCAATGTCATCGGCCGTTTTATTAATGGCCAGCCCGCTTGCAACTCCCATGGCCAGAAAGAGTGTGGCAATTTCCATTACATACCAACCATAACCCATTACGCCCACAATCAGGAATAGTATTGTGTAGGCCAGTAAAAGCAATACGAAGAAATGTACCGATTTGCGCAATGATATTACTCCGGCAATACCATAAACTACGGTTAGTACCGGCAATATCATAAAAGTAAAGGAGCTGTTGCCCACTGTCATGGTAGTTTGAGGATGCAGGAAGGAAAAGACAATCAATACAATCCATGTAATGCCAAATACTATCCAGGCCATACGAGGGGTATAATAGGTTATTTCTTCAGTTTCGGCCTGCTCCCTTTTTCTCCAGTAGGCATCTTCTTCAAACATTATGGAAGCTCTTGGGTTTTTTTTGATTTTTCGCGCATAGCGAAGCACAAATACAATGCCCACCAGGTTGATAATCAGCCAGGCAAACATACGATATTCTATGCCAGAGAATAGAGGTAAATCAGCCAGCCCCTGCGCAATACCAATGGTAAAAGGATTGAGTATTGCCCCTGCAAACCCCAGGTGGGCGGCAATATATACCATGCAAACCCCCATGATGGAGTCGTAGCCCATCGAAATGGCCAAAGGAATAAGAATGATTACAAAAGCAATGGTTTCTTCACTCATGCCAAAAATGGCTCCAAAGACTGAAAACAATATCATTACCAATACAATGATGATATTGTCTACCCCCAATTTTCGCATCAATTTGTTGTGCTCCAGTTTGCGGGTAAACTTCAGGAAGGCGAATATGCCCACATCAATGGCTCTGCTCTGGTTCATAATCCAGAAAGCTCCCCCGATCATCAGAATAAAAATAATGATGCCACTTTGTTTTACAAACCCTTTAAAAAGTGCGGAAAATACCTGCCAGGTTTGTACCTGACTATTGAAATTTTCGCGATAGGGTTCCGGAAGGTTTTCTTCATAGTGAAAAACCATTTCGGTAACCTGTTTGCCATTTATTTCACGGGTTACTTCAATGTATTTTCCAGGAGGGATAAACCAGGTAAGAACAGCCGCAATGGCAATGATAGCAAAAACAATAACGTAGGTGTGTGGAACTTTCTTTAGCATAAGGCCTGAGAATGTGATTAGATGGATTAAAAAGTAAACTTCTCACCTGGGAGGTAGATATCTACAACCAGATTGCTGGCTCCCAGCTTGTGATTTTTCTGTCGGTAAGAATTGTCAGGGTTGGAAAAAACCATTACCTGCGATATGCCTACTACCTCTGCCTGGTTTCCTCTAACAAGGATGGCTGTTGACTCATCTATCCCAATACCTTTAAACTGAGGGTATTCCATTATCAGGGTAAAAAGTCTGTTATGTCTGCTTCTCCAGATAAAGTGCTGGTCGATCACCGCTGTTTCCAAAAAGCCCAGTCCGAAATCCAATTCCATATTTTCTGCTTCAATGGTTCGGAACGTGGAACGATAGTCAGGGTTGCGCAATTCATTCCCGGTAATCATTTTGTAGCTCATTACTGCTGCTCCGGCACTTGTGCCGGCAATAATGGCTCCTGACTTATAGGCATCCCAGATAGCCTCTTCAATTGCGTTGCCTTTTACAATAGCCATAAATTTATTCTGATCGCCACCACTCATATAAATCAGACTTGCCCTGCGCAGTGAATCGATCCATTGCGGTGGTATATCAGCATCTGGCTGAAAATTAAACCCGAAAACGTCTTTTACTCCATGGGCGATAAACTGTTCTGACGACCAGATAATAGCAGAGTCGGGTAGCTCACTAGCCATTGGTAAAATGATTACATAACCCTCATTTTGAACTCCGGCTTCTTCAATCATTCGCATCACCAATGCATCAGGGCGCTCGCCACCTCCAATGATAAACAAGCCTCCTTTTGGAGCAGACGGATCCAGAAAAGCATCTCCGCTTTGCTGACAAGAAAGCAGAAGTGTTACCAATAGTAACGCAATTATGTTTTTTTGCATGTTTAATAAGTTTACAGGCAATAAAAAAAGCCAGCCCGGCTGGCTTTTTTTTTTGCCGATATGTTTTATTCAATTACATAAAGTTCTACTTCGTCAACAAACATCCTGTCCATATCCGTAACATTAAAATGGCGGATGGCCATATAAATGATCTTTCCGGAGTATTCTGACAGATCAATCAATCTTTCGTGAGAGACCCAGTTGGGTGTATCCGTTGAAAAAGTTTCCTGGAAAAGCAATTGAAAACTATCCAAATCATCATTATCTACAGCGATGAAAATGCCATAGTGTTCTTGTTTGAAGGCTGGTGTGCTTGCTGTAATCCCTACTGTATATCTGAAAGTTACACTTGCATTTTCATCAAATGCAGTAAGGTTGAGCTCTGGTGTTATGAGCCAGTTGTCGGGTGTAAGGGCCACGTTATTAGCCCAGGATTGACTCCTCATGGTAAGAACACCTTGCCTTTCAGCCACATACCAGTTAAATCCATCTCCATCATTATCGATGGCTTTCCAACCCTCAGGCACCCATGTGTCTTCGTCAATAAAATCAATTCCTTCATTGAAATCTTCGAATAGGATCTGTTGTTTTCCGAAAGTGAAACTGGTACTCTTTGTCAATTGGTTGTAGTATACATCATTTAAGGGAGTAACGGTAAGAGTAATGGTGTAGCGGCCTGCACTTGTGTAGGTTACAACCGGATTTTCTTCCGTAGATGTTTGCCCGTTTCCAAAATCCCAACTTACCGATTGAGCCAGGATAGACCTGTTGAACAGCTTCACCTGGTAGTGCTCAATGCCTTCTTCCTCGTCAACTATTATGGTGCTTACCTCATAGTCGAATTTTGCCTGGGTACTTGCAGGGGGCACATCGAGATCATCCTCTTTGCAGGCCTGAAGAATAAAGGCCAGCATCAGGATGCCTAAAACGGGAAGTGAAAAATACTTTATCTTTTTCATCCTAATTAAATTTTAAGGTTTTGGTATGATGGAACTTGCATGTCCATTTTGACTGCGTCGAGCTTCGGTTCATCTTTTTTTGTGAGCCGAAAGTGCTCATGCAAGTTTCATATTTTATGTTTTTTTAAATACACAGAAGATCTTCGTTGCATGGATCAGTGTGTGACTCCCATAGGTTTAATAATCGTCATTCTGGTACATACCCGGATTATCGTTGGCAATTAACTCAGCCTGAGGTATGGGGAAGAGGGTTTGGTTGATGCTTGTAACATTTTCAAGCACATCCAAAGCTCTTCCGGTTCTGATCAGGTCGAACCATCGATGCCCTTCAAAAGCAAACTCTTTTTGTCTCTGGGCTTCAATTTCCAGGGAAAGTCCTGTGTAGCTGCTGATGTTGGCAGGTTGAAGTCCTGCCCTCTGACGTATAACATTGATATCGGCAAGGATACTTTGCGTTGAGTTCTGCAGCAAAACTCCTGCTTCTGCCCTGATGAGGTACATTTCGGCCAGACGAAGCACATAAACAGGGTCGGTGCCAGAGCTTACATCATTGAACTTGACAGCATAAGGTGCAGTTCCTGCAAATTTCACAGAGATATCTTTTCTCAGATCATCATTATGAAATGCATTGAGGTAAATGTCGGTGGGCTTAAACTCATATCTTCCGCCGGCAATAGAAGTATGGGCGAAATAGCGGGCAGTAAGATTGCGGTCCTGTTCATTGTAGGATATCTCGAAAATGGACTCTTTGTTGGGGTTGCCGTTGAACAGGGTTGCATAGTCAGGTTCGATCTCAAGAGCCGGATGATTGATTACTGCAGTAGCAAGGGTAATTGCCTGCTCCAGAAGCTGGGTGTTTTGGGTCAGGTAATACTGATGAAGAGCCACCCTGGCTTTGAGGGCCTGTGCGGCGGGCTGGGCTGCACGACCTCTTTTGAGGGTAGGTGCAAGATGCTCGATGGCAAAATCCAGATCGCTGTTTACCAGTTCAAGAACATCTGCAATACTTCTTCTGGGCGGATTGAGGCTTTGTTCGTCGTTGGAAACAGGTTTGTCGCGAATGGGTACAGGGCCAAACAAGCGCATGAGATCGTAGTGAGCCAATGCCCTCAGAAACCTCAATTCGGCCATTGCCGCATACTTTTTGGGTTCAGGCATGTTGGTGGTATCAATGGCAGGGATCTGATCCAGAGCATTGTTGATTCTGGATAATGCTCCATAGATGGCAGCCCATGTACTTTCTACCAGGCCATTGTCGGCAAGAATGGTATTGTTGCTGATATCGGCCCATGTAATAGTAATGCCTGAGTGAGAAAGGTTATCGGCAGGTAAATCGCCCCAAATGATATAATTAAGGCCGTAATAACCACCGCTTTGCAGTGCATCGTAGCAACCAATGATAGCACTTTCAACTTGTGCTGCATTGGTTATGGCTTCGGATGAAGGGATAGAGTGGTAGGGTTGAACATCAAGCACATCGCATGCGCTCAAAGCTACAACTGCCAGTGTTAAGATATATGCAAATTTTTTCATGATTGTCTGTTTTTAAAGTCCTACATTAATGCCCAAAGAGAAGCTACGTGCCTGGGGATAGGTGAAGAAATCGGTTGCTCTGAGCAAATTGCTGTCGCCCCGATAGTTTACCTCCGGATCCATACCTGAGTAGTTGGTAATAGTAATCAGGTTGGCACCTGTGATGAAAGCCCTTGCATTACGCAGGCCAACTCTCTGAATGGCTTTCCGTGGGAAGTTGTAAGACAGGGTAATGTTTTTCAGGCGTGCATAAGAGCCATCTTCCACAAAACGGGATGAGATTCGGTTGTTGGCGTTGGGGTCGTTTTCAGAGGCACGGGGCATATTTGTAATGTCGCCGGGCTGGCGCCAACGATCGAGAATTGCAGTGCTCTGGTTGTCAGGGCCTCTCATGGCTTCGGTAAAGATGCGGGTGGCATTGAAAATGTCGTTGCCATAGGAAAACTGAATAAAAAAGTTCAGATCAAAATTTTTGTAGGAGAGGTTGTTTGTAAAACCACCGGTAAAGAGTGGGTTAGGATCACCGATAACCACACGGTCGTCTGAGTTGATCACCCCGTTTCCGTCTTTATCATAGAATACCAGGTCGCCTGTAGAAGGGTCAACACCAAGGCTGCGGAAGCCATAAAAAACGCTCATGGGCTGGCCTATGATCACTGCACTGGGGCTGTAGCGGTCCAGATCGAGCAGGTCCTGGTCCTTATAAAGGGAGAGAATCTTGTTTTTGTTATGGCTAAGATTGAACCGGCTGGTCCATTCGAAGTCAGATGTTCTCACATTTACTGTGTTGATAGCAATTTCAACACCCTTGTTTTCGAGTTCTCCAATGTTGGAAGTTATGGAGCCGAAACCCGATGTCATGGATACGGGCCTGTTGAAAAGCAGATCGCGTGTAACATTGTGGTAATAGTCTAAAGAGACTGCAATTCTTTCTGCAAAGAATTCAATATCGGCTCCTACGTTAAACTGTGAGGTAGTTTCCCATTTCAGATCCGGGTTGGGTAGGCCTGTAGGAGCAATGCCAGCCTGGTTCTGGTAATTGGCCCTTCCTCTGTATAGATCCATGTAGGCAAAATCCGGTATGCCATCATTTCCTGTGAGCCCTGCACTGGCGCGGAGCCTGAACTCGTTGATGGTGCTTGTAAGGTTCTGGAAGAAAGCCTCTTCGCTCACACGCCAGGCAACTGATGCTGCTGGGAAAAAGCCATAGCGGTTGTTGGTGCCAAACTTGGTGGATCCATCGTAGCGACCACTGAGCGAAAGGATGTAGCGATAGTCGTAGTTGTATTTAAACTGTCCGAAAAAGGAGTTTATTCCTCTGTCGGTGGCACGGGCTTCTGCCCTGCGAATGGTACCTGCATCCAGGATATACTGGAAATAGGACCCCGGGAAATCAATTCCTTCAGCATATTGTGTGCGGCGTCTGAACATCTCAAAAGAATAACCTGCCAGCGCTTCAAAATTATGTAGTTCGTCGATGCTGTTTACATAGCGTACCAGGTTGTTGGAAACCACATTCAGGATATTGGTTTGTGCTTCGATCCCCAATCCATTGGTAGTAGCTCCCTGGCGGGTTGTAATGGGGTCGTAGCTATGTTCCCTGAGGCTCAGGTAATCCATACCCCATCGGGTGCTAAAGGTAAAATTGGGTGCAAACCGAATGTCTGCGTAAGTATTTGCCAGGGTACGATAGGAGTGTGCTTCGTTGATAGCTTCTTTTCCGATAGCAATGGGATTGGCAAAAAAGCCTTCCTGATTGTAGGATCCATCGGGGTTGTAAACCGGATAAATGGGAGCCATTGAAATTGCATTGGGCAATACTCCGTGTAACGATCTGTCTCCTTCTACCCGGTTGTTCAGGGAGTAGCTGGTTCCCATGCTGGCACCTATCTTTACTGCATTATTTACGTTGTGATCAAGGTTCAACCTTCCGTTGAGGCGCTGAAAATCGGTGCCCAGCAAGGTTCCTACCTGTGAAAAATAGTTACCGGAAACAAAGAACTGTGTTTTGCTGTCACCTCCGCTGGCAGAAAGTTCGACATTGCTGATGGGCGCCGTACGAAATACCTGATCAAGCCAGTTTACATCAACAGGATCGTCGGAGTCAGGTGTGGTTCCACGGTAATCATGCCATTGTTCGGCATTGAGCATTTCCAGTTTATTGGCCACGTGTTGCCATCCTGTGGAAGCTCCGAAATTGATGTTGGTTCTTTGCTGGCTTCCCCTGCGGGTTGTTATGAGGATTACCCCATTGGTAGCCCTGGCTCCGTATAAGGCTGCGGCAGAAGCGTCTTTCAGCACGGTTATCGACTCAATATCGTTGGGGTTGATGTCCGAAAGGGCATTAATCCCTTGTCCAGAGAAACCCACCTGGCCAAAATCGCCTGATGTCATGGGTATTCCATCAATAACGTAAAGGGGTTCGTTGCCGGCAGAGATAGAGCTGTTTCCTCTGATTCTTACAGAATTGGCGGCCCCTGGTGTGCCCGAGTTCTGGGTAATCTGAATACCTGCAGCACGCCCTTGCAACACTCCATCGATGGTGCGCATAGGAACATTTCGCATTTCACTTTCGCTTACTACTCCCAGCGAGCCAGAGATCAGCCTGCTGGATTCTGTTCCATAACCCACCACTACAACCTCACCCAAGCGGGCAATATCCATCATCATTGCAAGGTTAATGATGTTGCGTCCATTTACCGGAATCATCTCAGTAACCATGCCTACATATGAGAATACCAGGGTGTCGGTTGGATTGGCATCCAGTCTGTAACGCCCGTCAAAATCGGTGATAGTACCCACGGTAGTACCTTTGATCTGAACCGTAACCCCCGGAAGCGGCATGTCGCCGTCCATATGCGAAGTAACTGTTCCGGTAATGCTTATGCTCTGTGCCAAAGCGCTCACAGCTACAAAAGCAAATGCGAAGAAACCAATTAATTTTTTTCTCATGTGTGTTTGTTTTGGTTTTAACAGGCAGCAGTCAGGAAACATGTTTTTTTCGAACGAAGTAAAGTCGTTTGTCTGTATGTCCGAACATCTTGCCCAGGGTTTATTGATGCATTGCTAAAAGAGAACAAATAAAAAATGCAAATATCTCCTGCTAAAAGAAAATCAATGAAAACGATCTGACCCGATGAGAATCATAAACTAGTGATCCCAGGGTGTTACTTTGATTTTGCTTATAAACAGAGGACTTTGCGATCTCATTGTCGAATTTATTGCTGCAAGTATAGTAAGTTTTTTTAAAAAATTTAGTAATTGATTGATATTTCTTTGAAAAATTGCATATTCAGCAGTTTACGTTTGAAAAACATATAAACCAAGACGTATTTTCACATGTTTCAATAGATGGTTTGTAGTACTGATTGTATCAGTTTTTTACAACGAATCGTTTGATTTGCGGAGTTTGCTTTCCGTATCTGCCATGGTCGTATTCTGAACAGCGAGAATGAAGATACCGGTATGGGCTTATCTTTATAAATTTCTATTAATTTTGCACCCTGTTGATCAGGAGTGTGGGTGCAACATGTTAATTGCCCCGCATGATAAATTCCTGAAGTAATCATAGGCATGAGTTGTGGAAATAGTAGGGGAAAGTACAAGGCACATTAGTATTTCTCCACCCAAAACTTCAAACGAACAGCAAAAGTTGAGGTGAAGGGATGACAAGTCCTGACAGACCCATAGAGTTTGCCACTTCATGCTTTGGATCGAAGGGTCAGTAATAATTCTGAAAAAAAATTATAACGGTTTTTTATATTTTTATCTCAACACTTATGGAGCAATTGAAAAGACAAAGGGTATATGACCTTTTGAAAAGCGAAAACAAGGACCTGATCGAAAAGCAGGTGAATGTAAAGGGATGGGTTAGAACCAAGAGAGGAAATAAGAATGTGGCTTTCATTGCATTGAACGATGGCAGTATCATCCATAATATCCAGGTGGTTGTTGATATACAGCAGTTTAATAATGAAGACTTGCTCAAACAGATCACTACAGGTGCATGTATATCTGTAAATGGTCGTTTGGTTGAATCGCAAGGGCAGGGCCAAAGTGTGGAGATCATTGCCAGAGAAATAGAGGTTTATGGCACTGCCGATCCTGAAACCTATCCTTTGCAGAAAAAAGGACACACCCTTGAGTTTCTGCGCGAGATTGCGCACCTTCGTCCGCGTACCAATACCTTTGGTGCAGTGCTGAGAATAAGGCACGCACTGGCTTTTGCCATACACAGGTATTTCAACGATCATGGGTTTTATTATCTGCATACGCCCATCATTACAGGCTCCGATGCTGAAGGGGCAGGAGCCATGTTTCATGTTACCACCCTTGATCTGAATAATATCCCCAAAACAGCGGAGGGAAAGGTTGATTTTGCCCAGGATTTCTTCGGGAAAGAGACCAACCTTACCGTAAGTGGCCAGCTGGAGGGTGAGCTGGGGGCATTGGCGTTATCCAATATTTATACGTTCGGGCCTACTTTCAGGGCAGAGAATTCCAACACGTCGCGTCACCTGGCCGAGTTCTGGATGATTGAACCGGAGATGGCTTTTTACGATATTCACGATAATCAGGATCTTGCCGAGGACTTTCTGAAATACCTCATTGGCTATGTGCTTGAAAATTGCCCCGACGATCTGGAGTTCCTTCAGAATATGTATGATAAAGAACTTGTGGGCCGCCTGCAGTTTGTAACCCAGAATACCTTTGAAAGACTTTCGTATACCCGGGCCATTGAAATCCTTGAGCAATCGGGTCAGAAGTTTGAGTATCCTGTAAAATGGGGTGTTGACCTGCAATCGGAACACGAAAGGTACCTGGTAGAGAAACACTTCGAAAAGCCTGTTATCCTTACCGATTATCCCAGGGAGATCAAAGCCTTTTACATGAAGCTCAACCCCGATGGCAAAACTGTGCGTGCCATGGATGTATTGTTCCCCAAGATCGGCGAAATCATCGGAGGTAGCCAGCGAGAGGAGAATTATGATATTTTGCTTGAGCGAATCAGGGAAATGGGAATACCCGAAAAGGATGTTTGGTGGTATCTGGAAACCCGCAAGTTCGGTACAGCTCCTCACAGTGGGTTTGGGTTGGGATTTGAACGCTTGATGCTGTTTATTACCGGCATGGGCAATATCCGCGATGTGATACCTTTCCCGCGTACCCCCCAGAACGCAGAATTTTAACCTATGCCTGTGGGGCGAATGGGAAAAAATGTTTATTTTGGCATTGAAAATAAAAACCCCTGGCATTTGTATCTGATAAACTTTTAATGCTATGTTGAAGCAGAGATTACAGCAGAAGCTTTTGCAGAAACTTTCTCCCCAGCAAATTCAGCTTATGAAGTTGCTGCAGCTTCCTACTGTATTGCTTGAGCAAAGAATAAAGGAGGAAATTGAAGAAAACCCTGCACTGGAAGAAGGAGCTGACGATGATTTCGAGGATTTCGATGAATCCCAAAGTGATGATGTGTCGGATGAATTTGATGCTGATGATAAAGATTTTGACGAGCCCGAGCATGATCCTGACAACGAATTCGATATAAGCGATTACATCGAAGATGATGAGATCCCGAATTACAAGCTGGCTGCCAATAATACCAGTGCCGACGATGAGCACAGGGAGATCCCCATTTCTTCATCTTTCAGCTTTCAGGAGCATTTGCTTTCGCAGCTTGGGCTAAGAGATCTCACCGATCACCAGGTGCTGGTGGCAACACACATTATTGGCAATATCGATGACTCAGGATATCTTCAGCGCGATATTCATTCGCTGATCGATGATCTTGCTTTTTCCCTCAATGTGCAAACCGATTTTAAGGAAGTACTTACCTTGCTGCGAGTGGTGCAGGAGTTCGATCCTCCCGGGGTAGGAGCCCGTGATTTGCAGGAGTGCTTGCTGCTGCAGATCCGGCGTAAAGCTCCCCGGACAGAGGCTGTGGAAAATGCGACCCTGCTGCTGGAAAAAAATTTCAATGATTTCACCCGTAAGCACTTTCATAAGATACAGAAGAAGCATGACCTGACCGATGAGCAGCTCAAGGAAGCCATTGATGAGGTACTTAAGCTCAACCCCAAGCCCGGCAATACACTCACTGAGGCAGGCAGGGGTGCACAATATGTGGTGCCCGATTTTATTATTACCAATTTCAACGGCGATCTGGAGCTGAGCCTCAATGCCCGCAATGCTCCCGAACTTAAGGTAAACCGTTCGTATATGGAAATGCTCGAAACCATGGCTGAGCAGAAAGGGAAAAGTAATCCCCGGCAAAAAGAGGCTATGATGTTCGTAAAACAGAAGCTCGATGGTGCAAAATGGTTTATCGATGCCATCCGGCAACGACAAAATACCCTTCTGATGACCATGGAGGCCATTATGATGTTTCAGAAAGAATACTTCCTTACCGGCGATGATACGCGCATAAGGCCTATGATCCTGAAGGATATCGCAGATATTGTGCAGCTCGATATTTCTACCATATCCCGGGTTGCCAACAGTAAATACGTTCAAACTCCTTTTGGTACTTTCCTGCTAAAAACCTTGTTTTCAGAATCGCTGCAAAACGACGAAGGGGAGGAGGTATCTACCCGGGAGGTTAAAAAAATTCTTCAGGATTGTATTGATGCAGAAGACAAAGGTAAACCCCTTACCGACGAAGAATTGACTGCCATACTCAAAGATAAAGGATACAATATTGCCCGCCGCACGGTTGCCAAGTATCGCGAACAGCTCAACATACCTGTTGCCAGGTTGAGAAAGGAGCTTGTCTGATGGGAATGCAGAACTTCTGGGCACGACTGGTAAGTGCTATTTTTCATCCGTTGCTTTTGCCTGCCATGGCCATGGCGCTTCTTTTTGCAATCCCATCCTACGTGTCATTCTCTATTTCTACTTCAGGTCAAAGGCTTATCATCCTGATTATCTTTATCAATACCTGTGTGGCACCCATGCTTTCCATTGTATTTCTTAAACGGATGGGTTTGATATCGAGTGTTTTGCTGGATGATCGTAAGGATCGGATCTACCCCGTTATGGTAAGTATGATTTTTTATCTTTTTACCTGGTATCTTTTTCGCCAGGCCAATCTGCCGTCACTGGTTCAGTATTTTGTTATAGGGGCTACTTTGCTGGTTTTGATTGGTTTTGCAGTTACTTTTTACTGGAAGATCAGTATTCATATGATTTCCATGGGCGGTTTCACCGGTTTTCTGATCTCATTGTCTTTGTTGCTCAAATATGATATGCCGGGCCTTATCATTTCCACAATACTGATTTCGGGTTTGTTGGGCAGTGCCCGCATAAAACTTAACGCCCATAATCCACCCCAGGTTTATGCAGGGTATCTTACGGGCGTTTTCGTAATGCTTTTATTGTTTCTCTGGCTCAGAGGCTAGAAAAGTATAAAGGATAATCCAAGGCTCATAAAACTGGCATCCTCGGCATTATTTCCCTCAAAAATATTGGTGAGGTTGGTGAAGTAATGCACATTGAATCTTCCGTAGCCTACGCGGGCATGCATTCCCAGCAGGAAACTCTCGATGTTTTCAAGTTTACCTTCCTTGATTTTGGTTTCACGTGTAGAAAAACCTGGTACAAGGCTGTAATCGCCAACATATTTTGTATGGGCGTTTACAAGCAGGCCTGCCTTAAGGCCGGCATGTATCCTGAAGGTGCGGGGAGTATTGCGGGTCCTGAATCTGAATTCAACAGGTATGTTCAGATAGTTGAGGCTAAGTTTATTATTGCTGTAGTCAAAGGACTCTGGTATAGGGGTAAACTCGTGTCTGTTACCTACGAAATTGTAGGAATAGAAATGATCGCTGTACAGGTTATTGCTGGTAAAGCCCAGCCCTGCAGCAAAGCTGAAGTTGGTAGTGCTGATGGGGAACTCCTGCACATAATCCAATGTAATTCCACGATTCAAAGCCTTGGTTTCCATGCCGGAAGGAAGCCCCGACCATACATCGGTAAAGGTGCCAATAATGAAACGGTCTTTGGGGCGCATTTTGGTTCGGTCCTGGGCCCAGCTTGCCGAAAGGAAGGCAAACAGTACAATACTAAGAGCAATGATTTTTTTCATGATGGTTCGATTATGTGAATACTGAATTTTTTTTGCAAATACGTGTTGGATTTTCAAAAATAATGCCATTTTCTCAAAATACATAATCGGGCTCTATTTTTGCTGTTCTATTGTTTCGAGAACCAGTTTCCCTTTCACCCTTCCCGATTGGATATGGTAATGCGCTTCAGGAGCCATATGAAGGGGGTATTTTCTTTCAATGTGGCATTTAAGCTTGCCTTCGGTTGCCATTCTGGCCAGCACATCCAGGTCCTTGCCTCCGGGTTTGCACATAATTCCAAAGATCTTTTGCGAAAGCAATGGATTGATGATCTGTCTTAACATGATTCCCGGGCTGGGAATGGTGCTGATGAAAGTGCCTTTGGAGGTCAGTATTTTTTTGCATTTTCCGGGGCTGCTCATAGCCACTGCATCGAATACAATATCAAACTGTTCATCTGATTGGGTGAAATCCTCCTTTTCATAGTCAATTACGTTGTCTGCTCCGAAGCTTTTTACGAGATCGATGTTTTTACCAGAGCAAACGGCAGTTACCTTTGCATCGTAAGCCTTTGCAATTTGTATGGCAAACATTCCTACGCCACCCGAACCCCCATTTACCAGTACATTCATTCCTTTTTGCAGGTTCCCTTTGTCGCGCAAAGCCTGCAGAGCTGTAAGCCCTGCCAGGGGAATACCGGCAGCTTCATTGAATGAAAGGTTTTCGGGCATAAGGCTGAGCAGAGATTCTGGAATGCACAAGTATTGAGAATATCCTCCACCCGACAGCGGTAGCATGGCAAATACCCTGTCGCCAGGTTTAAAAAATCCTGTTTGTGAGCCACATTGCTCCACTACACCCGCAATTTCGCCACCGGGAGTTTTAGGAAACTTTTTTCCGACCAGAAAACGCATGCTGCCATTACGCAACTTATAGTCGACCGGATTTACCCCTGCTGCATACACTTTAACCAGAATTTCATTTTCTTTTGGGGTTGGCAGGGGCGATTGGGTAAGGTGCATCACCTCGGGTTCTCCGTATTGCAGATAAACAATTTTTGTATAGTTCATGGAAAGAAAATTTTAAAATGAGGTATGGGGCTTTGGATTGTTTTTTTGAGTGCCAGATTTGGAACCCAATAATTTTTCCCGTTGTAATACATCTTGCTTAAACAAAAAAGAGCGGGGGATTGTTGCAATGCTGATGGTGCCACTCAAGTAAGTGGTTTTTACTTATCCAATGATAAAGTTATGGGAAAATTGAATGGGAAACCTCTGCCAGAGCAGGAAAAACCCGAAATAATATATGTGTTTGATGCCCTTTGTGGCTGGTGTTATGGTTTCAGCCCTGTTATGGAAAAACTGTATGAAGAGTTTACCCCTGTTGCCGACTTTCTGGTACTCTCAGGTGGGCTGGTCAGGCAGGAAGATGCCAGGCCGGTGCGCGAAATGGCAGAATTTATTACCCATGCATCCAAAATTATTGAAGATACTGCTGGTGTAAAGTTCGGGCGCAAGTTTATGGAGGAAACCCTTCATCGCAATGATGTTATTTTCAGTTCTGTTCCGCCCGCCTCGGCCCTGGCAGTGTTTCGCCTGGAGCAGCCCGCCTCAGCCGTAAGCTTCGCCTCACGCTTGCAGAAAGCCATTTACTACGATGGTATCCGTGTAGATGATATCTCTTGCTATGGTAGCATTGCCCAGGAATATGGCCTTGACCCCAAAGAATTTGTAAGCGGGATGACCAGCGAAGAGATCCTTCAGATTGTTTCCAATGAGTTTGGTATGGTGCAGGGTATGGGAGTAAAGGGCTTTCCATCGTTGATTATTCGCAAAGGCTCCCATATGGAGGTAGTTGCCCGTGGTTACAAGGATTACAACAGTCTTTGGAAAACCATGAAGGACCTGTTGTAACTACCTTGTAGCAAAGTTTCTGACAGGTAATTTTTGTTTTGCATACATTGATACTTTTTTTCAAATGGGCGAGGCCGATGTTTCGCCCATTTTCTATACTTTTGCCCAAAAATATCTGACGAAAAGAAAAAACAATCAAATATGGGAAGAGCGTTTGAATATCGCAGGGCTGCCAAGGAAAAGCGCTGGGATAAAATGTCGAAAGTGTTTCCAAAGCTGGCCAAAGCCATAACTCTTGCAGCCAAAGAGGGTGGTGGCGGTGATCCGGAACTCAATGGCAGGTTAAGAACTGCCATTCAGAATGCCAAGGCACAGAATATGCCCAAAGATAATATTGATGCCGCCATTAAAAGAGCTGCAGGCAAAGATGCAGAAAACTTTGTGGAGATACTTTACGAAGGGAAAGGGCCCCACGGTGTATTGGTGGTAATAGAATGTGCTACAGACAACCCTACCCGTACCATTGCCAATGTGAAATCTTATTTCAACAAAGTGGGAGGAGGATTGGTGCCTACAGGATCGCTTGATTTTATGTTTTCTCGCAAAGCAGTTTTTCAGCTGGAGTTAAACGACAAGGTTGATGTGGAAGAACTTGAGCTTACTCTGATAGATGCCGGACTGGAAGAGATTGAAGTGAACGAAGGAGTAGTATACCTGTATGCCGACTACAAGGATTTTGGCACCATGAACCAGGCTCTGGAAGATCTGAAAATTGAAATAACCAAGGCAAATCTGCAGCGTATTCCCAACAGCCCTGTTGAATACTCTGAAGAGCAACTGGAGGATATCGACAAGCTGCTCGACAAGATTGAAGATGACGATGATATTCAGGCCGTTTTTACCAATATTGCCTGATTTTTAAATCTTTAAGAGAAAAGCGGTGATGGATATCTTTGAAGACCCATCACCGCTTTTTTTATTAAAGTTTTTTCTGCTGTAAAGAACATGAAAAGATAGTGCCTAAACCTGCAAGGCTCTTTCCTGCTCGTACATCCGCTTCCAGGCTAACAGGCCGGCTACAGCAATGGCCAGAAAAACAGCATACTGGAAGCTGGTGAAAACAAGGCCTTTTACGAAATACAGTGGCACTGAGATTATATCGCCTATGATCCAGTAAATCCAGTTTTCGATACGTTTGAGAGCCATCAGTAGCATCCCAACCAGAAATATGGCTGTGGTAAGCGAGTCTACATAGGGGATGTAAGAATTCATGTAGTCTGCATCGTCCTGTTTGAAAAGAAAAATCAAACCAAGGATGGCCCAGAAGAATACCACCACCGCCAGCACACCCAGCCATTGCTGGCGGGTTGTATTCCAGCGTATAGGGATCACTTTCTTTTCCGGTCCTTTGCGGGTCCACATGTACCATCCGTATACGCTCATCACAAAATAGAAGAAATTGATGCCCATATCAGCATAAAGCTGAAAATTGAAGCATATGTAAACATATATCAGTACCGACACAATGCCGGTAGGATACACCAGGAGGTTGGCTTTTTTGGCATACCACACACTCAGCAGGCCAAAAATCACGGCAATAACTTCCAGCCAGGTGGTTTCGAGGATATTTTGCCAGAACAATTCAAAAAAACTGCTTATTAACATAGGGAATGGGGATGGTAGTAAAACGTTGCAAAGGTAAATCTTTTATCCCCAAAAAAAGCCAACGTGCAAAGCTGACAGGCAAAAGCAAAGGAGCACAACAGATAAGGGGCTGATTTAAAAGTGCTGATGATAAAGTTTGTTGAAAATTTGCCACTGGTCATTAAACTTGTACAGACCCAGGTAATCGGTAAAAAGTTTCTGGCCTTCGCGGTAGAGTTCCAGTTTTACCATAGCGGCATTGCCAGTAATGTCGATATCCAGAATAGTGGCAGTTACCTCTCGATGCACGTATTCGGGGTTGGCCCGCCGTTGTTCCACAATTTCTATCATCCTTGCCAGGGGGAGCTCCGACAGTTCTCCTCCCCGGTTCAGGATCATTACAAAGGAGGGGTGGAACCCTTTTTCTATTTTTTCGCGACCTCCCAGGTTCTGAAAACCATCCAGGTAAGCAGATAAGATGGTTTGTCTTACGGCCTCTCTTTCTGTTACAGGTTCGCTTTGTGCTGCAGCATTCTGAGCCCATGTCAGCAGGAGGATAATGCTTATGATTTTTGAAATTTCACGCATTGCTTTCAGGTTTTAAAGGTTTGTAATACAAAAGAATGAATTTTTTACCTTTGTTGCAACAGCCAGATAGTATTTACCTTAATTTGTTTTATTTTGTTATTTTCAGATTTTCAATTGCACGAGGACCTCATGCAGGGCCTCGAATCCATGGGTTTTAAAGAAGCTACGCCCATCCAGCAGCAGGCTATACCGGTTATCCTGGAGGGGCGCGATCTTTTAGGTTGTGCCCAGACGGGTACCGGAAAAACGGCCGCTTTTCTGTTGCCTGTAATTCATAAAATTGTTTCGCAACAAACCTCGGGTGTCAATACCCTTATCATTGTACCTACACGCGAGCTGGCCCAGCAGATAGATCAGCAGATCGAAGGGCTGGGGTATTTTGTTTCGGTTAGCTCCAAGGCTGTATTTGGAGGTGGCGATGGCATCAGCTGGGAGTCGCAACGACGCAGCCTGCAGGAGGGGGCCGACATTGTAGTAGCCACTCCAGGGCGTCTTATCGCTATGCTTACCATGGGCAAACTCAACCTGTCTTCGGTAAAACACCTGATCCTGGATGAGGCCGATCGTATGCTCGACATGGGCTTTTACGATGATATCGTTCGCATTATCAGTTATCTCCCGGCCAAACGTCAGAACCTAATGTTCAGTGCCACCATGCCACCCAAAATAGCCGTGTTGGCCCAGAAAATTCTCCATCAGCCCCATCATATCAACCTGTCTCTGTCGAAACCCGCCGAAGGGGTGTCGCAGAGAGCTTATGTGGTGTACGACAACCAAAAAGAAGAACTGCTGCTGAGTCTGCTGGCTGATCTGGAGTTCGAATCCATGCTGATTTTCTCCTCTACCCGAATCAAGGTGAAAAAGATCCACGAAATGCTCAAATCCAAAAGGATTGATGCCGAAGCCTTCCATTCGGATCTGGATCAGAAAGAACGTGAGGAGATCCTCCGCAAATTCAAGAATAAACAGTTGCCCATTATTGTAGCCACCGATGTATTATCGAGAGGTATCGATGTGGATAATATCAGTGTGGTTCTCAATTTTGATGCTCCGGGCGATCCGGAAGACTATGTGCATAGGGTAGGTCGTACCGCCCGGGCAGCCAAAACCGGAGTGGCCATAACCTTTGTTGGATTGGAAGAACAACGTAAATTTGCCGGAGTGGAAAGGCTCATCGGTTACGAAGTTGAAAAAGTTGGTTTGCCTGCCGGGTTGGGCGAGGGACCGGTTTATGACCCCAGGCAGGCACGTGGGCGGCAAGGAAACCGGCCTTTCAAAAGAGCCGGGAAGGGCCAGGCTGCAGCCTCCAAATCCGGGGGAAGCCGTGCGACGGGTTCGGCTGATAAAGATGAAAAGAAAGGCTACAGACCCAAACGACGCAAAAAAAACCGTAAGCAGGGAGATGATGCTTAGCACGCACGGCAGGCATGATCCTTATAAGGGATGGTCTGAGAGTTTTTTTGTATGCTCGCCTTATGCCATATCAACACTCTGATTATGCAATAAAACCGAATTAGGGATATGTACAAAGGGAAAAAGGTAGTAGTGGTTATGCCAGCCTATAATGCTGGATCTACCCTTGAGGAAACTTTTCGCGACATACCATTCGACACGGTGGATGATGTGCTGCTGGTAGATGATGCCAGTACGGATAACACTGTGCAGGTTGCACGAAAACTGGGGATAAAGCATGTGATTATTCATCCGGCCAACAAAGGCTATGGTGGAAATCAGAAAACCTGCTACAGCTATGCTCTTGATACGCTTAAGGCTGATATAGTGGTAATGTTGCACCCAGACTACCAGTATACCCCGCGCCTGATACCCGCCATGGTGCATCTGATTGCCGAGGGATTGTATCCGGTGGTGCTGGGTTCGCGGATCCTGGGTAATGGTGCCCTGAAAGGGGGCATGCCATTCTATAAATATGTTGCCAACCGGTTGCTTACCCTTTTTCAGAATATTTTACTTCATCAGAAACTGTCAGAATATCATACGGGCTTCAGAGCCTTTTCAGCTGAGGTACTGCGGCAAGTAAATTTTCATGGAAACTCCGACGATTTTGTTTTCGACAACCAGATGCTGAGCCAGATCATTATGAAAAAATATGCCATAGCCGAAATAACCTGCCCTACATGCTACTTTGCAGAAGCATCATCTATTAATTTTGCACGCAGTGTGGTGTATGGATTGGGTGTGGTAAAGGTTAGTATTGGTCATTTTTTACACAAAAATGGCCTTGTAATGAGCCGGATCTATTGATGCAGGATTTTGCAATGATCAGTGTAATCCTTTTTTCTAATTGCCCATCCGGCAATGGTAGCAGAGCCCGGCAAAGCTAATTAGTCAAATAAATTATTTTCAGATAAAATTTATCAAAGGATAATGCGTTAAATTTGTTAACAAAACGGTATGAACCCCGGGGTGACCTGAACAGGTCCCTTTGCAGGTGATACTGGCGTTAAACCTTCATTCAAAAACACCCTGACATAATGAACTTGAAAAACACTCTGGTTTTATTTTTTGCAATCTTGTGTGTTGTCTTTGCATTTCCCACACACGCCCAAAACACTCCCACCCGCTTTCTTACCCTTGAAGAAGTAATTGCCATGGCCCGGGAGCAATCGCCCGATGCTATGGCCGCGCGCCACCGTTACCGGGGCAGCTACTGGCAACATCAGTCTTACAGAGCGGGTTATTTGCCCGGGTTGCGGTTTGATGCTACCCTGCCTAATCTTAACCGAAACATCCAGGCCATTACCCTGGAAGATGGTAGTGATGTTTTTGTACGACGTTCGCTGGCTTCATCATCGGGAACTCTTTCTCTCAATCAACGGGTACCTTTTTCCGGTGGTCAGTTCTTTGTGAGCAGTGGACTGGAGCGGATCGACCTGTTGCGTGAAGATGGTAATCTTACCTCTTTTCTCTCTACTCCAATCAACATTGGTTTCAGTCAACCCATATTTGCTTTCAACCCTTATAAATGGGAGCGGAAAATCGAACCTCTGCGTTTTCAGGAAGCCCGCAAGCGCTATATCGAGGATCTGGAAACCATCTCTTTGCGGGCCAATGCACTTTTTTTTGATTTGCTGCTGGCCCAAATCAATATAGAGATCAGCACCCTCAACCTGGCAAACAACGATACATTGTATCAGATCTCCAAAGGGCGGTTTTCTCTTGGACGGATAGCTGAGAATGAATTGCTTCAGATGGAGCTCAATGTGCTTAATTCGGAAGCCTCTCTGGAGCAGGCGCGTATCGACTACGAAGGTGCCCTTTTTCGTTTGCGGTCCTTCCTGCGTCTGGATAAGATGGACAATCTTGCCCTTGTTGTGCCTCAGCAACGCCACGAAATGGTAGTGCAAGTGGAAATGGCATTGGAGAAGGCACGCCAGAACCGGTCAGATATCATTGGTTTTGAGCGTCGACAACTTGAAGCAGAAAGTGAGGTAAGCAGGGCGCGGTCGGAGAGCCGGTTCAACGCCAATATGTTTGCCGTGTATGGGCTTACCCAGACAGCTACCGATTTTCAGGATGTGTACCGCGATCCTCTTGATCAGCAAGGCTTGCGTATTGGCATTCAGATCCCTATTGCCGACTGGGGTGTAGGGCGTGGAAGAGTGAAAATGGCTGAGTCAAACCGTGAGCTGGTAAACAGCAATGTGGAGCAGGCTATGATTGATTTTGAGCAGGAGATTTTTTTACGTGTAATGGCTTTCAATATGCTGGAGCGCCAGCTTACAATAGCCTCCAAAGCAGATACCATTGCAGAAAAGAGGTACGAAGTATCACGGCAACGCTATCTGATTGGGCGCATCGATATCCTGGAACTCAATATTGCTCTGGCCGAAAAGGACAGGGCCAAACAAGCTTATCTTGCTGCTCTTCGCAGCTACTGGCAGGGTTACTTTGAAATGCGTCGACTTACCCTTTTCGATTTTCGCGAAAATCGCGATATTACACTCAATTTTAATGAAATCTGATTATGTTAGACCTGGCAGAAGCTACACTGGATAAAATCATTGTGCATCAGGTAGGCAATCCTTCGCGCGACGAACAACTGAATTGCTCCAAAGAGGCATTCCCCCTGGAAGATCCCGATCTTGAGGCCGTTTTGTCCCGGTTTTTCCTGTCTCCCTTCCAGAAAAAAGACCTGGGTTTCTATAATTTTAAACATGAAACCGATCTTCAGCTCAATGAAATGTATCACTATGTTTCCAGAATTTTTACTCCCGGAGAGAGTTTTGAACTGCAATCGGTAAATATCGCCAGGCATCTTTACGAAAAGTCTCACCATCCTATGGTTAAATCCGGAGAGCTGTATGTGGCTCTTATACAGAATATTATGGTGGAGGATGAACTTACTGATGCCCTGGGCATTTTTAAATCAGAAAATAAGGATACCTTCCTGAAGGTTTATGCTGGGCCTCAGTCTTGTAATATTGAGTACCAGGATGGAATAAATATCAATAAACTGGATAAAGGGTGCCTGATCTTTAATACTGAGAAAGAGCAGGGTTTCAAGATATGTATTGTTGATAAAACCAATGTGGAGGAGTCTCGTTTCTGGAAGGATCAGTTCTTGAAAGTTGCGCCCCGCGACGACGATTTTTACCATACAAGGCAGGTGATGAATATGGCACGTACCTTTTGCAATACCATGCTGGTGGAAGACAACGATGTGCCGCGCAGCAAACAGCTGGAAATTAAAGAAAAGGTGGTACAGTACTTTTCTGAGAATACTTCCTTTGCCGCAGAGAGCTTTGAACAGGAAGTATTGGAAGAACCTATGGTAATTGACTCTTATCGCGATTTCAGGGAGCAATTTGCAGAGCAACACAACCTGCTGACCCGCGATAGTTTTGATATTGCCGATCAGGCAGTAAAAAAAGAAAAGAAGAACTTTAAAAGCGTGATCAAACTCGACAAGAATTTTTCACTTTATGTACATGGCAACCCCAATATGCTCGAAAAGGGGTTTGATGATGCCAGAGGCAAGTTTTATTACAAACTTTACTTTGACGAAGAAAAATAGCAACGGGGCAGGTTGCAATCCCGGCACTGCTATTTTTTAGTATTTTTATGCAGATTTTAAATCACCCATTGATAATCAATTCAAAAAATATTGCATGGAAGGTAGTTTAGCACTTTGGATCGCACTGGGCGTTTTTGCCCTGTTCTCCATAATTGGATACAATCGCTTGGTGGGATTGAGGAACCAGGCAGAAAAGGCTTTCGCCAGTATTGATGCCATGGCAAAAAAGCGTTACGATCTCATTCCCAATCTGGTGGCCACCGTGCAAAAGTATATGGAGCACGAAAGGGCAACCCTGGCAGAGATTACAGAACTTCGCGCAAGAGCAATGTCGGGCAACCTTTCAGACAACGAAAAGGTAGATCTCGATAACCGGATATCACAAGCCATGGGAGGAATTATGGTTGCTGTGGAAAACTATCCTGAGCTTAAGGCCAGTCAGAATTTTATGCAACTCCAGGGAAGCCTGAACGAAGTGGAAGAGCAACTGAGTGCCGCCAGAAGAGCCTACAATGCAGCCGTAACAGATTACAACAACGCCTGCCAGATGTTTCCATCCAATGTTTTCGCACTGATCTTTAATTTCAAATCGAAACGTTTGTTCGAAATCAGTGATAAGGAGCGTCAGAATGTGGATGTGAAATCTCTGTTTAGCTAAAGAAATCCTGTAGGTTTCCCTGCTGAAATGAGAATGGGAAACCCTTCTGAAGGGTTTCAACATCTTACATTACTGTAAATAACCATCCACTGTATGAAGAGCCTTGGCGAATTCCGAAAGTTTTTCGATAGTGATCTTTATCCTGTGTTACAGGTACTGGATCAAAGAAGGAGAAAAGTGGTAAGACGCAGCATGTGGGTCCTACTGGTGGCTGTGATGTTGTTGTTGCTTTGGGTGGTGCTGTTTGTTCGGCTTGATGGTGCTTCCCATACAGGTTCTTTAGGACTTTTTCTTATAATTGCTGTTGTACTCACTATTGCCGGAGCCATTCTTGCGGGGGCCTATTGGGCCAAAGACAAAGACTTCTACCATGACTTTAAAAGGCAGATCATTGAACCCGTTGTTAAGTTTGTTTCCCCACAACTGGAATACGATCCTGACAATCACATCGGGATCGACAGCTTTCAAAGATCGAGACTTTTTCTCAAATCAGCAGACCGGTTCTCTGGCGACGATCTGGTGTTGGGTAAGCTGGATAAGACGCAGATATGGTTTTCGGAAGTGAAAGCTGAGTATAAAACCACTACCTCCGATGGCAAAGGGCGCACAAAAACCACATGGCATACCTTATTTAAGGGATTGTTTTTTATTGCCGATTTCAACAAGCATTTCCAGACTTCCACCATAGTGTTGCCCAACAGGTACGGAAGGGGGTTTCTTGCCAATTTCTTTAAGAAGATGAATCTGGCCCGTCGCGAGAAGCTTGTGAAACTTGAAGATCCGGAGTTTAATAAGTACTTCAATGTATATGGAGAAGATCAGGTAGAGGCCCGCTATGTGCTCAGCACATCATTGATGCAGCGCATCACGGCCTTTCGCAGAAAACATCCCAACCCATTGTACATCTCCTTTGTCAATTCATTCCTTTATATTGCCATCAGCTACAAACGCGATCTTTTTGAACCGGGCTGGTTTAAAAAACTGGCCCGGTTTGAGCTCGTTCAGGAATATTTTGAAGATATTCAACTGGCTGTAAGTATTGTAGAAGAACTGAATCTAAACAACCGGGTATGGACCAAATCATGAAGGTACACCTTTACCTCATGGGGTCAAAGCCTTTGCCGTATACTCCCATAACTTTCGAAATAGAAATAAAGGCATCAGGGTCGATCATTTTAATGTTGTGAAACACTCGTGTGCTCTCATGCCGGCGTACCACTACCATCAGTATGTTGCTGTCGGCTTTGCTGTACCACCCTTTGCCATTGATAAGAGTAACTCCGCGTCCCACATCATTTGCAATCTGTTCGGCAATCTGCTCTGGGTGTTTGCTGAAAATAAACATCTGCACACTCTGACGGTGCCCCATAAGTACAGTGTCGATGGCATAAGAAGCAACCCCCATAACAACTACCCCATATACCAATACTTCAATGGAATGGAATAAAAACCATGAGCTTGAAATAATGATCAGGTCCATGTAAAGGATGAGTTTTCCATGACTTATGTTGCGGTATTTATTGATCATCATAGCAATGATGTCGGTGCCACCGGTGCTGCCACCCTGCGAGAACACCAGCCCTACACTTCCGCCCCCCAGAATACCACCGATAATGGCTGCCATAAATTTATCGGTTACTACGGGTTCGGTAATGTATTGCTGCAAAACGCTGAGAAAAACAGAAAGCATTACCGAAGCATAAATGGTACGAATCCCGAAAGACAACCCCAGGCTCCGAATGCCTAATACCAGCAGAATAATATTGATCAGGAAGAAAGTAATCCCTACAGGAAACCCTGTAGCATAAAATATAAGTGTACTCAGGCCTGTTATGCCACCACCCACAATTTCTGAAGGGATAATAAATGCGGTCCATGCAAGGGCGTTGATAAACAGACCCAGGGTAATGATAGAGTAGGAGCGCAATCCGGTGAGCAAGGGGTTTTTCTTGATTTTCATAAATGCCTTGTTTGTAGTGTTTTGCCGAATAAGTGTATCGTTTAGTTTTAACATGCAAAAGTAGTAAACGCTTTCAAATGCTTAAAAAAACCAAAGTATTAATTTGTGCCCTGTTTTTTTTTATTTTTGTAGTTGAACATCAGAAGGGTTAAATGCAATAGCAGACCCGGAGCCTTAAGTAAGGCTTGTTTGTGTAGCTGATTTTGTTGAAGGTTTCTGATGGATAAGGCTGCATAAGCGTTTAAACGAAAGTAAACTTAATTCTTTTCGCCATGGTTAAAAATAGGTTATTTCTTGTTTGTTTGATTTTGATGGCTCCCATTGCCCTTTGGGCTCAACTTCAAACATCTGCGGAGCATAGTCTTCTCAATAGCGAAAATGAAATTTTCTCCTCACGACCCACTCTGGGTATGCAGTTAGGCAGTAGCTTTTCCACTGGTTTTGGCGGCTATTCTGTTTTTAGTCAGTCTCTTTCCCCTCATATGAACTGGCAGGCAAACCGCAATTTCAGCCTTACTGTAGGGAGCCATTTCACCACCGCCAATATGGGTGGCAATTTCCCTGCAATGGGGGCTTCAGCAGGCCTTATGCCAGATAGATTATTCTCTACTACCCTATATGCCTTCGGTTCTTACCAGCTCAACCCAAGGCTTACTCTTACCGGTGGAGCATGGACAGAGCAAAACAATTTTAATGCAATGTTTCAGCCCCAGATGAATCCTCAGGCATTTGATATGAATGCAAGAGGTATGATGATGGGGATGGATTATCGCATCACGGATAACCTGAGGTTTGGAGCTGAAATCAATATTTCCAGGGGGTACAATCCGTTTTTACCCTACGGATATGGTTCACAACCTTTTCATTCCAGCCCTTTCCACCGGCATATGCGCTGAAACCAGTGTTTTATAAACCATCACATGCTAAGGGCCTGCATTGCAGGTCTTTTTTTATTTCTACTTTGCAATAAAGTATTTTTTGTATCGTTTTTTCTGTAAAAAAACAGCCAATTTTTTTGTGATGTTAGAAAAAATTTTTACATTGTAGTGCTGAAAATTTTAATCATTTTTTTGGTTGTTTTTATTGGTTAATGTTGTTTTTGTTTTGGTGGTTAAAAGGCAATAGGCGAGTGCAGGGCTCGCCTTTTGTTTTGCCACCATTTCTTTTTTGGCTTCCGGTGGCCGGAAAAAAGTGTTAAAATTTCTGTTTACCTGTCCTTTCCGTTTATCCTCCATTTCTCTTTTTGAAAAGACCCGGGTTTGCATCTGGTGTATATGAAGCAGGCAGGGCGATTGCAAAAAAACTATCGGCATAGATTCAAAGCTTTAAGAAGCATCAAGTTGAGTTTGTTGCATTATTTGCCGGAATATCTCCGGGGCGAATGGAGAAAGTTCTGTCAGTAAATCTTTGATTTTGCGTGTTTTGTAATTGTTTTCCACCAGCATCTGGCAAGAGCGCACAATGGTTTTCTCCAGGGCGTCAGAAGAAATATTCCCCTCCATATAGTCGGCAAGCGTAGTGTACCATAGTAGTATGGGCAGATAACGTGCCTCTCCGATTTGCTGTTTCTCCTTTTCTATCAGGTTGTATCGTCGCGACAAGGAGAGTATTTTGCCGAAATCCTCTGTTAGGGAAAGGGCCTGGAAGTAGGTATTGTAAAACAGGTGCCAGCGGTTTTTGTTAATTTCCTTTTTGTAAGAGCTGTGGAAGGTTTCGGCGTAATCGGCTGCCTCAGCATACAACTTGTTGGCCGTGAGGGTGCGTATGTAAAACGAGGCAAACCCAATGCGGTAATAGTAATTTCCGGTTTTGCGCAGATGCGGGATGGACTTTTGCATGATTTGCAGGGCATCCTTGTTCTTTTTACTTTTCAGCAACACCCCGCACAGATTCAACAGGTAAAAAATGTAATCACTGTTCTGGTGGCGGATGGAAAGATAGCCATACTTTTCAGCATCTCTGAGTTCGCCCAGTTTGGAGTGCATCATGGCGCGGTTGGCGTAATAATTGGCCAGGATGCGGCGGGAATAGAATGTACCGACCTGGAAGCTCCGGTCCAGCTCATCGTAAATGCTTCGCAGATTATCAAAATCGCGGTAATTGTAATACATATAGGTGAGCCTAACCGCGGCCCTGTAGCGGGTGTAGCCGTCGATCTCCTTGCTGAAAAAAACGGTTTGAAGGAAGTTTTCCCATTGGCGCGACTCGGTGTGGCTGTCGAAATACTGCCCTACAATATCCTCTGATGCACGGTTGAGGCGGGTGTTCAGATCGATGGCTGCCTGGTAGTGGGGCTGGTTTTCCTTCAGGTAGCTCTCTATGGCCCGGTACGAGTCGGTCCGGTTTCGGATCAGCAGAAAGTCGCGATAGTATCGCATCAACTCATAAAAGCGCAAAAAGTAATAGTGAACAGGTTCTGTTTCCCGCGCAATCTTCAGCAACTCTTTTTCATCATCTACCTGAATAAGGTCGGTCAGTACCTTCTTTTCACAGCCAATGAGCCAGTCGTAAAACAGGTCAACATCCCGGGCCTGCAGGCTGGTCTCAATCCAGTTCTTCATGTAGCTGTAGCGGCGCTTGTCGATACTTGCATCGTAGGGGAGGGTGTTGCCCGGATTTTTGGCATTGTAGTTTATCAGGTTCAGGATTTTAAGGTTTTCCGGGTGCTCAAATTTCTGTATGCCCAGCAGGTAATCCAGCTCGTGCGGGTATAGGGCATTGGCAAATTCCGAAAACTTCGATAATTTATTTTGCATACCAGATTTATAAAAGTCGATGCTGCTGTTTTGTGCTGTAACAATCGCTAAAACAAAATATTGCGAATTTGGAGCGGGATGTTTTTGCGTATTGTCAACCCTGTAAAGTTAAGAAATCATTAAATAAACGGCCATCTTATTTCAGATGTTTGTAATCTCAAACAGTAAGCAATTTAAAATCAAACGATATGCGCGAAGTAGTAATAGTATCAGCAGCACGCACGGCCATCGGTAATTATGGTGGTGGCCTGGCCGGTTTTTCGGCTGTAGACCTGGGTGTTATCGCCGCCAGAGAGGCCATTCGCAGGGCAGGCATTAAGCCCACCGATGTGGATGAAAGCATCGTAGGAAATATCCTGTCGGCAGGGCAGGGGCAGAACATTGCCCGCCAGGTATCTATCAAGGCTGGCGTTCCTGAAACAAGTCCTGCCATGACCATAAACAAGCTTTGTGGTAGCGGCCTCAGGGCCGTAAGTATGGCCGCACAGTTTATCATGCTGGGCGATGCCGATGTAATTCTGGCCGGCGGAACCGAAAGTATGAGCAATGCTCCCTATCTGCTGGAAAAAGCACGCTTTGGCTATCGCATGGGCCATGGCGAGCTGGTAGACAGCATGATAAAGGATGGTCTTACCGATGCCTTCAACAATTTCCACATGGGCATTACCGCCGAAAACATTGCCGAGCAGTGGGAGCTGAGCCGCGAAGAGCAGGATGCCTTTGCCGCCGCCAGCCAGCAGAAGGCTGAGAAAGCACAGCAGGAAGGCCGCTTCAAAGACGAGATTGTGCCGGTAGAAATCCCCCAGCGCAAAGGTGACCCGCTTCTTTTCGACACCGATGAATATCCCAAGCAGGGCATCACCGCCGATAAACTGGCCAAGCTGCGTCCCGCCTTCAAAAAGGATGGTACCGTAACCGCCGGCAATGCTTCCGGCCTCAATGATGGGGCTGCCATGCTCATCGTGATGTCGGCAGAGAAAGCCAAAGAGCTGGGTGTGAAACCCCTTGCAAAAATTGTGGCTTACGCCAATGCCGCCCTCGACCCCAAAATCATGGGCTACGGCTCGGTGCCTGCCACCCGCGCTGCTCTGCAGAAAGCCGGAATGACCGTAGAAGATATCGACCTGGTGGAAGCCAACGAAGCCTTCGCTGCACAATCGCTGGCCGTGGGCAAAGACCTGGCCCTGGATATGGACAAGGTAAACGTGAATGGCGGCGCCATCGCCCTGGGACATCCCATCGGTGCATCGGGCGCACGCATCCTCACTACCCTTATCTACGAGATGATAAAGCGCGATGCCAAAACCGGCCTTGCTACCCTTTGCATCGGCGGCGGACAGGGAACTTCCCTCATCATCGAAAAACTGTAAAAAAACACTATCACCTTTAAATAGAAAAGTATTATGAAACGACTGGAAAATAAAATAGCCATCATTACCGGCGGAGCTGCCGGACTGGGAAAAGCCGGTGCCCTGCGTTTTGCCGCAGAAGGTGCTACCGTGGTAATCTGGGATATGAACACCGAGGTGGGCGAAGCTACCTGCAAGGAAGTAGAAGCTGCCGGTGGTAAAGCCACCTTTATGAAAGTGAACACTGCCATCTATGGCGAAGTGGAAGCTGCTGCTGCCAAAGTAGTAGAGCAATTCGGACAGGTAGATATCCTTATCAACAACGCCGGTATTACCCGCGACGCCAGCCTGAAGAAAATGACCCCCGAGCAGTGGCAGCAGGTGATTGACGTAAACCTCACCGGTGTTTTCAACTGCGCCAAGGTAATTGGAGTACCCATGGCCGAGCGTGGCTACGGACGTATCGTAAACACCTCTTCTGTGGTAGCGTTGTATGGCAACTTTGGCCAGACTAACTACGTGGCCACCAAAGCCGGCGTAATCGGTATGACCAAGACCCTGGCCCGCGAGCTGGGCCGCAAAGGGGTTACCGTTAATGCGGTGGCTCCCGGTTTCATCGCCACCGATATGGTGAAGCTGATGCCCGAAAATGTACTGAAAGCCATGGAAGAGAAGGTTCCTGTGGGTCGCCTGGGTGAGCCCGCCGAAATTGCATCCATTTATGCGTATCTTGCATCTGACGAAGCCGCCTATATCAATGGTGCTGTAATCAGTGTGGATGGCGGTATTACTATCTAAAAAGATAAGCTTACATGGCTACACAACAACAAATAATGGGTGCCTGGATACTGCTGATTGCCTATGCAGCTCTGGTACTGTTTTTCGTAATCCGGGGGGCTATGCGTACCAAAAGCCTCCAGGATTACGCCATTGGCAACCTGAATTTCTCCCCGGCCTTTGTGGGGCTGTCGCTGGCGGTTTCCATGACCAGTGCCGCCACCTTTGTTATCAACCCGGCACTGATTACGGTATCGGGCTTCAGCGGGGTGCTGTCCTTTGGGGTGTTCTTCCCCATTGCCAGCATGATTTCGCTGGTGGTCCTTACCAAGAGCTTCCGCAAATACGGCCAGGCCACCAAAGCCACTACCCTGGCGCAGTGGATGGGAAGGCGCTACAACAGCCCGTCCTACTCGCTGTTTATGGGTTTTATGTCGTTTCTGCTCATCACCTTTATCGTGCTGATACTGGTGGCGCTCTCCAAAGTGCTGGCAGCGGCACTTAACCTCAACCAGGTGTATATCCTGGCTTTCATCATCATCTTCGTTTTCGGATACATGATGTTTGGCGGGGCCAACTCGCTGGTTTACACCAATACTATACAGGCCTTTGTAATGCTCATTGTGGCCGTAATCCTGCTCACTTCCGGGCTGGAACACTTCCGCGATGGCATCCAGGGTTTTGTGGATAAGCTGGCGGCCATCGACCCCGCCCTGGTGAAAACCACCAACCCTGCCACGCAGCTCTTCCGCGATTACTACGAAATCATCTTCGCCCAGATTGTAATCGGGATTGCCGTGGTGTGCCAGCCCCATATCATCACCAAGTCGCTGTTTTTGAAGAAAGAAAGTGATGTGAATACTTTCCTGATAAGTGCTATTGTTGCACAGATTTTGTTTTTCTCGGTGGTGTTTGTGGGATTGTATGCCCGCATACAGTTCCCCGATTTGATGGTCAACGGGCAGGTGCTCAATGCCGATGATGTTATCCCCACCTATGTGGTGAGCATCTTCTCCTCGGGATGGTTTTCGGTAATCGTGGGGCTCATTGTAATCCTCGGGCTTATCAGCGCCGGCTTATCCACCCTGGAAGGGCTGATACAGTCGCTCTCCACCACCATCACTTCTGATATTGTGAAACCCATTTTTGGGCACAAGATTACCCATGAAAACCACTACATGGTTATCAACAAGCTGGCTATTGTGCTGCTGGCAGTAGTGTCTTTCTTCATTGCCCGCGACCAGCTGCTGTATCCCAAGCTGAGTGTGGCCATCCTGGCACAAAACGGGGTGTACGCCTTTTTCAGCATTGCCTTCATGCCCATTGTGCTGGGGATTTTCTCCCGCAATGCCGGTCTGAAAGCCGCGGTGGCAGCATCCGTTACGGCACTGGTGGTGCATTTTTCGGTGTACTATATGCTGCCGGCCATGGTAGAAGCATGGGGCCTCAATTTCGGCTTCTTTACCAAATACCTGGTGGGGGTAGTTCGCAACCCGGCCATTGCTGCCTCATCGGCCATCGTTATGTCGGTGCTGGTGGGATTGATGGTTCATTTTACAAATGCTAAAAAACCCAACGAAGTATGACCAACTTCTCTGAAATATACCAGTCGAAACTCATCACCATCCAAGAGGCGGTGATGAAGATGAAAAGCAATACCGATGTGATTGTGGCCCAGTGTGCTTCGGAGCCCCAGGGCTGTATGTCGAAGTTTCACCTGGCAAAGGACCAGGTGCAGAACGTACAGGTTTTCTCGGTGCTTACCCTCAAACCCTACGATTTCTATATGAAACCGGAGATGAAGGGGCACTTTGAGCTGTGCAGCTGGTTTCACGCGCCGGGCTCGCGCCAGGCCATCAAGGAAGGCACCGGCACGGTAACTTTTGTGCCCAACATGCTGCACCGCGCTGCCACCGACCGCCTCAAGGTGCGCCGCCCGCACATGTTCTTCGGTACCTGCACCCCGCCCGACGATAAGGGCTTTGTGTCGCTCTCGCTAGGCATTACCTACGAAAAGGACATCCTTGAGGCAGCCGAGATTGTGGTGCTGGAAGTAAACGACCAGCTCCCCCGCACCCTGGGCGACACGCAGGTGCATGTTTCGGATGTGCATTTCTTTGTGGAGCATTCGCAAACACCACCCACCCTGCCCACCGTAGAGCCCGACGACGTGGCTCTGAAGATTGGTGCACACATCGCTTCCCTGGTGGAAGATGGTTCTACCATCCAGCTGGGCATTGGCGAAATTCCCAACGCAGCGGCATTGTCGCTGGCCGACAAAAAAGACCTGGGCATCCACACCGAAATGTTTGTGGACTCCATGGTGAAACTCTATGATAAAGGGGTTATCACCAACAAGCAGAAGACCCTCCACAAAGGGAAATCCATCTGCACCTTTGCCATGGGTTCCGAGAAGATGTATCACTGGTTGCACAACAATCCATCGGTGGAGTTTCTGCGGGGCAGTTATGTAAACGACCCCTGCGTTATCCGCCAGAACAGCAAAATGGTTTCCATCAATACCTGTTTGATGATTGATTTTACCGGCCAGGTGGCCAGCGAGTCCATCGGTATCAACCAGTATTCCGGCACCGGCGGCCAGACCGATACCGCTGTGGGCGCAGTGGAAGGATTGGACGGGAAAGGCAAATCCATTATCGCCTGCCGTTCTACCGCCCGTGGAGGAAAAGTTTCTACCATTCTCCCCACCCTGCCCGAAGGCACTGCCGTAACCCTGCATCGCAGCAATACCGACTATGTGGTTACCGAGCACGGGGTGGCACGCCTCACCGGACTTACCGTGAAGGAGCGCACCCTGGCACTCATCAGCATTGCCGACCCCCAATTCCGCGAGGAGCTGCTGGAAAAGGCAAAGGGGATGGGGTATGTGTGATGTTGAAAGGTTTAGGAGTTGAAAAGTTTATTTGTTGAACTGTTGAGAAGTTGAATTGTTTGTGTGTTGTATATCCGGGATACGGCCTTGCAGATTTTTCGGTAACAAAACAAGGAACGAAGCGATAAAAAAGATTTGCAACCCCGCACCCTTTGAAGATTGGTGTGTGCAGAAATACTTGGCATGCGGGGTCTTTAAATCTTTCAGCGAAGAGACCGAAGTTTTGTCGAAAAAGCTGCGAAGCCTAGATTTTTTGCAACTTTTTGATCATGCAAAAAGTTGAAGAAAGAATAAACTATTGATTAAGCTAGTTTTTCTATACAAAAAATGAATTTGTTATCCTGTTGTAATAACATCGGATAGTAATTGTAAAACAAAAAGAAAAATATAATGCTACCCATAGAAATCATCGGCACAGGCGTTTATGCCCCGGGAGAAGCCATAGGCAATGCAGAGCTCATGGCCCTGGCAGGCATTGAGTTTGATGCCGAAAAGCTGGAAAACAAGCTGGGAATCCGCCAGCGGCACATTGCCCGCCTGCGCGGATTGCAGGAAACCACCGCCGATTTTGCCACCCGGGCCGGGCTCAACGCCATTGAGGCCGCCGGTATCGACCCGCAGCAAATCGGTCTGTTTATGGTGGGCACCGATACCCCTGAGTTCATTACCCCTGCCACCTCCATCCTGGTGCAGGGCAGAATTCAAAAAGGGGAGAAGTGGGCTTCCACCTTCGATGTGAGTGCATCCTGCGCCAGCTTCACCATTGCGCTTGACAATGCGGCCCGTATCATGGCCACTGACCCTACCATCGAATACGGACTGGTAGTAGGTGTGTACAATATGCCCGCCTTTATTCGCGACAACGACCCCTTCGGGCTATCCATCTTTGCCGATGGCGCCGGTGCCGTGGTGCTCAAACGCAACCCGCAGGCACGCTACATCAGCAGCCAGCTGCTTACCGATGGCACCCAGTGGGATTTTATCGGCATCTATGCCGGGGGCAGCCGCAACCCCATCACTCCCGAGCTTATCAAAGAGGAAAAGCAGGGTCTGCTCAGCCTGCAACCGCTGCCCGGCGACCGCAACGTGAGGCTGTGGCCCATGGTGGTAAACAAACTGCTGCAGAAAGCAGAGATGGACATCTCCATGGTCGACCACTTTGTTTTCACCCAAATCAACCGTTCGGTTATTGAAAAGGTGATGGACGAGCTGCAGCAGCCCCACGAAAAGGCCAGCTATGTGATGGACCGCTACGGATACACCGGCTCAGGCTGTGTGCCCATGGCTTTCCATCATGCCGTGCAGGAAGGTAAAGTGCAGAAGGGCGACACGGTTCTATTTATGGCTTCCGGCGCCGGACTGGCCGTGGGCAGCAATTTATTCGTGTATTAACAAATTCAAGAATACTTTATGAACGCAGATACAAACCATGTGGGCATTGTGGGTACGGGCATTTACATCCCCGAAACCCGCATGACGGCAGCACAGATTTCTGAAGCCACCCGTGGCGTATGGAGTGAACAGGCGGTGGTGGAAAAGCTGGGTGTCCGCACCAAGGCCATTCCCGGCCCCGGCGACGGCACCCAGGAGATGGGTGTGAAAGCCGCGCTGGATGCGCTGAAGAACACAGGCGTGAAAGCCGGTGAGCTCGACCTTATCCTCTGCATAGGCGAGGAATGGAAGGAATACCCCCTCACCACCTCGGGCATCTACATTCAGGAAAAGATTGGCGCTGCCAATGCCTGGGCCATAGACATTCAGCAGCGCTGCGGCACCGGCGTGGCAGCCATGAAGATTGCCAAAGACATGATGCTGGCCGACCCCGACATCCGAACCGTGATGGTGGTGGGAGGTTACCGCAACGGCGACTTCATCGACTATGCCGACAACTCCGTTTCCTTCATGTACAACCTGGGCGCGGGTGCAGGCGCCATCATTCTGAAAAAGAACTACGGCAAAAACCTGCTGCTGGGCACCCACATCATGACCGATGGTAGCCTGGCAAGGGATGTGGGGGTGGAGTTTGGCGGCACCGAAAAACCCATTACCTGCGAAAATATCGGACAGGCCTATCAGTCGCTGCGCGTGTTTGACGAAAAGCACATGAAGGACCGCCTCAACGAGGTATCCATGAAAAACTGGATGTTCTGCATGGAGAAAGCTTTTGAAAAATCAGGCCTTTCCATGGGGCAGATGTCGTACCTGGCGGTGCTGCACTTCAAGCGCTCCATGCACGACTGGCTGCTGCAGGAGCTGGGGCTGAAGCCCGAGCAAAGCATTTACCTGGAAGACTATGGCCATATCGGGCAGGTTGACCAGATACTCTCGTTGCACCTGGCCCTGCAAAACGGGCTGGTAAAAGACGGCACCATCATTTCCATGATTGCTGCCGGTATAGGATATGCCTGGGGAGCTAATGTGATACGGTGGGGGTGAATGTGAAGGTCAAGGGAGTTTTTGGGTGCTGCATTGTGTTTATTGTCAGTAAATTAGGGGAAGAAAGAGGAAAAACAAGAAAGAAAGTCGACCCCGTGCACTTTTCAAATGCTCTACACAAATAGCCATGTTAATGTAACTTTAACTTTTGGTATCTTGTGTGTTAATAAAGAGTGGTTTAAGCTCCGTTGGCCCGGTACCCCCATCCCCCTCCCCGGTAATTTCAGGGAAATGATGAAGTTTTTTTAAAATAAACCCTGCAAACGATTGAATGAATCTGGCTAAATACAGAAGAATCTACAAGAGTTCGCAAATTATATCAATTATTCATTAACAACTAAAACATTACAGCTATGAAGAAGAAAAATTTGTTTGCCCTGGCACTTATGCTAATAGCAGCTTTTACGCTGAGCTTTACTGCTTGCAGCAAGGATGACGACGATGATAACAACAATGTAGATCCCGTACCTGAAGGATTGGTAGGTAAGTGGGTATCTGAAGGAGAAAACGTAGCTCCTCTGCTTGTTGGCTTTAACATTGCTAAGATCATTGCCGATTTTAAAGACAATGGAACCTATCTGGTTGAGTCTTTTGATACCGAAGGTGTAAAAACCGAACTTGTTGGAGTATATACCATGGAAGAGTCAAGTGTTGAAGGTATCTGGACCATCGTTTTGCAACAAAGTCAGCCTACTTCACTTCGCAGTGAAGGGATCTTCCAGATCATTGAAAAGGAGAATGGTCGTGAGATGAAGTACGAGGTAGTACAAACGGATCCCAGCCTGGGCTTTGCAGCTCCCACCCCCGAAGGTGGTTTTGGAAGTACCGGTGGCGGTTCACTGGGCGTATTGAATGTTCAGTACTACGTGGAAATCAAAGAATAAGAATAGCTTAGCAAGCAAAAGGCTGTCTGGAATGCTGTGGCAGGAAACTTCCAAAGTCATTTTGGACAGCCTTTTTTACACCATTTTGAAAACTTAATCCCTGTAATTTATGAAAAGATTTTTTGTGTCGGGGCTGTTATCCGCGGTGGTAATGTTGCTGGCAGTAAACCTGATGGCACAGCAATCGGGCAGGGTATTCGATACCGAAGTGCCGGGTGAGCCCAACAAGGAATTTCAGTTTCTGGCTTTTTATATCAACCAGGGGGTTACCTCCAACTTTTTTCCCACCAACGAGTTTCTGCGCGGACAGGTGCTGGGGCGGATGTTTGGCCGCAACTCGGTAACCACCAGCGATACTGCCACTACTGCTTATTTTGAGCAGCGACTGATCCCCTTCTTTATATACCAGCCCGCCCTGTTTGATGGAAAGGCCATATTACGTGCTGTCTTTGAGATCGACTGGACCTGGGGCGATGTCTCCTATGGTGCCGGGCCCAACCAGGGGGGTGCCGTATCGGGCCACCAGGTAAACCTCCAAACACAGAATATCGAGCTGGAGCTTATCCCCAAAGCCGGATGGATGATCAATCTGGGCTTACAGCGCATGTTTGACAATCCCTATAACCCCTATCGTACACTGGCCGACAAGATGCTGGAAAACGGCTACCGGATGACCTATTTTGGCACCCATGCCGTTGGGGTAACTCTCTACCGCAATGCTGACTTTCATCGCTTTAAAGCCGGATTTTTCAAGTTTTACGAGAACGATATATTCAAGGATGATGATGTGAATATGTACGAGTTTCAGTACGAAAGGAACATCAATAAGCTGTGGCGTGCCGCCGTGTCAACTCATTATGTGCGCGATCGGGGCAATGGCCGCGGGGGTGTTTCTATTCTGGGGCAGGGCCTCAACAGCCAGCTTACAGAATACAATGGCGTGTTTCGTTTTAAATTCGGTTCTGCACCCTACGAAGCAGATGTGGTTTGGTTAGGGACTCATTTTTCGCGCAATGCCGACTATATGATCGACAGGTTTTTTCTCAACGGTTTTTTCAACTATAACCTCGGTGTAGTAAATGTGTTGCGTGAAAGTGGCTGGCGCACCGGTGCCGATATTGCTGGTTTTGCGGCCAACCTGCGCACAGGATACCGATACGGACAAACCCTGCAGGACCGTGTTACTCTCGACCTGATGTATACTTCTGGCGATGAGAATGGGCTTGACGACAGAAGGTACAGCGGTGTAATGACAGGTAACACCTGGGCTGCACCCGGTGGGTTTTTCATAAACTCCGGTGCGTATCTGTTGTTTCCCCATGGCAATGTGGTGAACCGGTTCACACCCGTTATTGCTGACCTTTCCAATATCGGATATGGTTTTGTAGGGGGTACTGCCAATTTCTCCAAGGGAATAATCCCCAACCGGTTGCATGCCAAAGTGGGCACTGCTGCTGCCATGAGCAATGCTACCCCCATTGGTGGCGGAAGAAACATGGGTGTGGAAGCCAATGCCGGTATTGTTTACAACCTGGGTCCCTTTATGAGCCTCGAACTCCATGGCGCACACCTGTGGCTGGGCGATTTCTTCGACAGTGCCGACGACCGATACGGGGTAACTGTAAATGGCGGAGTACAGGGTGTTAGGCCTGCCAATCCCTGGACTGCTTTCATTGTATATAAATGGCTAATGTTCTGACAAACCCCTGTGCTATGAGAAAAATATTTACTTTACTGTTGATTGCCGGCATCATGATGCCATTCAACGCCTGTACTTTTATGAAATCTGTTTCCTCAGGCCTCACACACCCCTATAGCAACATAGAGCCTTTCGATAGTTTTATGGATATCGAATATCCTTTCGAAACCCGCTGGGCAGACCTGCCTGGTGGAGAACGAATTGCCTATGTTGACCAGGGGCAGGGAGAACATACACTGATCCTGATCCACGGACTGGGAAGCTATCTCCCGGCATGGAAAAAGAATATTCCTGAGCTAAGCAAGCATTACCGGGTAATTGCCATTGACCTGCCTGGTTATGGCAAGTCTGATAAACTGCCTCATTCTGGATTGATGACCTATTATGCTTCGGTGGTAAACGATTTTGCCGAAACCCTGGGGCTGGGCAAAGTTGTACTAGGAGGCCATTCCATGGGGGGGCAGATCTCAATGGTAACTGCTTTGTATTACCCCGAGCGCGTAGAGAAGTTGATCCTGGCAGCTCCTGCCGGTTTTGAGCGATTTACCGAAGGGCAAAAGCAGTGGTTCCGCAATGTGATGACCGTAAGGGGTGTAATGCTTACTCCGGTAGAAGATATCATCACCAACCTGGCCTATAACTTTTACCGCTTGCCCGATGATGCTGAGTTTATGATCACCGACCGGATTGCCATGCGATCAGCCAGCGATTTCAATGCATACAGTCATGCGGTAGTTCAGTCTGTAAATGGTATGGTGGATGAGTCAGTATTCAATCATCTCCATCTGATCCAACAACCCGTACTGATCGTATTTGGTGAAAATGATAATCTGATCCCCAATCGATTTCTCAATCCCGGACGTACCCTGGAGGTGGCCCGGGCAGGAGCTGAACGAATACCCAATAATCAGTTGGTTATGATTCCGCAGAGCGGACATTTTGTTCAGTTTGAAAGCTGGGAGATTTTCAATGAATCTGTAATTGGGTTTCTGGGGAAATAACAGAAGACATCCCAACCCCGAGCCTTCCCTGCAAATGTGCGGGGAGGGCTTTTTTTATGGCTCCACAGCATTTCTCCTGAAGATTACCACCTGATAATCCACATCAAAAATCTTAAAGGGATGTTCCGGATGAAATGCGGCCAGTTCTTCGAAATAGGGGCTATTGCGCAGAGTATCCAGTTGCAGCCTCCAGATAGGGGAGAAATGCCCATCCCAGATCACAATTTCTCCCGCACGGATCTGTTCATGAGGTTCTGCAGGGTTGTAAACCCCTTCCTGGCCCTGGCTCTTGTCCCACGGGTTAAAACCTATGAAATAAAAGAAGCCTGGATCATAATAGTAGATCTTTTGATGGTGTAGTTGACCGGCAACAATAAATGCAGAGCTTTCAGCCATCACCTTGTCCATGCCCTGAAGTTTCTGCGGGAAATTGTGCAGCCCGGTTTTTGCCTGCAAACTTACCATTGTTATTCCGATCAATACCACGGCATAAGCAACAAAGGGCTTTGGATAAACTCTCATAGCCCCGCTGGCCAGCATGTTCAATCCTTTTAGAGAAAGCAACGCCCCAAGGGGTACAATGGCAACCATATAACGGTATAGCCCCAGCGAACTGCCAATTCCGCTCCACCACATCACACCATGGGCCAGGAAAAAGATAAAAAAGGGAAGCAATATCAGGAGAAGTTCATCGCGAAGGGCCCAAAAGCCATTGCGAAGCCATTGGTATGCCATTGTAAGCATTCCCAATGATATCAAAACAACAGAGAACAGCCCAAATATTTTGTTTGCACGTTCAAAGAAATAAAAAAAGTTGCCCTTCCCGTACACATCAACAGCACCTCCCAGGTAAGGGATCTCAGAGATGAGCCAGAAAAAGTCACCATAATGAAAATAGCCAACTATGCTGTATATAATCCAGCCTGTAAAAAACCAAGGGATATGCTTGTACTGACGCGCCACCAGGAAAAACAGCATGAATACCGGGATCATAAATATGCCCTCGGTGCGGATGAGTGGAGAAAAAGAAATTACCACCGCTGCCCACAGATATCTCCTGTGCACACACAGGCAGGCGGTAAGTATGAGATTTAACCCAAACAGCACCTCTGTGAGCCCTGAAATTACATTGAGCGTGTAAATGGGCATGAAAAAAAGCAGAAAGGGAATTGCAAGCCGGTTACTGTAGCCCAGTTTTCGTGCCATAAGCCATGCACAAAGGCAACTGACCAATGCTGATAAAAGATTAAAGATGGCTACGCCGTCATGTCCAAACTGGGCAAAAGGACTGCTAAGTAAGGTGAAAAAAGGTTTAGCCCAATGGTGCAGCAGAAACTCAGGGTATTGCCAGGCATACCTGGAAAATTTATAGTGGGTAAGGCTGTCAGCTTCTCCGATATAGCCTTCGCTTAGGTGAAGCATCCAGGCAAAGAAAATGAAAAACAATGCAAGAAGTACCCCAATGAGGGTGTTTTCATTGAAAGCTTTTGTTGAAAATCTTTTTAGCATAGGTTTGGTTTTGGTGGTTTGTGCAGGTTGACAGACCTTGGGGGTTAATGAGCAATCAATCAGGACTCGTCCCGATACAACCCATGCAAATGTATGAGTTTAGATGAAATAAATAACGATGGGAGTAAAAAAGACCCGCATACCAGATGGTGGCATGCGGGTTGGGCGTAAATGGGAAGGTAAGTCGGTTAGCCTCCCTGTAATCTTAGGTTGGTAAGTCCTGCCCTGCGGGCAGCATCTACAGCCTGGCTGTATTCGCGCTGGTTGATTCTGCGGTTGATCTCCGGAAACCGGTTGGCCCTGAAAACAGGAGTGTATTGCGACATGATGTTGACGTAAGTGTCTGAGGGCAGATTTCTTCCAATCCATTGCATCACCTGATCTGATTTTGCCACATTATTGGGCATTACCAGGTGTCTGACCATCAACCCCCGGCTGATCAATCCGGAGGAGTCTGCCTTTGCTATTCCTACCTGACGGTGCATTTCCAGCAACGCCTGCCGGGTAATTTGCGGATAGGTAATTGCTCCGGGTGAGTATTTGTCTGCTGCCTGCGGATCATCGTATTTAAAGTCGGCCAGGTAGATATCAACAATTCCATCGAGCAATTGCAATACTTCAATCTTCTCCCATCCGCAGGTGTTCCACACCAAAGGAAGCCTTAGCCCCTGGGCGGCTGCCAAATCCAGTGCTTTAAGGATATGAGGTGTGTAATGGGTGGGGGTTACCATATTGAGATTATGACATCCCAACCGCTGGAGTGTGAGCATCATATTGGCCAGATCGGCGACGGTATGGCGGCTGCCACGCCCCATCTGGCTAATGTCGTAATTGATACAAAACACACAAAGAAGGGAGCAGTTGGTGAAAAACACTGTGCCCGATCCGTTGCTGCCCACCAACTCTTTTTCTTCGCCAAAGTGGGGAGAAAAAGAGGAGATCTCCAGGTCTGCATTGGCATTGCAATCGCCTCTCCGGCCCCTGATCCGGTTTTTGCCACAATCGCGTGGACATAAATTGCAGGCCTGCATCATATCCCACAAAACATCGGCACGGGCTTTAAGGGTGCCATCGCGGTGCAGGCGCAGGTAAGAAGGTTCTGCTGTATGCAGAGAAGAAATGTTCATGGCTAAAGCATTGGAGTGAAAAACTCCCAGGGAACCGCTAATGCGGATCAGGCCACCTCCAAGGGCCAACCCTCCCAGGGTCTTTAAAAAGTTTCTGCGACTGGGGTGTTTCGAACAGCTCATGGTACAAAATTTTGGAGATTTTCGAACTAAAAATACAAAATCAAAGACCCTAAGGCAAGTGATTTACAGGTTTTAACACACCCAATGGGTCTGGTTTAGTTATTTTTAAGAAGCAGGCAAAGCTTTGATATTCGCAGAAAAATGAATATATTCGAAACAATGATCGGAATTTAATCCTGAAAATTTAAAATTACTGCTATGCTCACTAAAAGCTTGTTTTGTAAAGCCTTGTATACTCTGCTTGGCGTCCTGTTTCTTTCCTCAGCTTCTCTGAATGCTCAAAATGGCCTGGTGCTCAAGGGTGGGGCCAACTACAACTACCTGGGGTATGATTTTGAGGAAGGCTATGGCGACCGGTTTGGCTATACTGCAGGATTAGCAGGGCTGTTTACTGTCTCCCCCTCCTTTATTATCAGCCCAGAGCTGGCCTTCAGCCGGCGTAGCATTGAGTTGTTTACTCCGGTTTACCTGGATGGCAATCCTTCCTTTATCGATACCGATGTGCGGCTGGGTCTTAACTATGTGGATGTTCCGCTTCATTTTGGCTATGGCTACCTGCCGGGTAGTGAAGGTGCTCCTGAAGCCAGTCTGCTTTTATTCTATGCGGGTCCGCAACTGAGCTTTCTTACCAGTCAGAAAAATCAACTGCTGGTGAATAATAACAAGATAGATCTGGGCGAATTTGATGAGATACGCAATACGCTCATTGCTCTCAACCTGGGTATCAGTGCCGGTATAAAGGGCTTCTATGCCGATCTTCGATACTCCCTTCCTGTTAATTCGCTGCTAAAGGGCGACCACAGAGGCGATGGGCTTACCACCATGGCAATTACCATCGGGTATAGTTTTATTTTCTGAGATTCCTAAGGGTATTGCTAATTCAAAGCACTCCTATGCCATTTGATGAAGGGTAAAAAACTGCTGTATCTGTTTTGTTGAAACTTAGATAACCAGCAGCCCAGTGCCATGATTGGTTTTTTTCATATTACTTCTAAAGTACGACCACCTTGATTGTCTGCCCAAACGAAGTGGAAAGCAGGTAAACTCCCGGCGGCACAAAAGTCAAATCGATACTGCTGGCATTGTCCTGTTGCAAAATCTGCATGCCTCTCAGGTCGAAAAGCCTGATATCAGCAGGTTCGCTAACGTGAAGCCATCCCCGGGTTACCGGGTTGGGATAGACTCTGATTACAGGGAGGGATGGTGTGGTAATGTACACCGGAGGATCGGTGAGAGAAAAACCATGCAGGCTCACGTTGTTTATTGTTATACGATCTCCGGAATCTTCAAACGGATCGTCGCAGGTAAAGCGCAGCCTAACTCCGAAAAAGGGATTGTTGTTGCTGGCGGGAATGCCGGAAAAATCAACCATTACCAGGCTGTAAGAATCGTGGGTTGCTACAATGGGTTGGATCAGTCCGTCGTAGGTCCAATGTGGCTGCTCCTCCAGGTTGTATTCTATCCGGATGCTGTCGGTGGCTCCTTCATCCATCACAGCCATAGCAAGGCTGAGGTCTTTGTAGCCTAGCGAGGAAATTTGCAGCTCTATGATGTTTTCGCCTGCATCTCCGGCAAAGGGTTGTTTTATCTGGATTCCACGAATCTGCTCTGGATTGTAAGGCAATGTATCCTGCCATTGTGCCGGGTAATTCAGAGAAGTGGGCCGGTTTCTTCTTTCCATTGATGCTTTTCTCCATAAGGGATGGCCTTGAAAGAAAGGATACCCGTTGAGTGCCGAATGAAACAGCAGCTGATGGCTTGCTGTCACGCTGTAGAAAGGGTCGATGGTTTGCAAAGGCGTATCGTTGGGCAGATCGGAGGTGAATTGCCAGAATGAGATGAGTGTTGGAATGGCTGCTTCTACGAAATGTGCCTTCAATTGAATGTGCTGATGGGGGTCGAGGGTCAGCTCAGGATCATTGCTTTGGGAATATCCGCTCCAATGGCTGAACTGGTACCCATGTGCCGGCACAGCCCTGATTTGCACTGGCACAGATGAAAAGTAGGTTCCATGCCATGGGAATTGGATAGATTCATCCTGCTCCGGGTCCAGGAGGAGCGTGTTGAGCTGGAAATGGCCTTGCCCCTGGGCCACATCGAGCTCCAGATCCCATGTGCCTGGTAGCTCAAAGAAATCCACCAGGTGCTCTGTCATATAAGCATGCCGGTGCTGGGCGAAATTGCGCAAACGGAAAAGATGCAGGTTGTACAGCTCCGGGGTGGGTCTGTGCCATCTTCTGTAATGCTCATACAGGTGGTCGTTTACGCCAAGATCGAATTCATCGATCAATGCCCACAGGTTTTGGGGCTGAAAGGCTGTGTTGAGCAGATCTGCAAACCGGTTGATGAAACTTTGCCGAAACCACGGGCTGCCCAACAATGCCCTGAGTGGAAAGGTCTGTGTAGGTCCATTGGGTGCCCAGGAAGGAGGAGGGCTGGCAGGATTTACAGAGGTAGCATTGATACTGTTGAGCCCGGTACAAAAAACCAATCCGTTTCTGTCGTAGGAATTATGAGTGCCAAAAATGAAGGAGTCATCCATATCCCACCACATCCACCGCCACTTTCCTTCCTGGGTTTGGGGTCTCCAAAACCTTACATTCTTTCCCGGCTGATCGGTATTCATGGAAAACACCTGCAGGATATGATAATCGCGAAAGTCATCAACCTCCATCTGGCCTTGCACCCAGGCATAGTTCAGGCTGTCTTCCAGAGTGTTGTTGTGCAGAAACTGGATCAGCTGGGTGTAATGCTGGTTACTGCCATATACTACAACGCCTGTGCGGTCGAGCATGTCAATGTTTTCGTAGCCGTAATGGTTGCGGATATAGTTGTCGTCGTATCTTTCCCTGATGTTCATCACACCCCAGTATTCGCCGTTTACAAATACCACTGCGGGCCGGTAAGCCTGGGTTTCCACCGGGGAATGATCGCGCAGTATCTGCTGCACAAACGGATCCCGATAATAGGTGTATGCCCAGTCAGATCCGGCATTGCGAAGGATAAGCCGTTCGTGTCGGTTCATTTGTTGGTTGGGAAAAACCGGATATTCTATGGCAGAATTGCCATAACGACTTCTGAAATAAAGCCTGAAGCTTTTCAGGGCATACCTGCGCGAGTTGCCTCCATGTACCCTGATACCGGCTCCTGTGGCAAAGCCGGGTGTGCCATCCGCCTCAAAAAATTCCAGGTGAATGTCTCGCTCCCACTGGGGGCCCGTCATGTTGAACCGGGTATAAATGCCGTTGGGCCCCAGCAGATCGTCAGGATCCATGGCAATGGAGATCATGGGCAGGTCGTACCGGGAGTGGATGTCGGGGTCAACCCAGAAGGTAGCTGTGTGCGCACTGGGGCTCAGGGCATCAGGCCTGAAGGCCTTGAGACGCAACAGGGTTCCCTTGAAAACCGTGTCCATGGGCGGAAACCATCGATACCACTCAGGTACTGTAGAAGGGGTGGTAGGGATAGCCGACAAATCATTGGGGTCATTTTTGCGATTGTATATCAGCAAAGAGTCTGGAAAGATTTCAGAATTTTCAGTCGGTACAGTACCATCAAGGGTGAAACGCACAACGGCCTCCGGGTCAGGATGGGTTGCTTTGAGGAAAAACGCCTCGGTGTAAAAGCCTGCCGGTCTTGATATTTGAGGGGGCACCAGCAAAAGAGGAAAACCATCCTCTCCATTGGGCTCGCCCGGCGTTGGATTGTCGTAATAATGCCATTCCCCCTGGGCATTAAGCCCATACGATACATCAGAAGGTAGTTCAACAGGTTGTGTTTGGCTCACCACAAAGCCGGAAGGATTGGTAAGTAAAAGGGGTTCTCCGGATGCGCTGATGCTGAAGTTGGTATGCAGCTGGGGTGTTGTTCTGTCTTTTCCTGAAGCCCAAACCAACAGATAACTGCCGGGAGGCAGGCTGATGTCGGGGAAGCTCCATTTGAAAGGGTTATTAATATTGTCTGACAACCCCCACAGATGCAGATTAAGTGTGTCGGTTCCCGAATTGTACAACTCTATCCAGTCGGGGAAGTCTCCATCCTCATCTGCTATGGTTGAAGCATTGGATGCCATAAACTCATTGATCAGGATGGGCTGGCCCTGGCAGGGAAGCAGTGGGGTCAGCCATGCGAGAAGCAAAAAAACGGTGATATGGGTAATTGTTTTGGTCATCACAATCAATACCTTGGGTAAGGTTTTCAAAGATAAAGGTTTTTGCATGAAAGAAGAGGGCCGTGCAGGAAAGCTTTGCCTCCCGCACAGCCCTGGTTTGCCCTGTCATTGTCTTAAACAGGGAACAAATACTATCAGAATGCCTGTATTTTGCGGCTGATCCTTCCGGCAGGGGTTTCAAATACCACGATGTATATGCCGGCGGGCAGCTGCAGATCGAAGGTATGGGTACCCCTTCCTTCGGTTACCTTGGTAGCGAATCTTTGCCCCAGTACATTGATTACCTGTACCTGTCCTTTGCCCTCAAATAGGGTTGTAATGCTCAGTTGGCCATTAATGACAGCTATCTGGGCAGGGGATAGTTCAGCAGAGGGTATTCCCAATGAGGTGGAAACCAGGATGTCGTCCAGGCGCAATTCGGCCCTTGGACCAGAGGTGCCATCCAGCAGATAAAACCTCCAGAGCAGTTGCACATAAGGTTGGTTCATCAATTGGGCGGGCAAAGTACGGATGCCCATATCCTGCACATGGCCATCGGTAGTGCCTGCATATTCCCAGGTTTGACCGCTGAACAGCAGATCCTGGAATTCGTCGTGGATGCTGGTACGGTACTGCAGCCGGATGGCATAGTTGCGCGAATTTCGCAAAACAGTACCAGAGAGCCAGCTCATCCTGAGGCTTTCTCCCTCCACAGAAGTAGTATTGAGAGCCACCAGTACCCCTCCAAGATCACGGTTGCGCCCGGTGTTTATCATGGATATCCCCTGCTGTCCCAATCCGTTGATGCGGGTGCGGCGTGTGTTGGCATAAGGAAAGCCAATACTGCCCTGGTCTTCATCCGCATAGTCATTGTGGGGGATAAAGTAGGGGAAAAGTAAGGGTGTTTGCAGGCCCGGATCATTCACATTGCTCTGCAAAAACAGCATATGGTCTGGGTAGGAATACTCCGGTTCGAGTGGTGACCATTGTGTAAATGAAAATCCACCCTGATGGGCGATGAAAGCTTCGGGGTAGATCAGTACTCTGAATTCATGCCCGGTGGGAACATTTACCCCATCGCTGGCAGTAAGCTGAATAATGGCATCTCCACGACGCACAGGAGCAATGCTCAGTACGCTGCCATTGAGTTGTACAGTGGCAAATTCAGGCTTTAGGCTGATGGCTGTAAAGCTAAGGGGCTGGCCTTCCGGATCAGAAAAGATCGTGTCCAGATCCAGAAGGATATCGCTTCCATTTTCAATTCCTTTTTGCAACCCTGCAGGAGCAATTACCACCGGTGGCAGGTTGATGTCTCCGGTAAGCACTGCATCAAGGCTTATGTTGTTGAAGGTAACCCGCGTACCCTCATCGGCAGCCATATCCTCTCCTTCGAATCGTAAACGGATGCTGAACAAGGGGTTCTGATTGGCTAGTTCAATGGCAGAGAAATTCAATTCAAACAGTTGGAAAGTTTCTTGAAGGGGTAGGGTAGTTGTCGGCAAACCTTCGGTGATCCAGTCCGATCCGTTGAGGGTATAGTCCACCAGGATGGCATCCGCAGCCCCTTCATCCATGGCAGCAAAACGCAACACAAGGTCCGTCATGCCCACAGAAGGGAGATGGAAGATAAGAGTGTTTTCTCCTCCATCGCCGGTAAAGGGCTGTTTTACCTGTATCCCTCGCATGGCACTGGCCTGGTAGGGCTGGTTGGAGTTTCCTTCGGGACGATAGTTGATATCCGTAGGGGCATTGCGTCGCTCCAGAGAGGCTTTGCGCCAGTTGGGGTGTCCCTCCTCAAAGGGGTAGCCATCCAGCGCCGAATGGTATTGCAGCATGGCGCCCTCCTGCAGGGCAAAGAACGGTGCAATGCTCTCCAGTGGCACATTGTTGGGCAGGCTGCCATCGAAATACCAGTAATAAACAAGTGATGGGCTTCCCGGTTCGGGTACAAAATGTGCCGTAAGGGTTGTGTTAGCTGCCGGCATGGTATAAGTGAAGGTGGCCTGCTCGCTGATGATCTCGGTGCCCTTCTTCCAGGCAATAAAGGTATACCCTGTATTGGGTTGTGCGCTGATGAGCACGTTTTCTCCCTCGGGGTAGTTGCCCCCGCCCGAAACGGTGCCTGCCTGAAGGGGGAAAGGCTCCAGTGTAAGCGCATATTCTGCGGGTTGGGGCTCAAGGGGCTCACCGCTGAGGCTGATGTTGTCGAATCGATTGTTTCCGGAGGTTCCTGACGCATTGGAACCGGTAAAGAGTATGCGGAACATCAGGTCGGCGTTATCGTTTACGGCTGGCAGGCCGGTAAGGTCGAAGGACTTCACCCTAAACTCTTCTGTAATGGAGTAGGCTCCACCCACCTGGGTCCAGCTTTGGCCGGCATTGGCAGAGAAATAGAGCTCCTGCTGCTGTGCCCCGTTGCTGGTTCGCTGCACGGCAAAAGTAAGATAGAGGTTTTGATAGCCTTCGGAGGAGGCCTGCAGGATCAGCTCGCGGGTGTGAGATGGATTTCTTACCCTGAGGGCATATCCTTCGGGCTCTCCCAGGTAGCTGTTGAGTGCAGAGCCGGGGCTTGCCCTGTCCATAAAACCATCACCGGTACCCGGATAAATAATGGCTGCCTGCGATGTGGCCGGAAAATCTGCTGCAACGCTGGTTAAGACTTCCTCAGGGAGGTTATTGAAATGCCAGTAGTAAATAAGATTCTCCCCTGCCAGAAGCAGGAAATTGGCCGTAAGTTGTACATCGGCAGCAGGCATAGCAAAGCTGTAGGCAGCCTGTGTGCTTACGATGGTGCCTCCCTGGGTCCAGTTGAGAAACTGAAACCCCGGCGCCGCCTGGGCCTGCAGGTTCACCTGCTGCCCGGCCAGATATACGCCCGCTCCCGTTAGTGTGCCTGCTCCCGGAATATTTACTCCCAGGGAAATCGTGTAGGTAGCCGGAAGTACTTCCATAAAAGGGGTTTCTGCCGACTGCAGGCCTTCGGCAGAAGCTGTGATCTTTACACCGCTTTCTACCAGGTTGTAGAGGATGCCACTGATGGTAACCTGGCTGGCGCCAGCAGGGATGATGCCCGTGGTGTTGCCTGAAAGGGTGCCGCTGCCGAGGCTGAGTGATAGGTTTACCTGCGTGTCGGTAGCTACCGGGGCAGCCATATCATTTACGTCCTGCGTTTCAATGGTCAACGAGAAAGGAGTGTTAACAATGAAATCGTTGTCGTTGTTGAAATCGGTAAAAGCCAGCTTTACAGGTTCTTCGTTTCCGCCATTGAGAGGAGTGCCTCTGAAAACCACATTGAGGAATCTCCAGTTGCCTTCTCCTGAGTAAGGATTACCTCCCTCCTGGCGGGCCCGGTGGTAAGCCGTGTTGGCTTCATATTCCTGATCTGGCACCCCAGGGTTAAATGCAACCGGGGAGAAGATGGATAGGATCCGCACCCCAAAACCGGGGTTATCGGCAGCATTGGCAATGGCTGAGAAGTCGAAGCTGAAAGGGAGATTAACCCCAGGAGGGGTAAGCTGGCCTCCGTTGTTGGAATGGCTTTGCCAGGAGGCCCCTCCATCGAGGGTATACTGGATCTCTGCCCATCGGCTCATGGTGGCAGAGGCATGATGAAACAGGTCGAGGGTTATCTGATGGTATCCCTCCGTGCTCACCATAAAGCTAACTCCTGCAGTGCCTGAGTTCTCAGACTGGTTAGGGAAGCTGGTTATCCGCCAGCCATCAGTAGCTGTTGCAGAGTGCTGGGTGGTTCCTCCCACCAGGGAGGCTGTACCCACACCTATGGAGGGTGCAAGGGTGTTGTCGAAGGTCCATTGTGTGATGATCTGCTGTGCCCGGGCCGGAGCAATGGTCTGAAGCAGAAATACAAGCATGGCGATGCCAAACAAACGAAGGGTAAGGGATGATTTCATGAGTCTTGGGTTTGGGTAATAGCAGTTTACTGCAAATTATCAATAGGTTGTACAAAGTAACAACATATTGACCAAACTTCAAGACCTGAAGGGCATTAAAAAATACCAAAAACACCGTCAGGGGTAATGCCCAATATCCTGAACCAGGTTTCGCCGGCAACGATATTAAGCACCCATCCGATCACCATCATAGTAAAACCAAAACGGAAGGCATCGGTAAGGCTGTACTGGTCGGTTTCGTATAGCAGGGCGGCGGGTTTGCTGTTGAAGGGCAGTACATATACATGCTCAATCATAAAAGCCACCGGCAAAGCCAGGCTTATCACAGGATATCCGAACCGGTTGGCTACGCCAATGGCAATGGGGATGAAGATCATGGCACGCATGGTTTTGGATTGAAAAATCAGTGCGCTGAAACACATTACCCCGGTGAGCAGCAGGTACAACATCCAGAAGTCTGTTTCTGCCCCTATACCGATATTATCGAAAAAGGCATTTACACTGATAGAGGGCAGGTCGGTAATACTGAAGCCTGCGCCCAGTGTGTAGGCTCCGGCAGAAAACAGCAGAAGGTGCCAGGGTATGTCTACATCGTTCCATTTGATGATTCCAATGCGGGGCAGTAGTGCAATGATGGCCCCCATAAATGCTACTGCAGTGGCGCTGATGCCGTGCAAACGGTCGGTGGCCCACAAGGCCAGGATAGAAACGAAAATAATGATCGCCTTGATCTCCTGGTAGTCAATTTTTCCCAGTTTTTCATACTCTTCCCTCAGGCGTTGCATCCCCCCTTTGATCTGGGGTAAGCGCTCTTCGGGAGACAGAGGGAAGAATACTTTCATGGCCAGAATGTACCCAATGAGCATAAGACCCACCATGAGAGGCATCATGGCAAAAAGCCAGTCGGAAAAAAATACTGAACCCCCAATGGCACCGCCAATGAGAGCTGCAGCCAGCAGGTTGGCCCCCGAGCCGGTTACAAACGCACCGGCTCCCAGGTTGATATTCAGCAGGTTCTGCAAAACGATGCTTCTTCCGAAGTTTTTATGGCCATGCCCTTGTCGGGAGCCATAAATGGCTGCAATTACCATAAAAATGGGCAGCAAAATGGCTGCCTTGGCTGTGGTAGCCGATATGAAGGCCGATAAAATAAGGTTAATGACGATAAAACTAAGAAAGATAGAACCTGCATTTTTGCCAAACCGAAGGATGAACCACAGGGCAAACCTCTTGGCAACACCCGTTTCTACCAGCATACTTGCCAGTACAAACGACATGATGTTGAGCCACATTACCGGGTGGCCCAGCTGGGCATAAGCCTGCCTTTCCGGCAAAACACCGGTAAGTACAAGGGCAACGATAAGAATGAGTGAAGTCTGGTAGTTGGGGATGGCTTGTGTCATCCACAAAATAATGGCAGCCAGAAAGATTGCCAGCATATAAGCATTGTGCCGGCTGAAAGCCTCAGCACCTATGCGCAGGTATTCTTTCTGGGCTGCCTCCGAAACCAGGTTTTCGGGGTTGATGTTTTGCAGGAACGACATATCCAGTACAAAAGCAAACAGAATAAAAACCACCAGGGCCAATGGAGCACCTATAGTTGCCAGCCAGGCTTCAAAAGGAGTGCGTTCTCGCTTGGGAAGTTTCTCAATACGATAATTGTGCATATCCAGCGGATCGCCATTGTTGTTGTCGTGATTGTTTGCCAGGGGTTTGTTTTCTGTTGTCATGGATCCAGAATAAGTTTAGGGTCTATGGATTGTATGCTTTTCTGCAAATGGTTACCGGTCAGGATTTGTCTTTCCAGGTTTTGTAGGGTTCTTTCATCAACATAGAGTTGAAGTAGCGGGCATCGCCGGTTACTTCCTCTCCCAGCCATTGCGGGCGCTCGAAGGATTCATCTTCCGATTGCAATTCTACCTCTGCTACCACCAGCCCTTCGTTGTCGCCATAAAATTCATCCACTTCAAAGGTGTGTTTTCCTGCAGGAACCAGGTAGCGGGTTTTGTCGATCACACCGGGTTCACATATTTTAAGCAGTTCTTCCACCTCATTTACCGGGATTTGCTTCTCCCACTCATAGCGACTTGCACCTGAGGCACTGCCAATGCCCTTTACGGTAATGAACCCTTTGTCTCCTTTAATACGCACCCTTACGGTACGTTCGGGAACCGAACTCAGATAGCCCTGTGTAATACGGGTCTTTTTTTGGGCCAGGCTCTTGAACTCACCCTGCACCCTGAACTTCCTTTCTATTTCTTGTGCCATTGTATGTTGTATTTAATGGGTTACCAGTCTAAGGCCTATTCGTTGGCAAGGGGCTTATCGATCATACCCGTTACCCGCTTAATGGCCTGAAGATAGTTGATGTTCTCTACCCCTTCAAGACCCAGGTCGCGGAGGGTTTTCAGGATATCTTCAATTTCAGTAGACTCCGAATTGACGGTGCAAACGCGCGCCCCGTTGATCCAGACATAGCCAAATTCGCAGATGGTATTGTTTACCATGTAGCCATACCGTTCCTTTTTTACCCTTACAGGCAGCAGGTACGGGCTTGTTTTTACGATCTGCAAAAACTCTTCAAAGGTATACAGATCTTTATCCAGAATGGGCATTTTAACATTGAATGCCGGGAAAACCTCCTGCTGGAGTACTTGTCTGGAAATGGGGAATTCTCCTTTCATCAGGGGGTTCCACTGCTCCAGACCCTCCACTGTTTGCACGTAGGTTTTGATGTCCATCTTTCCGTCGCGGTACTTGGTGTTGTTGATATCGTTGGTGCTCGAAATGATGTAGATCTCTTCAGAAATTCTTTTCCATACTTTTTCGGGCACAGGCACCGATAATCTTGCCATGCGGTGATGGGCCTGTTCAAAATCCTGCCCAAAGGAGCGGAATTCAAAACGGGGTTTGGAGATCTCTCCAATTTTAAGTTCTTGCTTGGTCATATTTCATAGATTTTATTTGCTGAAACGAACATGTTTGCGAATTAAAAACAAACACCTATTAAAAAAGCAAAGATTGAGTTCCCCCGCATAAGCGGGGCAGGCATCCGACCTATTTAAAACAAATTATTTTCGAATGAAACTTGCATGAGCACTGCGGCTCACAAAAAACAAAAAAAATCAACATGCAAGTTCCATCAGGCCAATTACTTAAACAAATTATATTCTGATGAAACTTGCATGAGCAGTACCGCTCACAAAAAAACATGAAAATGCTCGTTCATGCAAGTTCCATCAGACCAATGAATTAACTAAATTATTTTCGAATGAAACTTGCATGAGCACTTTCGGCTCACAAAAAAAGATGAAAATAGACATGCAAGTTCCATTAGGCCAATTAATTAACTAAATTATTTTCTAATGAAAAACCCCTTCCCCGACTCTTTCTGGAGCAAAGGAAGGGGTCTGTATGTTTATCTCAGAGGAGTTCCATCCAGAGTAATATTGTCGTAACGATTGTTGCCCGATGGGTTCTGTGCCGCATCTCCTACATATTCAATTTTGAACTGGAGATCGGCATTGTTGTTCACTTCTGGCGCATCGCTAAGGTCAATGGTGATCAAATCCCATCCCGGTACATCAGGGGCTGTGAATACATCAGAAGCCTGTACCCAGCTGGTGCCACCATCGGCAGAATAGTAAAACTGCTGATCTGCAGCTGCTTCACTGGAACGTGTAATGGCAAATGTAACCACCAGGTCTTTATAGCCGGTGGAGGGAACTTCCAGCAGCAGTATTCTGCCCTGAGCAGGATTACGCACCCTAAGAACAGCACCCTGATCGGGTTCCTCACCCATACGTAGATTCATATTTGATACAGGATCTGCAGGGCGGTGGGTCCTTTCATCCATATAACCGGCTCCTGTGCCTGGGTAGCTTATTACTCCCTGTCCCACAGCAGAAAAATCGGCATTTACGAATTCGACAGTACCGCTCAAGGTATTGAAATGCCAGTAGTGGATCAGTTCTACTACCTGCTCAATTTCCTCAAAATTAGCTGTAAGTGTCACGCTCTCAGCAGGCATTGTAAAGATAAAAGCGGGTGTGGCGGAGATTTCACCTTCGGCATCGGTCCAGTTTACAAATTCAAAACCAGCGTTGGGCACAGCATTGAGGCTTATTTCCTGCCCCGCCTCATAAGTGCCTGCTCCGGTAAGAACTCCTGCACCCTCAGGAGCAACCACCAGGGTCAACTCATAAAAGGCTCTTACAGTAAAGGCCTCACTTACGGCCTCTGTCAATCCTTCAGCCGAAGCTTTGATCTTAACACCCTCCTGGGCTGTATCGTAGGTCAATCCGGCGAGGGTTAGGTCATAGCTGCCTGCAGCAATGGTTCCGCTGAGGGTTCCGCCAAGGGTACCTGTGCCACTTTCCAGTGAAACTGTTACAGTAGTGGTTGCCTCTACTGCAGAGGGCACTCCATTGGCATCGGTAACCATTAGACTTACCGAAAATTCCTTGCCAACCTCAGGGTCTAAACCATTGTTGACATTGAGAATGGTTAGCTTTTCAGGAACTGATTCTCCCATGGATCTGCCATCTATGGTAAAGTTGTCGAAGCGGTTGTTTCCATCAGCATTGTTGATATGGGGGCCGGAAAACTCAATTTTAAACTGCAGGTTCGGATTATTATTGATGATATCAATCCCCGAAAGATCGTACGTTACCAGGGTCCATTCGGGCATATCTTTGGCATCGTAAACATCGCCCACTGCAGTCCAGCTGGTTCCGCCATCGGGTGAGTAAAATAACTGCTGGCTTCCTACCTCGGGACGTGAGCGTGCAATGGCGTAGGTTACAATCAGTCCGGAAAACCCGGTAGAGGGAGCTTCGATAAGGAGAATTCTTCCGGCTGAGGGGTTTCTTACACGCAGCACAGCTCCCTGGTCGATGGCCTGGCCCATACGCAGGTTGAGATTGGAAACAGGATCGGCCGGACGATAGGTGCGCGAATCCATATAGCCTTCGCCAGTGCCGGGATAACTGATGCGGGCGCCGCCGGTTACTGAGAAATCAGCATTTACAGATTCAACGGTACCACTTACATTGTTGAAGTGCCAGTAATGCATAAGTGCCAGTTCTCCCGGTTGCGGGGGCTCAGGTTCTTCAACAGGAACCAGTTCATCCTTTACACAGGATACAATAAGTACGGCAATCATCAGGAAGATTGCATAAAAAAGTTTCTTCTTCATATTTTAGTATTTTTCTTGTGTTTGTCAAATTTAAACCTGCATTGCTTTGCATTTGTGTAATCCTGAACAGGCTCTTTTTTCTTGTTGTTCAGAGGTTTCTGCGGGTGTTTTTCAGAAAGCTACCTGCACACGTACTGCCAGCCAGTGGAAATTTTCTCCACCTTCGCCCGTAGGATTCACCACAGCACGAGGATCGCGGGTTAGATTGCCCTCGGCATCGTAGCCCACGAAGATACGGCCACGCTGATTGGCCCAGCGGTCAAAATTCAAATAACCGTAATTGACCATAAGCTTTACGTTTTTGGGTGCATAGTAGTTAAGCCCTACCGTAAGTCCTTCTCCCTGTCCGGCCATTACTCCATCCATACGGCTGTTAAAATCAGAGAAATCGTAGCGAACAGCTAGTTCCACATCGCCCCAGGGCCTTCCAATTTTGGGCTGGGTAAACTCGCCCTGGTAGGTGTTGTAGATATAGTCTCCGCCAAAAAGCATTGCTCCGGCCATAAAATAGAAACCACTGAAGTTTTCTGATGGCAGCGAACCGATCTTTTCGTTGTCGATCTTTTGTTCGTAGCGATTTACCTGTGCAAGGATGTATTCGCTGGCAAATTTGAAGTTGTTATAATATCCAGCCAGTTCAAAATTGGCAAGGGTGTAGTTGTCAACGTTTCTTATCCGGTCAGTATCGATGTATTTCAAACGGTTGATGTTGACGTTGGATCTTGAATCGAATCTTTTTGTATCTATTACATCATGAGTTTTGGGCGTGCGGTAAGAACCGGCAATACCAAAGTGCAAACCTTTGTTCCAGTCGTGGTAAAAGGGAAGGAAAGTAAGTTTTCCGGTGAGCGAATACCCTTCATTGTTTCCGGCAGCATAATTGTCTTTGCGATTTTGTACCACTTCATAATCGCCCACATCCTGGAAGTGAATACCTCCCACAGCAATTACATAGGGGCGATAGTAGTGAAATTGGAGCCCGATGTGGCGGGAGGGGGCAATGGTTCTCAGGGCAGTGGGGCGCTCCATAAAGGTGAGCCAGCGAGAGGAGGTGTTCTGCTCCATGGAAAAACGCTCTTTAAAATTACCGACTTTAATGTCCAGGCGAGGGGTTGCTTTGTAAAGGAGGAAAGCGTCTTTCAGATCGGCATATCCATCTGCAATGTCCATATCGAATTCGGCTTCGAAATTGTTTGGTAACTCAGCTTTGAAAGCTATTCTTACACGACGCATCTCAAGGCCATTGGCAATGGGGTTGTAAGTTTCGCCAAAGAACATGGCCGCATCAGCCTGAATCCGTAAATCGAACCAGAGTTTGTAATCCTGATCGGCACTTTCCATTACCAGCACCCCATCACGTTCCTCCACTACCAAAGGGTTTCTGTTTACCTGCATGCCGTATTGATTGAAACGTATGCTGGAGGTCATAACCAGGTCAAGCTGGGTTCTGCCACCCAAAACCACCTCTTCGGCATCAAAGTCAGGGTGGGTAAAGGTGAGAACTTTTGAACTGGTTTCAGGCACCCCGATGGTGTATCGGCCCTGTTGATCCGTTTGCACAGCCTCAATGGAGCCTTTTACACGTACATGCACCTCGGCAATGGGATTGCCATCCAAATTGGAGGTTACTACGCCAGATACAAAACGTAACTGTGCGTACAAACTGCCAGACCCTACCAGCAGCATCATAAGAAAAAACAACCTGTAGATTTTTTTCATTGTATGGGATTTAAAAGTGATAGTTGTAATTGATTGGTTTTGTATTCAAATGGATATTGTTTGAAATGGGTTCTCTGAACTATATACTCTTCAGCAGGTCGCCCATGCTTTCCCGCTCCCTGAGGCCAAGTTTTTTTCTCAGGCGGTACCTTGCAATCTCTACACTTTTGGGAGATATGTTCATAAGTGTTGCGATTTCCTTGGAGGAAAGATTTAACCGAACCAGCATGGCCAGCCGCAAATCATTTTCAGTGAGTTCCGGAAAACGTTCCTACAGTTTTTCTATGAACCCTTTGTGGGTTTCTTCAATCTTTTCATAAAAATCATTGATCTCGCGGGTAAACGACATGCGCTGTTTCAGCAGGATGGAAAGCTCCTTGAGCTTCTCATCGCGTCTTTTAAGATCTTTGCTGCCAATCAGTTCGTGGATCTGCGATGTGATATTCTCCAGGAACTCCTTTTGTTCTCTTATGTTGAGCAGTATACTGTTGTACTCCTGGCGTTTGAGTTCCAGCTGAGTGGCAAGAACCGTGTTGTGTGCCTGTATGGAATTAATTTCCAGATCCTTTAGCGCCCTTTGGGAGTTGAAAATCTCATTTTGCTTCATCAGCAGTTCGTTTTCGGTTTTCAATCGCAGCTTCTGTTGTCTGAAAAACATGTATATAAGCGAAATGATAATTCCTACTGCGAATACAAGCAGTCCGGGCAGGATCACATTGATACGGGTAATCATTTCTGCAGAAGGCATGTTTTGCAGCGCCTGTGTTGCCGTTTCTACGGCAGGATCCAGGCTGCTGACTTTCAATCCGAAAACATTCTGTACGAAGAATAAGCTGAAAAAGGTTAATGTGCCCGAAAGCAAAGGTGTGGTTATCCAGCCCAGGGCAACCCCACCCAAAGCAGCGAACTTTACTTCGCGCATCCCTTTTACCATACCGATCCCCAGCAACGCACCAATAACCAGCTGAGTGCTCGATACCGGAACCATAGGCAGGGGGGGGAGACCCACAGAGATCAATAGTGAAGCAAAAGATTTGGACGAAAACAAAAACAAAACCAGTGCCTGTGAAAGCACAACTACGATAGCAGCCTCAGGGGTAAGGGAGAGAATGCCGTTGCCAACCTTATCCATTACCTTTTTACTGTAGGTGAAAATGCCAGTGGAAATGGCCAATCCCCCAAGCAAAAACAAAATCTGTACGCCATTGAGTTCGAAAAGGCCAAAATCGAGGCTGATATTGGGAGCCGAACTTACAAAAACGCCCATCACATTGGCAATGTTGTTGGCTCCCAGGCTATAGGCGCCAAAGGCCCCCACTACGATGAGCGAAATCCGGATATAGGAGTCCAGTTTGATTACATGTATCCTGGCTTTTTGAAGAAAGCGTTTCAATAAAATGAAGAGCAGGGCAGCAAACAGCATTCCCAGGATGGGGCCACTGATCCAGGTGCTCACAATCTTTCCCAGTACTTTATAGTCTGTGGGGTTTCCTGTAAACATGCTCCAGCCCACGATAGCTCCTACTATAGCTTGCGATGTGGATACCGGCAGGCTTCTGCGTGTCATTACCAGCACGATAAATGCAGAAGAAAGGGCTACGGTAAAAGCCCCTGCCAGCGCATCTACGGTGCCCAGCTCATTGAGGGTTTCTGAACCTCCCTGCCCCTGGAATACAGCCCCCAACACCACAAAAATACTGGCAATCCATGCTGCACGCCTGAAAGAGATCATCCTGGACCCTACCGCCGACCCAAAAATGTTGGCCGCATCATTGGCTCCCAACGACCATCCCAGGAACAATCCACTGGAAAGAAATACCAGAAAAAGCATAGAGAAGGAGGTTTAGAGGGTTCGTTTTATGGCCATCACAGAAAGCAGGTCTGCTACATCTTCAGCAGAGTCGGATATGGTTTCTATATGCAGGGTAAAATAGCGAAGGTGGAACTTCTCGCTCAATCTTTTCAGGTTGGGCATATCCTGGAAAACTCTTCGTTTGATAGCATCAGCCAGCTTGTCTGCTTCGTTTTCATAGAGGTATACCCTGTGGATTTTCTCCTTTACCGAGGCCGGATCCTTAAAATAGGCCCTGGCTGCCGGAATTACCGACTCTACTGCAGATATGCAAATCTCGGTAAGCTTGATGAGATCCTGGTTGAGTTCTGCCGGTATGTAAGGAACCTCAACGTCGAACTGGAATAAGCTTTTCTTACATTGATTGATGATCCTGTCCAGCTCTTCGATCAGCTTTAATATGTCGCCCCGCAACTGTGGCATCAGCGAATGGGTGTAAAGAATATTCTCTATTTTTCGTTTGAGAACATCCGCTTCGGTCTCCAGCTTCGATAAGGTTTTCAGATTGTCAACAAAGCTTTCACGGTTGTCGTAGAGGTAGTTTTTTACCCCTTCCTTAAAAATCAATCCTCCCTGGTCAATGATGTTAAGGAAGTTATCGATGAGCTCGATGGATTTATTGGCTTGTTTGAACGAGAACATAATCTATGGGCTTCTTTTGGTTTTCCTCGTTCAAAAATACGTTTTTATGTATTGCTGATTACTTCTTTTGCTAAGTCGTAAATATTGATCTTTCTTTTATGAAGTATAGTATTAAAGATGAGTTAAAAAATTAACAAAGAATAGAATAGCAGAATATAAGTAGAGAAAAAAATACCGCTCATTGAAGAAAAGAGCGGTATGTGTATAGTAGATGTTGAGTGTGAAATTCAAGAATAAGCCACTGCAAAAGGGGGTTTTTTCTTGGTTGAATTGTCCGGTTTCAATCTTCAAGGGTGGAAATATTTCCCGGGTCAACACCCAATGCCTGGGCTTTAAGCACGCGGCGCATGATCTTGCCACTGCGGGTTTTGGGTAGTTTTTCCACAAACTCAATTTTTTCTGGTTTAGCAATGGGGCCTACTTCGTGTCCTATGTGTGCCCGCAGATCCTCAACCAGTTGTGGGGAAGGCTGATGTCCGCTTTTAAGTATGGCAAAAACATGGATGGCATTCCCTTTGAGCTGATGAGGCACCCCGATGGCTGCTGCCTCTGCTACTGCCGCATGACTTACACATGCACTTTCAATTGAGCCTTCACCAGGGTTTCTGCCGATGGCCTGTACACATCTCCGTTGTTCATCAGTTCTGACATAATGTTTGAGGTTTTTCGATGAAACTTGCATGAGCACTGCGGCTCACAAAAAACAATGAACCGAAGCTCGACGCAGTCAAAATTAACATGCAAGTTCCCCCGCACAGGCGGGGCAGGCATACGACCAATTACTTAAACAAATTATTTTCTGATGAAACTTGCATGAGCACTTTCGGCTCACAAAAAAAGATGCAAATAGACATGCAAGTCCCATCAGACCAATTACTAAGCAAATTATTTTCTGATGAATTACTGGGAGGGTATTATGCCCGGTTGCTATGGGAGAAGAGAAAATTAGATTTTGTCGGGTAAGCATCAAACCTATTCCGGATATATTTGTTTGATTGATTAAAAGAGGCGCGTAAACACAATTTGTTTTACTTCTTACGTGCCATTTGTTTCGGATCTCCTGCGTAATCTTTCTTTGCAATGCATTGTTGCGGGATTTGCAGATATCTGGCAGAAAATATGTTTGTCGAATTTATTTTGGTTTTTAATAAATAGTTTTTACTTTTAAACAAACAAAATTCTAAACACACTAAAAAAGAACAAATATGACCAGACTGAAAACAACCTATATGGGGATTGAGCTGAAAAACCCCTTGATCGTCGGAGCCTGCAACCTTACTCTCGATCTTGATACCGCTAAACGAATGGAAGATGCAGGTGCTGCAGCCATTGTGTTCAAATCTCTTTTCGAAGAGCAGATCAACCTGGAAAGCCTGCAAATGGAGGAAGAGCTTAAAGAGTATGCCGATCGCAATGCCGAAATGATCAGTCTCTTCCCCACCCTCGAGCATGCCGGCCCACAGGAGCATCTCGATAAGCTTTCCAAACTCAAGGCATCATTGGGCATACCCGTTATCGGAAGCCTCAACTGTGTGAATCATTCCACATGGGTGCAATATGCTCAGGAACTGGAGAAAACCGGTGTGGACGGTCTGGAGTTGAATTTCTATGCCAATCCAAAAGATAAGAACCAGAGTGCCGAGGCCATTGAACGCGAACAGCTGGAGATAATCGCAGAAGTGAGATCCAGGGTAAAGATACCCGTAAGTGTTAAGCTCAGCTTTTTCTACACCAATCCGTTGCAGATTATCAGCCAGATGGATAAAGCAGGCGTAAACGCGTTTGTGTTATTCAACCGCCTGTACCAACCCGATATTGATCTGGACAAAGAAGATCTGTACTCTCCCTTTAATCTTTCGCAAATGGGCGACTACAGGTTGCCATTACGCTATGCCGGATTGCTTTACAAACAGATCAATGGAGATATTTGCAGTAATACCGGTATTTTTACCGGAGAAGATATGGCCCGTGTTATTCTGGCAGGAGCCCGCGCTGCACAAGTGGTAAGTGCTGTTTACAAAAACAAAGTGCCCCACATCACTTCCATGATCAATGAGCTCGATCAGTGGATGCAGCAACACAATTACAATTCTGTAGAAGATTTCAGAGGTAAGGTTTCGCGTGCCAACAGCAAAGATCCTTTTGCATACCGCAGGGCACAGTATGTAGACCTGCTCATGAAGCCTGTTGAAATCCTGAAAAAGTATCCGCAGGTATAATACCTTTTCGTTTTCTCATTAAGCAAAAAAAGACCGCAGCGACAATGGCTGCGGTCTTTTTTGTAGGGAGTGTATACTTTATTTCTTTTGTTTTATTGGATATCCATATCGAAAGGCATTCTCATCAGTATACCGGTATTTTCTGTGGCTTGTTGCATACTTTCGTAGATTCTGTATGATTCGCCAAGTCTTTTGCGGATGATGCGGGTTTCTACCTCACTGAAACCTTCACGCAAACGGGTAAAGAAATCTTTCTGAACCGGATATTCCACTACACGGTAGGTCTCCAGTTCTGCCATTTCGGCTGCCTGGGCAATGGCAAACTGCAATCCACCAAATTCATCTATGAGGCCAATCCTTTTGGCATCCACGCCACTCCATACTCTGCCCTGTGCAATGCTGTCAACCGCTGCCAGCGGAAGGTTACGTCCTTCCGATACATGATGGAGGAACGTGTCATACACCCTTTCAATTTCAGATTGAATGATCTCCCGTTCCAGACGGTTAAGCGGCCGGTTTACTGAGGCCAGATCTGCCAGTTGGTTGGTTTTTACATTGTCGAAAGTAATACCCAGTTTGTCATTGAAGAGCTCTTTCATGTTGGGGATCATCCCGAATACACCAATGGATCCTGTAATGGTGTTGGGGTTGGCAATGATCTTGTCGGCATAGGCAGCAACATAATACCCACCACTGGCTGCCACATCACCCATACTTACAATAAGAGGTTTGGCCTCTGCTGCGAGCATAGCCTCGCGCAACATAATCTCCGATGCCAGTGCGCTACCACCACCTGAGTTGATACGGAATACGATGGCTTTTACAGACTCATCCTCGCGGGCTTTGCGCAAAGCAGCTGCAATGCGATCAGCTCCCATAGAGCGGTCTCCACCTTCTCCCATGATGATGTTGCCCTGGCCATAAATTACAGCAACCTTATCGCGGGCACGCATGGGCAACATGCTCTCTGGCAGGGGGGCATTCTGAAAACGGGAATAGGTTATCAGGCTTACCTTCTTATTCTCCTCCAGTCCCAGCCTGTTGCGCAGATTGTCCATCACCTCATCACGATAGGCAATGCCATCGATCATACCAGCCTCCAAAGCTCCCTGGGGGGTACGTGTAATAAAACCATCGGCAATCTCGTTGAGCCGGTTGATGGTCATATTGCGACTGTCGGCAATGTCTTTCAGAGTTGTATTCCACAATGAACCCACGTAGGCTTCGATCTGAATACGGTTCTCAGCACTAAGCTTCTCCAGGAAAAATGGCTCCCCGGCACTTTTGAATTTTCCATGACGAATTACCTGGGCATCTACCCCAATCTTCTCCAGCATCCTCTTCAGGAACATTACTTCTGCATTGAGCCCACGGAAATCAACACCCCCTTCTGGATTGATAAGGATCTCATCGGCAACCGTGGCTAGATAATAAGCCCCCTGGGTCATTACATCGCTGTAGGCCAAAATAAATTTTTCACTGGTTTTGAAGTCTTCCAGTGCTTCACGGATCTCCCGCAGACTGGCCCATCCCGCTTGTACTGCTGTAACATCAAGGAAAATACCTTTAATGTTTTCGGTTTCCTTGGCCTTACGTATGTTGCGCAACAAATCGTTAAGACCAATGGCACGGCTGGGCGTACCACTTATAAAGTCAAAACTTTCAAAGGGATTGTCGGAAGCCCTGTCAATAATCTCCGTGGTAAGGGTTAAATGCAATACAGTGTTGGGCTCTACTTTTACCTGCTCCTTCTTCCCCAGAGAGGCGATCATGCCAAAAAGGAAAAATATCAGCAGCAGCGAGGTTAAGAAAAAGCCCAGCATCGATGCAAACATAAATTTGAAAAACTGTTTCATGGGAGTAAGAGTTTGAATGTTAGGATTATTCGGTTATAACCACATCCTGTGGCCAAAAAAATATTGAACCCCGTAAAGGGGATTTTGTTTGGTTTGTTTGCTATTAGTCGTACTACACCGTGCTTTGTTACAACACCGTGCAAAAAAGAAAACCTCGTTTTGATAAACCGTTTTTTTTGCGGAATTTTGCCGCTCCATTTCTCCATTCCAATGTTGGTACAACACAATCTTGCATATATTCTGCTGGGAGGCAACCTGGGCAATGTGCATCAGCATCTGCAACTTACAATTGAGCTGTTGCAGCAGCGTGCTGGTACAATACGTATGCTTAGTCCGGTATATCGTAGCGAAGCGTGGGGTTTCAAAGCGGATACCTTTTTCCTGAACCAGGTAGTTGCTCTGGATACCGATCTGACTCCCGAAAAACTGCTGGAGGAGCTGATGGATATTGAGAAACAAATGGGTCGACAGCGCAATGCTACAGGCTACCAGTCAAGGGTTATGGATATTGATATTTTGTTCTACAATAACCAGATTATTCACTCACAAACACTTACGGTTCCGCACCCCAGGTTGCATTTGCGCAATTTTACCCTCAAACCACTCAACGATATTGCCCCAACCTGGCAACATCCGGTGCTTGGAAAAACCATCGCCGAATTGCTTCACATTTGCAGCGATCCTCTTTGGGCCGAACCTGTAAGTTAATTCCAATCCGGCTGAGACATCTGTTAATATCTTTTCGAAATGATACATAATTATATAGCCATAGAAGGTAACATCGGTGCAGGGAAAACCACCCTGGCAACCATGATTGCTCAACAGTACAATGGGAAGCTTATTCTTGAGCAATTCGAAGACAATCCCTTCCTGGCTAAGTTCTATGATAACCAGGAACGCTATGCCTTCCCGCTGGAGTTATCTTTTCTGGCTGAAAGGTTTCAACAACTCAAAACCGAATTGACCAGCCAGGAGTTGTTTCACGACTTTACCATCAGCGATTATTTTCTCAATAAATCGGTCATATTTGCCCGCAAAACCCTCAATGAGGATGAATACCAGCTGTTTTTCAAGCTGTTTAATATAATGAATGCCAATCTGCCCAGGCCCGATCTGCTGGTGCATCTCTATGTGTCAACAACACGCCTTCAGCTGAATATCAAAAACCGCGGACGCTCCTACGAACAGAAGATACCCAACGAATACCTTGAAAACATCCAGTCGAGCTATTTCGAGTACCTCAAACAACAAAAGCAATTGAAGATATTGCTCCTCGACATCAATGAGCTCGATTTCGTAAAGAACCCGGAAGACTACCAACTCATCATGGATACCATAAACAAGGAGTATCCTGCAGGCATTACAACATGCGTGCTTAAAAAAGGGAATGAGGGCCTGTTGAAACCTCTCTGAGGCTTATCTGAACAGGCATTGAAAAAAAAGTAGCCTAAAGCGATATTGGTTGTCAGAGCGTTAGAAATTATTTTCTGAATTTTTCATGAAGCAGGTTGCACAAACCAAAAAACCCTCTACCTTTGCAGTCCGCAAATGAGGGGGTACGCCCCGGCAAGCGGGCAGAGTTCTTAGAGATGATGCAAACAGGAGGAAGGCGGTTTGTCTGAAGGGTATCCAGTTAATGGTATATTTCAGACAAGATCAGATACCGCGCTGCTTTTGGGTTAAAGTTTGCCGTAGTTTACGGTTTACAGGGTCTAAAGAGCGGGTTTTCAGGCTCCTTTGAAAAAGATTAAATTTTTTTTCAAAAAAAGCTTGACAGGAACAAAAATCTTCTTACCTTTGCACTCCCAAAACGATAGTACGGGTCTTCGATCGGAAGGCCTTAAAAATACAGAACAACGATTAAGTTCTTTGACAAGATTGATAAAGACAAACAAGCAAGCGAGTACCCGGCAATTTAC
>JBKBSF010000048.1:0-12521 GCA_046291875.1 Bacteroidales bacterium | reverse complement strand
GAGCCTGTCGAAGGGAGCCTGCCTAAAGGTCCCTGAGCAATTCGACAAGGGTCCCTGAGCCTGTCGAAGGGAGCCTGTTTTACCTCACCCAAAGGCGCGAAGGATGCGCAAAGAGCGCAAAAGAATAATCACTCCCTTGCGCTCCTTGCGAAAAAACTTATCGACCCTTGCGGTTCCCAATCTTCCGTCTTCGGGCTTCGGGCTTCCGTCGTCATTCAAACATCATCTCATACAGTCGGCTGGTTTTGGTCTCCAGTTCGCCCAGAGAGAGATTTCCGGTGGCACGGAAATACTCCTTTCCCTCCAGGAACAGCACCATGCCCGGCACACTGAGCATCCGCAGCTGCCCTGCCAGCTCGCGGCTTTGGGCAGCCTCTATCCGCACCAGGTGTATCTTCGGAAACCGCTCTTCCATCAACCGCGACACCTGCGGCCATAAAACAGTGCACACCCCACAGGTGTCGTTGTAAAAATAAAGCATCAGGGCAGGTTGCCTGACGAGCAAGGATTGAAATTCGGCTGGTTGCATTGGGATAAGTTTGGGATGCTATGAAAACGGAATTGCCGGAAAAAAGTTTAAGAACAAAGCATAGAATGGGGGTGTGAGGGATGGAATGCAGGGAGTTCCGGCGTGCAGAGGAAGAGGTATCTTCAGGGGAAATCAAACCCAAAGAAGAATCAACTACTTTTGCAACTTGTTAAAACCAATCCCCAGCCCACATGAAAAAGCCACGAGAGATCATCCTGCTCAACATCCAGGGAACCGACAAACCGGGTGTTACCTCCTCATTGAGCCAGATACTGGCCACGTACAATGTAAACATCCTGGATATTGGCCAGGCTGTAATCCACAACAACCTCGACCTGGGCATCCTGTTCGAAGTACCCCAGGAGGCAGAGTCGTCGCCCATCCTCAAAGACCTGCTTTACAAAGGATATGAGCTGGATGTAAAGATCTCCTTCCATCCCATCAGCGAGGCAGACTACAACGAATGGGTAAACCAGCAGGGAAAAGGGAGGTACATCATCACGGTTTTAAGCCGGAAGATTACGGCGGCACAGGTTTCGGAGGTTGCCAAAGTAATCTATACCCATAAACTCAATATCGACAAGATATCGCGTCTGTCGGGACGGGTAAAGCTCGACAACGGCACAACGGACCCATCGGCCAGGGCCTGTATTGAGTTCTCCGTAAGGGGTTTTATAGAGGATGTGTCTACCATCAAAGGGCCGTTGCTGGAGGTTTCCGGGAAGCTGGGGGTCGACATCGCCTTCCAGAAAGACAACATATACCGGCGCACCCGCCGCCTGGTGTGCTTCGATATGGACTCTACCCTGATCCAAACCGAGGTGATCGATGAGCTGGCCTACAGGGCCGGCAAGGGCGAAGAGGTGAGCAAAATTACCGAAGCCGCCATGCGTGGAGAGCTGAACTTTACCGAGAGCCTGATCAAAAGGGTGTCCCTGCTCGAAGGGCTCGATGAAAGTGTAATGGTAGATATTGCTCAGAAACTACCCTTAACCGAAGGTGCCGAACGACTCTTCAAAGCCCTGAAAAGCTATGGTTTCAAAACAGCCATCCTCTCCGGAGGGTTTACCTATTTCGGCAAGTACCTGCAAAACAAACTGAATATCGACTATATGTTTGCCAACCAGCTGGAGATTGTGGATGGCAAGCTCACCGGGAAAACCCTGGGCGATATTGTTGACGGGGCAAAGAAAGCAGAGTTGCTGCGCAGCATCGCCTTTAAGGAAGACATCCACCTGGAGCAAACCGTGGCCGTGGGCGATGGCTCCAACGACTTGCCCATGATCAATATTGCCGGGCTGGGCATTGCCTTCCACGCCAAACCTGTGGTGAAGAAAAATGCCCAGCATTCCATCTCCACCCTGGGGCTGGATGCCATCTTGTTCATGATGGGATTTCGCGACCGGGATATCGACAACCCGCAGCATTAAACCGGAAATATTGTGGGTGACCGTGGATGATTACAAATCAAAATCAAACAGGTATTCATCCCTGTATTCAACCTCAAAGGCTTTCAGCAAGGCAAGGTATTCTTCCCTAAAGGACTGCTTTTCGTGGTGCTGTTTTTGATTTTCTATGTATTTTACTACGCCCGGGATCTGGGAATGGCTGTAGGAGAAGGCTGCAAACCCTTCCTGCCATTGGAAGTCGTGCCGGGTAAATTTCTTCTCCCTGATAAAGGCATTGGAAGATTTTTTGATTTCTCTGACCAAATCAGAAAGGCAGCATCCGGGTTTCATGCCGATGAGGAAATGGATATGATTTTGTACGCCATGGATGGCGATCATTTTTTGTTCTTTACGTTGTACAATGCCGGTAATGTATTTATACAATTCCTCTTCCCAGGAAGGTTGTATCAGAGCCTGTCGGTGGCTTAACACCCTATTTACTGGACATTTTTTAAAACAATTGCCGACCCAATTTCATACATTGCCAAAGCCCCATAAGCCAACTCTACAACCAAAGCTTTGGCAAAGAGTGCAATTTTACCAAACATTATAGTATTTTTGACCACTTTAATTTAATTGGTATGTTTAGAGTAGTCTGGGACAAAGATATTAATGGTGTTTTGCTTACCTCAAACGGAAACGGTGATGTTTTAAATGTTTCACCTCGGCCTGTTTTCCATGAAGAATTAACTTTGCTTGGTTTTGATAAAATGTTTAATTGGAAATATCCAGAATCTAATGAGCCTTTGCTTTGGGCTTTAGATAGGAGATATTATTATAAAGGGGAATTAGTTGCCGAAGTAAAAGGTGGAAATATATTTGACGACCCGAAAATTGAAATTACAGAAGCAGGGAAAGAATTAAAGCTAAAGCCTATAAACATTCAGAAGGTAGTTGAAAAAAATCAGAAATTACTTTTCCTAATCGAACAGGAAGCCATCGAATTTATTGAACAAACCTATCGCACTTATAGTCTGAAGAAAATAAGGAGTAAAGCTAAAGCAAATGAGGAATTTGACTGGGCATTGCTAGCTGAAATGCAGGAGAAAAATACAAAGGTTAAGCATGCTGTTGTAAAGCAAGACTGTGATAGTTTTGATATAATGCCTCTTGACTTGGCCAAAGAAAACAACAAAACTGTTTACCTGAACACCAAGATTGACCAGTTTATTGCATCATTTAGTGGTGGAAAGGATTCTCAGGTTACACTTGACCTTGTAAGCCGGGTGATACCACCTGATGATTTTATGGTGATTTATTCTGACACTGGAATGGAAATCCCGCCATCGCTTGATATTTGGGAAAAAACAAAAAATCATTATACTGCAAATTATCCTCAGCTAAAGTTTCATTTAGCCCAAAATCCGCAAAAAGACACCGTTGAACTTTGGGAAAAGTTTGGTTTACCAAGCCGAATTCATAGATGGTGCTGCACCGTGGCTAAAACAGCCCCTTTGTACAGGGACTTAAAGCTTCTCAATGGAAATAGGAAACAACCAAATGTCCTGGTTTTCGAAGGTGTGAGAGCTGAAGAAAGTAGCAAAAGAGAAGCTTATAATAGAATTGGAAAACAAGTTAAACACAATAATGTTATTAACGCTCGTCCTATATTTTCTTGGAATCTTACAGAAATTTTTCTTTATCTATTTTCTAGAAATTTAGCCATAAACCAAGGATACAGATATGGCCTTTCAAGGGTTGGTTGTATTATCTGCCCATTTTCTTCTGATTGGAATGAAAGAATTGGGCGAAAAGTTTATCCAGAAAAGATGGAGGCTTTTTTAAATGTTATTAAGAAAGCAACTATTGAATCAGGAGTCACTGATATTGAGGATTATATTAAAGAGAGTCGATGGAAAAGGAGATCAGGTTCAAAAAGCAATTATACCGGTGTTTCAAGAATTGATATTATTGATCAAAGTAGTGACCTCAAAATATTATCAACCAATCCTAAGGAGGATATTTTAGAATGGCTTAAAGTTTTAGGGCCTTTGTTCTTTGATAAAAATAATAACATTATTAAAGGTGAAATTAAATTTAAGGAAATCGTTTGTGCATTTACCCTTGAAAAACTTACTAATCAGGATGATAAAATAATTTTAACTTTTAAAAATCTTGGTAGTTATCCAACATTACTTGGGAATGTAAAAAAAGTAATTAATAAAGCAACATATTGTAGTCATTGCTTAGCTTGTGAAGTGGAGTGTCCGACTGGAGCATTATTGGTTGAACCCACAGTAAAAATCAACTCAAGTAAGTGCATTCATTGCTTGAAATGCGTTGATTTCATTGAAAAAGGTTGTATGATGGCAAAATCTTTAAACATAACCGAAGGAGGTAATACTATGAAAACAAAAATTGCAAGTATAGATAGATATAATAGGTTTGGATTAAGGGAGAAATGGCTTAATCAGTTTTTTCTTAATCCTGAGAAATATCTTCATGGGGAAAATGACCTCGGAATAAAAATGGTACCTGCACTGATCAATTGGTTGAGAGATTCTGAGATATTAAATAGTTCAGATAAAAGAATTACTGAAATTGGAAAAATTCTTCTAAATCAATTTGAAATCAATCCGAATCTAGTATGGGAGATTATTTGGATTAATTTAAATTATAATTCTACAATTGTTAAGTGGTATTGTGAAGATATATCTTGGAATTACCTTTTTAGCAGAAAGGATTTGGAATCAACTCTTAAGAATTCATTCCCAGATATAAAAGACAGTACTAAGCTTAATGGCTTGGCAGCTTTAATAAACTTGTTTGTTGAGAGTCCATTAGGTTCAACATTTAAATTTTGGGATGCCCAAAAGAAGAATTCGGAATTGTTTATCAGAAAACTACCATTAGAAAATGCATCCACAAAATCTGTAGCTTACTCTCTTTATCGTTACGCAAACAGCAAAAACCGCTATAATTTAACTGTTTCTGAATTATATGCACCCGAACAAAAGCAAGGCATATACAAGGAGTTTGGTGTATCAAAAGAACGGTTTCAAAACATATTGAGAACCTTACAAGAAAATAAAAACGGAATTGTAAAAGTGGATTTAGTAATGGGACTCGATAATATCTCATTACGCGAAGATTTAACCTATCCCGAAGTACTTAAACTTTTACTTGAAAAATAGTCACATCATGAAATATTCAGAAATCATTGGGTTACAAGAGTACTTTCACCCTGTGTTTAATATTGAAAACGAGACCGTTAACTATTGGAAACAGTTTATTCCAAACGACCAGTTTTATGAGGTTTTACGTAAAACGCTTTCCGCAATAGATACAAGCGACCCAAGTTTAAGAAAATCAATTTGGATACAAGGTACTTTTGGAACAGGGAAAAGTCATGCCGCTTCTGTGATTAAGCATTTGCTATTTGATGATTATGTAAAGGTAGAAAATTATATAGATGAGAATATTGAGGATTCCAGTTTAAAATCAAAAATAAAGAACTATCGAGGCAAAAATAAATTAATGCCAATAGTGTTAAAGGGATTGGGAAGTATTTCAAATAGCAGAACATTTGCTTTGCAAATTGAAAAAGCTGTAAGAACTTCACCTGGTTTTATGGAATTAGGAATTGTAACAACCAGTGATTTCGACAGATTAATTGAAAAGGTAAATAACCCTTTAATAGATTGGGAATCACTTATAAAAAAGCATGATGAACTTAGCATCTATGTTACAACTAAAACTGACATTTTAAAGAAACTAAATGCTTATGACATTGATTTCTTTCATGTAATTGAGGGAACTCTAAATAAAGAGGGGGTTCATTTCTCCCATTCAGATATAACGAAGTGGCTTGTTGAAGTCAATAATGAGATTATAGCTCAAAAGAAAGCAGATGGGATTATTATCATCTGGGATGAGTTTACTTCTGTAATGGATTCTATTAATTCAGGAATAATTAACCAGCTTCAAAATATTGCCGAATTAAGTGAAAAAAACAACATCTTTTTGTACTTAATCAGTCACAGAACACCCCATCAACATTCTATCCCCAAAGAAGATTTGTCACGAATGAATGACAGGTTTCATATAATTCAGTATCGAATGGAACCTATAACGACATATCATATTATTTCAGCAACCATAAAAAAATTAAATATCGAAGAATGGCGCAGGCAGCAAGCACAAATATTTGATGGTCCAACACAATGGGAGGATTTAATTAATTTGCTGACAAATAATCACAGTGCATCTGCAAAATCAAAAATTAAAGACCTTTTTCCCATTCATCCTTATTCAGCATATTTATCCACCTTTATTGCAAGAAATTTAGGTTCTACCAATAGAAGTATTTTTGGATTCTTATATGACAAAGAATTTGGCTTTTTGAATTTTTTAGACAAAGAGTTAAACGGTGAACGCTTACTAACTGCTGATTATTTGTGGGATTTCTTTGCTAATGCCTTTGAAAACGATCAGGAAGCAAGGTTTAATCAGGTACTTGATAAATATCGTCTTAATATTCAAAGAGTTCAGGAGCATGGTAAAAATTGCACAAAGGTTTTTAAGGGAATTTTGCTGCTTAATGTATTATTTAAGGTAATTGAAGTAACTGGAGAAGAAGAAAGTCCGGTTACTCCTTCAACCGAAAATATTACTTCTCTTTTTTATGGTTCAGGTTTTGAAAAAGAAATACCTGAAATATTAACCTTTATTGACGAAAAAGGGATTGTAACAAAAACACCTAGTGGCGACTTTTTAATTGAGTTTTCGTCATTACCGATTCGCGAAATTGAGCAAGCCAAAGAAAGCATCAGGAACCAGTTTAAAGATATAATCAATGTGCTAAAGTATGCCCAAGTCGATAAAGATTTAGAGAAAAGTATTTTTAAAGATAATATTTACAGGGAATCTGAAATTACTCTATTTTCGTCAAATATTGAAAATGAACATATTTTAAGAAATCGGTTAAATAAAGCTTTTCAGAAACCATACAGCCTGAAATGTGCGGTATTTTTAGCTAATGGAGACTATGAACACTTAACAAGCATTCCAAAAATCAAAGAATTAGCGAAGGATGAAGATTTTCAGGATATAGTTTTTGTTATTGTTGAAGAACCATTCTCTGAAAGAAATTACGAAAAGTTTGTTGATTATATTGCAAGGAAGCAGGTAAGCGACAACCATAGTTATGACGAACAGTCCGCTAATTACGAGAACTACGCAAAAGAACAGGTAAAAGAGTGGTTTTCCAGAATTAGAAACAGATATATGCAGATCATTTTTAGGGATAAAGATGAAAAACATCTTGCCACTAAAATTGGAAATGTGATTAATCGTTCTTACAGTCCGGTAATTTTCTCAAAAGGTATTGATAACATTCCTGACCTATACAGGAACGCTAACGTTTGGAAGTTTCAAACAGCAATAAAGGCAGCTGAGATTTTTATTTTTGCTGACGATCGTACTGAACTTGAAGAAAAAACATCAGGCGGTCCAAACGTCTATCTTAAATATTTAGTTAAAGACAAGGAAGGCGAATATGTTATTGCTGATAATTTAATGTTAAAACCAGATGGCGATCCCAATCACACTTTAAACATTATTCAAGGAGAATTAGACTCAAAATTTTCCAAACTCAAACAGAGATCACTTTTCAATATTGGTGAAGAATTGAAATTCTTAACAGAGTCACCTTTTGGCCTTTATACAAACATGCCGAATATGGCACTTATGGGTTTTGTACTTAGAAAATATATTGGCGAACTTTATGTGGCTGATGTGGGAAAACCTATTGAAAAGGATGAAATGCGGGATTTGATAGGTTATATGTTTAGTTACTGGCAGGACGGTAGAAATCAAAATAAACTAAATGTACGTTTTGGATCTAAAGAAGAAAGGGAACTTAAAAAGATACTACTTGACCTGTTTGATTTAAAAGACTTTAATAGCATTACCGATACGCGTTGGGCAATTGTGAATTACGTAAAAACAATTGCAAAATTCCCTATTTGGTCTTTGAAATATTGTACGGAAGGAAAGAACATTAAGGATGCAATTGATGAGTTGTTAAAGCTTATCTATAATTCCACAAATGATATTGATGTTAAACTAATTTCTGGTGTCTTAGGGAAAATAAAGGATTATCGTTATGAACTAAAATTAGCACTTAAGCGTGAAAATTTTAGAGCAGGGTTTCTAACATTTTTGCAAAATGTGGATGAAGGAATTTCTATAACAAATGAAAACTTTAGCGAGGTAACAGATTATCTGTTATCTAATATGCAAGAAGAAATAGGTTTGTGGAAGGAAGACAATGTAAAGCTAAAGGTTTATCAATGGCATACACACAAAAATTCACCAACACAAAATCCAATACCACAAAATAATCCCGAAACTCCGCAAATACCTGATAATCCCTCACCTACACCCACGCCTGAGAGAGAAAAAATCATTTCCAAAGTCAGGAACTTCAATCATGGTGAGCAGGAACTTAAAAATAGAATTGTGAAAATGGTTGAAGAAAACCAACACTTTTCTCAACTCTTAAGTTTGATTGATAAATATTTCAATTAATGTTAACCATGAAATTGGCTGAAAAAATAAAAGAGTTCGAAAGAATAGAGGATTTGATTTCAGAAATTAATGCTGACAAGGTTACTAATGAAATACTGTCAAGACGATATCCTGTTAGATTAATTTTTCTACAAAGATTTGAAACTTTTAGGGTATTGATTGAAAGACTATCTTCAATCGGGATTGAGAACTATCATCTTGAAAGGGACCTGCCTCATCCTGATGGTTGGATTACAAAAGATACATTAATAAGTATTGTTAAGGACTTATCAAAGGATACAGCGGTTGTGCCTTTTTCGGAAATAGTAAGATTTTATTCAAAAGAGGACTTCAAAAATTTCTTCAATCAGTTGCTATTGATTGAAAATATTGAATTATCAAGACGGATTTATTTACCATTAATAGGAGTTGAAGAAAGATTTGAGAGAGATTTTTTTCAGGATTTTACCAGAAAAGATGAGTCTGCTCCCTATTGGAAAATATCAAGAGAAACTCCGAATTCAATAAAAGTATATTTGACTTCACAAACACTCACTAAAAAGATTGGCCATTATGAAACTATTGTCAATACTGAAGAATGGCTGAAGTTTTGGAAGAAAAAAAGTCCCTGTGATGTCATATGCTATTCGAAACCCCTTAACTTATTTTGCGAAAACACTTTATCTGATACTATTTTTACAATTGAACAGGTTGATAACCAAAAGAATTTAATTGAAAAAATCTTCAATATTAAAGTTCCGATTCCTTTTGATAATTCTGAAATATTATTTTGGGAAAAATTACTCAGCCTTTTAAACAAAGATTTTACAACCTTTAAGGCTTTTGTAAAAGATTATTTTAAAGTCACCTCATTAACAATTTATACATTACTAGAGCACTGGCTTAAATCAAACGATTTTGAAAAATGGCTTTTAAAACACTTCGTATTATCTCAAATTTGTTTGGAAACGAAATACATCTACAAAGTTTTTGAATCATTATCAGATTATTCTGATCACACTCTGCTTAAAAGTCTCTACCAAAGGATATTTAGTCTGGAAATAAAAGAGGAGTTTATTAATGTTCGATTAGCATTAATTCAACAGTATGCAAGGTTTAAGCAAATTAATCTTTCTGACGAAACAATCAACGAACTAAATTCTTCAATTAAGTCTCTTACAGATTATCGGCAAGCCCTATTATTAACTACTGGTATGTTCCAATTCGAGAAAGTCTATATTCTTGAATTATTTGCAAAAGGGAAAATTGATAATATAGATTTATTGTCCCACCGATTTCCTGAAATTTTATATTACAATTCGGAATGTTCATTCGATAATCTAAACAACGAAAATGAATGGGTTTTAGAGTATTTAAGAGAGTATAAAAAATCAAAACTACACAACACTATAACCAGTCGTTTAAATGAAATATTGCTTTTAAAGAATGCCAATGACAAATCATTTTATGATTGGTATCATACTTTTGAATCAATTCAAAGCATTTTCCATTCGAATAAAGTAGATAAGGTAATATGGATTGATGCTTTAGGGATTGAATGGGTATCATTTATTGAGAATTATATTATAAATAAAAAGCATGATTTAAATGTAATTAAAAAAAACATTGGAGTTGCCAATCTCCCAACAAGCACCGAGCAAAATAAATTTCACAACGTCAAGTATATACAAGATTTTGATAGCCATATTCATTCAAATCCTTATTCTTTCCCAAACTCAATCATTAAGCAATTTGAAGAAATTAAAAGAATAATTGATACATGTATTATACTTGATTCACAACAAACAATTGCAATAGTCTCTGACCATGGATTAACTGCATTGTCTAGACTTGCACCATCTAAAAAATATGGCAAAGATGATAGCCATGAGGGGCGATTTATTGAAGTTAAGAATAAAGACCATATTCCTGATACGGATTACATTATTCATAAATCGGAAATTGACCAAAAAAACTATTTAATTGCATTAAAACATAATTCACTAGGTAAAAAACCAATAAGAGAAGTTCATGGAGGAGTAACTCCTGAAGAAGTGTTGGTACCATTTATAGTAATTTCTAACAAGACAGAAGGTGCAGAAATTGATTATTCTATCACTATTGAAAAAACAGAAATACCTAAAAAAGAACCAATTATTTCAATTGCCATAACTCCTAAACCAGCTACGGCAAATATTGAGATAAAGGAAAAATTAACAAAACTTAGTTTTAATAAAACAACCCAAAAGTGGGAAGCAAATCTTGATAAATCATTATCAGGCAAAATTCCAATTAAGATAAAGACAGGTAAAATTGAAAAGGCATTCACAATTAACATAATCTCAGGTATAATAGAGGAGGACTTATTTTGAAAACACTTGACGAAAAAATAAAACAAGCATTTCCGGATGAATCGGTTATTAAGATTCCTCAGAATTATAGCGTTTTTGCTGGCAAGAACCTGCCTTCATTCATTAAGGACTTCTTAATAAAACGTTATACTGACAACTATGGTAACTTAGATCGAAATGGTATCATTAAATTTTTATTTGATCATATTCCTAGTAAGGACAACAACCTGAAAAATCGTTTGCGTACTCATAGAGAAGAAGTTACAGTTTTAGCGAGATTAATAATTGAAACTGATTTAAAGAATGACAGACTGCTCTTTTCCATTCCTGATTTAGGAATAAAACCTAGTGAGGGGCGGATACCTAATCACGTAGCAAAAAAGAACAAAGAGTTAAAAGATGGTGAACTATGGGGGGTCATCACTTTAATTTATCAACCACCCGCAGATAAGGAAAAAGGATATATTGAACTTATTAATTATAAAGCATTTAAACCATATAAAGTAGATCTAGATTATTTTTGTTCCGCTCGTAGTGAATTTTCAACTTTAGAATGGATTGACTTATTAATAAGGTCAATGGAATATAATCCTGAGGGTTTTGAATCTATCTCTCAAAAGTTAATGTTTTTAAGTCGATTACTGATATTTGTTGAACCAAGATTAAATCTAATTGAATTAGCTCCGAAAGGTACAGGTAAATCGTATGTGTTTGGGAATCTTAGTAAATATGGTTGGCTTATTAGTGGTGGCGTAGTTTCCAGAGCGAAGTTGTTTTATGACATGCAAAGAAAATCATTGGGTATGATTACTTTGTATGATTTTATTACTCTCGATGAAATTCAAACAATTAGGTTTACTGACTCTGCTGAATTAAGGGCCGCCTTGAAAAGTTTCCTGGAACAAGGTTATACAAATATAATGGGAACACGTGTAGAGTCTTTAGCAGGATTTCTGATTATGGGCAATATTTCTTTATCAATAGATAATAAACCTGTTGGGAAAAAATATTTTTCTGAATTACCAGATACCTTTAAGGAATCTGCATTATTAGAAAGATTTCATGGTTTTGTAGAAGGCTGGCGTTTACCTAGATTTAATACAAGCTTATTAGTGCATGGTTACACATTAAATGTCGAGTACTTTTCTGAAATTTTACATGAACTCAGAAACATTTCTTTATATGCAACCATTGTTGATGATTTAATTGATATTCCACCTAAATCTGATGGACGACATGTAACAGCAATAAAACGATTATCTACAGCATACTTAAAGTTATTGTTTCCTAATGTTAGAAATGCGAGTGAAATTAATAAAGATGACTTTAATAATTTCTGTTTGCAACCCGCTATTGAAAAGCGAAAAATTATTTTAGAACAATTAAGACTTATTGATCCAGAATATTCTCAAGAAAAATTCAATATTCCTAATATTAAAATAAAATAGTCCTATTGTGGATATACCGGCCCATATTGACCCCCTTCAGCTGGCCTAAAATTTTTCATTTAGTTCCTGCCATTCCACCGTATCCGCCCCACCATGGATATACCGGCCCATACTGACCCCCCCAAACAGGCTTCATAATGTTCTCATATAGATACTGCCATTCCGGCGGATGCTGACCCCCTATTTTAGATTTAATGGATTTTTATTCCGGACTATGTTGACCCCTTTTAGGGGC
>JBKBSF010000047.1:0-13981 GCA_046291875.1 Bacteroidales bacterium | reverse complement strand
CACCGGTTTGTCCGTTGCTCCAATTGTAGGTATAACCGGGTGTTCCGCCCGATGCTGCAACGGTAATGGTACCGTTGGTACCACCAAAGCAGCTGGGCTGGGTTTGTGTGGTAACTGCAATATTGATCTGAGTGGGCTGTGTAATAGTAACACTGCCAGTGGCTGTGCAACCGTTGGCATCGGTTACGGTTACAGAGTAGTTTCCGGCGGCAAGACCGGCAGCTGTAGGTGTGGTTTGTCCGTTGCTCCATGCATAGGAGTAGGGAACTGTGCCGCCACTGGGTTGAGCCTGGGCCGATCCGTTGCTTTGTCCGAAGCATTGAACGTTATTTACGTTGCCGATGGTTACGGTGAGCAAAGGGGGTTCGGTAATGGTAGTTTCGGCTGAATTGCTGCAACCAAAGGCATCGGTAACCAATACTGTATAATTGCCCGCTGCAAGATTGCTGGCTGTCTGGGTGGTCTGGGGCGGGGTGGTGTTCCAGGAATAAGAAAATGGAGCCGTGCCAACGGTTACATTGGCTGTAGAAGCACCATTGTTTCCTCCAAAGCAACTCACCGGAGTGTTGGCAAAGCTGATTACCGGCAGAGGCCGGATCCTCACCTGTACACTTACACAGGCAGATGCAGCACAATCGCTGTCGGTTTCCCAGCGTGCAAAGTAGGTTGTGGTTGCAGCCGGACGGGGTATGGTAATATTGGGACCCACACCCACCTGTGTGCCACCACAGGAGCTTGAGTACCAAACCAGGTTGTCGCCAGAACCTCCGGTAGCTGTAAGGGTAATATTGCCGGTATCATCGGCACAGATATCATTGCGGTTTACAGTTGCTGAAACAGGGGCCTCGGGGTTGGGGTCCACCACCAGGGTTGTAGTGGCGGTTCCGCTACAGTTGTTGCTGTCGGTAACCGTTACGGTGTAAATACCGGCAGATGCCAGAGGAACATCTGTGAGTGAAGGGTTTTGTTCATTGGCAGAAAAACCATTGGGGCCGCTCCACAGATAAGAAGATAGCCCATCGGGTGATGCAGAGAACTGAACCGTACCATTCTCACAAATGGGGCCATCGTTACTGGCAACAGGTGTAGGATTGGCAAATACAGTCACGGCTACTCCGTTTGAAGTCCTGGAACAACCATTTACGGCTGTAATGATCACCCTGTAGGTACCTGCAACTGAAGCCTCATAAGTTTGGCTGGTAGCGCCGGCAATATTGGCTGCACCTCTTCTCCACTGATAGGTGAAACCGGCCCCGGCTGTGGCTACAAGTGTTACACTTTGTCCGCTGCAAAAACTTGTGGGGCCCATAGCAGAAATGGTGGCTACTGTGGGGCCGGGCAAAATGGTATAGTTGAAAGTTCCTATACCAGAGGTGCCTTCATCATCGGTAACAATCACGGTTACCGAATAGGACCCAGGGGTTGCAGAGCTTAAAATACCGGAGGTTCCAAAATCGAACAGCACTACTCCGTCGGGGTCAATCCATTCGTAATCAATGTATACCCCCGAACCTCCGCTGGCCAGAACATCCAGGGAAAACGTACTTCCCTGGCAGATTTCTACACCATCCTCCAATGAAAAATCTACATCGATCTGTGCCCGAAGAGGGTTTATGCTTAAAAGGGAAATGAATGAAAAAGCAATCAAAGCCATAGTGGCTTTGTTAACTTTTGCGAACTTGTGGAGTAAAGATTTGGTCTTCATTTCTATGGTTTTAGTTCTGTTTTCTTTAGGGGATGGTAAGGGGCTGTGAGTAAGAGCGGCAACCTTGCGAAGAGGTAATCACCAACCTGTAACGACCGGGCTGGTTGGCTCTGAAGGTGGCAGTATGTGCCATCCACTCATTGTTTAAATACCATGCATATTGGTAATCCTCCTGCTGTTGCAACGACTGCAGTTTTTGAGGAAAATCGCGGTTGAATAATCTTGTGAAAAAGCTTTTGCTGATCTCTATTTCACTGATGGGGTTGGGTAATACCTCTATGGTTATGCTGATAGAGGCATGGTTACCCTGATCGTCGGTACCATAATAAGTTATTTTATGTGCACCTGCCTCACGGGCTTCTATGAGAGCATAAGGCCCTTCTGTGCGGGCAATCAATCCTTCAGTTGGGCTTTCCCATCGATGACCCACAAGTACCTCATCACCATGAAATCCGCGGGCTGTAATGCTGAACGAACTTCCCTGGCAAAAACGGGTTTCACCGGAGGATGTCTCCAGGATCAACACCAGTTCGTCGGTGCACAAAGCATTGACAGGTAAGGCGTAAAAGACTAAAAAGCAGTAAATAGTGATAAACGTTTTTTTCATCCGTAAATAATTCGTTTCAAATAGGTCGTATGCCTGCCCCACTTATGCGGGGGAACTCCATGTTTGCTGTTTTGGCTTCGCCGAGCTCTGCCGCAGATGCGGTATCGGTTCAAAGGTGTTTTTGTTTAATTCGCAAACATTTTCGTTTCACCCCGTTGTAGATATTTAGTTTGGTGCCCGGATAATCCGTTTTTTGTTCATTATGCGCTTTCTAAAACTATGTTAAAAAACAGACAAAAATACGATTTAAAGCCTGAACAACCTATCGGTTAAACACTGAATATGAGAAATTTTTACTTGTTTTTAGTAGGTGATTTCACTTAGTTGATTTACGTGATTATACAGAATCTCGTGTAATTGCTTTTACGGCAGTTATGTTATAAGGTTATATGATTTTGAAAAAAAAGAGAAAAAAAGAGGCTGATCCCCATAGAGATGATAGTGAACACGGGATCAAAAGTGGGGGTAATGGGAATGTAAGAAAAAGCAAGTTGACTGTAAGGCCCTGGTAATCATCGGTGGAATTGCGTTGCAGGGCTTTGGCCTGTTACCATTTCGCGGCAAGCAGAAAAGATGCAATTATTTATTGCCAAGAGAATGGATAAAAGCAAAACAGTTTCTTTCAATTCTGCCAGGAATATCCTCTTGAGGTGCTTTTTGAAAAGGTTCACCGGTAATGGTTTCAAAAAGCTCAATGTAGCGGCTGGAAATACCTTCTACAACTTCCGGAGTCATTTGTGGTATCTGCTGTCCCTCTTTTCCCTGAAAACCATTGGCCATCAGCCATTCCCTTACGAATTCTTTGGAGAGTTGCTTCTGGGGTTGATTTGCCCCGAGGCGTTGCTCATAGCCCTGCGCATAGAAATACCTTGAGGAATCGGGTGTATGAATCTCATCGATGAGGTAAATTTGTCCATTGGCCTTACCAAATTCATATTTGGTGTCTACCAGGATCAGTCCTTTCTGTGCCGCAAGTTCGGAGCCGCGCTGAAACAGTTTGCGGGTGGCTTCTTCAAGAATATGATAATCCTCTGGGCTAACCCAACCTTTGCCAAGGATCTCTTCACGAGAAATGTCTTCATCGTGGCCTTCGTTTGCTTTTGTTGTTGGCGTGATGATGGGCTGCGGAAATGCCTGGTTTTCGCGCATCCCTTCGGGCATTTCCACTCCACAGATCATTCGCCTGCCTTCCTTGTATTCGCGCCATGCATGTCCGCTCAGGTAGCCACGAATAACCATTTCAACCTTAAAAGGTTCGCACATGATGCCTGCCGTAACCATTGGATCTGGAGTGGCAATTTTCCAGTTGGGGATGATATCGCGTGTAGAGTCCAGGAAGTGCGATGCTATCTGGTTGAGCACCTGTCCTTTGTGAGGAATGGGCTCGGGCAGTACCACATCAAATGCCGAAATACGGTCGGTGGCTACCATAAGAAGGTACTTGTCTTCAATATTGTAAACATCCCGTACTTTTCCTTTGTAAAAGCTCTTTTGTCCCGGAAAATGAAAATTGGTACCACTTATTGCCATCTGTGTTTTTTTTAAAGGTTCTGACAACCAGGCTTTCTGCCACCTGTGTATTACTTACTGCTTACTAATCAGATTAACTCCACTATCTGGGTAATTGTGGCTTCGACAGGCTCAGCCACCAGGACTTTTGGCTTCTACAGGCTCTTCGAGTCCTCTCACCTCACACCTCATAACCCACACCTCACACCCCACACCTCTACTTAATGCTCATTCCCCTCATACGCCTGGATGATTTTTGAAACCAGGGGGTGGCGTACCACGTCCTTTTCGTTGAGAAAAATAAATTCAATTCCTTTTACTTTATTGAGGATACGGGTAGCTGTAATGAGCCCTGAGGTTTGGTTGCGGGGCAGGTCGATCTGGGTAATATCACCCGTAATGATAAATTTGGCGGATTTTCCCATGCGGGTAAGAAACATTTTCAGCTGGCTTTCTGTAGCGTTTTGCGCTTCGTCGAGAATGGCAAAAGCGTTGTCGAGGGTTCGTCCCCGCATGAATGCCAGGGGGGCTATTTCAATGGTTTTATCCTCAATGTAGCTTTCCAGCTTGGCAGGGGGTATCATGTCGCGCAGCGCATCATAAAGGGGCTGCAGGTAGGGGTCGAGTTTGTCCTTTAGGTCGCCGGGCAGAAATCCAAGATTTTCGCCAGCTTCAACAGCAGGGCGCGTAAGGATGATTCGTCTTACTTCCTTGTTTTTCAATGCTCTTACAGCCAGGGCAACAGCGGTATATGTTTTGCCGGTACCAGCCGGGCCAATGGCAAAGATCATATCGTGCGATTTGTAGCTCTCCACCATTCGCAACTGGTTGGGCGTGCGGGCCTTAATCACCATGCCATTGCGGCCATGCAGAAGTATACCGGCATTTTCGGTTTCGATAATGGCCGATAGGTTTTGCGACTCATCGGAAGCGATGATTTCCAGCACAATTTCGTCAGTTACTTTGCCAAAGCGATCGAAATGTTCGAGGATCTGTGCAAATTTCTTCTGAAAGATCTCCAGTTCTTCATCATCGCCGGCAACCTTGATTTCATTGCCACGAAGCACAAGATGCAGTTTTGGGAAAAGCTTCCTGAGTAACCGCAAACGCTCTTCGCGTAGCCCGAAAATATCGGATGGGTGAATGGCCTCCAGCTGGATAATAATCTCTCCTGCACCCGGAGCCTGTTGATTTTGAGTTGTTGTAACCAAATGTAATGGGGTGTTTTGTTTGTATTGTTTTCAAAGTGCAAAATAACAAAATTATTCCGGCATGATAAAAGGTGGTTACAAATTGTTTTACATTTGATTGTATGCTTTTGCTATATTTGCAGCTTAAGGCAAAAGCAAGTGTAATCCGGAAAATCCAATCTAATGACCATTGTAACCCTCATTAGCGACTGGGGAATGAACAGCCATTACCAGGCATCGGTAAAAGGCAGTATTCTCAGGCAGATACCTGATGTTCAGATTGTAGATATAACTCATACCCTGCAGGCATATGATATTATGAGCTGCAGTTTTATATTGCGCAATACGTTCCCCGATTTTCCTCCGGGTACCATCCATATTATTGGAGTGAATACCGAAGCAAGTACCCAAAGCCCCCATGTGGCTGTAAAGTATCGCGATATGTATTTTATTGGTGCAGATAACGGGGTTTTTTCCCTGCTTTTCGAAGATCAGGAATGGGAGGCTGCCGAGTTGGATATCATGCAGGATTCCGATTATTTCACCTTTTCTTCGCGCGATGTTTTTGTGAAAGCAGCTGCTATGCTGGCCTCTGGTGAAAGTCTTCAAAGCCTTGGAAGTGCCCATACAACACTAAAGCAGATGATTGCTTTTAAACCCATTGTAACAGAAAACCGAATTGAAGGGAAGGTGATCTTTATCGACGATTACGACAATGTATTTGTAAATATTGATAAGGCTACTTTCCGTAAGGTAGGTAAAGGCCGACCCTATAATATCAGGCTCCGCGTACCAGGATATGCTATGAATACACTGCGCACATCCTATTCTGATGTTCCTGAGGGGGAGCGCCTGGCTCTTTTTGGCTCAACAGGATATCTGGAGATTGCCATCAACCGCGGAAAGGCTTCCAGCCTCCTGGGGCTTGAACTTACCGATACGGTTGTGGTAGAGTTTGAAGAATGAAGAATGAAGAATGAAAAATGAAAAATGAAGAATAAAGAATTAAGAATGAGGAATGAAGAATGAAGAATGAAACAAGGGGGTCTCATCAACCTCAATACCGATTTCCAAACCCAAATCCCAAATCCAAATCCCAAACCTAAATCCCAAATACCAAATCCTAATTCCCAAATCCTAAATCCTAAATGTTTACACTTTTTCTCAGAGAGATCAACAATTTTTTCAATAACCTTATCGGGTATATTTCCATTGCAGTATTTCTGGTAATCAACAGTTTGTTTTTGTGGGTATTTCCGGTAAATACGAATATTTTGCAATCGGGATATGCCAATATTGATGGGTTATTTACCATGGGGCCATTTGTGTTTTTGTTTCTTATCCCCGCCATTACGATGCGGTTTTTTGCAGACGAGAAGAAGAGTGGCACCATTGAGATTCTTCTCACCAAGCCTCTTACTGACCTTCAGATCGTACTTGCAAAATACTTTGCAGCCTTTGTGCTGGTATTGTTTTCTTTGCTACCCACCCTCATCTATGTGGTAAGTGTATACCGTTTCGGCTTACCTGTCGGAAATATGGATATGGGTGCCACATGGGGCTCTTACCTGGGATTGCTGTTTCTGGGTGCAGGCTTTGTTGCCATTGGCCTTTTTGCCTCTTCTCTTACCGACAACCAGATCGTATCCTTTATTATTTCCATATTTCTTTGTGGTTTTGCATACATAGGGTTCGAGTTTATTTATTCGCTGGATCTGTTCGGTAATTTTGATCTCTTTATACGCAATCTTGGCATTTATGCCCATTATACTTCCATAAGCCGTGGGGTGATCGACAGTCGCGATGTTCTTTATTTTCTCAGTATAACGGCTTTGTTTCTGCTGCTTACCAAAATAAAACTGGAAAGCCGCAAGTGGGAGAGGGCTTGAATACAGGAGACCAAAGCCGAAATCGAAGACCTAACCTCCAAATCACTTTTCTCTAATCACTAACCAATAACCTCCATCCATTCATCCATTCATTCATGCCCATGTTATCTCAATCCTCTTCAGAAAATACCAGCAAGAAACCCAATGTGATGCGGCAGAATGTAATCAGTTTGCTGCTGAGTATTGTAATTATTATTGCGTTGAATATGTTGGGGAGTCGCTATTTTACCCGAAAAGACCAGACCTCCGAAAAGCGGTTTACACTCACTCCGGCCACACGCAATTTGTTGCGCAACCTTGACGACTATGTTTATTTCAGGGTATACCTGGAGGGTGATTTTCCCGCAGGTTTTCGCAGGCTGCGCAACCAAACGCGCGAGATGCTCGATGAATTCAGAGCCTGGTCCGATTTTGTGCAATATGAGTTTATCAACCCCACAGTAAAAGGCGACTGGGAGGCTACCGAAGATAACTACCAGATGCTGTTCAGCAAAGGGATACAGCCCACCCAGGTGCAGGTAAAGGCAGAGGATGCCAGTTCGCAGCAGATCATTTTTCCGGGAGCTTTGGTCAGCTTCAGAGGACGCGAAATTCCGGTGCAGCTGCTGCAGGATCAGATGGGTATGGCTTCAGAAAATGTGCTGAACAACTCCGCCCAGGCACTCGAGTACAACCTGGCTACGGCCATACACAAACTCACCATTGAGCAAAAACCAAGGGTAGCATTTCTTGAAGGGAATGGCGAACTGGAGTTTCGCTTCGTTGCCGATATAACTTTTTCCCTTGAGGAGTTTTATGAGGTGGAGAGGCTGCAGATCCGGGGTGAAGTATCTGCCCTGGACGGAATACAAACCCTTATTGTGGCACAACCCCGTCAACCCTTCAGTGAAGCCGATAAGTTTGTGATCGACCAGTTTGTAATGCGTGGCGGATCGGTGCTTTGGCTTGTAGATCCTGTTTATGCCAGTATGGACAGCCTCCAGGTGGCACCACAAACTCTGGGTATGGCCTGGCCTGTAAACCTGGATGATATGCTGTTTCGATACGGGGTGCGACTGAACCCTGATCTGATTATGGACCTGCAGGCGGTACCCATACCCATTACTACAGGGTTTATCGGCGACAGGCCGCAGATCAGCCTGGTTCCCTGGTTTTATTTTCCGTTTCTGCGAAGTGCTTCCAATCATCCCATTGTGAAAAACCTGAATGCCGTGCGAGGTGAGTTTGTGAGCACACTCGATACGGTGGGAGCAGAGCAGATACGCAAAACGCTGCTTCTGCAAAGCTCTCCCTATACACGCGTAGTGCAAACTCCTGCAAGAATCTCATTCGATATTCTGCAAAGGCAGGTAGATGAAACCCTTTTCAGGGAAGGATCTAAACCTGTGGCTGTGTTGCTGGAAGGAGAATTTGAATCTGTGTTTCGCAACCGCAGGCCACCCATTGCCGGGCTTCCGCCCCAGTTTACCGTAAGGCAAACCGGAGAGCCTGCCAAAATGATTGTGGTATCCGATGGCGATATCATACGCAATTCGTTCGGAAATCAGGGGCAACCCCTGCCATTGGGGTTCGACCGTTTTTTGAATGAAACCTTCGGCAATGGCGATTTTATTCTTAATGCGGTGAATTATCTTACCGACGACAGGGGTATTATGGAGGCACGTGCAAGGGAGATAAGACTTCGTTTGCTCGACAGAAGCCGCGTAAACCAAGCTCGACTGCAATTGCAACTGGTCAATGTGGCTCTTCCTGTGGCACTGGTTGTACTATTTGGTTTTGTAAGATTTTATCTCAGACGAAGAAAATACGCCAGGTAGCAGACCCAATCTTGTCAAAAAATCGCTGTACTATCAACGATAAAACATAAAAAACAATGCGCTCATTCAATTTTCTGGCTGTACTGACAGTTGTGCTTCTGGCCATTACTGCTGGAGTGTTCTGGTACTCCAACACCTGGAGTACACTCAGGCCTGGCGATAGTGACTTTTCTCTTGATCGTTCACGGGAAGTGATGCGGATAACCCTTCACTCCGAACTAAAGGGCGAAAAGGTAGTAATCCAGCGCGATGATGCAGGACGCTGGCAGCTCAATAACCATTATTTTGCCAACGAGTCTGCCGTGGAGCAGCTATTGTCGGCAATGGCCCGCCTTAGGGTGCGCCAACCCGTTAGTCGCGAAAATCACCAGCAGGTTATGGCTGCCCTTGATCAGGAAGGGGTGGAGGTTGAAGTATTTGTAAGAGCATGGCGGATACACCTGGGGCAGTTGAAGCTTATTCCCTATGCGCAAAGATATCAAAGCATCAGGGTAGGAGAGGATACTGCCGACAATCAGAGCACCTATATGCGCAAAAGCCGCTCCGACAGAGCGTTTAAGGTTCATATTCCCGGAGTGGAGGGTGGAGTGGCAACTATATTTGATGCCAGGGAGCGATCGTGGCGAAACCCTGTGGTAACCGACCTGCAGCCCGACCAGATAGCCAGCATCAGTATAATTGTTCCGCAGCAACCCCAGCAGTCGTTTACCCTTCGCAACTATGGGCGTAATGGTTTTGGTTTTTACCATGTTCAAACCCCGCAGCCTTTAGAATCTCTGCAGGTAGATACCCTGCGTGTGGTTCGTTTTTTAAGCGCTTTTGCCGACCTGCATTACGAAACCCTGCTGGATGAAAGCCAGGAGGAAATCAGGAAAAACACCATCTTTGAGCAACCCTTTATGGAAATACACGTAGAAAGTACTTCAGGGATACTTATTACTCTTGAAGCATTTGCCCGTAAGCCCTCGGCTGATGACCTGCAGATAACCCCCGGAATTGCCAGTGATCCCAACAGATTTTATGTAAGGGTGAATGGCCAGGAGTTCGCCCTGGCGCAGTATTTTGTCTTTAACAGAGTGCTCAGGCCCTTATCCTTTTTTAAAAATTAAAAGCCAGCACACCCTTAGTGGGATTGAATTAATAAATTATCTTTGCAAACGTATCATAAAACAGGTAAAAGATGAAGTTTATAGTGTCAAGCAATCTGCTCCTGAAGCAGTTACAATCCATCAGTGGTGTTCTCAGCACCAACAACACCCTACCCATACTGGATAATTTCCTGTTTGAACTAACCGATAATGAACTTAAGGTTTCGGCATCCGACCTGGAAACCACCATGAGCTCACGTATGGCTGTAGATATGGCCGAAGACGAAGGAAGTGTGGCAATTCCGGCCAAGATTCTGCTGGATACCCTCAAGACGTTCTCCAATATTCCCATTACCCTGGAGATCGATAAGGCCAATTTTGGTGTAACCCTGATTGCCGGAGAGGGAAAGTACCGCCTGGCGGGCCAGGATGGGCAGGAATACCCCAGGCCTTCGCAAATTGATGGAGCATCTACCCTTACCATCGAATCCGATATTCTGCACAATGCCATCAGCAAAACCATCTTTGCTGCCAGCAACGACGAAATGCGTCCGATTATGACAGGGGTTTATTTTGAGCTCTCCACCGAAAATGTAACTTTTGTGGCCACCGATGCACACAAACTGGTGCGCTATCGCCGCAACGATGTGAAAGCCGCCGAAGATACTTCCTTCATTCTGCCCAAGAAACCCCTCAACCAGTTGAAGAACATACTGGGGCTCGACGATGCACCAGTGGCCATCGACTACAATGATAAGAATGCCCGCTTTACCTTTAAGAATATTACCATGACCTGCCGCCTGATCGACGGCAAATATCCCAATTATACCGCGGTGATTCCCAAGGAGAACCCCAACAAGCTTACCCTGGATCGTTCACCATTCCTCAATGCCATTCGCAGGGTTTCGCTGTTCTCCAACCAGAGCACCTACCAGGTAAAGTTTAAAATTGCCGGTACCGAATTGCACCTTACAGCCGAAGACCATGATTATTCCAATGAAGCAAAGGAGCGTTTGAGCTGCCACTACGAAGGTAACGATATGGAGATCGGGTTCAACAGTAAATTTATGGTTGAGATGCTCAATAACCTCGACACCGAGCAGGTAGTGCTGGAGATGTCGGAACCCAACCGTGCCGGATTGATCTTCCCGCTGGTGGCCGAAAATACCGATGAGGATATCCTGATGCTGGTAATGCCGGTTATGCTTAACAACTAAGCAACAAAATTTTTCCTTATAACCTGAAAAAAAAGGGCAGCCATTGGCGCCCTTTTTTTTATACCCATTGCGATAATTCCAGCCATCGCATCTCTTTTGCTTCCAGCAAGGCTTCCATGTCTGCATACTCTTTGGCACATTGCTGCAGCGACTGAGCATCGAGTTGGCCAGAATTAAGCCTTTGCAGGGTTTCAGCTTTCTGCTGTTCCAGCAGGGCAATCTCCTGCTCCAGAGCCTCAAACTCCTTTTGTTCTTTGTAGGTGAGCTTTTTCTTTTCTGCCGTTGCCTGGGTGCGGCTGTCGGGTTGTATGGCGCTTTTCTCCTCCTTCTTTTCCTGCTGCCGTTGCTGACTTTTCCACTGCTGGTATTCGGTGTAATTACCCGGGAAGTTTTTGATCTGACCGGATCCTTCGAAAACAAAAATATGATCCACCAGCTTGTCGAGGAAATAACGGTCGTGCGATACAATGATAACGCAGCCCGGAAAATCGATAAGGAAATCCTCCAGCACATTGAGAGTGGCAATGTCAAGATCGTTGGTAGGCTCGTCGAGGATCAGGAAGTTGGGGTTTTTCATCAGCACCGTTAGCAGGAACAACCTGCGGCGTTCCCCTCCGCTGAGTTTACGCACAAAATCATTCTGGGCAGCGTAGGGGAAGTTAAAATACTGCAGAAACTGAGCTGCTGTGAAGTAGGTGTCTTTACCGACTTTAATATTTTCGGCGATGTCTTTGATCACCTCAATCACCTTTTTGTTTTCGTCTACCTGTATCCCCTCCTGGCGGTAATAGCCAAAGTGTACTGTTTCACCTGTAGTTACCTGGCCTTTGTCGGGAGGTAGCATTTGGGTTATGATGTTGAGCAGGGTACTCTTCCCGGTGCCATTCATTCCTACAATGCCTACCTTCTCATTTTTTTTGAAGATATAGGAAAAATCATCGATGATCAGTTTATTGTCGAACTGTTTGCGAACATTGTGCAGTTCCAGGATCTTTTTTCCCAGCCGTGTGGTTTGCATCACAATCTCGTTGGGTTGATCTACGCGGGTAATGCTGGCGGCCTCCTTGAGCTGGTAATAGGAGTCAATGCGTGCTTTTGATTTGGTGGTTCGGGCTTTGGGTTGACGACGCATCCATTCGGTTTCCTTTCGCAACAGGTTGCGGGCCCTTTCGGATTCAGCCAGCATTGCGTTTTCGCGTTCGGCTTTTTTCTCCAGGAAATAGGCATAATTGCCGCGATAACGGTATATGTTTCCCCTGTCGAGTTCGAGGATTTCGTTGCATACAGCATCCAGGAAATAGCGGTCGTGGGTAACCAGCAGCAAGGTGAGTTTCTGGCGGCTCAGGTATTCTTCGAGCCATTCGATCATCTCCACATCGAGGTGGTTGGTGGGTTCATCCATGATGATAAAATCGGCTTCATCGATCAGGATCTGAGCCAGTGCCACCCTTTTGGCCTGCCCTCCGGAAAGCTGCTCAACGGGCTGGTCCAGGTTGTCGATCTTAAGGCGTTGCAGGATCTGACGTACGCGCAACTCATGGCTCCAGGCATCCAGTGCATCCATCCTTGTCATGATCTTTTCCATACTTGCAGTATCAACCGCATCAGGCTGGCGCTCCTGCAGTGCAAGCAAACTTTCATACTCTCGCAGGGTGCGGGCAACCTCCCCCTGGCCGTGGAGCAAGGTCTCACTGACGCTGAGGCCAGGACGGAAAACCGGGTTCTGATCCAGACAAGCTACCCTGATATCGTTGCGGAAAGTACACTGGCCATCATCGGCAATATCGCGCCCAAGCATGATATTGATCAGTGTGGTTTTGCCAGCCCCGTTGCGGGCAATCAGGCCCACCTTCTGCCCCTGCTCAATACCAAAGGTTATGTTTTCGAACAACAGCTTTTCTGCGTAAGACTTGCTCAGATTTTCTGCCTGGAAGTAGATCATAGATGAAAATTTTACGCGAAATTACGGAAAATACAGCTTAGCACGGCAATGGATCAAAACCCATCACAACGCAATTCATCAGAAAATTATTTAGTTAATTTATAGGACTGATGGAACTTGCATGTCATTTTTGACTGCGTCGAGCTTCGGTTCATTGTTTCTTGTGCGCGCGGTGCTTATGCAGTTTTCAATGAATGGCAGCCGTAGTATCCTTCTACAACCTTGCCAGCACAAATAACAGGAAATTAAGTGTATATAAAAATTAATATGAAGTTTATGTGATTAAGTTGGTGTTTGATTGGGAAAAGTAGTTTATATTTGGCAGGTAAAGTCCGGTTTGGGTAAGTTTAAAGACTTTTGATGGCAGAAACATGTTCGGGCATTTGTAGCTGGGTTTGCATACTGCCGGCATAAAGTAAAATGGATGTCGCTGTATCCTATTGTAAATTTCTATTCGAAAGAACGTTAACTTTTTTGATCATTTCTTTTTTTAAGAAAGCTGCAAAATCAATCTCCCGAAAAATGATAAACCGAAACTCGACGCAGTCGTGATATGTGCAAGAAATGTTTTAGTTTAATAAGTTAACCAAAACACATTCCAATGAAGAATTACTGGCTACTGCCCCTTGTGTGTTGTATTGTTCTTTTGCAAAGTTGTGCCAAAGAGGAGGCCGAATTGCGATTGCCCGGATTTGAAGTGCCTGTTGTACATGGGTTTTATGTAAGAAATGAAGCGGGTATAGAAATGGGTTGGTTAGGATATGCAAAGCCCAACGTAAATACAGGCATTAATGACGGAGTTGGAGGTATTTACAATTGTGTGTTTTTTCCCAATCCATCAAGCAATTTCGCCACTTCATATGTGCAAACACCTGCCGATTGTAGTGGTCTAAAAAATTTGGACAGAATTTAATAAACTATTAAATTTCTGTTATGAAAGACACAAGACGAAAATTCAGTTCGGCCTTTAAGACCAAGGTGGTGTTAGAAGCCTTGAAAGAGCGCAGCACATTGAGC
>JBKBSF010000046.1:0-14464 GCA_046291875.1 Bacteroidales bacterium | reverse complement strand
ACCCAGTTTGCGCAACTGATACGGCCCCCCCAGAAATAATCGTTATACATCGGGGCGTGCACATTGGAAATAAAAAAACGGCGATGGATCAATCGCCGTTTTGTATTTGTTGCATTGCCTGCAGAGCCAGTTGTGCAAACTCCTCCAGGGGAATGCCGGCTTTTTCGCACTCCAGAATGTTCTCACGCTTTACAGAAGCCGCAAAGGCTCTTTCTTTCATGCGTTTCAGTATAGATTTGGGTTTTACGCTGTGTACACTTTTATCGGGATACACCAGTGCTGTGGCACTGATAAGCCCTGTTATGGTTTCTCCTGCTGCCAGTGCATGGTGAAATTTTTCTGAACGGGCCATTCCATGCGCTGCATCTTCGTTGTGAAGCATTATGGCTTCGATGATGTCCTGGTCAATGTTATGCTCCTTGAGTATCCTGGCAGTCTCCATGGCATGTACCAGGGGATCGGCATGGGTAATCTCAACATCCAGATCGTGAAGGAGACCTGCCAGTCCCCATTTCTCCTGATCTTCTCCCAGTTTTTGTGCCATGGCCCGCAAAACAGCCTCAGAGGCCAGGCAGTGGGCTATCATTCTTTCGTTTTTAACATACTGGTGCAACAGTTGCAAGGCATCTTGTCTGTCCATAAGGGGGTGTTAAGTTTTGATGTATTTGCTTTGTTATGGATTTTAAAAGACCAGGGTTCCTTTTCTTATCCGGAGAACAAAGATAGCAAATGTAAAGAGGAAGGCGTTTCAGATCCCGGTATAGTTTTTACTGATTTCCCAGAGCCTGTCGGCAACATCCTGGCGCAAGGCCTCAGGTGCCGGTTTTCTGGGTTTACTTTTGGAAAAATACTCACCACTTACTTTTTGAACCTCGTCAGAAAGGGCAAGATAAAGGGTGGTTTTTGCACCCTCTGCAGGTCCAATCATAAAAGGTTTCATCACCCACATCATGGGTGCAGGCATTTTGTCGAAAAGGTTGGTGCTTACTACCCCGGGGTGCAGGCAGTTGGCTGTAACAGCACTTCCTTTGAGTTGCTGCGATAGTTTTTTGGTAAAAAGGATATTGGCAAGTTTAGATTGGGCATAGGAGCGGAAGCTGGCGAATTTATTTTCGAACTCCAGGTCTTCAAATTGAATTTTTCCCTGCCGGTGAGCTTCACTGGCAACATTGATAATCCGGGCCGGAGCACTTGCACGAAGGGTGTCGAGTAGCAAATGGGTCAGCAAAAAAGGAGCAAGGTGGTTCACCGCAAAATTCATTTCAATGCCATCCTCCGTCAATTTACGGCGGGTTTCCCATATACCCGCATTGTTGATCAGCAAGTGCAACTGATTGTATCGGGAATGAAAACTGCTGACAAATTCGCGAATGGACCGAAAGGAGGAGAGATTGCACGGAAGAATGTCTATTCTGGCATCGGGGTTGGTGGCAAGAATTTCATTCTTTAAACTCTCTCCCTTCATAAGGTCGCGCACGGGCAATACAACAAGGGCGCCATTTGAAGCAATAGTCTTGGCTGTTTCCTTTCCTATGCCACTGGTGGCTCCGGTTATGATACAAACTTTATCCTTGAGGTTCATAGAATTGATGGTTGTTTGAAGATTTGATTTTGTTCTGTCATCCCTTTAAGGTGTACATGGCTGATCAGTCGTTGCATTGGCATTTGTGTGGATAATCTGGTTGGCTTATTAGCCAGACAGACCCCCATTTATTATTGACCTGACAGGATATTAACAATCTGTTTCAGGCACGCCAGTTAAACTTGTTACTCAGGGGTTTGTTCAAAAAAAACAGTGTCAAAAAATGTTATGATTTTCTTTTTGATGAGTCAAAACGGAACGGTTTTTCAGAAATACCAGAACCCTCCATCCCAAAGCATGTTAAAGAGGAAACAAATTTGCAGTATCAGGGTTTAAGCAGTGATCATATTGATCTGACAATTCTACAAATAAACATGAACAGAAAAATGGCATTCCTTATATTTTTTAGCATTGTACTGCTGATTTATACTTCTGTAAACTATTACATCTTCGTGCGTGGCATGCAGGCACTGCCTGCTGGTAGTTTGATAAAAACTCTCTTTCCTTGGGTTTTCTGGGGGCTTGCAGCTACCTATATCATAGGCAGAACCCTGGAGAAGATTTTCCTTTCGCAGGCCAGTGATTTTTTTGTCTGGACCGGTTCTTTCTGGCTGGCGGCCATGCTCTATTTCTTTCTCGCAGTAGTGCTTCTGGACCTGGTAAGATTGATCCAGCATTTTATACCATTGCTTCCCTCCTTTGTGATGGACCACTACGAAAAGGCTAAACTGTGGGTTTTTTCAGGCACTGTGCTGTCTGTGATTGTGCTCATAGTAGCAGGTCATATCAACACTCTTTATCCCAGAGTAAACAAAATCGACATACATATTGCAAAGCAAGCCAGCGGAATGCAGCAGCTGAATGCAGTTATGTTGTCCGACATACACCTGGGAACCATCATCGGCAATGGCCATTTTTCGCGCATTGTAGATCAGGTTCAGTCATTGCAGCCAGACATAATTCTGCTGGCTGGCGATATTCTGGATGAGGATCTGGAGCCGGTACTGAGGCAGAATATAGGCGAAACCCTTCGTCGTTTGCATGCTCCACTGGGCGTGTATGGTGTAATGGGAAATCATGAATATATTGGCGGTGCAGAACCCGCCTATGAGTATCTTAAGTCTCATGGACTGACCATGCTTCGCGACTCAGTTGTGAAGATCAATAATGGTTTCTATATAGCCGGCAGGGAGGACCGTGACAAATCCCGTTTTGCAGGCCGAACACGTAAGCCCCTTGAGCAACTTGCACAACAAACGGATACCTCCTTTCCTGTTATCCTGATTGATCATCAGCCCTACTATCTGGAAGAAGCTGCAGAGCTGGGCTTTGACCTTCAACTTTCCGGCCACACCCATCACGGGCAGCTTTGGCCATTGAACCTGGTAACTTCTGCTATTTTTACCCTTAGCAGGGGTTATAAGAAAATCGGTTCTATGCATGCTGTGGTTTCCAATGGCGTAGGAACATGGGGCCCACCGGTTCGTATAGGGAATCGTCCGGAGATCATCCAACTCAACATTACATTTGGACCATAAAAAAAGCCGGGCAATGCCGGCTTTGGTTGAGGATTCTGTTTTTTTTATAATGGAGGAAAATGGATGCCTCACTCTTTTCCTTCTTTAGGTGGGGAATCGTCAGTCGAATTGCCTCCGGTGAATTTACGTATGTAGTACCGGACATTTTCATAAATATGTCGTGCATAATTGAGCCCATCCATAAACCTTCTGAACACTGAGGTAATGGTAAAAAGCTTCTCAATGGCCCCCAGGTTTTCGTTGAGGCGGTTTTCGGCCACAAGCATCTCGTATTTCAGACGTGCTTTCTCAAGTCTTATATCCTGAAGCGTTTTCAGATTCTTAAACCGTTGCATCGACATGGGCATTAGCGTTTTTGAGAGGGTTCTTGTTCATCGTCATCGTCCTTAAAAAGGATACCCACAAGAACCTTTATGATGATGGGGCTGAATATTTTTGTTCTGAAAGCATAGAAAACACTTCCGAGAAAAAGGTAGAAACCACCTGTGATCAGTAGTCCCAATTCAATACTATCGAGCAGTGTTCCGATATAGAGTGCGGCCGATGCTGAGAAAAAAATCAAAGCAAGACCCATCAGCAAAAGAACAAAGCCATTTGATATCAGTATTGTTAAAGCCTTCACTGTTTTTTCCAGGGCCGACATGCCATAGTAGGCAATGTGGGTTTCCAGGTATGTTTTAAGGCTTTCCCTGATCTCGGAAATGTTTTCAAAAAAAGATTTCTGCTCCATCAAAAAAGGGGTTAAGTTGTGCCGTAATCCAGAACAGGCAGTTCCGGCGTTTTTCACCCGAAACCCAACCTTATACTGTATTTGTGTTTATACGATTACAATCCTGGCCGGGTTTCATTTAGCGGGCCATAGGAGCCCGAAAAAGTTTGGGTCGGGTGATCCGGGAGTGTACTCAAGGGATCGGTTACCTGACCTGGGTTTTACTTCAGGACTCTTCCACTTTTTTGAATTTGGATTTGGCGTCGTTGGCAATGTCCTGCACGTAGTGCTTCATTTCATCAAATTTTTCGCCCACTTTTGCAGATACTTCTTTGCTGATCTCGTCAGCCTTTTTCTTTATCTCTTTACGGGTGTCAGAACCTTTTTTGGGTGCGAAAAGAATACCTGCTGCAACGCCTACGGCAGCTCCTACCACGAAGCCCACCAGGGCTTTTCCTGTTGATTTATCCATAGTGTTAAAATTTAAAAATTAAACAATAAATTAAACGAATATGGGCTTTTTGTCGTCTAAAAGCCAATAATTTCATTTTTCTCAAATATAGGACAAAATTGGCGGAAAGTCAATTTTATTCCACTAATAAATGTTGTTTTATGCAAATCTTAACAAGAAGATGTTTAGGATTGTTTGAAATTAACATATTTTCACGGTCATGCTACATGGAAGGGTGTGTTGAAAAATATTTTGCCAGAAAGTCAGTAATGCTTACTTTTACGCCCCTGCGGATTGGCTGCCAGGGTAGAAAAACGATTGTGCAAAGTACATTCTTATAACCTGACAATAACCCTGATGAAGAAAGTACATATTCCCATAGAAATTCATGAAATCGAAGACCTCTCCATCCTCCCTGCAGAGGAGCAGCAACTTATAGAGTTAAGTAAAGCCATGACTCATCAGGCCTATGCTCCTTATTCCGGTTTTTTTGTGGGTGCTGCAGCCTTACTGGAAAACGGAGAGATTGTAAAGGGAAGCAACCAGGAAAATGCGGCGTATCCCAGTGGTTTATGTGCCGAACGGGTTGCAGTATTCAGTGCTTCTGCTCTGTATCCTGGAGTAACCATCAAAGCGATTGCTGTAAGTGCACGCTCCTCTCATCAACTCCTTGATCATCCGGTTTCGCCATGCGGTGCATGCCGGCAGGTATTGCTTGAGTATGAAGTAAACCAGAAAGAACCCATGAAAGTGTTTTTGAGCGGGCAAACCGGAAATGTTTACCAGGTTGCCAAGGTTCAGGATTTGTTGCCCCTCTCTTTTACTGCCAGCGAATTAGGTAAGCTCTAGTGGTTTTTGAATCCCACGCTTAAGGATGCGGGTTGGAAAGCCAATGCAGGTTCAGTAAACAAAAGTTGGCATATGGTGTTATAGATCATGCTTGCGAAACCGCCTGAATGTGTTGGTTTGCTGTTCTCATTTGTGAATGTGATTGATTCTGTGGCTGTTTTGTACTGCCTGCTGGTATTATCTGGTTGAAGTTTGTTTTTTAAAAATCAAGGACATGCAAATAAAAATGAAATCTTTTCTGGTGTGGGTAATGGTCTCATTATTTTATTTGGCTTCAGGTCAGGAATTACCCGCTTATCGTATTTTTAATTCGCAGGGTCAGGTTTCCTCCTTCGGCGCCCTGGCACAAGAGGCCTCGGAGCGGCAGATTGTATTGTTCGGCGAATTGCACAACAACCCCATCAGCCATTGGCTCCAGCTGGAACTTACACATGCTTTGCATGCCATCAAGGGACAAGCACTCGTGATGGGGGCAGAGATGTTTGAAGCGGACAACCAGTTGCTCATAGATGAGTATTTCAGCGGATTGATTGCCGAACGAAATTTCAGATCAGAAGCGCGCTTGTGGAACAACTTCCAGACCGATATAAGACCCTTATTGGAATTCGCCCGTGAAAACGGGCTGAAATTTGTGGCCACCAATATACCGCGGCGGTATGCAGCACTGGTGCACCGCGAAGGGTTTGAGGCACTTGAAAAACTCAGCACCCAGGCAAGGTCGTATATTGCCCCCTTGCCTGTAGCTTATGATGAAGATTTGCCAGGCTACAAAGCCATGCTTGAAATGTCGGCTATGCATGGGCAAACCAACCCCAATTTTCCCAAGGCTCAGGCCATCAAGGATGCCACCATGGCACATTTTATCATGAAGCACTTTGCCCCAGGCAATACCTTTATTCACTTTCACGGCACCTATCATTCCAATAATTACGAAGGGATTGTATGGTATTTGCAGCAGACAGATTCAAAGCCAACCCTCCTTACCATTGCCACTGCCGAGCAACAAAATGTTGATGCACTCGATGAAAGCAACATTGGAATTGCAGACTTTATAATTGTAGTGCCCCAGCGAATGACCAAAACCCACTGATCTGTCGTTCAGTGTCTGGCTTCTTTGATCTCCCTAAGGAGTTTCTGCCGCAGATTTGGATCAACCGGCAGGGTAATTCCCAGCGTACCCTTTACTTTTTCAATATATTTTTCCGTTTGATGGATCTGTGCCTGTTTGAGGCTGATGGCCCAATTGTTTTGAGAGAGCCAGCAGGCCAGATATTCTTGTTCGGGCTGACCCGGAGTGGCAATAACCAGGGCCTTTTTATTAAACCAGGCCAAATCCATCAGGGTAGAATAGCCTGAGCGGCAAATTACCATTGTGGCTTGTTTCAGGCACCATGCCAGTGTAGTGTCGTTGGCATGGTTAAGCCAGATCTGTTGGTTGCTGATTTCCGGATCGCCCTGAGCAGGGATACCCCTGAACCCCACAACAGGGTGGTCTGTCAAAGCAGCTTTTATGGCCTGTTCAAAAATAGTTCTTTGGGGTTCGGGCCCCGATATGAGCACCAGGATAAAAGCTTTGGGAGCCTCCCGATACCACCACGGAGCAGAAAAATCCTTCAGGGATTCAAAACGGGTGAGCAAGCCAATATAATGTATGTTTTTGTGTGTTTTTCTGCGCGATAATTCGCCTGCCAGGGTTGGCGGATATTCATGGTCAGGAACCCAGCATTGGTTAAATCCTGAGATCAACCAGCGATTTACAGTATTCAGCATCTTTTGCAGGAAAGCAACCGGAAACCTGACCTGCAACTGGTGAGTGATCAGTATGGAAGTGCAACGTGGCGATCGGGCACCGTACCTGTTGTCGGAAAGGATTACCGAGGGAGAGTATTGCGATACTGTTTTTTGCATCCATCGATACTCTTTCCAAATGGAAAACATAAATCGGGGCGCCTGACACATTAACTTCAACCCTGCCCATCGTCCTTTTCCGTAAGAAACATCCATACCCGGATAGTGCAAGTATTCTACTTTCTGGCCAAATTGAAGTTTCAGGAACTCCAGCGAGTTGCCCGAGGCAGCCACCACCACATCAAAGCCCTCCCCCATGCATTCGCTGATGAGAAGAGCCGAACGGCTTGCATGGCCCAGACCCCAGTTAAGAGGACAAACAATTGCAACGGGTTTTTTCAATTTTTTTTCGCGAACATAAGATTTTTCTACCGGAATGAAAACCCGTATATGGAAAAATTCTATTTTTACCCTCGCAAGAAATTGTTTTGCAGCAAAAAACAGGCATTGTCTATAGCTTTTCGGGAAGTATTTTCTGCCGTAAAAGTTTTTTCGAAACAACAAAAAAGCACACACATGAAGTTTAGCACTACTTTTTTAAGAGCCCACAGGCTTGTCCTTGGGTTGTTGGTCGGCGGATTCGCAACCCCTGCAGCATTCGGCCAGGCATCAGACACATTGCATGTTTATGAAAATATTCTGGTTGCTCAGGATGAAACACTCACCATAAGCCCTGGCACTGTTGTGTTTTTTCATGGGTTTTACAACATCCAGGTGATGGGCACTTTGATTGCACTGGGAGAGCCAGACCAGCCGATCCTGTTTACTGCATCCGATACTCTGGGTTTGCATGACACACACCTGGCAGACGGGGGCTGGAATGGAATAAGGTTTATTGGTGAAACGGACATGTTGCGCGGCAACACAAACACCTATGAAAATAATCTTAAGCAACATGTGAGTTCCATCCGACCTTTTAAAAACAATTTATTTACGGATGAAAACATTGAAGAAGAATCCCGCCAGAAATCACTCCTTACTCATTGCATATTTGAGTATGCCAAAGGTTCTTTGGTAGATTTTCATAATGGGGGTGCAATCACCATTCAGAATACTTCCGATGTGGAAATTACGCACTGTACTTTCCGCTATAATTATGTGTATCGAAGGGGTGGAGCCATCGCTCTGATCAACAGCAATGCAAAGGTAAGCCATAGCCACTTTTCAGGAAATATTGCCACTAACAATGAATCTGAATTGTGGACTTATGGGGGCGCAATCTATCTCAACGGAAGCCGGTCTGAAATTGCCTGGTGCAGATTTGAGGAAAATTATGCCAGTGGCATTGGTGGTGCGCTGGCCATAGAGTATGCCGATCCGGCTTTGCACAACAATATTGTACACAACAACAATTCGTCTTTGGGAGGAGGGATAGGTATATTGCGCAGCCAGGTAAACAGTGTTTTTTCCAACAACCAGGTTACCGGCAACCAGTCTATGTTTTTTGGTGGAGGCATAGCCTTCATAGAAGCCTCAGCAACCCTTATCAATCATACAATTGCGGGCAATTACTCTTCGTATGGAGGCGGTTTGTACTTCAACGAAAACAGCTCTCCGGTTTTTATCAACAGTATCATTTATGGCAATCAGGCCTACGGCGGTGTGCCCAACCAGGTGTTTATATGGGATGTGTTTTCATCCCCCGATTTCTTCTACAATAATGTGGAAGGGGGTCTGGAGGCTTTTGAGGGAGGAAATTCAGGGGAAAGCTTTCCGGGTACGTACCTTTACAATATCGACCTTCCTCCCATGTTTGATCTGGAGGGAGACAATCCTTTTGTGCCTTTGCCTCAGTCCCCTTGTGTTGATGCCGGACATCCGAATACAGAAGACCTTGGGGTTTTTCCTTTTGATTTGGCGGGGATGCCACGATTCAGCGGCAGATATGTTGATATGGGTGCTTACGAATACCAGGATCCTTTTGCCTATTTCTCAGTGGAAATCCATACCCAGGGGAAGGGGCAAACCCACCCTGAGCCAGGTGTGCATATCTTCAGAGAAGGCGATGAGATAAGTTTTGAGGCAAACCCTGATACAGGTTGGCGATTTGAAAAATGGGAGTCTCCCGCAGGCACCTGGAATGAAAACCCACTGGTTTTGGAAATCCATGAACCACTGGTACTTACAGCCGTTTTTCTGGATGCAACCTATGTGGGTGATCTGCCCATTCAACCCTTTAGGGTGTGGCCCAACCCTTCCAATGGGCAGTTTTTTGTCTGCCTGCAACAAGAAATCCCCGAAAAGTTCCCTGGCATGAGGTTGATAGATGCGATGGGTCGTGATGTTTCGGACCGGGTGATCTGGTTGGAGCAATCCACGGGCTTCAGCATTGATGCAACTGCACTTCCTGCAGGATATTACGTGTTGATTGTAAGCTCTCAGGCAGGTCCTGTAGTGGCCAGAATACTCTTTCATTGATCCCTCAAAAGGAAGGGGAAAATGGCACTTGACAGGTGCCCGAATTTATTTTAGGGGTATCCATTGGAGGAAAATTATTTGTATCTTGAAGTGAAAACCAGATTTTTCACCGCATGCTTAACCGACTGTCTGAACCTCTGGTTTTCAGACATTATATTCGAAAGGAAAGACCATGAACTACGTTTATTTTTCACCTCATTTTCCTCCTAACTACTATCACTTTTGTGTTGCCCTTAAGAAATTCGGAGCAACTGTATTAGGGTTGGGTGATCTGCCCTACGAAGAATTGCGTCCTGAGCTTAAAGCTGCTTTTACCGAGTATTTCCGGGTTGATGATATGCACAATTATGAGCAGTTGGTGCGCGCGCTGGGGTACTTTACTTTCAGATATGGCAAATTGCAGGGTATAGACTCTAATAATGAGTACTGGCTGGAAACCGAGGCCAGATTGAGAACCGATTTCAATATTGATGGAATAAAGCTTGATCAATTAAGTTCCATTAAGCAAAAGTCGGCCATGAAAGAGGTTTTTGTAAAAGCAGGTGTACCGGTGGCCAGGGGGCGAATCGTTGATAACCTTCAGGATGCAGAGGCATTTATTTCACAAACCGGATATCCGGTAGTGGCAAAGCCCGATAGTGGGGTAGGGGCCGCCAATACTTACAAAATCAACAACTCGGATGAGCTGATCTATTTTTTCGATACCCGGCCAGATATACCTTACATCATGGAGGAGTTTATACATGGCGACATCGAATCATTCGACGGGCTGACAGATCAGTGCGGAAACCTCTTGTTTTATACGGCACACCGATATGATAGTGGTGTAATGGAGGTGGTTAATAACGACACCAACGTGTCATATTATTCTTTTCGCGATATTCCGCGAGACCTGGAAGAGGCAGGTCGGAAAATCATAAAGGCTTTCAAGGTGAAGGCTCGTTTTTTTCATTTCGAGTTTTTCCGCTCCCACCACGATGGTAAGCTTGTGGCGCTGGAAGTAAACATGAGGCCTCCCGGCGGGTTTACTACAGATATGTTTAATTATGCCTGCGATTTTGATGTTTATCAGGAGTGGGCCAGTGTGGTGGTCAACAACAAGCTGACACAACCCTTCAACCGGAAATACCATGTTTGTTATGCTGGCCGAAAGTTCAACAAAGTGTATCGATTGTCTCATGATGAGCTGTTGAGTCGATTTGCCGAACAGATTATCCATCACGATTTTGTTCCCGGGGCATTGTCGCAGGCATTGGGAAACTACGGTTATATTATCCGAGGGAAGGAACTGGGCAGGGTTCTGGGAATTCAGCATGAAATTCAACAATTGAAACCTGTATAGATTTATCCGGGTCACCTCTTTATTCTTTAAAATGATTTGATGTAGAACCGTAGTGCCTTTTGAAAACCCATTCTTAAGTATGAATTGCTGCATGGATCCCCTGTTGAAATATAAGATTGCCATAACCATGCTTCCTGGCATTGGAGGAATAACGGCACGCAAGCTTATTTCCTATTGCGGAAGTCTTGAGGGGGTTTTTCAGGAAAAGGAGAGTGCTTTGCTAAAAATTCCCGGGGTGGGCAAACATCTGGCTCGTATGGTAAAAAGTTTTAACCTTTTCGATCGGGTTGATGCAGAAATAGAATTTATTGAGAGGAATCAGATTAGAACCTTTTTCTATACCGATAAGGACTATCCCGCCCGATTGAAGCATTGCGAAGACGGCCCTGTTTTGCTTTTTTACAAGGGCACTGCAGATTTGAATGCCCAACGCGTTGTAGGTATTGTGGGTACCAGAAATATTACCGAGTATGGTAAAAGCCGGTGCAAAGAAATTGTAGAAGGCCTTAGGGTGTTTAATCCTCTTATTGTAAGCGGTCTCGCTTATGGAGTAGACGCAAAGGCGCATAAATCGGCACTTGAGGTGGGCTTACCCACAGTAGGTGTACTCGGACATGGGCTGGATCGGGTTTATCCGCAACTGCATAAAAACCTGGCACAACGAATGGTAGATGAAGGTGGCGGATTGTTGTCTGACTTTATCAGTGAGACCCAGCCCGACCGCGAAAACTTTCCCAAAAGGAACCGGATTATTGCAGGACTGGTAGATACTCTGGTGGTAGTTGAGGCGGCCACCACAGGAGGCGCATTGATCACTGCAAATATTGCCAATTCCTATGATCGGGATGTAGTTGCGTTGCCTGGCAGAACAGATGATCTGTATAGCCAGGGATGCAATCTGCTTATCAAAACACATAAAGCCCACCTGGTCGAAAATGCTGCTGACATTGCCTACGTAATGGGTTGGGAAGAAGAGAATGGAAAGCCTGCTGGTGGTCAGCAGCAATTGTTTGTTGATCTGAACGACGATGAAACCCGAATGGTAGAAATCCTCAAGGAACACCAGGAGGCATCTTTCGATTACCTGGTTAGTAAGTCTGGGTTATCCTTCAGTAAAACATCTGCACTGCTGCTGAACCTGGAATTTAAAGGTGTTTTAAAGGTGCTTCCCGGCAGGATGTTTCGGCTCAATGGAAGATATTGAATGCCCTGAAACACAAGGTTTGCAACAACGCTCATCTCCACTATCCAGAATGCATATCTTTTTAAGCCTTCCGTTTTTTTCCTGTTTTTCTGATCTTTGCAAAAAAAATCAATTATGGAAAAGGTTATTATAGAACGCTACAGCCAGCAGGAGCTTCAAAACAAAGGTGTTTATAACTGGCCTGTTTGGGAGAAAGAAGTTTCCCGATTCGACTGGTACTATGACAATGAGGAGCATTGTCTTATTCTTGAAGGAGAAATACAGGTTGAGGCAGATGGGAAAACCTGGCAGATCAGGCCGGGGGATTATGTGGTCTTTCAAAAGGGGCTTTCGTGTATTTGGGATATCAAATCGCCCGTGAGGAAACATTATGATTTTATTATGGATTAGAAGAGTTTTTTGCGTTTGGGCATTCTTGGGTGTGCTTTCCGGGTCAGTTGCCTCTGTTCATTCAGCTTTGGGGCAATCGCCTTTCCGGCCTGTGGGTTTGCAGGATTATTTGTGGCTCGGGGGTGGAGGGTTGTTGTTTTTGTCCGGGTATTATTTGATTCCAGCCCCTTCAGGATATTTGGAAAATGAGCTGGAGGCGCTTTCTCCGAAAGGATTAGACCGATGGGAAAAACATGCTATCCACCACTGGTCTCCCCGCCTGAATAATCTTTCCGAATTCTCAGCCCTGGTGGCAGGGTCAGCAATTACTGCACTGGTATTCAGTCCGCAGGCCAGGGATGATGGGTGCAGGTTGGCCATAATGACCGCCCAGATGCTGGTGTGGAGCACAGCTTTGCCTCAGATTGCCAAGACAGTTGTGCAAAGAAACCGCCCCTTTATTTATAATACGCATGCCGACCTTAATTTACGCATGCAAGAACGAGGGAGAGAATCTTTTTTCTCTCGCACCAGCACGGTAGCCTTTGCCTCTGCTGTTTATGCTTCCATTCTTTTCGATACATATTTTCCTCAGTCCATCTTCTCTCCATGGGTTTGGAGTGGGTCAATGGCATTTGCCAGCATGGCTGCGGGGTTAAAATACTTCTCTGGGCAGCATTTCCCAACTGATATTATTACCGGGGCAGCCTTAGGGTCTTTTATAGGCTGGTATGTGCCACATGTATCCAGAAACAGAAACTGTAATAGTATAAGTTTCTTTATGGTTCCTATTAACCAGGGGGTGTTGGTGGGGCTCAACCGAAAATTCTGATATCAAACTGTAGATAGCAGGTTGTCCAGGTTTTCAAACTTAACCCTGTAGTCTTCAATGGTGCGTCTGATTACCTCTTTGGCTTCACTGGAATCATAGGTGTGGGTAATCTCCACGTCCAGCTTGGTGTTGGGCAGATCCTTATAAGTAAGGAAATAGTGTTTCAGCCTTTCCACAACCGGTGAAGGGCATTCTGAAATATCGCGCATGGCACCATAAACAGCATCATCTTTTAAAACAGCTATGATTTTGTCGTCAGCCTGATTGTTGTCAAGCATTCTGAAGCCCCCAATAGGAATGGCCTCAACCAGAATATCTCCGTGAGAAATCGATTTTTCGGTCAGGATGCAAATATCAAGAGGGTCTCCATCTCCTACAATATCTTCCCGCCCCGTTTTTTCGATGGCAAATTCGGCCGTGCGTTTGGCACACAAGGTTTGAGGAATAAACCCGTACATGGCAGGCAAAACGTTTGAGTATTTCTGTGGACGGTCTATTTTCAGATATCCACTTACCTTGTCAACTTCATATTTAACAGTGTCGGTGCTTACCATTTCTACAAAACAAGTCAGAACATCAGGTGCATCTTTACCGATATCTACTCCATGCCAGGGATGCGACTTGTATCTTAAACCCATCAATCGACCGATGGGGTCCATTATTTTATTGGCCATATTCTTTTTTTTGTGCAAAAGTAAAGATTTAAACTTTATCCGGGGACAGGTAAAGTTTATATTTATGTAAAATGTTTGCCAAGAAATAGGGGATAAAACGGGTTTTGACAACGACAAACGGGCTTCTAATTTCTTTTTTGTGTGTTAGTGCAACGTTATTGCGAACAAAACAGGGATTTTGAACAACAAAAAACAGAGCAATGTAAGGCATTGTAAAACAGACACATAAACTCTTCGAAGGGCTGTTTTTGTAAGGGTTAGCCACAGCAAAAAAATATGGGTGTTCTCGTATTGCCTGACAACCAAACCTGAAATATCTTTACGTTTAAACGTGTTATAATTTATGCCAAAAAAATTATAGTGTCGACAAAAAGGATTAAAACACCCTAATGCACGAATTGTCAATGTTTATAATGGCTTTTTATTCGGTGCAATGCTGTCTCTCTCGTATTTCCTTGCTTAAGATAAAATTTATCAATATCAAAAACTCACCTGCCTATGAAACACACCCTTAAGACTTAATGACTTTTATCGTTTTATTTTCAACGACTATTGGAAAGAAGAACCAAATGAATTACAAATCAAATCCAAACCTATGAAAAAGATCAACTATTTTATTGTGGCCATGGTACTCTGTATTATGGGTCT
>JBKBSF010000045.1:0-19113 GCA_046291875.1 Bacteroidales bacterium | reverse complement strand
CTGGCAATCTGCGGGTCATAAAACCTTGCTCCGTAATCATACCAATCCAGCCCAAAATCATCCTGCAGCTCCTTACCGTTGTAAAGATAGCGGTTATTTCGTAAATCGCCATGGGGTGGGGCAATATGGCTTAAACCCCGGGGCATTTCCATGCCAAAGGGGTAATAGTCGGCTATATGGGTGGGGGAGTAGAAATCTCTTCCGGTTTCTTCCATCACCAGGCGGGTATTGCCCAGGTGGTCGCGGATATGAAATTCTTTTACAAGGGAGAAGGTGCCTGCGGTACTTTAGTTGGTTTCATGCATCCCTTTCACTCCCCAACAGTAAGGTAAGGAGCGATACGCCTGAACAGATCGTCGCCAATGAGATCGGAGCGCCTGATATCTTCTACGCTGGTGTAGGGGCCGTGTACCTCACGCATGCGCAAGATGGAGTTTACCTGGTTGCGGTCCAGGTAGGGGTGACGAACCAGGGTGGTAAAATCGGCAGTGTTGATATTGATCTTTTGCAGCGTAGCGTTGTCGCCAAGAACCAGTTGCGGCAGTATTTGCTCAAACCGGGTTGTGTCCATACCGAATACCTCCAGCAATTGCTCGTGGGAGTAAAAGCCCCCAAGCCGGTCTCTGTAGCCCACAATCCGGCGGCTGAACACCGGGCCAATACCGCTTAGTTCCTGCCATTGCAGGGTGTCTGCCTGATTGATATCAATGACTACGGGTGTTCGTTGTGGTCGGTCTGCCACAAAGGCACTATCACGTTGTCTATGGGGCCGTGGTTCCCTTTGTGCCCGGGAGGGCAAAAGGATGTAGGGTTCAAGCTGGGCATACAATGCATCGTTGATGGAATAGATTCTGTTGAAATCTTCACGGAAACGGAAGGTTCCGCCCGAGCGGCGAAAGTTTATGATGTTGCCTGCAATACGCTCCGGCAAACCCATCTCCATAAATTCTTCGCGGCTCAGAAGGTTGGGGTCGAAGGGGAAGGGCTGAAGCTGAATTGTGGCTTCTGTCCTTTGGGTGCGCTCCCACTGCGCTTCGATACTGCGACGGGCTTCGTAATAATCGGCAAGCAATTGTTCATATTGGTCTATCCGTTGGTCAAATTCGCTGAAATCCATAATCTTTGCAGGAAATAGCCTGGGATACACCATGGGGCTTACTGCAATAAGCATGATAAGCGCTATGAGCACAACGATACCGTTGCGTTCGGTTTTGGAGAAATACAGAAGATCTTTCCAGTTCATAGCAAAGTGCAAATGTGTATCACAAAGAGGCATTAATTTAAGATAAAAAAATGAAAATTTCAAAAAAAATCATTCGTAAAATAAAAGTTCATGATGTTGTTTAAAGCCAGCCGGTGCCATCCAGGCAGCCAATAAAATATGGAGAAGGGCAATGGTATCCTCTCAATGATGGTTGCTTCTCCCTGCTTTGAAATCGAAAAAGGTTTCCGGAGAAAGATTATTGACAGGACAATGAGTATATTTATGGCAAAATTCCTTCCACCAGGGTAAAATAGAAAATGTAAAGATGCGGGTTTTGAGGTTTTTCGTTTTGTTGTTCTGTGGCATCTTCCTTTGTAGTGCAGGGGAATGGAGCTTTGCCACACCGCCCAACAGGGAAGATTTCATCCTGATGAACGATTTTTTTGCACACCAAAAGAACCATATTCCCGGCAGTGTGCTTAACACATCTCCCAAAACCCTGGATATAGCCATTAATGTATGGCAGGATGATGAAGGGCAGAACAATCTGCCACAGTAGGACTTCATCTATGAGTCCATTCACCAGGTTATCCATTGGTTGAACCGCTTCTTCTCGCGGGTGGATTTGCCCGTGAAGCCCATTGAGGGGGTAGAGTATCTGCGCGACAGCCATTTACGATTTCACCTCAGGGAGATCACCTTTTTCCGCAATACCGCCCTGAACCGTGTGGGCTGCAACGATGGCCACCGCCTCAACGCCTTTGCCATGCAGGAGTACCCGCATAAGCAGCGATACCTTAACATTCATTTTGTTACAGGTAATTGCATGGGTGCCAGTGGATATGCCAACTATCCGGTAGGGGCCAGTTCGCAGGCGCACAGCTATGTGGTTAGCTTTATGCGAAGCCAGTGGGAAGATTTTACTACTTATCCCTTCTGGGCTCTTATGCTGCATCTGGCTCATGAACTTGGGCACAACCTGGATCTGCGGCATCCCTACGACTCCGAATACTGCTCGCTGGATCACCCTGATTTCCTGTTTGATCTGTTTGGCTTTGAGAAGCAACCCTGGTGTGTTAATCCCCGGCGGGGTTGCGATGTCTGCTTCCACCAGGGAGGATGGGATTGCGATTTTTCGGATCCTCAAAATACCTGCACCAATAATATTATGGGTGGCAACAAGGACAACGGCAGTATCACCCCTCTGCAGATGGGGCGCATGCACAGGGCCTTAAGCCTTAAGAGTGTCAGAAAATACGCATGGGGATATAGCTCCAAACCGTTGCTGATACAAAACAATGAGCTCTGGGAGTTGAATAGTAAGATTTACCAGGATATTGTGATCCGCTCGGGAGCTACTCTCTGGCTCAAGGGCGATATCGAAATGGTGCCCGAAGCACAGATCATCGTGGAGCCTGGAGCGAGACTTATTGTGGATGGAGGGAGTGTACAAACAGCCCTGTTGGCACCAGCACCCTGGAGAGGAGTATTAGCTCTGCCGGGGCTTGAAAAAGGATTTCTTTTCTGGCGCAGAAAAATACCCCAGGGAGAAGTGATCCTTCTCAACCAGGGGCGAATAACACAATGATAGAGTCTGTCTGCATCTGGTACACGGGTACATATACAGCTATTTTTTTTACTGTTTCCCTTTGCTTTGCTGATATTTTTATATTTTTGGGCCTTTGCAAAACAAAGCACCATTCCAAAAAACACACAATATGGCAATCAAAGAGAGCGGTAACCGTGATGGGTTTACCAGTAAGTTTGGTATCATAGCAGCTGCTGCGGGCTCGGCCATCGGTCTGGGCAATATCTGGCGTTTTCCTTATGTGGCAGGTGAAAGTGGGGGAGGTGCTTTTCTGCTGGTTTACCTGGGTTTTGTGCTGGTATTGGGTATACCTGTAATGCTCAGCGAATTTGTAATTGGTCGCCGCGCCAAACGAAATGCATTTGGTGCTTTCCGCAAACTGGCACCAGGCAGTGCATGGCCGGTGGTGGGTATCATGGGTATTGTGGCAGCTTTTGTTATCCTGGCTTTTTACAGTACCATAGCCGGATGGACATTGCACTATGTATACCTCTCTCTGGTAAACGGTTTTAAAGGCCAGGATGTGGCAGGCCTCAATGCTATGTTTGAAGGTTTCTACACATCGCAATTCATGCCTCTGCTTTGGCAAATGGTCTTCATTGGTCTTACAGCCATAATCATTCTCTCAGGCGTGAGAAAAGGAATAGAGAAGTATTCCAAAATCCTGATGCCCTTCCTGCTTCTGCTGCTGATCAGTTTGTGCATTCGATCCATTACCCTGCCGGGGGCCATGGAAGGTATCACCTTTTTGTTCAAACCAGATTTTTCTAAACTCAATGCAACGGTTATTCTCAGTGCATTGGGGCAGGCTGCTTTTTCCCTCAGCATCGGAATGGGCGCCCTCATCACATATGCTTCCTATTTCCCAGGTCAAACCCACCTCACACGCACCGCTTTTGAAGTATCCATTGCTGATGTGATTATTGCCATACTTGCAGGGATTGCCATTTTTCCGGCCGTGTTTGCCCTGGGCATGCAACCCGATCAGGGTGTGGGCTTGATTTTTATGGTGTTGCCCAATGTGTTTATGCAGATGACAGGGGGGTATATCATTGCCCTTGCTTTTTTTGTGTTGCTCGCCATTGCCGCTTTAACATCTTCCATATCTATTATGGAAGTGGTAGTGGCTTTCCTGGTTGAGGAGTTTAACCTTCATCGCAGGGTTGCTACCCTTGTAACGGTTGTTGCTGCCGCATTTGTGGGGGTTTTCTGCACCTTGTCGTGGAGCACCTTCGAAGGAGTGAGTATAGGCAGTCGAAACATTTTCGACACCCTCGATTTTACCGCATCCAATATCCTTTTACCTCTGGGAGGATTGTTGATTGTAATTTTTGTGGGATGGTACATGAAGCAGGTGGATGTTGCCGAGGAAATGTCAAATGCAGGAGCCATCAAAATGAGGATGTTCAAAGGATTTATGTTTATTATCCGGTTTGTGGCCCCTGTTGCCATTGCCGTTATTTTCCTCCATGGAATTGGATTGATTTAAACCCTATAAACCAACCTGACACATGACTGACTTTCTGGATCAACTCAACCACGTCATCACTCTTTACAACGACTATGTTGGCGGGTATTTGCTATTGGCTTTGCTTTTGCCAACAGGAATATTTTTTGCCTTTAAACTCAGGTTTCTGCATATCCGCAAATTTCGCCATGCCCTGAGTGTGGTAGCCGGAAAGTACTCCAAGAAGGGAGATGAGGGCGATATCAATCACTTCAAGGCTCTTACCACGGCCCTTTCGGCAACCGTAGGAACCGGTAACATTGTAGGAGTGGCTTTGGCCATTTATTTAGGAGGCCCCGGAGCTATTTTCTGGATGTGGATTACCGGTTTCTTTGGAATGATGCTCAAGCTGGTAGAATGTACCCTGGCCCTGAAATACAGAAAATTCAACTCCGATGGCACTGTTTCGGGAGGTCCTATGTATTATATGGAGTATGGATTGAAAGACAAGCTGGGCAAACATGCCAAAACCCTGGCCGTGATTTTTGCTGCTGCTGCAGTGCTATGTTCTTTGGGCACGGGCAATATGGCACAATCCAACTCCATGACCGATGTGCTTTATACAAGCTACGGTACCCCGCATATTTGGACCGGGCTTATCATTGCAGCCCTTGTTTTGTTGATCGTGGTGGGAGGGTTGAAACGTATTGCCGAGGTAACTTCTCGTTTGGTGCCATTTATGGCGGTGGTGTATTTCCTGGCCGCTATCCTGGTTATTATTCTGAATTTTGACAAAATCGGCTCAAGCTTCTACCTGATCTTTCATGATGCATTTACGGGTACAGCTGCCACAGGCGGATTTGTGGGTTCTGCATTTATTCTTACTCTTACCATGGGCGTGCGCAGGGGGCTGTTCTCCAACGAAGCCGGGCAAGGGTCTGCACCCATGGCTCATGCTGCAGCCAAAACACCTTACCCGTTGCGCGAAGGAATGGTTGCCTCGCTGGAGCCTTTTATTGATACCATCTTTATCTGTACACTTACCGCCATGGTAATCATCATGACAGGTGCATGGGAAAGCGGAGTAGCCGGTGTGGGAATGACGGTAATTGCTTTTGAAGCTGGCCTGGCCAAAATAAACCTGGGCTATCTTGCACCGCACATCATTGCCATGGGCTTGCTTTTGTTTGCCTTCTCCACCATTATTTCATGGTCGTACTATGGCTCAAGGGCCGCAAATTACCTTTTTGGAGAAAAAGCCATCAAACCCTACTACTACCTCTATGCACTTTTTGTGTTTTTTGGTGCCATCTGGGGGCTCGACCTGGTATGGAGCTTTGTGGATATGGTAATCACCTTTATGACCATCCCCAATCTTATTGCCATTTTGCTGCTCACCCCGGTTATTCAAAAAGAGGTGAGGGATTATTTCGGAACCGATCAGTGGAAGAGTTGATAAAGTGTGCCGCGGATTGAGTAAATTTGCACTTGTTTTTGGCCTTACCCTGTTAATTCAACATAAATCTTTGCCCCATTGGCAATAAGTAAGGTACTGGCTAAGTTTATTCAAATCATTAGCGCTCAATTCAACGATGACCCGATCCTACGGCCTTGTTTTTGTCCTTCTGTCCATACTGCTTATGCCACTGCTCCTGGTAAGCCAGGATCCCGGCCCACGCAAAACCACCCGGGTTGATCTGCTCAGGGCCGACGATATTCGTTTCGACAGAAACATTGCCCCCGATGCACGACGCCTTATTGGCGATGTGCAGTTTCAGCACGAAGATGCACTGATGTATTGTGATAGCGCCTGGCAGTTTACTGTAGACAACCGGTTCAATGCCTATGGCAATGTTTTTATCAAAGTAAGCGATACCATTGAGATTTACGGCGATAAACTCTACTACAACGGCAATACCCGTATTGCTGAGTTGCATGGCAATGTGAAAATGATCGACCCGCAGATGACCCTTATCACCCAGCATCTTTTTTACAACCTGGCCACCAATACAGCCAATTACACGGCAGGGGGCAAAATTGTGGATGCCGAAAATACCCTTACCAGCATATGGGGATTCTACTACGCTGATGAAAAAAACTTCTTCTTCAAAGACCAGGTGAAACTCGTAAACCCGCAATATGTAATGGACTCGGACACATTGCGGTACAATACCCTTACGGAAGTAGCTTATTTCTTTGGCCCCACCACCATTGTAAGCGACGAAAACACTATCTTCTGCAAAAATGGCTGGTACGATACAAAACAGGATATTGCCCGATTCAGTAAAGATGCCTGGTACACCAATGGCGAGCAATACCTCTCGGGCGACAGCCTCTTTTATGACAGAAACCGCGGATATGGAAAGGCTACCCGCAATGTGTTGCTCAAAGATTCGGTGCAGAATACTTTCATTACAGGCCACCTGGCAGAACACTTCGAAAGAGAGTTTATCTCGGAGGTTACCCAGCAGGCGGTACTTACCGTTGTAGCTCAAAACGATTCACTTTTTTTGCATGCCGATACCCTGCGATCTATCCACGATGAGGAGAACGACCGCCGGTTGCTCTTTGCATACCACAGAGCGAAGTTTTTCAGAACTGACCTGCAGGGAATGAGCGACTCTATCGTCTACAATTTCTCCGACTCCACCATTTATCTATACCATAACCCGGTGATATGGTCGCAGGAGCACCAGCTAACAGCACAACGGATCGAACTTAAAACAGCTGAAGACAACCGCATCGAATCCATCCATCTTTTCGATGCGGCTTTTATCGTTTCCAAGGAAGACTCCACCGCCTTTAACCAGATCAAAGGCCGCCGGATTGTAGGCTATTTCTGGGATAATGAGCTCAGGCGGATAGATGTATTTGGCAATGGTGAAGCGCTGTATTATGTGCGTGATGAACATCAGCACCTGATCGGGATCAACAAATCGCTTTCTTCGGATATGCGCATTTACATTGAGGAAAATGCCGTGAGCAGAATCATTCTATATAAAGATGCAGATGCCAACCTGTTTCCACCCCATGAGATCCCTGCAGATGAACGCTTTCTGCAACACTTCAGGTGGATTACCGATGTAAGACCCCAACAAAAGTCGGATATCTTTGACTGGAGGGAAACCTCCGCTACACCCCTGCGCACTGCTTCGGGGCCCAGGCCTTCGTCGTCTCCCGCTTCTCCTGGCAGTGAACCTGCCCGGGGTAGAGGTGCACAACCCCAGGCTACATCACCCGGACAAACACCCTCAGGCTCCGCATTGCCAGGAGGCCAGCGATCCGGTGGGCGCATTACAGATCCTCAGCGATAAAAAAAAGTAACCGAATGGTAAATTTTGAACGTTTCCGTCTTGATAATGGTTTAAAACTACTGGTGCATCAGGATAATTCAACCCCCCTTGTGGCAGTAAACATCCTCTACGATGTGGGGGCACGCGATGAAGACCCTCAACTGACAGGGTTTGCCCATCTGTTCGAACATCTCATGTTTGAAGGTTCTGTTAATATCCCCAACTACGATAATGCCTTGCAAATGGCAGGTGGCGAAAACAATGCCTTTACCAACAACGATATTACCAATTACTACCTCACCATTCCAAGGCAAAACCTGGAAACTGCTCTGTGGCTCGAATCCGATCGGATGCTTGAACTTGCATTCTCTGAAGAGAAACTAAGGATACAGAAAAATGTAGTATCAGAAGAATACAGGCAATCTTATCTCAATCAGCCCTACGGCGATGTTTGGGCATTGTTGCGCTCATTGATTTACAAGGTGCACCCCTACCAATGGCCCACCATAGGCAAAAGCATTGAGCATGTGCAAAATGCTACCCTCGACCAGGTGCGCGATTTCTTCTTCAGATTCTACAGACCCAACAATGCAATAATGGTGGTAGCTGGAAATATTGAACCTTCAGAAGCTTTCGAGCTGGTGGCAAAGTGGTTTTCCGATATCCCGGCAGGCCAAAAGCAAACCCGAACCTTGCCCGTTGAACCTTATCAGACCCAGCCCCGGAGCCTTACCGTTTACAGAGATGTGCCTGTGGATGAAATTTATATGGCCTTCCCTACAGAAAACAGAATGCACCCCAGCTTTTTTACCACCGACCTGCTAACCGATATACTTGCCTCGGGTCAATCGGCACGGTTGAGAGAAAATCTGGTGAAAAAGAAGAAGATATTCAGCGAAGCAAATGCATGGATTTCGGGAAGTATCGATCAGGGATTTCTGGCTATTACCGGAAAACTCATCAAAGGGCTTTCAGAAGATTTGGCACGGGAAGCCATTTGGGAGGAGATAAACAGTCTCAAATATAATCTGATCGGATCGCAGGAACTCCAAAAGGTTAAAAACAAACTGGAAGCTTCCAATACTTTTGCCGAGGTGGGTATTTTATCAAAAGCCATGAACCTGGCCTATTACGAATTGCTGGGCGATGCGCACATGCTTAATGAACAAAACGAACAGTACTTTCGCATTGAACCTGAGGATCTGATGCAGGCTGCATGCAATGTTTTTGATGAAAACAGGGAATGCTTACTCAATTACCTCTCGAAAAGGGAGAAGTAGAAGTTGATGTCAAAAAATCAAGAAGGAAATGGTATCAGCATTTGAATAAAAGTTGAAGATAGAAACAGAAAACTAATTTCATGACGAATTCATACCACGTGAAAAGGAGTGAAGCCCCGCAATTGCATCTTATTGAAGATGTTAATTTTATTGTACCCGAGGAGATCACCCTTAACAATGGCATTCCTGTTTATTTGCAAAAAGGGGGCAGCCAGGATATCGTAAGATTGGAATTTGTCTTCAAATCGGGCAGCTATCAGCAGCAAAAGCCTTTGCAGGCCTTTGCCATGACTCATTTGCTGAAAAGCGGTACACAAAACAAGTCGGCAGCTCAAATCAACGAATTGTGGGATTTCTATGGAGCAGCACTTCAAATTGATGCCCAGAAAGATATTATTACTGCAGGATTTGTTTCTCTTACCCGGTATCTGCCCCAGGCACTGGCATTGTTGCTCGAAATGATCTCTCAGCCCGTATTTCCGCAGGAAGAGCTTGATATTTTTATTGCCAACCGCAAGCAAAAGCACCTGGTAAACCAGCAAAAGGTTCAATACCTGGCACGTGTGCATTTTTCCAGCCTGATTTTTGGTGATCAGCATCCCTATGGAAGAATTCTTTCGTTGGAGGACTTCGGAAATATCAACAGGCAGGATCTGGAAACCTTTTACAGACAACATATTCATCCGGGCAATTGTATCGCTTTTGTTTCAGGCAATTATCCCGATGATATGGGTGCCATCCTCAACAATGCCCTTAAGAATACCCCCTGGCAGGCTCTACCCAATGGGTTGCACAGGGAGATACCCTTGCAGCCAGACATGCGCAGGCAGCACCATGTTATAAAGGAAGATGCTGTGCAATCGGCCTTGCGCATTGGAAAAACAGTGATCTCCAGGAAACATCCCGACCATCATAAGCTGATGATCGCAAATGCTTTGCTGGGTGGATATTTCGGTTCCCGACTCATGCAAAATGTCAGGCAGGATAAGGGCTATACCTATGGGATTAACTCAGCCATTGTAAACCTTATGCAAGCCGCTTATTTCTTTATTTCCTCGCAGGTGGGCAACGATGTTGCATCAAAAGCTGTAGATGAAGTATATCTGGAACTGCGGCGACTATTCGAACAACCTGCATCAGAAGGCGAACTTAATATGCTGAAAAACTACCTGTCGGCCAGCTTCCTGCGTTCTTTCGATGGTCCCTTCCTGCAGGCTGAGAGGTTCAAGGAAATCCTGCTTTTCGATCAGGATTACTCCTATTTCAGCGACTACCTGGCCACGCTAAAGTCCATCAGTCCGCAAGAGATCCAGGAAGTAGCTTTCAATTACCTGCACCCCGACCAAATGACAGAACTTGTGGTCGGATAAAATATTTCGGTGCAAATCAAGTTTGCATTACAGGTACTCTACCAGGATCATATGCAAGAAAAAAAAAGATACACTATCCCTTCTGCAAAAAAAAACAATAGCTCACGGTACTCTGCTCTGTTGTTTGTTTTGCTGTTCACCGGAATAGGGGGTGGTTTGGGCACAGCTTCATTCGCCCAATCGAGCCTTACCCTCGATTCTGTAAGTGTGAATGGAAGCAACCACGTGGTATTGGGTTGGACCTTGCAAACCCAGGCCCAGGAAGGATTTATTGAGATACACCGCCAGTTGCCCAATGGATTGTATGCACCCATTATGCAATTGCCGCTGTCGCAAACCCATTACACAGATACCGATGCCAATGCACAAAACAGATCATGGTCGTATTACCTGGTGGCAAGGCATCCCAATGGCGATAATATTGCGGTGAGCAACCAGGCCCATGCAACGATATTTCTGAATGAACTCGAAAACTTCCCCTGCAACAGACAAAATATCTTTAAATGGCAGAATTACAGGATCACCACCTCTGCAGGCACTCCACAACCCTTGCCTTTACCATTCGATCAGACAGAGATATGGGCTTCTTTTGAAAACCAGCAGTGGTACCGGATTGGTAATTCACAAACCCCGGCTTCTGCTTTCATAGCTCCCGCAGAGGTTTCCGGGCAGTATTGCTACCGGATAAGGACCGTGAAGGCAGGCAGCAATCTGAGTAGTACCTCCAATGCCCTTTGCACAGATGTGGTAATTCCTTCTCAACCCTCGGCTCCGGTATTGCGCAAACTTAGTCTTGATTTGGCTGGAGAAGATCTTGCACTGATACTTGAAACCGATCCGTCTGCCAGCCATGATGCCTATGTGGTTTTAAAACAGGATGTGCAAAATCAGTTGTTTTTTTCTCTCGATACACTTCATCCTTTTACTGGCAATGTTGTTTTTACAGAAAGCAACAGCCCTTCGGCAAGCAGAAAACAACTTTTCAAAGTTCATACACTCGACAGTTGCGGTTTTCGGACACATATATCGGGCCCGTGGGAAACACTGTTTTTGGAGGTGGAGCCATTATCCGGATCAGAAAACCGTTTGCAATGGAATACCTTTGAGGGTTGGGAGGTGGAGGAATATGTGGTTTTGCGTGCCGATGAAGCTGCTTCGTCCTTAGAAATCATTGCATCACTTTCTTCATCTCAAACCCAATTTATCGACCCTGTTTCCGGAGCCATACCCGGCAGCCTTGATGCGGCCTACAGGATAATGGCATTAGGACAGGCCACAGCCTCTTCTCACGATACCATTTTGTCAAACATTGCCAGGGTAGTTCGCGAAAGCCATGTTTTTATCCCCAATGCATTCCGGCCCGGTAGCCACATAGCAGAGAACCAGGTTTTTATGCCGCGATTTGTAAATTTCACACCCCAGAACTATCAACTCAGTATTTTCAACAAATGGGGAGAGAAAATATTTGGTACCAGCGATCCGCTTCAGGGCTGGGATGGCTTCCTTAACGGAAACCCGGCTCCGGCAGGAGTTTATCATTATGTGCTGGTCTACACTTCTCCTGGAGGAGGTAATCAATCTAAATCGGGTCCTTTGATGCTGGTACGATAAGTATTTAGTAGGGTATTTGGTGTCGTTGAGCAAGCTCAAAGCCATCATTAACAGCATTTTCATTTTAGTATTTTTTAGAGGCTGTCTCGACAAATTTTAATACTTTTGCACCTTAAATTAATCCGCAATACCCATGGAAAACCAATCCTCCAAACTAATTGGCGAAGGCCTCACCTACGATGATGTATTACTTGTTCCCGCATATTCCGAGATACTGCCCCGCGAAGTAAGTACCAATACATTTTTCTCCAGAAATATCTCCCTGAAAATACCCGTTGTATCAGCCGCTATGGATACGGTTACCGAATCGCGTATGGCCATTGCAATGGCCCAGGAAGGAGGAATTGGTGTACTTCATAAGAATATGAGCATCGAGGAGCAGGCCTCAAAAGTGCGCAAAGTAAAAAGATCAGAAAACGGTATGATCATCGATCCGGTTACCTTGCATGAAAATGCTCTGGTGGGCGATGCTCTGATGATCATGAAGGAGTATAAGATTGGAGGAATTCCCGTGACCAATGAAAATAATAAACTGGTAGGTATTATCACCAACCGCGATTTGCGCTTCGAAAAAGACCTTTCAAAGCCTATAAATCTGGTTATGACCCGCGAAAACCTGATTACCACCTCCGAATTTGTAGATTTCTCAGTTGCTGAAATGATTCTTCAGGAGCACAAAATTGAGAAACTTCCGGTGGTTGACAAGGATTTTCATCTGGTCGGATTGATTACCTACCGCGATATTCTCAAAATAAAAGAACGCCCCAATGCCTGTAAGGATGAGAGAGGTCGTTTGCGTGTGGCAGCCGCTGTGGGTGTAACATTTGATACCACCGACAGGGTTCAGGCTCTGGTAAGTGCAGGTGTTGACTGTATCGTAATAGATACTGCCCACGGACACTCAAGGGGCGTTATTGAAATGCTGCGAAAAGTGAAAACCCAGTTTCCTTCTCTCGATGTGGTGGTGGGCAATATTGCCACTGCCGAAGCAGCCAAAGATCTGCTCAATGCAGGTGCTGATGCCATCAAGGTAGGAATTGGACCCGGGTCCATTTGTACAACCCGTATTGTTGCCGGGGTGGGTGTTCCTCAGCTCACGGCCGTATACGATGTTGCCAAAGCCATCAAAGGCTCAGGTGTGCCTGTAATTGCAGATGGAGGTATTCGTTATACCGGAGATATTGTGAAAGCCATTGCGGCCGGTGCTTCATGTATAATGGCGGGTTCGCAGTTTGCCGGTGTGGAGGAAGCCCCCGGCGAAACGGTAATCTTCGAGGGTCGTAAGTATAAAACCTACAGAGGTATGGGTTCCGTGGAAGCCATGCAGCAAGGATCCAAAGACAGGTACTTCCAGGATGTGGAAGATGATGTGAAAAAACTGGTGCCTGAAGGTATCGTGGGAAGAGTCCCCTACAAAGGCACTCTCTCAGAAGTAGTTCACCAGATGGTCGGTGGTCTCAAAGCAGGAATGGGCTACTGCGGCGCAAAAGATATTGAGGCTTTGCAAGAAGCTCGCTTTATAAGGATTACCAATGCCGGTATCCGTGAAAGCCATGTACACGATGTGCAGATTACACGGGAAGCCCCCAATTACTCCAGGTAGAAAAGTAAAATGTAAAACCCTTAATACCATTAACTTCAAACAACCAAACCCCATGATTCTAACAAAAATGATCGATGCCAGAGTATTGCTGTTGTTCTTGATGATCAGCCTGTTGGGCCAGAAATTGACTGCAAATGTACCATCGGAAAATGATCCGGTATTGCTGAGAATTAATGGACGCGAAATCACGGTTTCTGAGTTTGAATACGTTTACACCAAGAACAATCTCAACCCTCAGGTTATGGATCCACGATCGGTGGAGGAATACCTTGAGCTGTTCATCAATTTCAACCTGAAAGTTCATGAAGCTATTCAACTGGGTCTGGATACCCAGCCTTCTTTTATCGATGAGCTGGAAGGATACCGCAGACAACTTGCACAGCCCTATCTCACCGACCAGGAAATAGCCAACCATTTGGTTGATGAAGCTCTGCAACGGATGCAATACGATATCAGGGCCTCTCATATCCTTATTTCTGTTGAAGAGCATGCAAGCCCATCGGATACTCTGGCTGCATGGAACAAGATCATACAACTTCGCAATCGTGCCCTGGCGGGTGAAGATTTTGGGCAACTGGCCCAGACTTATTCCGACGATCCTTCGGCAAAAGGAATGCCCGCTACCGCCAACCGTCCTGCAATGCGCGCCAATATGGGCGACCTGGGGTATTTCTCTGTATTAGATATGGTTTATCCTTTCGAAAATACCGCTTACAATACTCCCGTAAGTGAAATCTCCATGCCCGTTAGAACCAATTTCGGTTATCATATCATCAAGGTGCACGATAGGTTGCCAGCCTTGGGGCGCGCCCGCGTTGCGCATATCATGGTGAATCTTCCTGCCGATGCTCCTGAAGCCCAAAGCCGGCAAGCCCGAGAAAAAATTGAAGAGATTTATGCCCGAATCCTTGCAGGAGAAGATTTTGCATCGCTCGCTGAACGCTTTTCCGATGATAGGGCATCAGGAAGAAGAGGAGGCGAAATGCCCCCCTTTACCTCTAACCGCATGGTGCCTGAGTTTATCAAAGCGATTGCAAGCCTGGATCAGCCCAACCAGATATCCGAACCTGTAAGAACACAATACGGCTGGCACGTCATTAAACTTATTGAGAAAGTAAGACCCACACATGAAGAGGCAGTTGCCGAACTGAAGAATAAAATCAGCCGCGACCTCAGGGCCAATCTCAGCCAACAGGCCGTGGTAGAGAGACTTAAAATAGAATATGGCTTTTCCGAAAAACCCGAAAACCTGCAGCTTTTCTTTGATGTAGTGGATCAGTCCATTTTTGAAGGAAGATGGAGCAAACAAGGGGTTACTGATCCCGCAAAGGTGCTTTTTTCTTTTGCAGGAATGGACTTCACCCGTTTGCACTTTGCTAATTATCTGGAGGCTGTGCAGTCCATGCGAACTCCCGAATCCGTGCGCAATTACGTCAACACAATGTACAACAACTTTGTTACACGCACTATCCTTGATTATGAGGAGAGCAAACTGGCCGAAAAATACCCCGATTTTCGTATGATCATGAGAGAATATCACGATGGTATTTTGCTTTTCGAACTTACCGATCAGAAAGTCTGGAGCAAAGCCATGCAGGATACAACCGGGCTGCGCGAGTTCTTCAACGCCAATCAGCAGAATTACACCTGGCAGAACCGCATGGATGTGGTAATCTACACCTTTAATTCTGAAAGCGCTGCACGCAATGGTCGCAAGGCCATTCGCAGGGCTGTTAGGAGAAATGTTGATCATGAGCAGCTCATGAGCGAGTTCAATGCAACCTCCCAGCTGGAGGTGTCTGCCGAGAAAGGGGTCTTTGAACTTGAAGAAAAACCACTGTTGGCTCAATTGCCAGCCAGAAGCGGGGTTTCAGGTGTAATGCAAAGCAATCAGGCTTACATTGTAGTGCATGTACGCGAGTTCTTGCCTGCGCGCAACAAAAGATTGAACGAAATCCGCGGGCTTGTCATTGCTGATTATCAGAATTACCTGGAGCAAAGGTGGGTAGAGGAGCTAAGAGAAAAATACAACTTTACCTTGTACCGCGATGCACTCAACCATCTGAAATCGCAATAACCCCCTGCATTATTTAACCTTTAATCCTGTATTGTATGCGTTTCTCAACATTGATCAGTTTCCTTTTACCCATTCTCCTGTTCTCTTCCTGCAATTTCTTTGGTGTACGAAGTGGCGATGAGAGAATTGCACGGGTAGGGAATGTATATCTTTACAGGTCAGATTTAGAGGGTATTGTGGCTCCGGGCACAAGTGCTTCCGACAGCACTGTGATAGCCAAAAGATACATCGACAATTGGATCAGGCAGCAGGTATATCTCAAAGAAGCTCTTAACCATGTAAACCCTAATCAAAGAGAGTTTCAACGAAAAATTGAAGACTACAGAACATCTTTGATAATTTTCAGTCACGAGAGTGATCTGGTAAGGGCTAGACTCGACACCGTAATCACCGACGAATTATTGCGTGAGTATTATGAAAGGCACAGCGAAGAATTTCGCCTGCGCGATCATATTGTCCAGGTAAATTATATTAAACTGCCATTGGATGCTCCGGATATTAATACCGTGAGGCGGTTGGTACGGTCCAGCAACGAAGAAGATTTGCAGGCACTTGAGGAATATTGCATCAACAATGCTGCAACCTACTTTCTGGATCAGGATTCTTGGTTCGTTTTCAATGACATTCTCAGAGATATGCCCATCAACCCATCCAATCCTGAGACTTTCCTCAGGAACAACAGTTTTGTGGAAAGAACCGATGAATACTATCGTTACTTTCTTTTTATCCGCGATTTTCGTTTAGAGGGAAGCCCCTCTCCACTTACGTTCCAGAGCCAGAATATCCGAACTATCATATTAAATCATCGCAGGCAGGAGTTAATCAATCAGTTCAGGCAGGATGTGTACAGACAAGCGGTGATGAACGGATCCTTTGAGATTTATTAACAGCACAGGTGTAATGAACCCGAATTATTGACGTTATAGTTAGTTGACAATCGATTACAATCACCCCAAAGAAAATAACAGAGTTCCCTTTTTAAACCTAAATACATGAAGAAGTTTTTCGCAAGTATTATTTTGATTTGCCTTTTTGCCGGCTCGTGGAGTTCCCTTGCCCAGGATAGAGTTGTGATTGATCAGGTGGTAGCTGTGGTAGGCAATAGCGCCATACTCAGGTCCGATCTCTTTAATCAGCAAAGACAGCTGGAATCGCAGGGAGTTAGATTTGGCCCCAATGCCGCATGCGATATCCTGGATGATATGCTCTACCAGAAGCTCTTATTCAACCAGGCCTTGCTCGATAGTGTTGAGGTATCCGATTTGCAGGTGGAGCAAATACTTGAACGCAGGCTAAGGTTCTTTATTCAGCAAATTGGCTCTCGCGAACAACTGGAAGCGTACTACGGAAAAACCATTGATGAGCTTAAGGATGAGTTCCGGCCCATGGTAAGAGAGCAGGAGCTGAGCCAGATCATGGAATCACGGATCACACGAAATGTAAGAGTTACCCCCTCAGAAGTGAGACGCTTCTTTCATAATTTTCATCCCGATAGCATCCCTACTGTAGAAAGTGAAATGGAAATGGCGCAGATTGTTATCAAACCTGCCATTGATCCTGAAGAGAAAGCGCATACCCGAAACCGGCTCAATGAGTTCAGAGACCGAATTTTAAGAGGAGAGAGCTTCAGCACACTGGCAATCCTGTACTCTGAAGACCCCGGATCAGCCCGAAGAGGTGGCGAACTGGGCTTTCATGGCAGGGGTGAACTGTTTACCGAGTTTGAAGCCACAGCGTTTGGCCTGAGACCAGGAGAAGTATCAGAAGTGATTGAAACTCCTGCCGGGTACCATATTATACAGCTTATTGAAAGAAGAGGTGAACAAATTAATGTTCGTCATATTTTACTGCAACCTAAAGTATCTCCGTTGCAACTCAGCGAGGCTCGAAGCAGGCTCGATAGTATAAGGAGAGTTATCAATAATGGAGAGATCACCTGGCAGGAAGCTGCCCTGAAATTTTCCGACGATCCCGGAAAGATTAATGGCGGGGCCATGATCAATCCTTTCACCAATACTACCCGCTTCAAAGTAGATGAAATTGACAGAAACCTGTTTTTTGCCGTTGACAGGCTCGAAACAGGCCAGATTTCTGTCCCCATGCCTATGATGACGGAGGAAGGGCAGCAAGCCTTCCGGATTGTTAAACTAACCAGCCGACGTGATGCCAGGGTTGCCTCTCTGGAAGGCGATTATGACTTCATACAACAATTAGCGCTTGAACAAAAGAAAATGAGAGTTGTTCAGGATTGGATCAGGGCAAGGGTAGGAAATACCTATGTTTTCATTCATGAGAATTACCGCAATTGTAACTTCTCCATTCGCTGGAATGATCAGGTCTCTGCTTCAAAGTAAACTAGTATCTATTTGTTTAACAATATTGTATGGATTACAGGTCGGATGTGGAAGCATTGGATGCTTTTGCACAAAAGTATCAGGAACTTAGGCAGGAAATAGGAAAGATCATTGTTGGGCAGGATGAGGTAATCAATAAGGTTATCATCTCCATATTCAGCCGCGGCCATTGTTTACTTGTGGGGGTGCCGGGTCTGGCAAAAACCCTCCTGGTAAATACCATTGCCAGAACTCTGGGCCTTAAATACAACAGAATACAGTTTACCCCCGATCTGATGCCTTCTGATATCATCGGTACCGAGATATTAGACGAAAACCGCAATTTCCGTTTTATCGAAGGACCTGTATTTGCCAATATTATCCTGGCAGATGAGATCAACAGAACTCCACCCAAAACCCAGTCTGCCTTGCTAGAAGCAATGCAGGAGAGATCTGTTACAGCATCAGGGATTACCTACAAACTCGATGACCCCTTTTTTGTGCTTGCCACCCAGAACCCCATAGAGCAGGAAGGTACCTATCCGCTGCCTGAAGCGCAGCTCGACAGATTTATGTTTAATGTCTGGCTCGATTATCCCTCCTTTGAAGAGGAGGTCCTGGTAGTAAAGAAGACAACTTCCGATATCGAGCAGGATCTAAAAGTTATACTTACCGCCCAGGATATAATCTATTTCCAGAAACTTATACGGCGCATTCCTGTTGCCGACAATGTTGTAGAATATGCTGTGCGGCTTGCATCAAAGACCCGACCGGGCTCTGAGTATGCTACAAGCCTTACCAACGATTATATCAGCTGGGGAGCAGGACCCAGGGCCTCTCAGTACCTCATTGTTGGAGCAAAGTGTTATGCCGCCATAAAGGGCAAATACTCTCCCGACAGAGAAGATGTCAATGCCATTGCAGAAGCAATCCTCAGGCACAGAGTAGTACGAAACTATAAGGCAGAAGCAGAAGGATTTGGCATTGAAAAGATTGTTGAAAGCCTTATCGAGTAATCTCACCAATCTTTTTTGCGTTAGGAAGCTTTAAGAAATTGTTAACAATTTCTTGCTTTTTGCTGGGTTACCAATTGTTTTTTTTTGTAACTTTGTTTCCCTTTGCTTGAAAAAGCACAAAATCAAAAGTTATTTGAATTGTTGAAGTGTAGAGGTGAAAAGATGTGCCGTTTCGGATAGAAACTACTTTGCTGTTATGCTGCTCGAAAGATTAAACCGGATTAGTATTGTTTGATGTTTTTGAACTTCAATCAGTTGAAAAAAACTTTTCAAAAAAGTAAAAGTATTGCT
>JBKBSF010000044.1:0-19171 GCA_046291875.1 Bacteroidales bacterium | reverse complement strand
AGATGGAAGTCGCCAACAATACCCTGACTGCATGTTTTGCGAGGCTGCGAATTGTAATCATCCGCGTGTGTGTCAAAATTTTTGTCATGGCTCGTTTCATCAGAAAATAATTTAGTTAATTCATTGGTCTGATGGAACTTGCATGCAAATTTTCATTGTTTTTTTGTGAGCCGCAGTGCTCATGCAAGTTTCATCAGAAAAAAATTTAGTTAGTTCATTGGACTAATGGTTTGTCTGGTCTCTGGCAAGAGAACTTGATATGTCTGTTTTGACTGCGTCGAGCTTCGGTTCATCTTTTTTTTTGTGAGCCGAAGCGTTCATGCAAGTTACCTTGTAATAAATTAAAACTTCGGACACGATCGGATTAACATTTGAAGCCATTTTTTGTTTAAAGTTTGCCTCTAATGTTTTAACAAATCATTTAAAGAATTTTTTCAATTTTTAAATTTTTTCCCTGAAAAACTTTATTTATATTTGGTCTAAATAAAAATAAGGCGCAAATTTAGTAGAAATTTTTGATTAACAATACGATAACTTTTTTACAACGTTTAAAAATCCAACAAACATAATATCATATGAGAAAAAGAGCATTATTGTCTGCTTTAATTTTGGGAGGCACCACCGCTATGGCAGGTACCCATAGTTTTTCAGGCAAGAGATTTCCTCTTGAACTGCAAAATGGTCAGGTTATAGAAATCCTTTTACAACAGGAACACATGGAAGAGGAATTGCCTGCGGAAATACTAAACCTTCAAAGCAATTTGTCGCGTCAACGCATAGAGGACGAAAAGCTTATTCAGTTTCTGAACACAATCCGACAACCCGAGAAAGAGCTTGATGAGGAACTACCGGCCTGACACCTTTAATACAATAGCCGGATAATAGCTTACACAACAGCCGTCTCGAATGTTATTTCGGGGCGGCTTTTTACTATATGACTGTTTTACAAAACCAGAGTATTGTATATACCTGTACCACAATTAATACCCCTGCAATTTGAAACAATGCCACCGGAAAAACGTTTAACCAGTAAACCTCATCAGCAGTTAACTATTAACCACATCAAATACCCCCAACTATGGAAGAAAGCAAAAGCACAATGCGCTTGAATGCTGCCGTGAAAACCATTGAAAGATACATTATCAAGACCCTTATCGGGCTTATGTCTTTGCTGTTGGTAATAGCTACCCTTCAATTGGGATACATGGTTTTCAAAAGCATTATCCAGACCGATGTCTTTATTCTTGATCTCGATGTATTGATGGATCTTTTTGGGGTATTCCTTTTGGTGCTTATCGGTATCGAATTGCTCGACACCATTAAAGTATACTTCAAGAAGCACGATATCCACGTAGAGGTTGTAATGCTTGTAGCTTTGATAGCCATAGCCCGAAAGATCATCCTGATGGATTTTGAGAAATATTCAGGATTTGAAATTCTCGGGATAGCGGCTGTTGTAATAGCACTCTCTCTGGGATACTATTTCATTAAAAAAGCGGGCGGATGTGGTTTCTGGCCCAGGGAGAAAGAAACGGTTAAAGGCATTATTGTGGAAGAGACCCATTACGATAATGATGGCAAGACCATCCTCACGGAGAGAAAAAAAACCTTAACAGAGAAAAATCTGGACAACCAGGTAGATCCAACCAAAGGTTCTTCGACCCTTGACGGCTCCAAAAAAAAGGCAATTGAAAAGATTCCCAATCCTGATCAAAAAGGTGACTAACCCACTCAATTCAACCCTAAAAAAGGGCTCTATGCCCTTTTTTTTATACCCCTTAGCGCATCATCACATACTCAATCTTCTTATTACTAGATTTTTAGCCATAAAAATTAAAGGGGATTTTTTCTGCCTTTTTGCCAATCTTTTCTTACTTTCGCAAGCGGAAAAAGTGCAATAACCCTTTAAATCTTTTCTTTCATCATGGCTACGGCTGACTCCACCACCAGGTATATTTTCGTTACAGGAGGTGTTACATCTTCTTTGGGTAAAGGAATCATTTCCGCATCGCTTGCCAAATTGCTGCAAGCCCGTGGATATTCTGCCACCATACAGAAACTGGACCCCTACATAAACATTGATCCGGGCACCCTCAATCCTTACGAACATGGTGAATGCTATGTAACGGAAGATGGAGCCGAAACCGATCTGGATCTGGGTCATTATGAGAGGTTTCTCAATGTTCCCACCTCACAGGCAAACAATGTAACCACCGGACGAATTTACCAGTCGGTGATCGATAAAGAACGAAGGGGCGACTACCTGGGAGAAACCGTGCAGGTGATCCCACATATTACAGATGAGATCAAGCATTGTATCCGCTTGCTGGGAGAGGGTAATAAATTCGATTTTGTGATAACAGAGATCGGAGGTACGGTAGGCGATATTGAATCGTTACCTTACGTGGAAGCCATTCGTCAGCTACGCTGGGAACTGGGCAATCGCTGTGTGGTAATCCATCTCACTTTGGTTCCTTACCTGGCTGCAGCCAAAGAGCTGAAAACCAAACCCACCCAGCACTCGGTAAAAACCATGCAGGAATACGGTGTGCAGCCCGATATCCTGGTTTGTCGCACTGAAAAACCACTTAACGAAGGTATTCGCAATAAGATTGCTTTGTTTTGCAATGTAAACAGCGCAGCAGTAATAGAATCTATAGACACCGACAGCATTTACAGGGTGCCTTTACTGATGCGAGAGGAAAAACTCGACTTGCAGGTTCTGAAAAAAACAGGCCTTTCGCCCAACTGTATGCCCGACCTGGGAAGCTGGGAGGAGTTTATCGACCGGCTGCAAAACCCAAAGAGGATCGTAAACATTGGCCTTGTGGGCAAATATGTGGAGTTAATGGATGCCTACAAGTCCATTATTGAAGCACTGATACATGCCGGAGCAACCAACGAATGCAAGGTAAACCTGCGCATGATCCATTCCGAACATATCAACAAGCTTAATACAACCCAAATGTTTCAGGGGCTATCGGCTATTTTGGTAGCACCCGGTTTTGGAGAAAGGGGGATTGAAGGAAAAATTGCAGCCATCGAATACGCTCGTACCCACAAGATACCCTTTTTAGGTATTTGCCTCGGAATGCAATGTGCAACCATAGAGTTTGCCCGCAATGTACTCAAACTCAACAAAGCACATTCCACCGAAATGATGCCAGATACCCCTTATCCGGTTATAGACATAATGGAAGAGCAAAAAGTGATCACCCTTAAAGGAGGGACCATGAGGCTGGGGGCATACACCTGTAGGTTAAAACCAGGATCAAAAGCCAGCGATATATACCAGAAAGAAGAAATCAACGAACGGCACCGTCATCGGTTTGAGTTCAACAACAAGTACCTTGAACTGTTCGAACAAAACGGTATGGTTGCCACCGGAAAGAACCCTAAAACCAACCTGGTGGAGATCATGGAGATTACCGATCATCCCTGGTTTGTAGGGGTTCAGTTTCATCCCGAATACAAAAGTACAGTGGCAGCCCCTCACCCGCTTTTTGTAAACTTTGTTAAGGCTGCCATAGATTTTGAAAACCACAAAACCTCATAAAGGAACATTTTGTACTTTTGCAGGATTGTTTCGGCCCCATTCCGGGCTTGAAAACCTGTTTGTGCAAACTCAAATTGTAATCAACATAAGCACCATTAGATAATGAGTAGAGACAATATTATCGGATTATTATTGATTTTTGTCATTTTGATCGGATTCAGCATCCTCAATGCTCCCAGCGAAGAACAAAAGCTTGAAGCACAAAGGGTGCGCGACAGTATAGCAAATGCCCGCCAGGAGCAGCAGCAACAAATCAGGGAAGCAGAAGCCATGGCACTGGAAGCCCAGCAGCAAAACCCTGAGATAGCATCAGAATTGGCTCCTGAACTTGCCAACGACAGCGTAATCAATAACCAGCTGCGCGATCGCCTGGGATATTTTGCAACGGCTGCCGTGGGTCAGCACCAACCCATTACCATCGAAACAGAACTTCTCAGACTGGTATTCAGCAACAAAGGTGGATTTCTGGAAAGTGTAGAATTGCGTAAATTCAAAACATGGGATCAACAACCTCTGTATCTTTACAAAGGAGATAACAACATATTTAACCTCCAGTTCTATTCGGCCAACAGGCTCATCTCTACCCGTGAGCTTTACTTCAAAGCCTATGTCGACGGGCGCGAAATAACCGGCGAGGACCCCATCGTACTGCAAGGTGATCAGAACAGAACCCTTGCCCTTCGCCTCTATCCCGACAACCCCGGCGGTGTGCAAAGACAAAGCTATCTTGAGTTTCTTTATACACTGCCCGCCAACGACTATATGCTTGGCTTTACCATCAATACTGTGGGCATGTCGGAGGTTATTGCAGCCAACTCCAGTTTCCTGAACCTTGACTGGCAAAAATCTGTAAGACGACTGGAGAAAAGTAGAAAGAATGAACTAAACACCAGCACTGTTTATTACAAATTCCTGGGCAAAGACATTGACCGCCTGCGCGAAACACGCGATGGCACCGAAAGGCTCACCGCAGGGGTAAGATGGATATCCTTCAAACAGCAATTCTTTTCTTCTGTTATCATAGCCCAGGAGAGTTTCAGCAGTGCAGTGGTAAGCACACAATCCTATGAAGAAACCAACGAGGAGCTTCTGAAGCGGATGAGTGCCAGCATCGATATACCTTACAACAGCCGCGAAAACAACAGTTTTGCCATGCAGCTGTATTTCGGCCCCAACCACTTCAACACCCTTAAATCTTATGGACTGGAGCTGGAGAAAATGATCCCCCTTGGTTGGGCAATCTTTGGCTGGATCAACCGCTTGATCGTAATCCCGGTTTTTAACTACCTGGATGGCTTCAACCTGAGTTATGGTATCATCATCCTGATCCTTACCTTGATGCTCAAGATGGTGTTGTTCCCCATTTCTTACAAGACCTATTTGTCTTCAGCCCGTATGCGTGTGCTCAAGCCCGATATCGATGCTCTGAACGAGAAATATCCCAAAAAAGAAGATGCCATGAAGAAGCAGCAAGCGGTTATGGCACTGTACAAAAAAGCTGGGGTAAACCCCATGGCGGGTTGTGTGCCCATGCTTCTGCAGTTCCCCTTCCTCATTGCCATGTTTCGCTTTTTCCCGGCTTCATTTGAGCTAAGGCAGGAAGCTTTCCTTTGGGCCGACGACCTTTCAACTTACGACTCCATCCTGGAGTTACCCTTTACCATTCCGTGGTATGGCGATCATGTGAGCTTGTTTACGTTGCTCATGACGGCATCAACCATCATCTATACCCGCATGAACAGCCAGATGATGAACACAGGCACACAAATGCCCGGCATGAAAACCATGCTGTATTTTATGCCTGTAATGCTGTTGTTCATTTTCAACAGTTTTGCTTCAGGCCTCAGCTACTACTACTTCCTGGCCAACGTTATCACTTTTGGACAAATGTATGCCTTCCGGTTTATGATCAATGAAGACAAGATAAGGTTGAAGATTGAGGAGAACAAGAAAAAGCCGGTAAAAAAATCCAGCTGGCAGAAGAGGCTTGAAGATATGGCCAAAGCACAGCAGCAACAACAAAAAAAGAAAAAATAAAGCCAAAGCCGCCTCTGAATTTCCGGGGGCGGTTTTGTCTGATACCCTGGTAAGATTTACCCAATTACAATCCCAACCCAAATGGAAAACCCCGCTTTGAACAATATTTCGCCCATTGATGGCCGCTACCAAAGAGCTACACAACCGCTGCAGAGGTTTTTCAGCGAAGCTGCTCTGATCCGGTACCGGGTTTTTGTAGAGATCGAATATTTTATTGCACTCCGAAAGCTCAATCTGCCCGAATTGCAAAGTATTGGCGAAGAAATGACTGCCCCCCTGAGGAATATTTACCAGAACTTCGATCAAAATGATGCTTTACGCATAAAGGAAATCGAGAAAATCACCAACCACGACATCAAAGCTGTAGAATATTTCATCAAGGAGAAGTTTGATCAACTGGGATTACAGGACTTCAAGGAGTTTGTTCACTTTGGTCTCACTTCGCAGGACATCAACAATACAGCCATACCCCTTTCGCTCAAGGAGGGCATACTGGATGTAATTGTGCCCGCTCTTGACCAGTTGCTGGCCATCTTAAAGCAAATGAGCCAACAGTGGCTGGAAGTGCCCATGCTGGCTCATACCCATGGGCAACCCGCATCACCCACTACAGTAGGAAAAGAGGTATATGTTTTCCACTACCGTCTGGAGCGGCAGATCAACCAGTTGCTTGCCTTGCCCTTTCCTGCCAAGTTTGGAGGCGCCACGGGCAATTTCAATGCCCACAAAGCAGCGTATCCCGATGTAGACTGGAATGATTTTGCCGACCGCTTTGTAAACAATACCCTCAAGCTCAAACGCTCTGAGGTTACTACACAGATTGAGCATTACGATTTCCTGGCATCAATCTTCGATGGTCTTAAGCGTATATGCACCATCATCATTGATCTTAATCGCGATGCATGGTCGTATATCTCCATGAATTATTTTAAGCAGAAGATCAAGGAAGGCGAAGTAGGCTCTTCTGCCATGCCCCATAAAGTAAACCCCATAGATTTTGAAAACTCGGAAGGGAATGCAGGTATCGCCGTGGCACTTTTCGAGCATTTGTCGGCAAAGTTGCCTATCTCGCGCCTGCAACGCGACCTTACCGACTCTACAGTTTTGCGCAACATAGGGGTGCCCTTGGCTCACATGCTTATCTCCATCCATTCTACCCTAAGGGGATTGGATAAACTGATCATCAACCAGGATGCCATCAACCAGGATCTTGAAGACAACTGGATGGTGGTATCAGAGGCGATACAAACGGTACTACGCAAAATCAATTATCCGGAACCTTACGAAAAGCTAAAGGAGCTTACCCGAACCAACGAAAAAATCAACCAGCAAACCATGCACAATTTCATCAATTCGCTGGAGGTGGAGGAAAGTGTAAAAGAACAATTGCGTAGCATTTCGCCATTCAACTATACAGGTATTCTGCCCCGTATACAATAGTTTTTTATTTTTTGCGTATAGCCTATTGCGGCAACAAACAACAGGATGAGCAAATTCAAAAGGATATTCAGCTATCTGCTACCTTACAAAGGGTCGGTAGCACTCAATGTGTTCTTCAGCTTTTTGAGCGCCGTTTTCAATGTGTTTTCGGTGATCATGATCATTCCTGTTCTCAAGATCCTTTTTGAGATGCAGCCTGTTGTGCTGGAGCCCGTTCCATTCAGTTTCAGTGCCTCTGCCATCGAAACCAACTTCAACTACCTGGCCAGCGCCACTATGTTGCGCTATGGGGGCCTTGTAACTCTTATTCTGGTGGGAGGAATAGCCATTGTAATGAGTTTTCTTAAAAATGCCTTTAAGTATGCAGCCCTTTACAATCTGGCCTGGATCCGCAATGTGGTAGTAAAAGATATCCGCAACGACCTCTACGATAAGGCGCTGGCCCTGCCCATGTCCTACCATACCAACGAAAAGAAAGGCGACTTGATAAGCCGTATGACCAGCGATGTGCAGCAGATCGAACACAGTGTAATCAGCTCCCTTGAAATGGTTTTTCGTGAGCCCATTACCATTGTGGTAATACTAGCCTCGTTGTTCATCATGAGTACAAGCCTTACCATAGGGGTTTTGATCTTATTGCCCCTGAGCGGACTTGTCATTGGCCGCATTGGAAAAACCTTGCGATCTACCGCCCTGAGAGGACAAAACAAACTGGGACTTATCCTCTCTGTTCTTGAGGAAACCCTTGGCGGAATAAGGGTAATCAAAGCTTTCAATGCGGAAAAGAAAATGAAAGACCGCTTTCTGAGCCTCAACAGTTTTTACACACTGGTGATGACCAAAATGTACCGCAGACAATATATGGCCTCTCCTGTAAGCGAATTCCTGGGCACGGTAGTGGTTGTGATCATTGTCTGGTATGGAGGATCGCTGGTGCTTGCCGAGAGCAGTAGCATTTCGCCTGCCGGGTTTATAGGCTACCTGATTTTGTTTGCCATGATCATCAACCCGGCCAAATCGTTTTCTACTGCATACTACAATATCCTTAAGGGCATGGCTTCAGCCGATCGCATCGACGATATCCTAAAAGCTGAGATCAAAATCCACGATAAGCCCGATGCCCGTCCGCTGGAATCCTTCAACCATTCTATCGAATTGCGCAATGTAAGCTTCCGCTACGATAAGGAATGGGTGCTGCGCAATGTAGACCTTTCCATCCCAAAGGGAAAAACCGTTGCGCTGGTGGGCCAGTCAGGAGGAGGAAAGTCCACGCTGGTAGATCTCATCCCCAGGCTTTACGAGGTTACGGAAGGAGAAATACTGATAGACGGTATCAACATTAAAGACTACAGGCTGCATGATATTCGCAGGCTCATGGGCAATGTAAACCAGGAAGCCATACTCTTTAACGACAACTTTTTCAACAACATAGCCTTTGGAGAGTACAAAATCTCCATGGAAGAGGTTGAGCGGGCTGCCCGTATAGCCAATGCGCACGAGTTTATTGAAAAAACACCCCTGGGCTACTTTACTAACATTGGCGATCGTGGCAGCAAACTCAGTGGCGGGCAGCGCCAGCGACTCAGCATTGCCAGGGCAGTATTGAAAAACCCGCCCATCCTGATCCTCGACGAGGCTACCTCGGCCCTCGACACTGAATCAGAAAAACTGGTTCAGGAAGCATTGAGCAATGTGATGAAGAACCGAACATCGGTGGTTATTGCCCACCGGCTTTCTACGGTGGTAAATGCCGACCTGATATGTGTGCTGCACGAAGGACAGATCGTAGAACGCGGCACCCACGAGCAACTGCTCAATATCAATGGCTACTATAAAAAGCTGCACAGCATGCAGATGTTTGCCGATTAGCATTTGCAACACTTACTGGGCGGAAACCACAATAATGTTTATTTTTGCAAGTTCATACAAAGCAATACCTCAAAAAACAAACTAAATTTTTCAAAATGGATCTGAGTAATATTATGGCTATTTCCGGGAAAAGTGGTCTGTTCAGGATCGTTTCCCAAACCAAGGGAGGATTAATTGTTGAATCACTGGCAGACGGCAAGAAAATGCCCGTTTTCGCCACTCATCGTTCTTCTGTTCTGGACGACATCAGCATGTTTACGTATGGAGAGGATGTAGCTCTGAAAACTGTGCTTTGGAACATTTACCAGAAAGAAAACGGCCAAAAGGTTTCCATTGACCTAAAAGCTGAAGGCAGTGTTTTGTTTGCCTATTTCGAAGAGGTGCTTCCCGATTTCGACAAGGATAGAGTTTACAGCAGCGATATTAAAAAGGTGCTAGCCTGGTATAATCTGCTGCTGGATCATAACCTTATTACTGAACCCGTAGAGGAGCAGGAAGATACTCCCACAGAGGAAACTGCTGACGCTGCAAAAAAAGAAAACTCAAAAGAAGCTACGGCTGAAACCAAAGAAGCGAAAAGCACAGCCAAGAAACCTGCAGCCAAAAAAGCTGCTCCCAAAAATAAGAAGGCCGGAGAATAAAACGGCAAACCCTTACCTGACTTTTTAAGAAAAGCCATATGTACAAGTTTCTGATCCGCCCGGTGTTGTTTCTGATTTCTCCTGAAAAAGTTCACCACCTGGTGGTGACAGTTCTGCATATGGTTTTTCTTATCCCGGGCATCAGGGCACTGGTAAAAAGAGCTTACCAGGTTGCAGACCCCCGCCTGGAGACCGAATTGTTTGGAATCAAATTCCCCAATAAAGTTGGATTGGCAGCGGGTTTCGACAAGCAAGCCAACCTTTATAATCATATGGCCGCCTTTGGCTTTGGACACGTGGAAATTGGCACTGTAAACCCTTTGCCACAGCCAGGCAATCCCAAACCCCGTCTTTTCAGATTAAAAAAAGATCAGGCATTGATCAACCGCATGGGCTTCAACAATCCAGGGGTGGAAGTTTTTGTTGAGAACCTGCGCAGAACACAACCCAAGGTGATCATTGGCGGAAACATTGGCAAAAACACCCTTACCCCCAACGAACAGGCCATTGATGATTACCTGGTTTGCTTTCATAAACTTTTCGACTGGGTAGACTATTTTGTAATCAACGTAAGTTGCCCCAATGTGGAGGGGTTGAGCAAGCTTCAGGACAAAGACGAATTGGTAGGGATCATCGAAAAGATCCAGGAGGCCAACCATAGCAAGCCCGCCCCAAAGCCGGTTCTGCTAAAGATCGCACCCGATCTGGGCCCCGGTGAGCTGGATGATGTGCTGCTGGTTGTGCAACAAACCGGTATTGACGGGATTATTGCCACCAATACAACCACAAAACGAGAGGGATTGCAAACACCTTCTTCACATGTAGAAGCCATTGGCAAAGGAGGCTTAAGTGGCAAACCCCTGCGCGACAAATCCACACAAACCATCCGTTACCTGGTAGAAAAATCTAAGGGAAAAGTACCGGTAATTGGAGTGGGAGGTATAATGACACCACAGGATGCCCTTGAAAAACTCGAAGCCGGGGCCAGCCTGGTGCAGATCTATACCGGATTTATTTACAGCGGCCCTGCACTGGCCTGTAAAATAAACAGGGCCGTATTAAAAAACCTACGGCCCTGATATAACACTGATCTATCGGATCTTGCTATTCACTTCTTTCGCCAAACAGTAGTCTGTAATCTACCCGCCTGGCAGCATCCACCCAGTTTGCAGGCACTACACTCCAATTGGTTCCTTTCTGAGGGGCAAACACTTGTTGTTGGAGAATGTAATCTGCAATATGACTGCGGAGATCTTTGTCAGATACCCATCGGATGCGGCTTTCCAGCAGCTCATGTTCAATACCGGCCCCTTCCACAAGATGGCCTCCCCCCCCACTTCCGCGGTAAGAATTGATCGCTACCCTATACAGAGCGTCCATATGAAACGGATGGCCATTGCTGAGACCTGATATACGTACCCTTTGCCCTGGCTCCTTTGTTACATCAACAATATAATCGATGCCCATGGCCGAATCGAAGTTAAAGAAAGCGTGCTCAAAACGAGCCCTTCCGCGGCTGTCGCGAACCACCTGGCTGTTGTTTTTCCGAAAACGCAGCAAATGATCGCCAGGACCTTCCATGGTGTTGAACCACAAAGCATAGCTAAACTCCAGGAAATCTCTGATCTCTTTGCCCGATAGCTCCATTACGTAAAGATAGTTTTCGTAAGGATACAGCTGAAACATATCGCGCATGTACAAAGTGCCTGCCTCCAGGGTAGCATCGAAAGAGAGGGGTGCGGCAAAGGAGATGTCAGCCTGGGTAAGGTCCAATTGGATCTGATGAATAAAGTCGGTAAAAGCTGAATTGCCAAAGTATCCCTCACACGAGCGGAGGGCATTATCAAGCCGCCCAAGAGGTTGCCCTACAAACTCATGTACTTGCTGCATCTCCCGTGCAAACTGTTCCATAAATCCAGGATGGGGAGCATAGTTCTCCATACTTACCACAGAGCCCGATTTGTACTTGAGCTCAAAAGCACCCGTAGCAGAGCGGGAAAAAGACAGATCGGCAACAGCCACCGAATTGCCAAAAGGCGATGGCCCGATCATAAGCACCTCTTTCCCCTGGCTGTTGATAAAACTTTCATTGCGTTCGCGATGGTCGTGGGAAGTAAAAATTACGTCAAACCCCGGCACATACTTTCCCACATACAGAGCAGCATTTTCCAGATAAACCTGATCGCCCTGATAAGGTAAATCAGGGCCAGGGCCACTGTGGAAAAGCCCAATAACCAAATCGGGATTTTCATGGGTTTGTATGTGTTCCATCCAATAGGAGGCTGCAGCATACATCCCGGTAAATTCCAACCCTTCCCATAGTTTGCGAGGCAACCAGTTGGGCACCGAAGGGGTAACAAGACCCAAAACAGCTATCCTTACTCCTTCACGCTCCAATATAGTATACGGTTCGAAAAAAGGAAGCCCCGTGCGTAGGTGCAAAATATTAGCCGCAAGCCATGGGAAGTTAAACTCATACTTAAGCCGGTTGTAAACCTCGTAGCCCATCTCCACGTCATGGTTACCCACACTGGCAGCATCGAACCGGGCAAAGTTCATTACATCTGCAATGAAATGTGGCGTACGCTCCGACACAAAATTGAAGTAATAGCCTGTAGGTTGCCCCTGCAGCAGATCGGCATTGTCGAGCAGGATTACCTGCTGGCCTGCAACGGCACGCTGTTCTTCCACAAAACTCAATACATGAGCAAGACTACCCCGGTTGGGAACATTGCGGCTGAAGTCGTGAGGGAAAAAATTGGCATGAAGATCAGCAGTGGCTAAAACCCTGATCCTTATATCCTGGGCGGGCGACTGATAAACAAGAAACAGCGCACATAAGCCAAAGACAAACCTCTTTATTAATAAAGTGTACATGGGTAAAAGAAATTAATTTGCAATTATTTCAATTTTTTTTTTAAAAGTCCAGGCCAAACCTGCATGCATCCAAAATTAGGTATTTTGAAGCAAGGATAATCTTAATTCATGGTAATTTTTGAGCTCATTGCTCCTTCCTTGGTCTTGATAGCCATCACACTCGGGCGCATAAATAAAAATTTTAAGGAAGGGCACTTAAAAAGGTTGACAGCATTTGTACCCTAAACCCGGAAAAGAGGACTTCAAATGCTTTCATGAGCATTGCGGCATTACCTCAAAAATTGAAAGTCAATCTTGCTATTAATCGCTTAGGATAAATATAAATATTGCGCGAATCAATCTCAGAATAAAAGAATCCTCTAACAAAACAACCATACCAATTTGTGCAAATTTGTGACAGATTTGCATTCTCAACATTGATTTTCTCCATAAATTAGCAGCGTTTTTCAATATGGGAGCTCACTTTTGGGCTCAAAGTCCGAAAAACCCATACCTGGTTCAAGAATACTTTTTCCAGTAACACAACGTAACACAAAACTTTTAAAACACAAACGGAATGAACTCAAAACTTCCTATGCTATCCTTATGGATTGCTATGCTACTTTTTGCAGCTTCCTGCAGTCAGCAACCCGTGCCTCCTGTGGCAGAAAAGATTGCCCATGAAATGGTTTTGCATGGCGACACCCGCATCGACTTTTATTATTGGATGAATCAGCGCGATAATCCTGCGGTGATTGCCTACCTGGAAGCCGAAAACCAGTATCTTGCCAGGGTTATGCGGCACACACAAAGGTTACAAAACCAACTTTTTGAAGAGATGAAAGGCCGCATAAAACAGGACGATAGTTCTGCCCCTTTTTACGACAATGGCTACTTCTACTACGTACGCTATGAGCATGGAGGCGAGTATCCGATCTATTGCCGCAGAAAAGGGAACATGGAAGCACCCGAGGAGATTATCCTAAATGTGCCGGTAATGGCTGCCAGCTATAGTTATTATAATGTTGGATCGTGGGATGTGAGCCTCGACAACCGCTTTATTGCATTCAGTGCAGATACCATGGGGCGCAGGCAATACACACTCTATATCAAGGATTTGCAAAACAACCAGGTACAATCAACCGGTATTGAATTTGCTGCTGGCGATGTGGTTTGGGCTGCCGATAACCAAACGCTGTTTTACACCACCATCGATCCGGCAACTCTACGCTACGAAAGAGTCTTCAGATTCAATACCCGCAATGGTATGCCTCCTGTAGAGGTTTACTTTGAAACCGACGAAACCTATTATTACATGGGAGTGAGTCGCAGCAAAGACAACAACTGGATATCCATCAATATTGAAAGCACATTGAGTAATGAAACCCTTCTGCTGCCGGCAAATGAACCTGAGGGCTCATTCCGGGTTTTCAATCCACGTCGGCGCGATCTGCTTTACTATGTAGAACCTTACCATGATACGTTTTTTGTACTCACCAACCACCAGGCTCAGAATTTTCGCCTGATGGAAACCCCAAAAGAGAAAACTTCTCTGGAAAACTGGCGTGAAGTTATTGGCCACCGTACTGATGTTTTGATCGAGGCGATTGAAGTTTTCAATGACTTCCTGGTAGTGCAGGAACGCAACCGTGGGCTGCGACAGATGCGGATCATACATCATCAAACCGGAGAAGAACATTACCTCGACTTTCACGAAGAGGCCTATACAGCCGGCATCCATATCAACACCCAAATAGACACCCAGGTTTTCCGTTTCAGCTACACCTCCCTTACCACCCCTTCTACCATTTTTGACTATGATATGATAACCCGAGAACAGCAACAGATTTGGCAGCAAACTGTGCTGGGCGATTTTAACCCGGAGCATTATGAAACCCGGCGCTTCTACGTACAGGCAAGAGATGGTGTAAACGTACCTCTTACCCTGGTGTATAAAAAAGGATTGGAGATGAACGGTAATAACCCCCTGCTGCAGTATGCTTATGGATCCTATGGCTCCAGTATAGATCCCCGGTTCAGCTCCAACCTGATAAGCTTACTTGACCGTGGTTTCGTTTACGCCATGGCTCATGTGCGCGGTGGGCAGGAGATGGGAAGACAATGGTATGAAGACGGAAAACTTCTGAACAAAATAAATACCTTCAACGATTTTATCGACATCTCCGAATACCTTATAGCACAAGGATACACCTCGCCCGAAAAGCTTTTTGCCTCCGGAGGCAGCGCCGGAGGTCTGCTGATTGGGGCTGTAATCAATATGAGACCCGATTTGTACAAGGGGGTTATTGCGGCTGTGCCTTTTGTAGATGTGGTTACCACCATGCTCGACGAAACCATTCCGCTTACTACCTCTGAATACGATGAATGGGGAAATCCCAATATTGAGGAGTATTACTGGTACATGTTGTCTTACTCGCCATACGACCAGGTCAGGGCTCAGGATTACCCCAATGTTCTGATCACCTCCGGATTGCACGACTCGCAGGTGCAGTATTTTGAACCCACCAAATGGGCCGCAAAACTGCGCGAACACAACACTGCCAACACTCTTATCCTGCTGTCTACCAATATGGAGGCAGGCCATGGCGGTGCGTCGGGCCGTTTCAGAAGACTTAAAGAACTGGCACAGGAATATGCTTTTATGATTGACCTGGCAGGGAAATAAAACCCAATAAAAACCTTATACAATGAAGTACGTAACCCTGTTAATAGCGGGTGCAATTCTTTTTGCTCTATCTGCCTGTGGCAGTAATGAAGACAAATATCTGGAAGAGGCACGCCGCATCCACAATGAAATACTGACTCTCGACAGCCATACCGACACCCCTCTTATGCTGGGCCGCAGAGGACTGGATCTTGGCAAGCGCAACGATCCACATCAGGGAGGTGGCAAACTTGACTTTCCGCGTATGGAAGAAGGTGGGCTTGATGCAGCCTTCTTTGCCGTATTTCTGAGCCAGGGAGAAAGTTCACCCAAAGCCTTCGAAGTTGCCCGCAACAGGGCTTTTGCAATCTTTCAGACCATTGAAGAAGCACTGAAGCCTTACCCGCATCTGGCAGAAATAGCTCTTACGCCCGACGATGCCAACAGGCTCCGGCTTGAAGGAAAAAGAGCCATATACCTCGGGCTTGAAAATGCTTATCCCATTGGAGAAGACCTCTCTCTGGTTGAAAAATTCTATGACCTGGGAGCACGGTACATTACCCTCTCTCATACGCGAAACAACCACATCTCTGACTCCTCCGACGATCCCGGCGGCCCCATCCACAATGGTCTTTCAGATTTCGGGAAAAAGGTTATCAAGGAGATGAACCGTTTGGGTATGATGATCGATGTGAGCCACATTTCAGATAAAGCCTTTTACGATGTACTGGAGTTAACTCAAGTACCGGTTATTGCCAGCCACTCCAATGCGCGGGCAGTGCACAACCACCCACGCAACCTGAGCGATGATATGTTGCTGGCACTGGCAGATAATGGAGGGGTTGTGCAATTGTGTTTTCTTTATGTAAAGGATATGCCTGCCAACCCCGAGCGGGATTCTGCCAGGGCAGAACTCAGAGAACGGTTCAACAACTTCCAGGGCCTTACCGATGAGCAAATGGAGGAAGCGCGGGCTGGCTGGTACGCCATTGAACAGCAGTTTCCCTCACAGCTCCCTACAGTATCGGACCTGGTAGACCATCTGGATCATATAGTAAATCTCATTGGCATTGACCATGTGGGCATAGGTACCGATTTCGATGGTGGAGGCCAGCTGGAAGATTGCTTCGATGTATCGCAACTGCACAATCTCACGGCAGAGCTTCTGCGCAGAGGATACAACCCCACCGACATTGAAAAAATATGGTCAGGCAATTTCATGCGGGTATTCCGGGAAGCTCAAAAATTAAGGGAAGTTTGATTTTTTCCCTATTTTTACCTGGAAATCATTGCAAACCTAAACAACCTTTATCATGAAAATTGTAAGAATTACTTTGCTGGCCGGCCTGGCATTCCTGTTAAGCTTTTGCGGACAAGCTCCCCAGAGTGGGCAAACAGAAGAAACAACACAGGGAATTATGCTATCCGATTCAGAACGTGGCTTCCTTAACAACCTGGCCTCCTTGTGCGGAAAGTCTTTCCGCGGACAACAGACCTATATGCAGGAAGGACGTGAAAGCTGGGATCACCTGGATTTTGTAATGCATGTTACCGTTTGTGAAGACAACCAGGTGCTTATCCCTTTCCATTTGAGTGAAGACCGTTCGCGCACCTGGATGTTTATCAATGAGAATGGAAAACTTCGCTTTCGCCACGACCATCGTCATGAAGATGGCACTCCGGAAGATCAAACCCTTTACGGAGGCTATTCTGATGGCCAGGGCAGCGCATTTGAGCAATATTTTCCGGCTGATGAGTATACTGTAGATCTGCTCACTGATACCCTCGGACGCCAGTGGAACATCATTCTCGCAGAAGATCTGTCCAATTTCAGTTACCGCTTGCTGTATGCCGGGGAAATCGTATTCCAGGCAGATTTTGACCTTACCAACCCCATCCAGCAATAGCACCACACTTCTTTGTTAGAAATAAAAAAGGCTGTTTCATTAACCAACATTTGCCACCTGGTATACCTGGAGAATAAGAAGCTTTACCAGCACTTACACATCCAGCAACCCACCCGGCAAATGTGTTTACGAAACAGCCTTTCTTGTTTTCACTCGAATCAATTTGACTTAAGTTGTTGAATGCCCCCCCCCTTACACCCTATTCATTGTGTTTTGTGAGCACTCGGTGCTCATGGGGGTTTCAAAATCTTTTTATCTGAGCATCCCTTCTACCCTTTCCATCTTCCCGTCCACTTCTGCAGGTCTCAGGCCCATAATACGGGCAATTAGCGGATAAAGATCCACCACTTCAATGGCCTGATGGCGATGGTTTACTTTAAAAGCAGGCCCCATGGCATAAAAGATGGTATGCATGTCTTTCTTGGCATTGTCCCAGCCATGAGCTCCTCCCGAATTGTATCCTTCGCGGGCTCTGCCCCAGCCCACGCTCCAGGTGCTGTCGGCAAGTATTACCAACTCACCGATTCGCGGATTGGTGCCATAATTAAGACGAGCGGGTACCTCAGCCTTTTTCCACACATAAATATTTTCGACCTGCTGCAGGATATTATAAATGCTGTCCATCATCCCTTCAATAGGATCGGCATGCAGCAAAGGATTACCCCCGTGAGTGCGAGTGTACCAGTTGCGTGGGGTATAGGCAGAAATATCGATATATCGCTCGGGGCTCACCTCGGTCATGCCATGATCGGAAGTAACAATCAGGTTGATCTGGTTATAGATATCCAGATCTTTCAGCCCTGCGATAAGCACACCCACCAATGAGTCGAGATGCATTACCAGCTGATCAATTTCCGGGCTGTCGGGTCCGGTGGCGTGCCCCTGGCTGTCGGGCTCCTGAAAATAAAAAGTCACCAGTCTTGGACGCTGATCCAGGGGCAGCTGCAACCAGTGCAGCACCGTATCGATACGGTCGGTAAACGGAACCCTGCCATCGAATTGCTTCCAGTAGGTGGGTTGTACACCCTTCACTGGTGCCTCTGAGCCCACCCAAAAAAAGGATGCTGTTGTTACCCCCTGAGTTTCGGCAGTTACCCAGATAGGCTCTCCTCCGTAGAAAGCTCCGTTTTCTACAGAGGCCCGGTCTCCCAGACGGTAAGTACCCAGCTCGGGACAAGTAAAATTGTTATCCACTATACCATGATTATCGGGGTACAAACCCGTTGCCATACTGTAATGGTTGGGAAAAGTTTTAGATGGGAATGCCGGTTTGGAATACTCTGCCATAACTCCCATGGTGGCAATGTAATCCAGATTGGGTGTCTCTACGCGGCTGGCATAGTCCCAGCGCCATCCGTCCATTGAAAGCATTACAACGTACTGCTCTGTTGTGTGGAGAGAGCTTTGCTTTTGCGAAGTGCATGCAAAGCTCATTGCTCCAATCAGCAATAAAAAAAGAAAAGTTCTGATCTTCATAGGAATTGAGGTTTTAAAACTTGTTTTATTCGTTTCTTATTTATATTTCTCCGAATTCATTGAATTTGCCTGCTTACATAAGGGCATAAAACTTTTTTATTTTGTGCTGTTTTGCGCTCAATATCCCAATTATCCCAAATGCACCGGAAAATTTGGGTACTCTTACGCATTACCCTAGCGCCCAGATGGAAGTACCGAACCAAAAAATGCTGGTAAATGCATTGATCGTAATCAGAGAAGTGCAAAGATAAGAGAAGTGAAACATCCTTGCCATTTCCGACTGGTATGAAACCATAAAAATTGCTTACAATCGTATCCCATTAACAATTTTTCGACGATCAATGAACAATTTTTGCCCTGCAATTCAAATTATTTAAATATATTTGCTTTCGCTGAAAACAAAAATTATCCCTGCCTACATAATAATAAATGCAATCAAATACTGATTAGTTTAAAATATCTGCCCATTTAAGAGAACAAAGCAAACATGAAATCTCCAATATCAAGCTTTTATGACATACGAGCATGATCATTCAGGAGGTCTCATCTTGTTGCTTTCAGTCAGAGCAAGAACAGATGAAGGCTGCATGATCACTGCGCTTTACTTATGACAAAAAAATATACATGCAAGTTCTCCCGCAAAGGCGGGGCAGGCATACGACCAACAAATTAACTATATTATTTTCTGATGAAACGAGCATGAGCACTTTCGGCTCACAAAAAA
>JBKBSF010000043.1:0-23109 GCA_046291875.1 Bacteroidales bacterium | reverse complement strand
TCAGGGTAATATTAACCGCAACATTGGCATTATTTACTGTAAAACTGCCACTGGCAGTAGCATGGCCAGACTTTTCAGCTGTATAGTTGAAACTGCCGTTGCCTGTGGTAAAACTGGCCTGTCCGGCTGCATTGGTAACCAACACTATGGGTTCTACAACAGCATCGTCAACAAAGGCTTTAAGGTTAAAATTCGCATTCAGCAGATAAGTCAGCCACATAGAACCCCATTGCCCTCCTATATTGATCATATCCCCTTTCCCAACCACCGCCGGGCCGTTATCCACCCCGGCCGGATAACCTCCCTGAGAATTGAAGTTGACTCCAAACCAAAGGTCTGTGGATGCATCTATGGTATGCGGGGTTGTAAGAGTAATATTGTTCCATTGCTCCAGCACCGGATTGGCCACTACCTGCTGATACACTTCTGTAGCATTGGGCCCGGTCCAGATTTTAAGGGTATAGGTACAATTGGCATAAAACGGCACGAAGCCTATCTGTTTGATCTGTTTTTGATTATGGTTAACAAGATCCGAAGGATACCATCTGCTGGCCCCTTCAAAGATACCCGGGGCATTGAGTCCTACAGACAAGCCCGCATTTTGTCCGCTACCCCAGAAAATCCATGTACCCTTGTCCTTTTGGGTTGTTGTGGGCTGCAAATCAACTTCCGCAACATCCGTATGCGACAACCATAAGCCCTGACCTGACCCATTTTCATCAGTCGATACCAGGGAGTGCTCTGAACAGAGGTTTATGTCTGAGCCTTTCACAGCCGGAAGGATACTGATCTGGGCATTCCCTACAGGGGTGCCATACTGATTTGCAACCGAGAAAGTAACGGTATAATCTACAACTGTGCCTCCTCCCATGAAGTCGAAGGAAACGGTTTTGTTTACGGGATGATAAAGAATATTGGTTATGGGTTTTTGGGTATTCTGACCTGCCCACGATTTGGAATTGGGTATGGACTGGTCGGTGAAGGCTGTTTTGCCAACTCCTGTCCAGGCGCAATCTGCGGCATTGATAAATCCGTAGGAATAGGGCTGGCTATTGGGGTTGGTTACAGCATTCTGACTTTTGGGATACATCTTCTGAGGGTGCCCGATATTTACCGTATTGGTTTGGGAAGCATTATCAAAATCTGCATGTACGTGGTATATCATCATGCCAAAACCGGGCAGATGAGCATCAAACAGGATCTTTTCACGATGTTCGAGCAGAAAGTATTCGTTGGGTGTGGCGGTATTGATACGATAAAAGCTATTGCTGTTTTGCGCAGCATTGACCAGGGTAATGGAAGTAGGCTGGTTTAACACTGTGGCCTGAGCCCAATTGTAAATATTGACCTTTGTAAAACCGTTATGGTGAGCAGGTGTCATCCCAGAATTATTGTTTCCACCGCTGGCCATGATGTCCCAGTTTCCGGTTCCATAAAAATATCCACCTGTATCATAATTTGTATCATAATAATCCGGAGCTCCGAGAGAATGGCCAAATTCATGACAAATTACGCCAATGCTGGTTATTTGTGAGCCAGTGTTGCTTCTGAGTTCAGCACTGCAGGCATATCGGCTAATAATTTTCCCATCCAGTATTACGGGGTTTATAAACCACTGATGCGCCCAAATGGCATTGGGACTACCTCCGGCAGATTCACAATAACCCGCATAGATTACATATATAGCATCTACGGCTCCGTCGTTGTCATTATCGTATTCGGCATAATTCACATAAGGATCGGCCAGATACACTGCTTCAGTTACAAGTTCCCGGGGTCTGATATCATTGCCATTGGTAGCATTGGCTCCATAGTAGGCCATGGTATTGCTGGCGGTAAAAGGCCCCACCACATCAGTGGTTACATTGAGTTGATTATACGAGTTCTCAAGGTAATAGTCCTTAAAACTTCCTGTGGCTCCGCCGGCACTGTAGCCCACCTGGTTGAAAAGGTTATTGAATTCAGCCTGGGTCTTGGTAAAAGCCAGATCGGTAAAACCCATTAATATGCACAGTGTTTTCCGGTTGCCAGTAGAAGGGAAGGAACGATACTGCTGATGTTCCCTGATCAACCATATCTGTTGCATCAGATACACCTGCGATCGGCTAAACCTCAGACCCCTTGGCAATCCAGCCAGAAAACCCAGTTGAAAGAAATCGCGGTCTTGCGGATTGGCAGCCCGGACTCCGGATCGCACCATATCTCCTGTCTCATTGTGTATTGCATATTCGTAAAATCCGTCTGCATTGAAAAGTATGGAATAACCATCGAGTGTTTCGGCCCACTTTACCTTTTCATCGCCCTTTAGAAGCACGGTAATCGTGGATCCATCGGGCAATTCATAGTCAATGGGATGCGGATAAGCAGGTGCGGCTGATAAGTAACACCCCGGATAAAACCCCATGACTGCCAAAAACCATAAAAAACAAAAACTACCAAATCTTACAAAATGGATTTTTGAATGTTGGATGAAAGCTGCGCTTTCTCCATTTGCGGTTGTGCTGATTAATCTACATGCTTGTTTCATCTTTCCTCCCTCATTGTAAAACCTTATAGCGTACAATGACAAACCAGATTTTGCCACTGTAATGAAAAACAATACCAGAACAAAGGGAGGTGAAGACCAGGGGATATCTTACTATCCAACCAGAAAAAATAAAAGAGGAGGGGACAACAACAGGTGATGCACTTTTTACTTTAAAGCAAATTTAAGCCAATAGGTCTAAATATTAAAATTTTTAGTGTTAATTTATTCCGCAATACTGCAATTCCTTTTTTTAAATCACCAACCAGAAGCTTACAAGAAATGGAACTAAAATAGAGAGCACAATACCATGAAACAATGCCATGAGAGCAAATTCTTTACCCGAAGCCTGGGTAATGACAGGCAGTGTTGTATCCATGCTTGTGGCCCCTCCTGCAGCAATGGGGGCAAGCTTACTGAAAAGAACCATAAAAAGAGGGGCAAATAGCAAGGTGATGATCTCACGTATTACGTTGGACAAAAGTGCTATTACACCCAATTCTGCTGAGTGCATTTCGGTAATAATTACACTGGAGAGGCTGTAATAGCCAAAGCCCGAACCTACTGCCATAAGCTCCGCAACCGACAACTGCCTGATGAATAACGAAAGTACTGCCATACCGGCCAGAGTGCCTGCAATGGTGCCAACAGGTATCCAGAAGATCTTCAGATTGATGGTTACCAATGCTCTCAGCGCTTTTTTATCGGCTCCTACACCTACTCCCACCAGGAACATGAGCAAATAAATCACCCAGGTACTGATCCGGTCGGGATTTAATCCGTGGTAAAGCAGATCGAGCCGGCCTATCAGCAAGCCCAGCACAAAGAACCCCAGGATGATAAAACTCCCCCTCATGCCTTACCCCCTTTTGATGCAAAAAAAAATTTCCAGACTAACCAGGCAGACAATACACTCCCGGTCACCCCTGCAACACTTACCCACAGGGCTGCCACCCCGAGTTCTGGCAGTTTCTGCATAATATGATCATTGTTTCCGATGGATAGCCCAAGAAAAAACAACAAAAGCCAAATGGTAATAATGGTAAGCCTGCCATTGAAATGCAAGGTTTTTTTCTGGCCCCTCAAAAAATAACCCACCAGCATTCCTGCCAGCATAATCAGTACAATCGTCAGCATTTTTTTTGCTTGCGAAAGTACAAAACTTTGCCATTATCACCTTTGGCCTCGGTGCGAATTAGAATGAAGTGCTCTTAAAATTCCACCAGCCACTCCCCTGCCTCCCTTGACAGGTCAACCAGAGAGTGGGCAAACATAGCAAGGGTTTCGTAATAGCTCATATACACCTCGTTGAGTGTATTCTGCGCCTGTAAAACCTCCAGCAATGACACATCGCCCTGCTGATAGCTGAATACAATGGCATCGCGCACCCTTTCAGCATCCTGCAGAATAGTTTCCGTGAAAAGCAACCGTTTTTGCAGCATCAGCTGGAATTTTTCCCAAGCGGTGAGCAACCCCGACTCCACATCCAGTGTTGCCGCCTGAAGCTCTACCCTTGCCTGCTCCATCTCAATACGACTCATACGAAACTCCCCACTATTGAAGCCAGAGAATTTCAAAGGGATAATCAATCCACCATACACAGCGGCAAAACCGGGCCCTGGCCTTACAGCCTCTTCATTGTGGTAGCCAAAGATCAGGCTGATATCGGGCAAACGCTCAGAGCGCGCCAGTCGCATGGCAAACTCTGAAGCCTCCAGGTTTCTTCTTGCAAGCAAAATATCTGATCTGTTTTCCAGTGCCCTTTCTCTTAAAGCCTGGAAATTCATCACCGGAGAAACACTGGGAATATTTCCACTGAACACCAGCGAATCGGCAGAGACCCCACCCATCAGAAAATACACCTCGCCCATGAGGTCAGAAAACTCCATTTTCGCATCCATCATCTCAGCCTGAAACAAACGTACTTCGACCCGGGTTTGCAACACGTCAATCTCTCCGATCTCTCCCACCTCAAACAGGGTTTGATTAACCTCAAGCAACTGGTTGAGTTGCTCCAGGTTGAGGTTCATTCGTTCCAGCATCAGCTGGTTGGAAAGCACTTCGATATAGGTTGTGGCAGCATCGGTGCGCAGGTAGCGAAGAAAATCATCAAGCCCGGCCTGCGCAGCAAACTTCTCAGCACGGGCCTGCCGAATGCGATTGCGCCGCTTCCCGAAAAGCTCTATGGGTACTTCCAGTTCGAACTCAATGTTTCTGGGAAAACCGGAGAATTCATCCTCATCGAAAACTGGAAAGATCATTTCCAGCTCGGGATCTTCAAAAACCCTGGCAGCAGCCAGTGCCGCTTCAGCCTTCGACACTTCGTATCGTTCTACGATCAACTCCAGGTTGTTGCTAAGCACGGTCTGGAAGAAATCATCAAAGGTGATCTCTTTAACAGTTCGCTGGGCAAAAAGGCCATTGGCTGCAAGCATTATCAGTATGCAGCCGATGAATATTTTTTTTCTGACAGTCATTTTATCAAAAATTTAAAATTTCATACTTTCCATTGTCACTTTTCATTTCTCATTTTTCACTTTTCACTTTTCCATTCTCCTCTCCACAAGGTAATACACCACAGGGAGAATAATCATGGTAAGAATGGTGGCCGTGAAAAGCCCCCCCATTACAACGGTGGTTAATGGGCGCTGTATATCGCTCCCCACACCAAAGGCAAAAGCAGCAGGTAAAACACCAAAGAGGGTTGTCATAGCAGTAATGAGCACCGGCCTTAGTCGTTGCACCGAGCCAGTCAATACCGATTCTTTCAGTGAACGTTGCTGGTTTTTATTCTTTACCCTGTTCAGGTTGGCAATAAGGATTACCCCGTTCTGGACGGCAAGACCTGAGAGAGCAATAAATCCTACTATACTGGCCACATTCACGGTCATGTCCCTGAACTGTAATGCCAGCAAGCCGCCCAGCATAGCAAGAGGAAGAGAAGACAGAATAACCAGGGGATGCCTGACTGTTCCAAACTCGGCATACAACAGCAGGAAGATGATACCCAGCACCATTGCCAGAATAATGAGGGCACGCCCCTCTGCCCTCTCTTTGTTCTCAAAAAGTCCGCCCCACTCAATGGTATAAAGGTCCTTGTCGTATTCTACATTCTCTTCTATAGCCCTTTGAGCATCGGCAATGAAGTGAGAAAAATGCCGACCGCGCAGGTTGAGCTTTACTGTGGTATGACGCTGATTCATCTCGCGTGAGATGGTACTCTCACCTACAGTAGTAACAATATCGGCTACCTGTGAGAGGGCAACAAAGGCTCCCTCGGGTGTTGCCAGCAGCAGGTTACCTATCTTTTCGGGGGTATTGCGGGCTTCTTCGGGATACCGCAGTATCACATCGTATCTTCGCTGGCCCAGGAATATCTCAGAGACGGCCCGTCCACCAATACCAACTTCAATAAGATCTGATATTTGTGATACGTTGATTCCAAAGCGTGCTGCTGCATCGCGGTCAACGATGATCTGCATCTGGGGCAGCGGAGGCTCCTGGTCAAGTGCCAGGTCAACGGCTCCTTCTACCTTTTCGAGGGTGTAAAGTATCTCTTCGGCAATGCGGCGTGTTTCGGCAATATCTTCCCCAAAGACCTTCACCACCAGCTCGGAGTGGGCACCGGCCACCTTGTCGTTTACCCCATCGATCATGGGCTGCGAGAAACCAACGGTCATACCGGGTATCTGCCGGAAACGCAAATCCATCTCGTCGATAAGATCCAGCTTACTTCTTCTGGGACGCCAGGTGTTGTAAGGATGCAAAACAACCATAGATTCAATATGCGATGGAGTGAAGGGGTCGGTACCATCATCGTTGCGGCCCAATTGGGTAACGATGGTTTTCACTTCGGGAAACTCCCTTGCTACAGCGCGCAGTTCGGCGGCCATTTCAGTACCTTTTTCAAGGGAAATCCCTGATGGCAGCTTCACCTGCAACCAGATGGAGCCCTCGTCGATATAGGGTAGAAATTCCTTCCCGATACGATGGAACACAAACGCTGTAAGAGCTACTGCAAGAACTGCCGGAATGATGGCATAACGAGGAAAATCGAGTAAAAACGACATGAGCGACCGGTAGCGATCCTTGAGCCATTCAAGGGGTTTATTTACAAAAACCCTGGAGGGCTTGCTGTAAGCCCAAAGCATAAGACCTGGTATAACCGCGAGGGAAAACAGCAACGCACCCCCCAATGCATAGGCTACCGTATAGGCCATAGGAATAAAGAACTTGGCCTCGATACGTTCAAAGGCAAACAAAGGCAGGTGAGCGGCAATGATGATAAGCACAGAGAAGAATATGGGCCGGGCTACCCTCAAAGTGCTATCGGCCACACGGGCCTCGGTAAACTCCTCATGGGGGTTTTTCTCCCTTCGGGCCTGCAGCGCCTCCACGATCACGATAGCGGCGTCAACCAAAATACCAAAACTTAAGGCCCCCAGCGAAAGCAGGTTAGCAGGTATATTGGTCAGGTACATCAGGGCAAAGGCTACCAGCATGGCAAAAGGAATTACAATGGCTACAATAAGAGCCGATTTCACACTGCCCATAAAAAGCAGCAAAATCAACACAACAAGTGCAATACCCTGCATAAGGGTAAAGGAAACAGAACGGGTAGTGGTGCGGATCAGGTCGGTACGATCGTAGTACACATCAATCCATACCCCTTCGGGTAATATTTTCCGGTTAAGCTCATCCACCATCTTATTTACTCCGGCAAGTACCGGCGATGGATCTTCATGCCGAAGCAACACTACAATCCCCTGCACCAGGTCGTCTTCATCATCGCGCCCCAGCATACCGTTGCGCTCCATGGCCCCCAGTTTCAGCTCACCCAGATCGCGCAGATAAACCGGTGTGCCTTCCACAGAGGCTACCACTACATTGCCCAGATCTTCCAGCGAACGCACCAGTCCAATACCCCTGATAACGAATGCCAGATCCCCACGCACCACACGACCGCCACCGGCATTGGAATTATTATCCTCCACCGCTTCAATGACATCTTCCAGCGAAAGCCCGTATTTGAGAAGCATCTCAGGATTTATCTCGGCCTGAAACTGGGTGGTCTCTCCTCCATGGCTCACCACCTCTGCCACCCCAAATACCTCGCGCAGCTTGGGTATTACTACCCATTCCTGCAATTCGCGCAGCTCTCGCTGGCTGTAAATATCGGAATGCAGAGTATAGCGAAATATCTCACCGGTAGGACTGGTGAGCGGCTCCAGTTCGGGTTCGGCACCTTCGGGCAACTCGGCATCCAGCAACCGCTCCCGGATCAATTGCCTGGCGAAATAGTCATCCATGCCATCGGCAAAAACCAGTGTGATCATAGACAACCCGAAAGTACTTTTGGAACGCATCACCATAAGTCCGGGCATCCCATTCAAAGCCCTCTCCAGGGGAATGGTTACCTGCTCTTCCACCGTTTCGGCTGCATGGCCCGGCCATTGGGTGATCACCATGGAAGTAACATCGGCAATATCGGGGTAAGCGTCAATTTCAAGACGGGTAAAGGAGTAATACCCAAAAGCACCCAGCATGAGAAACAGCGCCGCCATAATGCCCCGCCGGGATAAACAGAATTGTATGAATTTTTCTATAAACATGGTTTATGGTTGTTTATTCGTTTAATCGTTTAATTGTTGATCGATTGAGTGAAAGGTGGAAGAGGGTGGGCAGAAGACAGAAGACGGAAGACGGAAGACGGAACTAATAAGTACCTGGTAAAACAGCAGTCATGTACGGTATTAGATATCCACAGATTACAGATTACAGATTACAAATCACCCCACTCTTAACTCTTAACTCTTAACTTACTAGGGCAACATGACCGCATTTTGTGTTATCACCATTTCACCTTCCGTTAACCCTTCCAGTATCACCAGCTGATCATCAATGAGTTCTCCGGTGCGCACCTGTCGCATTTCGAAAGTGAAGGGTTCGGTTTGGGTATATACATAGCTGTAGTCTCGTCGTTGCAGTACTGCCCGTGGCGAGAGTACGATGGCCGGAGCCGGTTGTGAGAGGAAGTTCACTGTGGCAAACATGCCGGGTTTGAGTTTATTATCCTCATTTACAAATTCTATCCTTACCCTGGTGGTGCGCGTTTCCTCATCGAGGATATCACTGATAAACAACACAGTACCTTCCCAGGTTTCGCCAGGATAAGCAGAAAAGCGGGCCAGCACATCGGCACCAGGCTGCACAAACCGGATATCCTTTTCCTGTATATTGGCGGTAACCCAAACGGTGCTCAGATCGGCAATGATCATAAGGGGCTCTTCGGGTTCGGCAATAAACTCGCCGGGCGCCACAGCCAGATCAACCACCCTTCCGTTGATGGGTGAACGCACCACCAATGCTCTTCCAAGGTCCTGCTCTTCCATGCCCATGATGCGCAGTTTCAGGGCAGCACCTTCCAGCTCGCTTTGGGCAATTTCAAATTCGGTACGGGCCTCTTCCAGTTCGCGTAAAGGGGCAATACCGCGGCGGTGCAGTTCTTCGCGACGGCGTAATTCCCTCTCTGCCTGTTGCAGGGAACTGCGGGCACTGATAAACTCAGTCTGTACCTCTGCCATATCAGGAGAGTAGATCTCGAACAATGGCTGACCGGCCCGCACGCTTTGTCCCATATTTACAAAGAGTTGCACAATCCTTCCGCCTGCCGGAGGAAAAATATTGGCACGCTTGGCAGGCATCGCTTCTACGGTGGCCGGAGCAGATACCTGGCGACGTATGGTAGCAGTTTCCACTGCACCCACAGAAATTCTTTGTCGCAAGGGAGAGTATTCCGGTATATATATATACCCATTGCTGCGCACAAATTGAGGCGGAGCATCTTCTGCGGGTTTAGTTTTTCTCAATTGAGGGACAACTACTACAATGATCAGTAGCAGGATTACAGCACCTAACACCCAATTGCGGTTGCGTGCCGCATTACTGTTCTTTTTTTCTTGTACCATTTTTTTAAACATTCGAGGTTATAACATTCTATTATTTAAAAAACATAAGTGTAGCCACACCAAAATAGATCAGCAACCCTGTAATATCCACCATTGTGGTTATGGCAGGGCTTGCAGCCACAGCGGGGTCGCCCCCCAATCGCTTCACAATAAGGGGCAGGGCAGCTCCCAGGATGGTAGCTGTAATTACCTGCAGGGACAGGGCCCCGGAGATACCTATGGCAATATATAGCAGGCTGAATTGTTCGGGCACTTCGGTTTCCCATGAAAGGAAGAGGATCTTTCCGAAGGCGATCATCCCCAGCACCCCTGCCAGCAAGATGGAAATTCGCGCTTCTTTAAACAGTATGGAGAACCAGTCTTTTACGCTCACCTGCCCCAATGCCAGTGCCCTGATCACCACAGTAGCCGCCTGACTGCCGGTGTTGCCCCCGGTGTCGGCCACCATGGGCATATACAGGGCAAGGATGATAAGGGCAGACAGGGCTTCTTCATAGGCATGAATAATAAGGCCACTGATCAGACCAATAACGGCAAGCGACGATAGCCACACCACCCTTTTACGGAAATGGCCCAGCACCGATGTCTGGGCATAATTGAGAATTTCGTTTCCGGGCACAATCCCCATGAATTTCTCCATATCCTCGGTTTGCTCGGCCCGGATTACCTCAATGGCGTCGTCATGGTGCACAATTCCCATCAACTGGTTCTGATCGTTGAGCACCGGAATTGCAACAAGGTCGTATTTTTCAATCTTTTTGGCCACCGATTCACGGTCTTCGTGCAGGGTAGCATAGGCAAACTCACGGTAAATAATATCGGAAACCAGGGTATCAGGGCTTGCCAGGATAAGGTCTTTGAGAGTAAAGAACCCTTGCAGCTTCATCTCATTATCCACAGCATAGATGTAATATACCATTTTGTTGGATGGTGCATCGCTGCGAACCTTGTCGATAGCCTGTGCGCAGGTTCGGTTTTCGCGTACTGTGGCAAAGTCGGTGCTCATAATCCCCCCGGCAGTATCGGGCTCATAAGAGCTGAGTTTGAGCACATCTTCGCGGGTTGCCTTGGAAAGATAGGGCAGGAAGGAAATCTGCTCCTGCTGTGTAAAATGCTGGTAAAGGTCTACCCGGCTGTCGGAAACCATCTTTTCAAAAATGCCGGCAAACCGTTTGCGGCTGGTATGCTGAAAGAAATCAAGCTGCCGGGTAATGTCAAACTCAGAAAAGATCAACCCCTGTTGCTCTGGTGTAAAAAGGGGCAATACCTCCAAAAGATCCTCATTGCTGAGTTCCTGAAGTATTTCGCCCACTTCTACCACAGGCATTTTTTGAAGTACGGGCACTAATTCGCGGGCCTTGTCCTTGTCGGTGAGCTCCTCCAGCCACTCTATTTTTTCGCCACTGATTTGCATAACAATAACATTTTGTTTTAGAATAATCAATCAGTTTCCCTTCTCAATACTTCCCACCCTACATAAGTAACCCCTTGCAGCACAGTGAACTTGCCTGCAGCTTTTTCCATGGCATTGTCCTTATTGGAGTGCGAAAAAATTTCGGCTTGTATAGCAGCTTTCGTGGGGCTATCGTCATCAAGGCTTTTTAAGGTTCTCAATTGCAGTTGCTTGTCCTGCTTTATAAATTGCATCAACAAAACCCGTAATTGGTTTTCAACTTCTGCCTTGCACCTTATTTCAAACAAATAGGTAACCGAAACATTTTCATCCTGCCCGATAGGGCGCACCTCCAATTTGGAGCCCAGGGGACGCAGGACAAGATGTGTTGCCACCACTGCAGTGGCGGCAATGGATGCCTCCATTAACAACCCTGCACCTGCCAGAGCACCCACAGCTGCCGAACACCAGATAGTAGCAGCAGTATTTAACCCTTTCACCGTGAGACCATCTTTCATAATTACTCCGGCACCCAGAAAGCCTATCCCTGTTACTATCTGGCCTGCCACCCGGGAAGGGTCTGCTACTTCAGTTGCTGATGTAAGTGCGGCTGACAACAGGATATACATAGCAGCACCGGCACTCACCAGGGTATTAGTACGCAATCCGGCACTACGCTGACGATACTGCCGCTCAAAACCGATGGCGGCACCCAGCAGCAAAGCAATCAATAACCTGATGATAAAGTCCAGTATTTCCAAGGTGTATTAAATCAATTTGGAGTTATGCAATAATTAAAGAGACATTTCCTGAGTCCTCAAAATCCAACAATCTCAAAAATGTGGAGTAGACTCTTTTTCGAGGATCAATCGAAAAGCATTGCAAAATTACTAAGCTCCTTTCCAGAGCTTATTAGAGAAACATTAGGTTTTTATTAGAATATCATTAGAAAAAACAAACTTTGCTCTCAAAACTCTCTAATAAAACCCTAATGAAATTCTAACAGGTTTCTAATTTTCTAAAACAAGCTACAATTTAATTTTGCCGCGTTCAATTCCAAATCATCAAACATGGACCCTGACCCTTTACCGAGAAAAATAACTAATACTAACCTTCCATAGGGGCACCCATCCGGTTTTGCCCTTATGGAGCAAAACCGAAAAAAATGAATACAAAAAAAGCATTGACCAGAAAAAGAACAGCTTTTGACATAGACCGCATTGCGGTATATCTCAAGCTGCTGTCATTACTTGTATTACTTTTGGGTTTCACCATTTTCGGCCATGCCGCCAACGAACAAGCTCAGCCGATTATTGGTATTGATCATGTAGAGGCAACCAAAACCCCTTTTCCCAATGCTATACACATCACTGCCAATGAAATGGAAGAGCTGATGAACGGGAATGACCCCTACGGTTTGCTCAATTATCTTTCTTTGCAAACCGGCCTTACCTTTCGCAGTACTGGCGATTTTGGTGCCGAAGACTGGTTTACCGTTCGTGGTTTTGGCCGCGACAACAGCCGTTTAACCCTTGTGTTGGTGGACGGCCGCCCCATTAACCTTGTGGGCAATCATACCGTAGAGTTTGGTGACATCCCCATGAACATGATTGAAACTATAACTATTTATCCCGGTCCTGTTCCCTCGCAATATGGTGGGTTTCAGTTTGTGGTAGATATTACCACCCAATGCCGCAGCAATGAGACTATGGCCTCTGCCAGCGCCGGTTCGCTCAACAGCTTCTGGGTAAATACCAAAGTGGCCCGCGATGGACAGTTCTACTATCGCTTCAACCTGGATGGCACATGGTCTGACGGGCAAACCGGCCAACAGCTGCTTGGCGTGCTCGATCATTTTACTTACGATGACCGAAACGATAGGGCAATTCTGCCAAGTGTAATGTTTGGTTACGAATTTAACCCTGACCTGGATTTAAGTTTAAATGTTGATGTTTTTGATGTAAAAAAGGTATTTAGTTCAGAGCCATTTCTTGGCGAAAGACAAAGCCGTGAGCGTCAGGGACAATCTTTTACCCTCACCCTGCAACCCACCCGCAATGGGAATACTGATTACCGTGTACTCGCCTATTTCTTCAATGAGTCGGAATGGCTCAATACCCAGTTTCCCGAAAACCTTGAATACAATGTAAACTGGGGCACCCACAAAAGGCAAAGATTTGGCCTCAATGGCTTTTACAGGCAGCCTGTGATAGAAAATATGGTGTGGTTACGCGCCGGAGCCGAACTGCACAGTGCACAAGGCGAATCGGATAATGATTATGTTTTCTTTCAGTATGAAACCCAACAAACCTTTTACGGAGCCTATCTCCAGGCAGAAACCTCTCCATGGGAAGGAGCCTTTTTTCAGGCCGGAGGACGTATTGACGGCCAAAGCTATATTGACGATATTTTTGTAAGCCCCTCGCTGGCGTTTTCACAAAACCTCCTTTCTGATCTATTACAGCTCTATGGTACCTATGGTATCAGCTCACGGTGGCTTCCCACCAACAAAGTGAACACCTTTAAAAGGGGCAGTGCACTTTTTCCGCCACCATTAAGGGGTAGTGAGCTGGATCAGAAACTTATCAGACCTACGCTTGATCCGAAAATGGAGCGCTTTACAGGTGTAGACGCCGGCATCAGGGGCTTCTTTTTCGACAAAAGACTCTCGGCAAGGGTCAACTATTTTTACCTGTCTAATAAAGGCACTGCCGGCGCACCCCTTTGGGAAGTACGCCCAACAACCGAAACAGTGATTATCCCACTTGGGCCGCCACCCGTGCCACCCCTCGTAGCCAATGCTGCCCTGGTTTCCTATGACAGAAACCTTCCCGGAAGGGAAATCAACGAAGGGATAGAGATCATGCTGGATGCCCGCCCCATGACCAATATCAGGCTGTTTGCATCTGCTACCTATACCTTAAGATCGGAAACGGTGCTCGATGATGGGGTTGTGGGAAGAAGCATTGACGATTTTTTCATGATGATACCCGGACAACCACCCGTGCTGAACCAGCAGGAAATAGACAACAGCGTCGGCCATTTTATTGTACCTTATGTTGGAAGATCGGTAATTCCCGGAGCATACGACCTGCTGGCCAACTTTGGTGCTGCCTATACATTTGCCAACGGTGCCAACGCGAACCTTTTGCTCCGGTACCGCAGCGACTCTGCCGATCCGCTGATGAAGTTCAATATGGATCCGCAGGTAGATAAAATAAAAGCCTTTTTACTGGCAGATATCGGGGGTAGTTTCCCTATAGTAACAAGGGATGGGTATAGGGTCACAGCCACAGCAAGGGTGAGCAACCTTTTTGATACCCAATACAGCACCTTTGTGCATTATCCCATGGTGGGCAGGTTTATTACTGCCGGACTTAATTTCAATTTACTTTAAAATTACACTAACCACTTACTATCCCCAATAACTTCAACAAAGCCCGAATACAGAATTTAGTTTCGGGCTTTGTTTTTAAAAAAGGTTGCTTGATAGTTTGCCTGATGACCTTCATAATTTCTTAATGGCGCACCTGCCATATCCCTACCTAAATGGGTTTTCGGCTTCGGGACAGACACATTTCTAACAGTTCATTGATATTTGCATCGCCGGCACACATTACCGTATCGGCACCTCCCCAGTAAAGCCTCAGGGTATCATCGTTCACCTTCACAGCGCCACAAGTAAACACCACATTATGAACATATCCCGTAATTTCATAGGGTTCTTCGGGCTGGAGTATCCATTCATCCCCCACCCCAATGATTTTCGACGGATCGTTCAGATCGTGCAAAGCGATACCTAAAGTGATAGCCATCATTGCTTCGGGCCAAACCCAATATGCTTCTGCCATTGTGCCGGTGTGAGCGAAACAGCATAATGAATTCACCCTCATGCAAAACTACTCCGGCATTATGCACGGTGGCTACTTCATAAGGTACATCATTTTTTGTGAGGATAGGATTTCCTTCATATCGCTTTACAACAGGCATATTACTAGCTCCTTTCTTATGGTTCAGATTTTTTTTGTTCAAGAATTTTTTTATAAAGTTTAATATAGTTTTCAGCCATTACCTCTTTGGAGAAACGGGTTTCCACTTTCTTACGGCAATTTCTTCGATCCATCTTATCTAAAAGATGAAATTTTTCAATGGCTTCCCGGGTATCGTTTACCAATAAGCCATCCACCTCATGGGTAATAAGCTCGGGCATGCTGCCTTTATTAAATGCAACAACCGGCGTACCACAGGCCATGGACTCCACAACCGACAACCCAAACGGTTCGTGAAAGTTGATGGTGTGAAGCAAGGCCTTTGCATTTCCTAAGAGTTCATGACGTTTCGCACCGCCCACACTATCCATATAATCCACTTCACCTGGCTTTAAATAGGGTTCCACAAAGCGTGAAAAATAATCCTGGTCCTGAATGATGCCTGCGATGACAAGGGGCATACCGACAGCCTTGCTTAATTCAATCGCTTCATAGGTTCCTTTATCGGGATGTATCCTGCCGTAAAACAAAAGATAATCCTGTCTGGGATTTGTATAAAAAGGAAACTGGCCAAGGTCAATGCCATGGTAAATGGTGGCCTCATAGTGAAGAGCGGGCGAACGGTCGGCATTACTTATGGATACGTAATGCGCCCGGTGGTTGTATTTTTCATAAACAGGCAAAATTTTCGGTGAAGAAAACCCATGAATGGTAGTAACCACCTGGGTTTTTACCAAACCGGAATAGGTAAGGGGCAAAAAGTCGAACTGATTGTGAATAATATCAAATTCATGAGCATGTTCAAAACACTCAGAAATATGCAAACATTCCCACACTTTGGGGTCAATGTTTTTATCCTCTTCGTAACCTACATGACAAACTGCCCTTAATCGGGCACTGGTAACCGAATTAGCAGTGGCAAAAAGGGTTACATCCATCCCCTTTTTAACCAATTCTTCTGTAAGAAGTGATGTTACCAGTTCCCATGGCCCATAGTGAACCGGTGGCGTTCGCCAGGCGATAGGGGAAAGCATGGCAATCTTCATAGCTCAATGGTTTATCAAAACTTCAATCATTACGATTTTTATCACAATGACATCATTAAGAGCAATCTATTTCATGGCCCTGAGCAACTCATCAATGGAAAGAGTGCAGAAGCTGGTTTTTACATCGCCCATGGCATAGGGTAGCAAAAGTTTTCGCCCCAGGGCCAGAGCTCCGCAGGTATACACTACATTGGGCACATAACCGGAGCTTTCCTCCCCTGTTGGTTGCAATAAAGGTTCTTCAAGGCGTCCCAACACGCGCCACGGTTCACTTTTGTCAAGGAGCATAGCCCCCAGCGAGTAGGTACGTAAAGGGCCTACTCCGTGGGTCAATACAAGCCATCCCTCATCAATCTCAATGGGCGATCCGCAATTCCCTATCTGAATGTATTCCCAGCTGTAAGTGGGCTTAATGAGAGGTTGCGAATCGTACCAGAAATAAGGATTATCGGAAGTCATCAAATAGAGCGCCTCATTGTCCTGGCGGCCCAGCATCATATAACTTCCGTTCACCTTGCGGGGGAATAAGGCCAAACCCTTGTTTTTTGCCGCCGGCCCGTTGAGGGTAGAAATCTTGAACTCATTAAAATCATAGGTCTCAAGCATTTCAGGCATTATGGTCTTTCCGTCGTAGGCTGTAAAAGTGGCGAAATAGACAAAAGTGCCGTCATCATCGATAAATTTGACAAAGCGTGCGTCTTCCAATCCATTGCTTTGCGAAGGTGAAGCGGGGTATATGGCCCTTTGGGACAGATCGGGGGTATTAAATCGCAGCGAAAAATTGGATAGCGCTATAAGCCTGATCTTATTGAGCGACTCTTCCAACTCCGCCTTATTATTGTTGACGTTGCTCCTGATCATCTTGTTGATAGCTGCTTCCAATTCACTTAAAGTGAAAATTTCCGGAAGAAGATCAAATAAAGGCTTATTGTTGCCGGAGAGAACACCCAACTCATTGGCTTTTTTGATGAAAAGACTTTTTTCATAGGAATGCTGGATCCTTTCCGGTTCATAGATCAACGTTGCATCATTACTTTGCAAACGAATGGTATCATTGTCACCAAACTCCCCTTCCATAAAGGTTATGGATGAAATATGCCCTTCCCCAATGGCACGCAAACTAATGATAAACCTGAAAACACCTTCTTTGTCCTGCACAGGATGAGGCACTATGGACGGGTTGAAAAGTGCTGTTGATTCAAGGGAATACTGTTGGGTAAAAAAGGAGCCAATAAACTCCTTTTGGATATCGCTAAGGTTTACGTTGGAAGGGATACGGTGTTTTACGTGTTCGTAATGGTTCAAAAAAATTTGCTTCAGATTTCCATCGTTGGCATCCAGCTTTTTGTAAATCCTGTCGAGGCATTTTTTTATCTTATCTTGTGGGGTTGAAAAAATGCGAAACAAGATATGTTCAACATGGGAAGGATTCCCTGAAATAAAGGGCCGTACAAGTGTACGCCTTGATGAAGGGGTAATCTCAATGGGTAATCGGTTGATGGATATCATAATCTGCCAGTTTTTTATTTTGAAGATAAAAAGAGATATTCAAAAGCGACATAAGCCACGAGATCGTTGACTCCGCACCCTGGTTGTAGTTGACACCGCCGGGGTGCAAACCATCGCGACAGCCACCGGTAGCAAAATCATAAATGGGAATTCCCAGATCATTTTCACCTGTAAACCAGGCAAACGCTTTCAAGGCAAAGTCGCTATACCGACTGTCATTCAAAAATTTTTCAGCCTGCAGGCATGTATCAATCATACCATGTGCTTCGAGCGGCTGTTGGTCAAAGGCTGCCTTTCCATCGGGAGTAAGCCAGCCGTTATTACCAATGGGAGAAAAAAATCCGTTATTGAATTGTTTGCTGATGAGCCAATCCAAAAGCCTGATGCCCCGCATGGCCAGCTCATTATCCTCGAGCAACATCCCAGCAGTGATCAGTGCCTGTGGAATTCGGCTATTGCCATAGGTTACCACCTTGTCAAACCATGGCCATTGCTTGTTATCAATAGTTGCATCAAAAAAGCCAGCAAGTTCCCGGGCTTTCACTTTCAGGAGTTGCTTTCTGGTTTCATGGCCAGTTACTTCAACATAATGTGCCAGCCCCAGCACTGCATATGCCAGAGCCCGAGGGTGTTTTAGATGCGGAATAATATCTACCGCTTTATCAAATAAGTAATTGGAATGATGATAAAAATTGGCATCGTTGGTAGAGGCAGAAGCATATCCTAAAGCCCAAATTGTTCTTCCCTGACTGTCTTCAGACCCGGCTTCTTCAAGCCATTGCCTGTCATAGCTCATAAAATTGCGAAACTTACCCACTTTTGGGTTGTAGGCATAATCAATGAAAGAAAGGTATATTCCTGAAAGCCTTTTCAACTCGTCGGTATCCTGAAAATCATTCTGGAGCATTACCGAAAGCATAAGAGCACGGGCATTGTCATCAATACAATAGCCATGGCTGCGGTCTGGTACGTTGTAGCGGGCATGCTGCAAAATGCCGGTATCGTCGGTAAGCATGGCCAATTGGGTAAGTTTAATAGGGGGTAGAATAAAATTGGTTTCTTTACTTTCGGTTACCTGATATTGTTCGGTTTTGAGTGCCCGCTTTTTGGTTAATCCTCTGTCAATTAATCTAATATACTGATAACCTATGTTTTCCCAATAGCATTCTTTGGCTAAAGCAAGGGCATTACCGGCAATTTTTTTCCGGATGGTTTCATTTTTCAGTAAATCCGCCAAAGACCGGGAAAGCTGGTTATAATCACCAAAGTTGAATAAAACTCCCCTTTCTTCGGCAAGCATCTCTTTTGCATACCAAAATGGGGTGGACACTATGGGTTTTCCGGCACTCATGGCATATATAAGTGTGCCTGAAGTTATTTGCTTTTCGCCAAAATAGGGGATTACATAAATATCGCAAGCCTGAAGATATTCAAAAAGCTCTTCATCGCTTATAAAACGGTCAACAAAGATCACATGCTTTTGAAGCCCAAGCTTGTTGACCAATTGAATGAGGGAGTGCCTGTAAGCTTCCCCTTCATGTTTTACCACATGGGGATGGGTTGCCCCTAACACAACATAAACAAGGTCTTTATGTTTTGCAACCAACGAAGGTAAAGCGTTGATGACCACTTCAATGGACTTATTTTTGGAGAGTAATCCAAAAGTCAGGAGCATTTTACGTTTTTCGACCCCTAGTTTTTGCTTAAGATTTTGAATATCATTTACAACCATTTTATGCACCCCATGATGTATATGGCGTATTTTTTCCCTTGGGAAGCCATATACGTCGGTAAGAATTTCGACTCCCATTTTCGACATGGCAATAAAAGCCTCTGTGTGGTTGGATATTTCCTCAAGAGCTTTTCTTTGTCCGCTGGTGGGTGTATCGAGTATGGTATGCAAGGTAGTATAAACAGGCATCCGTAGCCTTTTTAGCAGTTGGACAATATGCCTGCCATCGGCGCCACCAAATATCCCAAATTCATGCTGCAAAATTACGGCATCAAAATCGTTGGTATTGAGATAATTTGCCGCGCTAATGTAAGAAGCAATATTGTTTTGTTCAATTTCAAAAGTTACTTCCGGCGGATAGGCATACTTTTCATATCCATCATTGATGGCCACCACTTCGGTTTGGATACCGTTTTCAGCGATTCCCTTGTTCATGTCCCGGGTAAACGTGGCAATACCACATTTTCGCGGGGGATAATTCCCAACAATTGCTACTTTGTTTATTCTCATGACTAATTATCCTTAAAAAGCAAAAGATTCAACTCGTTACAATTAATTGGTATATAATACTCGCAAAATTTAAAATTCAAAACCTTTTAAAACATAATCTCCCCGAATTTATGCGAAGCAATAATTTTCACCATTTCCATTTTCCATTTGCTCAAAGCAGGATTGTTACGTGAACAATTCATTACAGTCAACAAGAACCCCGCTTTACTCATACGCCAGTCTTTATAGGTTTTTCCGGTTTCCAGCTCAGTAATGTAAATATTTCTGAAGTGATGATGCGGCGGTATGTCAAGCTGCTTTAAAAGCTGGATGCTTTTTAGCACGGCTTCACTAATTTGGGCATCATCATCAAATCCTGCCCGAAACAAATCATCGCATCTGTATTTTAAGGATGCATCATACAAGGCTTCCTTAAAATAGCTGATAAACTCAACTTCGGGGATAGGATGTTTTACCATGTAGTTCATAATTCCAGGGTACAATATTTTTTAATAAACAACAAGTAATTTGAAAAACTTCAGCATAAACCAATTTATGCAACCATACTTTCCTTCAATTGCCTGATAAGGTCTTTTTGTTTGGGGGTTAAGTTTTTGGGTAACTGCACATTTAGCCTAACAATAAGGTCTCCGAATGCTCCGGTTTTTCCATAAACCGGCATTCCTTTCCCTTTCAGTCGCAGTTGTTTTCCATTTTGTGACCCCTCAGGTATGTTAACTGCCAACTGCCCTCCTAATGTTATAACATTGCTTTTCCCTCCTAATATGGCAGTGAACATATCGATGGGCAAATCCATATAAAGATCATCGCCTTTGCGCTCATATACAGGATGTTTTTGCACCCTGATGGTGAGTAGCAAATCGCCGGCTGTGCCTTTTGATGAGCTTTTCTGGCCTTTGCCTTTGGCCCTTAACAACAAACCATCATAGGCCCCGGGTTTAATTTTGACCTTTATTTTTTGGGTCCCGGTGTCAACAATGCGCTCGGATCCATTGTAGGCTTCCTGCAGGGTAATAGAAATTTCGCCGGTTAAGTCGCTTCCTGGTATACCAAAGCCCATATCCCCAAAACCTGAAGCCTGGCGTTTTTGGCCAAAAGGACTACCTCCCCCAAAGAATGCTTCAAAAAAATCGGAAAAACCAGAACCTGAACCAAAAATGTCTGCAGGATCCCCCTGATAACGATAATAGTATCTTCCGCCAGGTCTTGAACCTTCAAATCCCTGCGGGCCAAATCCTGCTTCGCTGAATTGCTTCCAGTTGGCTCCAAGTTCATCATATTTTTTGCGTTTTTCAGGGTCACCCAACACTTCATTGGCTTCGTTGATCTCCTTAAATTTTTCTTCTGCAGTTTTATCATTGGGATTTTTGTCAGGGTGGTACTTAACGGCCAGTTTTCTGTAGGCTTTCTTGATCTCCTCCTGCGAAGCATTCTTATCAACACCTAATATTTTGTAATAATCTTTGTATTCCATAAAAGCCTGCAATTAATTGGTTGTTGTAAAGGTTTTCAAAACGAAGGGAAGCTGATCGGCTTCCCTTCGTGTTTTTTTGCCAGGCATACATTACTTGATTTCGATGGTTTTTGCTGGCCTGGATTTAGCTTCTTCCTTCTTGGGAATTCCTACGCTTAAAATACCGTTTTCATATTTTGCTGAGATTTTGTCGCCATCAACAATATCGGGCAAAGTAAAAGAACGGCTGAAAGATTGATAGCTAAATTCCCTTTTGGTAAACTTCTGTCCCTCTTTGGTTTCATTTTCAACCTTTTTTTCTGATGAAATGGTCAGGAAACCGTCGTTCAGCTCAATTTTAAAGTCGTTTTTATCCATGCCTGGTGCTGCCATTTCAACATGAAAGCCATCGCCATCTTCTTTAATGTTTACTGATGGCAAGGTTGTGTTGGTGTTTGAAAAATTTTGGTTGGTCCAGTCCAACCAATCACGGTCGAAGAATTCATTAAAAAGGTTCGACCATGCCGGATAATCAAAACTTCTTCTGATCAGTGACATAATTACCTCCTTTTTTAATGGTTCTACAATAATTAATTTATTTTACAGCAATTTGTTTTACTTTGGATTCATACCCTGGAAGTTTGCCCACTTTTATGGACAATACCCCATTTTTCATCTCTGCCTGAACTTTGTCAGGGTCAGCTTCTTCCGGAAGCTGAAAGGCTCTTTGAAATGAAGCGTAGCCAAATTCACGCCTGATCCAATTCTTCTGTTTTTCTTCATTTTCATATTGCTTTTCAGATGAAATGATTAGACAATTATTATCAATCTCAATTTTTACATCTTTTTTGTCCAGCCCTGGCAGGGCAATGTTTACCTCAAAAGCCTTATTTGCGTCTGAGATATTTACAGATGGCACAGTAGCAACATCCACATCTTTATCTTTGCTGAAAATATTTCTCCCGAAAAATTTCTCGATTACATTGGGAAATTTCGGTTTCTTATTGGGGTTCCACTTAAAAAGATTCATAGCTCATCGGATTTAAGGTTAGACAATTTATTTTTTTGGAGTAGGCTAAACTGCCTGGTTTAGTATGGCAGTTCAGCCATTTTACCTGATTAGGAGATAGAAATCTGACGAACGGGTTTGGGTTTCACCTCATCCTTTTTAGGGATTACCACCCTTAGAATCCCATTTTCATACACCGCTTTAATTTTATCACTATCCACAATATTGGGCAGTGTAAATGAGCGGCTAAATGACTGGTAGCTAAATTCCCTGCGTGTAAAATGCTGCCCTTCTTTGGTTTCGTTTTCTACCTTTTTGTCAGATGAAATGGTAAGCAGATCACGGTCGAGTTCGATTTTGAAATCGTTTTTGCTCAAACCGGGCGCAGCAACTTCTACCTCAAAATCGTCATTGCTTTCTTTGATGTTTACAGAAGGCAATGTAGTGCCTGTGGTTGAAAAATTATGGTTCGACCAATCGAATAATTCATTATCAATAAAGTGGTCGAACAATGTTGGAATTGAAAATCTTAGCAGTGACATAGTTAAACCCTCCATTGTTTAAGTTGAACTTTATTTTTTTATTTGCCGCATTTCAAAATTAATACCAGAGCGATATTCACAGATACCCATAAGAAATAAAAAGCTGATTATCTGAACACTATAAATTCCATCCAAGATTCTACCCCGCAATAATTACTGACATTTTGTCGCTTTGAAGAAATAAAAATGCCAACATGACACAAAAGGTTTTTTATTCCGGAAATGTTTCGGCTTAATTTAATCTTATAGAAAAGCACGGTAACAGAAATTGTGAACCAAAAAAGTGTGTAACTTTGAGCATTATAGAGAGTTCTGCACTTTTCTATGAACCCTAAGAGATATAAATAGATTTAAATTCACTAATGTCCGATAAAAACAGAAAATGCATTTTCGTTGTTCTTTAATGATTGTTTTACAAGTGTTTACGGTCATGT
>JBKBSF010000042.1:0-23248 GCA_046291875.1 Bacteroidales bacterium | reverse complement strand
CCATCTTTGTATCGGCCAAACGTAAGGAAAACATCAACCTTATCCTGGAAAGCCTGCTCAAATCCGTTTCGGTAGGGGTGGAAGAGGCCAACCAGAGTATCGTAGCCAGCAGCCGCCACTACCAGGCCCTGAAAGACACCCTGGAAGCCCTGCAAATGGTTCGCAATGGCATCGACAGCCATCTGAGCGGCGATCTGCTCTCCTCCGACCTGCGCGCCGCCCTGCAAAGCCTGGGCACCATTACCGGCGAAATCACCAACGACGAACTGCTGGGGAATATCTTTGGGCGGTTTTGTATCGGGAAGTAAAAACCCAGATTAGTAACAGAAAAACGCCACAAAACTTATCCTTCCATATTTCAAAGGCCCGTCTGGGCCTTTTCTTTTTTCCCGACACTGGTTGTCACCGTTATGGCATAGATTTGCAGGCAAACAGGATGATTTGTAAAATATATTGATTCTAAATTGCGATGGATGGAGATTCATGTATTGAGAATAGGAAAATGTGGGGTATATTTGGGGTGTAATTCAGGTGTGTGCTTTATTTTAAACCTCACGCAAATGATATATTCTGAGAAAAATTTTTTGGTGAATGAATATCTTTAGAATGAGAATTTTTCTAAAATGGGGAAGCTTGTAAATATATTTACACTTACTAGCTATTGCAAGGTTATAGGTTAGATATGAGATAGTCTGAGTAAATCCCAGGCACCCTATTCTGTATGAACATCTATCGACTAAAAAAACAGCTTAATGTATTGGTTCCGATTAGACTACTGGAACCCCCAGAGCAACCCCGGATTATTAATTTTCATCCTTTCAACAATTTCTATAAAATATATTACCAATCCGTTGATATTTCTACCCGCACTGTCTCCCAAAAGTGCTAACATTGCACAAAAAACAAATTCTATTATTAGCAAAAGCATTGTACATACTACCCATGGCCAAAACGACCAACAACAAAAAACAAAAATCCATTGAAGAAACCCTGTGGGAAAGCGCCAATAAGCTGCGCGGCACGGTGGAATCGTCTGAATACAAGCACGTGGTGCTGGGGCTTATCTTTCTGAAGTTTACCAGCGATAAATTTGAGCAACGGCGGCAGGAGCTCGTCAGCGAAGGCAAAGAAAAATATGTGGAGATGAAAGAGTTCTACAATATGAAGAACATCTTTTACCTGGCACCGGAATCGCGCTGGAACTATATTATGGACAATGCCAAGCAGGACGATATCGCCCTGAAGATTGACACCGCCCTGCATACCATCGAAAAGAACAACCCTGCCCTGAAGGGAGCCCTGCCCGACAACTACTTCTCGCGCCTCAATATGGAGGTGAGCAAGCTGGCCGCCCTGCTGGATACCATCAACAACATCAACACCCTAAAAGATAAGGAAAACGATATCGTGGGCCGGGTGTATGAGTATTTCCTGAGCAAGTTTGCCCTGGCCGAAGGCAAAGGCAAAGGCGAATTTTACACCCCCAAGAGCATCGTAAACCTCATTGCCGAAATGATTGAGCCTTACAAGGGCATCATCTACGACCCCGCCTGCGGCTCAGGCGGTATGTTCGTGCAATCGGTAAAGTTTATCGAAGCCCACCACGGCAGCAAGAAGGAGATCTCCATTTACGGGCAGGAGCAAACCGCCACCACCTACAAGCTGGCCAAGATGAACCTGGCCATACGCGGCATTTCGGCCAACCTGGGCGATGTGCCTGCCGATACCTTTGCCCGCGACCAGCACCCCGACCTCAAGGCCGACTTTATCATGGCCAATCCCCCCTTCAACCAGAAGGGCTGGCGCGCTGCCGACGAACTCACCACCGACCCCCGATGGAATGGATACGATGTGCCCCCGGCCAGCAATGCCAACTACGGCTGGATACTCAATATGGTTTCCAAGCTGTCGGCCAACGGAGTAGCCGGCTTTATCCTTGCCAACGGTGCCCTTTCGGGCAGCGGCACAGAGTACAACATCCGCAAAAAACTCATTGAAAACAAACTGGTGGAAGCCATCATTATTCTGCCACGGAGTATGTTTTACACCACCGATATCAGCGTTACCCTTTGGATTTTGAACAACAACAAAACCGAACGCACACTGGTATTGCCTGATACCACCCGCCATTACCGCAACCGTGAGGAGGAAATCCTGTTTATGGACCTGCGTGAGATTGGCGAGCCCTTCGAGAAAAAGTTTACCCAGTTCAGCCCCGAACATATCCGGCAGATTGCCAAAACCTATCACGACTGGCAACAAAAGGACAGCGGCTACCAGAACGTACCCGAGTATTGCTACTCCGCCACCCTGGAAGAAGTGCGCGCCAAAGACTACTCCCTGGTGCCCAGCAAGTATATTGCATTTGTAAACCGGGATGAGAACATCGATTTCGATGAAAAGATGGAAACCCTGCGCGATGAGTTTACCCAGCTGCTGCAGGAGGAAGAACAATCTAAACAGGAATTGCTGAACGTTTTTAAAGAGTTGGGGTATCCCATAAATAATTGAAAGCAATGTGCAATTTTTGCACATTGGCTACTACAAGAATTTGTAATTACATAAAGGCGAATAAGATGCAAGCTGAATTTTAATATCAGCCATTAATCTGAAACAAGCAAGAATGAGAAGCAACTATAAAAAATTAGGTAGATACATAAAGGAAGTTAACAAGCGCAATTCAGAATTAAAGGTGGATTTGCTTTTGGGGGTAAGTATACAAAAAGTACTCATGCCGTCAATTGCCAATACCGTGGGCACAGACATGACTACCTACAAAATTATAAACAGAAACCAGTTTGCCTATGGACCGGTTACTTCCAGGAATGGAAATAAAATATCAGTTGCAATTCTAGAAGATTATGATGAAGCTATAATATCTCAGGCCTATGTTGTTTTTGAAGTAATCAACCCCAATGAGCTCTTGCCTGAATACCTGATGATGTGGTTCAGAAGGCCTGAATTTGACCGATATGCAAGATATAAATCACATGGAAGCGCCAGAGAAATTTTTGACTGGCAAGAAATGTGCGAGGTAGAGCTCCCCGTCCCCCCCATCGAAAAGCAGCGCGAGATTGTAGCCGAATACCAGGCCGTGCAAAAGCGCATCCACATCAATGAGCAACTGATACAAAAACTGGAAGAAACGGCGCAGGCGGTGTATAGGAGGTGGTTTGTGGAGTTTGAATTTCCCGATGAAAATGGCAATCCATATAAGAGTAGTGGTGGGAAGATGGTTTGGTGTGAGGAATTGGGGAAAGAGGTGCCGGAGGGGTGGGAGGTGATTCCAATTAAGGATTTTTGCAAAGAGATGAAGTCAGGAGGAACACCAAGTAGAGACAATATCAATTATTGGAATTCAAAGGATATCCCTTGGTTGAAAACAGGTGAAATCTGCAATCGAGTTCTAATTGAATCAGAAGAGTATATTTCATTAGAAGGGTACAAAAACAGTTCAGCAAAAATACTACCTGTTAATACTGTTCTGATTGCAATGTATGGTGAAGGAAAGACTAAAGGCCAAGCAGGTTATCTAAGGTTTGAAGCGACAACAAACCAGGCTTGTTGTGCAATGATTTGTGAAAATGAATTTCAATCTTCATTTCTTTATTATTTTTTGAGAATCAATCAATCAGAAATAGCAAACCTTGCAATTGGTGGAGCTCAACCCAATTTGAGTAAAGAACTAGTTGAAAAAATAAGGTTAATTAGTCCGTCATCTAAAGATTTTAGCAAACATGAACTTGTTAAAATTATCAATTACAGTGAAATTTTAGAAAAAGTAAACCAAAAGCTAACGGTATTGAAAGAATTGCTTCTTTCGAAGTTGGCGACAATAGAAAACTAATCGGATAAAGTATTTTCTGATTCATGAAATAAGACACCACTAAAACCCTAAGTCTTTTTAACAACTCAAATCAATTACACCATGAACGCTAATACATCAGAAACTGGCAAATACATGGGTAAGTGGTGGATGCCAGGACAGGAAGAAGATTGGCTGCAAGGTACGTTAGAGATTAAGGCCGATGGGGAATCGTATATTGAGTTTTTGGGACAATTCAACTCCGATACACCTTTCTTCAGGTTCGAAAATTTTTCTCAATTGCACGGAATTGCGATTTCAGAAGGAGATAACAAATGCTATAGTGTGTTCCTTTTCAATATTCATCCAGTAAACAAAATAGCAAGCCGACTTATTAAACATAAATATCTGGCACTAAAAGTTTTGATAGGAAAGTCTTCAGCGCCACTTTCCTCGAATTACACTGAGATTATGTTAGGTTCGGAAATATTTGGAAAGTGGATAAAAGAAACCGGAATTGAAGAAAAATTTCAATTTGAAGATAAGATAATCAAAGACACTTCTTTCACATACAGGCAACCAGAACCCATAGATTTGTTTTCAAACAAGAATTCTGACGGCTATATTTCTTTTAGGTGGAGCAACTCATTCGGGTCAAAACGCATAATAAAATTAGTGGAGCAACCATATTTATGTTTAAGGCTCCATAAACCAATGGAGTTTATCGACATATTCAAGGTTAGTAGCAGTATTGAGCGCTTTTTTATGGTTATATGGGAGCAATATCATGTTTTCACAGACGTAGATGTTAGGAACGAGAACAAAAGTGAATACAGGCTTATTGGTTCAAGACACGTTCAATTAGCAGATGATGTCTTCGGGTTTGATTACAATGATTTCAAAAAAAATTCAGAGAGGTATTACAATAACTGGATCAAAGTATATGAAGAGTTTGATTTGGCCATTCGCACCTTCTTTTTTGCATTTGCTGATTACAAAGTAGATATCCACAGCCGTTTTCTCAATTATGTTTTCGCTTTAGAGCAATTACACCGAAAAGGTTTTAAGGCAACAGAACCTTTGTCAAAAAAAGACAAAAGGATGTATGAGAAAGCCATGCAAATAAAAGAAGGAGATTTGAAAAGCTGGCTTGAAAAGGTACTGAATAAAGAAAGTAATATTAGTATAAAAACTCGTTTACAAGAACTCTGTGAATTTTCAGAATTTAAAGAATCCGAAAGGATCAGTAATGATGAATTAATCCGGATAAAAAACATGCGACATTATTTGGTGCACCTGGATGAGTCACACAAAAAGACTGCATTTTCAACCAGAGAAGTTTACCATATCAATCAAAAACTGGAAAGTCTGTTTTTCGCGGTATTAAAGAAAAACATGGTTGAGGAGAGACCCTGGCCGGTATTGAGCTGATTGTCTTTTGTTTCTTTTGTAAAACAATGCATTACAACCCCAAATACCCCCACCGCCGCTCCATTCGTCTGAGAGGCTATGATTATGCGCAGGCGGGGTTGTATTTTATTACGGTGTGTTGTGATCGCAGAAAAAATCCCGGTTGGACCCCATTTGGTGAAATTGAAAAAGGCAAAATGATTCTAAACGATGCAGGCCGTATGGTGGAAAAATGGTATTACGAATTGGAAAATAAATATCCCGATAAACGATGCCACGAAATGGTGGTAATGCCCAACCATATTCATTTTATCATTGAAAACATGGCAATGGATACAACCGATGGGTGTGCGCACACCGGACCGGATGGCGATGACGCCGGAACGGGCACCCACGCCGGAACGGGCGCCCACGCCGGAACAGGCGCCCACGTAGGGGCGCCCCTACGTGGGCGCCCGGTTAATCAAACCAACAACCACGAACACCCGGCCCAAAAACCCAACGATAACCGTAATATCCCCCCATACGGCCCCGACAACAAAAAATACGGCGCAACCATCGGCGATGCAATGGATTGGTTTAAAACCATGACCACCAACGAATACATCCGTGGGGTAAAAACATTGGGATGGCCACCGTTCAACAAAAAAATATGGCAACGCAATTATTACGAACACATCATTCGCGATCAACAATCGTATGTGCGGATATCGGAATACATCAGAAACAATCCGGCAAATTGGCAGGATGATAAATTCTACCAGGTATGAAATTCACCGAAGAAAAACCCGAAAAGACTATCATCGCCCTGCTGGAAAAGGAAGGCATTCCCTACGTTCCGGGTAGTACCATCGTGCGCCAGCCCGATGAGGTGTTTATCAGGTATGGCTTTGATTTTCAATTAAATAGCACAAAACCCTAAAGAATGAATAGCGAAATTCTTATATATCAAAACATGGAAGGCGACATCAAAATAGATGTCAGGCTTGAGGATGAAACCGTTTGGCTTACACAGGGGCAGCTTTGTGAGCTGTTTCAAAAATCCAAAGCAACCATTAGTGAACATATCAAGAACGTGTTTACAGAGGGCGAACTGGATGCCGGGGCAACTGTTCGGAAATTCCGAACAGTTCAATCCGAAGGGAAGCGCAAAGTAGAACGCGACACAGAGCATTACAATCTGGATGTTATTATTTCAGTGGGATACCGGGTAAAATCGCCCCAGGGTACTCAGTTTCGAATCTGGGCAACCCAACGGCTTAAAGAATACATTATTAAGGGTTTCACTCTTAATGATGAACGTTTTAAAAGCGGTAGCTCCATGAACTACTTTACCGAATTGCAGGAGCGCATCCGGGAAATACGTCTGTCGGAGCGGTTCTTCTATCAGAAAATAAAAGATATCTATACAACAAGCATTGACTACGATCCCAGAGACGAAAAAACCATTGCATTTTTCAAGGTAGTGCAAAACAAACTCCTGTGGGCAATAAGTGAGCAAACGGCAGCCGAACTGGTCTATCGCAGGGCTGATGCAACCCTACCCCTGATGGGAATGCAATCCTATGACAAAAAAGGGACACAATCCATCAAAAAGTCAGATACAAAGATTGCCAAAAATTACCTAAAGGAAGATGAAATAAAACTGCTGGGGTTACTTGTGGAGCAATATCTTGCCTTTGCAGAAACCATGGCACAACAACGCACTCCCATGTATATGAACGACTGGATAGAGCGGCTGGATGCCATACTGCAATTAAACGGGAGAGAGCTTTTGACCCATGCGGGCAAAATCAGCCACGATATGGCATTGAAGAAATCAGAGGCTGAATACGAGAAATACAGGCTCACTCAAAAGGAACAGGAAAAAGAACAAAACCTGAAAGAGTTGGAGCAGGACATAAAGAAACTACAGAAACCTGAGAAATGAAAAAGTAAGGAAGTAAATCTTCTTCCTGTACCCGTGATCATGTAATCGCTTATTTAATAAACATAGTAGAGATGAGCTTCACCGAAGAAAAACTCGAAAAAGCCGTTATCGCCCTGCTGGAGCAGGAAGGCATCCCCTATGTTCCGGGCAGTGCTATTGTGCGTCAGCCCGATGACGTGCTTATCAGAGAGGATCTGAAAGCTTTTTTGCTGAAAGAATACAAGGACCAGCAGCTTACCCCCACCGAAGCCGACCAGATCATCCTCGACCTGGAAAAATATCCTGCTTCTGATTTGTATGAAAGCAACAAAGCCATTATGAAAAAGATTTCCGATGGCTTTATCCTTAAGCGCGAAGACCGCAGCAAAAAAGACCTGTATCTTCAGTTGATCGATTATAGCGGGTTGTGGCGTTTTAAAGCCATGGAGCAGGGCGAAATGGATGGTGACGATTTTGTACAACTTGCCGCGCAGGATCATAATACCGACTACCACAAGGACAATAACATTTATAAAATTGTCAATCAGCTGGAAATTACCGGTTTTCAGAAGCGTATTCCCGATGCTATCCTTTACATCAATGGCTTGCCCCTGGTGGTGTTTGAGTTTAAATCGGCAATTCGCGAAAACTGTACTATTCACGATGCTTATACCCAGCTTACGGTCCGCTACCGGCGCGATATCCCCGAACTGTTTAAGTACAATGCTTTCTGTATCATCAGTGATGGGGTCAACAACAAGGCGGGTTCTTTTTTTGCTCCCTACGAGTTTTATTATGCCTGGCGCAAAACCGAGGGAATGCCCCGGGAGGTAGATGGTATTGACTCGCTGCATACTCTCATCCGGGGTATGTTTCACAAGAAAAGGCTGCGCGACATCATCCGCAATTTTATCTTCTTGCCCGATAGCTCCAAAAAAGACGAAAAGATTGTGTGCCGCTATCCGCAGTATTACGCAGCGGTGAAGCTGTACGAAAGCATCATAGCGCATCAGAAACCCCATGGCGATGGCAAGGGAGGAACCTATTTTGGTGCCACGGGTTGCGGCAAGAGCTACACCATGCTTTTCCTTACCCGCCTGCTGATGAAGAGCCTGCATTTTGCCAGTCCTACCATTGTGCTGATTACCGACCGCACCGACCTGGACGATCAGCTATCCACCCAGTTTACCAATGCCAAGAGGTTTATTGGCGACAACAATATCATCAGCGTGGAAAGCCGCGCTGATTTGCGCAGGCATCTGCAGGATATCCCCAGTGGTGGTGTTTTTCTTACAACCATTCACAAGTTTACCGAGGATACAGAGCTGCTATCCGACCGCACCAATATCATTTGCATTTCCGACGAAGCCCACCGTACCCAGACGAACCTGGATCAGAAAGTGCGGGTAACCAAGCAGGGCGTAAGCAAAACCTGGGGCTTTGCCAAATACCTGCGCGAGTCGTTGCCCAATGCCACCTACGTGGGTTTTACCGGCACACCCATCGATGCCACACTGGATGTGTTTGGCGATATCGTAGACTCCTATACCATGACCGAATCGGTAAAGGATGAAATTACCGTGCGCATCGTGTACGAAGGACGGGCGGCCAAGGTATTGCTCAATAACAGTGAGCTGGAAAAGATTGAAGCTTACTATCAGCAATGTGCCGAAGAAGGCACCAACGAGCACCAGATTGAAGAAAGCAAACGGGCTGCCGCCAATATGAATGTAATCCTGGGCGACCCCGACCGTTTAAAAAGCCTGGCCGAAGATTTTGTTGAACATTACGAAAACCGCATTAGCGAAGGGGCAACCGTAAAAGGGAAAGCCATGGTTGTGTGCAGCAGCCGAACCATTGCCTTTGAGCTTTACAAAAACATCATTGCTTTGCGCCCGCAATGGGCTGAAATCAGAATATGCGAAGAAGGGGCAGAACTCACTGATAAGGAACAGAAAGAGATCATGCCCATGGAGCGCATTAAAATGGTGATGACCCGGGGGCAGGACGACCCCGAAGAAATGTTCAGGCTTCTGGGCACCAAAGAATATAGGAAAGAACTGGACCGGCAGTTTAAAAATACCAAATCCAATTTTAAAATAGCCATTGTATTGGATATGTGGCTCACCGGTTTTGACGTGCCCTTCCTGGACACCATGTATATTGACAAGCCCATTCAGCGCCACAGCCTTATCCAAACCATTTCGCGCGTAAACCGCAAATACAAAAACAAGGAGAAAGGCCTGGTGGTAGACTATATAGGCATCAAAAAACAGATGAACCTTGCCCTGGCCCATTACAACAAAGCCGACAGTCAGAATTTTGAGGATATTGAACAGTCCGTAATCATTGTAAAAGATCATCTGGATTTATTGTCCCGTATCTTCCATCGGTTTGACACCTCCAATTATTTCAGGGGTAGCCCGCTGGAGCAGCTGCACACCCTGAATAAGGCAGCCGAATTTGTGCAGCTGACTGATGAACTGGAAAAACGCTTTATGCACATGGTGAAACGCCTGAAGGCAGCCTACGACATTTGCTCCGGTAGCGAGAAAATCAGCCATGAAGAAAAGGACTGGATTCATTTTTTTCTGGCAGTTCGGTCCATTGTTTTCAAGCTTACTAAAGGCAGTGCTCCCGATATTTCGCAAATGAACGCCAGGGTGCGTGAGATGATACAGAATGCCATCTCCAGCGAAGGGGTTGAGGAAATCTTTAAGTTGGGAGAGAACAATTCTCCGGAGATGGATATTTTCGACGACAGCTACCTGGCAAAGATTGAAAAGATAAAACTGCCCAATACCAAAATCAAACTTTTGCAAAAACTGCTGGCCAAAGCCATAGAGGACTTCAAGCGGGTAAACCGTGCAAAAGGAATTGACTTTTCAAAAAAGATGCAGAGCCTGGTAGAACGGTACAACGAACGCAAGGAAGCCGACGTGCTGCGCAGCGAAGTGCTGGAAGACTTTACCGATGAAATCATCGACCTTTACTATGCCCTGAAAAAAGAGAAAAATTCTTTTCTGGAGCTGGGGATTGATTTTGAAGAAAAGGCCTTTTATGATATTTTGAAGGCCCTGGCCGTAAAGTATGATTTCGTTTATCCCGAAGAGAAACTGCTTCCCCTGGCCCGTGAGGTGAAATCCGTGGTCGACGACAAGGCCAGATACACCGACTGGAGCAAGCGCGATGACATCAAAGCCGAACTCGAAGCCGACCTGATCATTCTCCTTGCCGAAAACGATTATCCCCCCATTGACCGAGACGAGGTGTACAAAGAGATTTTTGAACAGGCGGAGAACTTTAAGAAGTATAGCAAAAGTGGAATAAATTGAGGCTCTATTGGATATTCCTGACCATACTGCCCCCCAAAACCGGAAAACCCATTGTGAAAATATATACCCATCCCGGCAGCCTCTTTGCTATACCCTAAACAGCTTTGGCAAGTTTTCCATCTCCTTTGCTCCAGTAGTCTACTGTTGCCTGGGTTGTTTGTCAAAAACAAGGGTTTAAGTGGTTGACAGTTAAACATTTTTCCGTTACTATGCATAGAATATTCTTGGCAGTTAATGAGTTTTTATAAACATTGGGTTTAGCATAGGGTATTTGTTTCGGTAGCCAGCATTAATACAGGGTATCTTGGTATTGCGAAGATGCAAATTGTTTTCCTTGTGAAAGCATAACCATCAGAATAACAGTGTTATAGGTAGGGGTTGAGCGTGGTTTCTTTATGGGTTTGTTATCCGTTTAGGGGTAGTTTGTTTTGATGATGGGGTTTCGTTGTTAAAATATTTAACACAAAATAGTGTTTTGCTGTAGTATCTGCAGGACGAGTTTCCTGAAATTAACCGTAAGGCCTTACCAGCTTGCGGAGCAACGGGCAGCTACCGGGTAATCATTCTGCCACTTTCTTATGGTCCACTGTATGCGAAAGCATATAAAGTACTGTTTATGCAAGAAAATATATCTTTTTGCATATAAAATTGTATATTTGCATCTGGTTATATTTAAAAGCATATAATGAAGCATTTGGCAGCTTTTGTTAAAGAACGCAGGAAAGAGGTAAATCTGACCCAGGAAGAATTTGCCGAACGGGCAGGGGTAGCTCTTACGGTGGTGCGTAAAATTGAGCAGGGAAAAACCAACCTGAATATGGATAAGGTGAACCTCGTGCTGCGCATGTTTGGTCATGAACTGGCTCCGGTAAGCCGTAAAGATTTGCATGAATGAGGAAGGCCAGGGTATATTACAAGGAGCATCTGGCCGGTATCATAACCGAAACCGACGAAGGGGAATATTTTTTTCAGTATACTGCACAGTATGTGAAAGAGCACCCGGGGGATTTTATTACATTCACCATGCCGGTGCGTCATGAGCCCTATACTGATAAAAGGTTATTTGCTTTTTTTGAAGGATTGATACCGGAAGGATGGTTGCTGAATATCGCTTCTGAAAACTGGAAAATAAACCAGAACGACAGGATGGGATTGTTGCTGGCATGTTGCCGTGATTGTATAGGCGCCGTAAGTGTAGAACCTGTAACGGAAGAAGATGATGGATAGTTGTTTGTATTGTTACGACCGGGTTGAAGAAGGGGGTGATTTTCATGAAAAATGCTCATTACGGTTCTTTGGTACTTCAACACCTCCTGGGGTAGCATGGTCGCTGGGCGAGATGGATGAACTTGCAAGAAGAACCGTTGAGCGCAGCGTTGCTGTGCCGGGTGTGCAGGCTAAAATCTCTCTGTCGCTGGTAAAAGGAACCAGGGGAAAGACCGATACCCGGCTCACTGTTGTGGGGGCTTTGGGAGGGCAGTACATTTTTAAACCCCCATCGGATCGATATCCCGAAATGCCGCAAAATGAACATGTAAGCATGCGAATGGCCGAAACTTTCGGGATTCGGGTAGTGCCATCTTCATTGATCAGACTGGCATCCGGCGAAATCTCCTATATAACCAAACGAATAGACCGAACAGAAATGGGCGATAAAATTCACATGATTGATATGTTTCAGATTACCGAAGCATTTGATAAGTACAAAAGCTCCATGGAGAGAGTGGGGAAGGCACTCGAACAGTATAGCAACAATACCTTACTGGACAAAATATTCTTCTTTGAGCTGGCACTCTTCTCTTTCCTTACCGGAAACAACGATATGCACCTGAAGAATTTTTCGATGATGGAAAGTCCATCCGGCTGGACCTTGGCACCGGCCTATGATTTGTTGAATGTTTCCATTATCAACCCCGAGGATGATGAAGAGCTGGCCCTTACGTTGGGAGGAAGGAAAAAGAAACTTAGTAAAAAGCATTTCAGGCAGTTCGGTGCAGATTTGGGTATGACCGAAAAACAAATTGAGGGTACTTTCAAACGATTTGTAAAGAACAAACCCCGGGCAATGGCCTGGATTGACCGATCCTCTCTTTCCGATACGATGAAAAGTGCTTATAAACAATCGGTTGATAAGCGGTATGTGCAACTGGAATTGGAGCGATAACATAGTGGTCCCTAAAAACCAGCAGATGCAATATCCGGCACTTTTTCTGTCCTGAGTCTCTGTTTTCAACAAAAAATCATTCTAAAGTGCGGTATAATGCACAATGTATTGCTTTTTCAGGTTTAATCCGTACTTTTGGTTAAAAAGAGCAGTATAATGCACCTTGAGAAATTAATTACACAAATTAAAAGCCGCAGAGAAGAACTGCAGGTCACGCAGGAAACACTGGCTGATATATCTGGTGTGGGACTACGCACGCTCAAGGCATTTGAAAGCGGAAAGGGCAATCCTACCCTGCATACCATCGGTAAAATTGCCGAAGCGCTGGGGCTGGAGCTGCACCTGCAAATCAAATCAACTCCAACCATTGAATGAGAAGCGCAAAAGTGTTATATAAAAAAAAAGAGGCGGGAGTGTTAGTCCAGCAGGATGATGGAACCTTTGTCTTTCATTATCATCCGCAATGGGTGGAAGATGCATCAAAACCACCCATCAGCCTCACCTTGCCCAAAACCAACGAACCTTATCATTCACGGCATCTGTTTCCATTCTTCTATCATATGCTGCCCGAAGGCACCAACAAACAAGTTATTTGTCATAGGTTTCGCATGGATGAAGATGATCATATGGGCATTTTGATGGCGGTGGCAAAAACGGATACCATAGGAGCCGTACGTGTTCTTAATACCGAAATGCAATGAGTTTGCCTGCCATAACAAACTGCCCGGCAACGCTGGCCAAAGGTTTTGATGCCTATAGTCCCACTGCATTGAAACGTGTTTTTGGCGGCAAAAAGGTGAGTCATATTCTGCCCTATGACTGGCCGGGCTCCCTGGAATCAACGGATGATTTGTTCGGCAACAGCAGGGTGCAAATGTCTGTTTCCGGGGTGCAGGAGAAATTCTCTCTTGTGCTGGTTCAAAACCGGCTAAGGCTGGCGCAGGAAGGCGAACAGGGGCAATATATTCTAAAGCCCTTTCCCCGGGCCGGAAAGAATCCTGACCAAATGCCGGCCAACGAGCATGTAAGCATGCAGATTGCCAGGCAGGTGTTTGGCATTGAGACGGCAGAAAATGCACTCATATTCTTTGAAAATGGGGCCACTGGCTATCTAACGAAACGTTTCGATATGAAAGCCGATGGTTCAAAAAACGCTCAGGAAGACTTTGCTTCCCTGGCAGGGATAACCCCCCAAACCCATGGTGCAAATTATAAGTACCAGGGAAGCTACCTGGATTTATTTACACTGATGCAAAAATATGTGCCCGCCTATCGTGTGGAAGCCCCAAGGTTGTTTAAGATCATCTTGTTCAACTATTTAATTTGCAATGGGGATGCCCATTATAAAAACTTTTCCCTGGTGGAAACAACCATGGGTGATTTTCGCCTGAGCCCGGCCTACGATTTGCTCAACAGCCGGATACATATTTCTGATAATGACTTTGCACTGGATGAAGGTCTGCTGCCCAAAGAATATGGTCAAGGAAATATCTCCCAACAATTTTACCGCCTGGGTGAAATGGCTGGAATTCCTGCAACGCAAATCCATAAAATATTCGATCTTCTCACTTCAAAATCTGAAAAAGTGCTGGAGCTGATTGATGATTCTTATTTATCCACCAGGATGAAGCGAAGCTACCAGCAAGCTTACCTGGGTAGATTAAAGAAATTTGGAAGATATCTAGGCTGAGAAGGTTTTCAATTTCCAGCTTTTGCAGCAACTGGAAGCTTCTGGGCAGAGAACCCCGAGAGGGTACTCATAACCTTGTCGTCTGACGAGTCAGTTAATTAAAAAGAGCTGAAGGTTGAACATCTAAACCCTTTCGAAAAATACTCGTCTGACGACTATTCCATAACAATGATACTATGTTTGATAACGATGATGAATTAGCAGAAAAGAGACCGGAAGATCTGCCGGTTTATAAGAAGGGGCAGGAAATCTATGATGTGGTAAAAGAGATTTCTGACCTGATACCCGGGGAAAATGAAATCCTGCAGAATATCATGATGCAAATGCTGTCGGATGCAGCTATGCTTACGGTAAAGATTGCAGGGGCTGAAGGCGGGGATTTGTATGATATAAGAATGCAGAATGCGGCTCTGATACGCAAAGCTGCAAACGATTTGATGGTGCAAAATCACTCCCTGGAAGCTTTTGGATTTGAGCATGTAGCGTACTTCAATATTGTGCGTGATTTAATAGAGGAATACCGGTTGTTGTTCATTGACTGGGTGGAGGGCTTTGACAAATGGAACTATGTTATTGACCGTTGGGGATTGTTTAATCCGCCTGGCGTTGGTCCGCATGATAAGGACCCGGATGATGATATTCCGTTTCATCCTGATTCGTTTTTCGAATAGTAAGGTAAAGCAAGCTATAGATATTATTGAGGGGGGCACCTTGAGTGATCCCGTCGCTTTTACCCACGACGGGTTGACTTAAGTTCACCCTGCCATTAATGCTTCTATGACTACCTCAACCCCCTCAGCAAGTTGGCATTGCCGATGGCTGCTTCAATCTGGTTGACGATAAGTTGTTTCAGGGGTGCTTCGGTCACCAGAAGGTCATCTTCCGAAAGCTGCTCATGGGGTTTGTCATTTCTGGGGAAGGTTCGGTCTTGCTGAAAAACCGGTCCCTGGATATGGGTCAGCGGGCGGCCGCTGGCAAAAAACAGAAATTCGAGCTGAATATACACGTTGTTGTATGTGCGGCGCGAGCCGTTGTATATGCCATACCCGGTTATTTCGGTGTTGCTCCAGTGGATCCCGTCGGCAAAGCGGGGCGAGTTGCGTATCACCAGGATGGCTTCCACCTCAAACTCATCTTTGAGGGTGTTGAACCAGCCTTCCCTGAAATCTCTGAAGTCAGTAGCCCTGAGGGTTTCCCTGTTTTCTTCATAGACCATAAAATGGATACTCTCCAGGGTGCAGAAATTCCACTTGGGGAAATGTTGTTCCAGCATTACCAGGGCCGTATCACTGGCAAAGGACTGAAAATCTGCGGTGGCAGGGTATCGGTGGGTGAAATTGCTGGCTGCTGAGCTTCCGATGAAATGATGGGTTAAGCTATCTTCAATCATTACCAATACACCCACATTGCGGGAGATCTGTGCATGTGCTCCCACAAATAACATCAGCGAGAACAGGGTGGGGAATATTATATTACGCATAGAAAACGGGCAAAGGTTTATACAAATCTATCAATATTAGCGGGAAATCAGAGACAATTTCCAAAGTAAAAAACCTGGAAATGTTGCAAGCATCTCCAGGTTTTGGGAAGGAATATTATTATGTTTTTCTGACAGCCTTTTCTTTTCCTGGTTTCAGAGATTGTGTCTACCTGAAAGCATACTTCTGCCGCAGTGTGATGGTCAGCAGCATACCCAATGCGGCCATGATTCCCCCTGCAATAAAGGCGGGTGTATAGCTTCCGGTGGTGTCGAACAGCCACGATCCGAAGATGGAGGCTACCGCGCCCGTACCGAAGGCGGTATATACAATGCCGTAGTTCACGCCCAGGTGTTTGGTGCCAAAGGCAATGGAGGTTTGGTTGGGGAAGAGTGCCATGGAAGCGGCAAAGCCCCATCCCAGGATGGCGGAGGCGATATACAGTATGGGTTGATTGACTGCTACCAATGGAAACAGGAAAAAGGTGGTGGTTTGCATGAAATAGGTTACAGCCAGTACCTTCAGTACGCCGTATCTGTCGCCCAGGTAGCCCGCCAGGGGGCGGCCCAGTCCGTTGAACATGGCGAAAATGGATAAGGCAAAGGCGGCCTTTACAGGCTCCAGCCCTACCACCTGCTCGCCGTAGGGGAAGATCAGGGTCAGGCACACAAACCCACCAAAGAGGATCAGGGTAAAGGTGGGCCAGATAAACCAGAATACCGGGCTTTTGAGCATTTGCTGTGGAGTAGCTTCTTCCATGATCATTTTGCTCTTGTTGACCGAGGCCTTGCAGGGATCAAAATTTTTGGGGATCCAACCTTTAGGAGGATTTCGGGTAAGCCACGAGGCAAACAAAGTGCCTGCCGTAGTGATAAAGGCAATAATAAGAAAAGTTTGTTCAATGCCATAGGAGGGGATGAGCATTTTGGCTTTCAGGGGTGCCCAGACTACTGCCGATAAGCCCATGCCGGTTACCGACAATGCAATAGCCAGACCCGGATAGTCGGGCAGCCATTTGCGGGCAGGGGGGATAGCGCAGGCGTAGCCGATACCTCCGGCAGTACCCCCAATGAGGCCATAGGTTACCACCAGCCACCAGGTATAAGGGAAAGAGCCCACCCTGGAAGCCAGGCTGTAAGCAATGGCAAACAACAAAGCAGCGAGCAGTCCTGTTTTTCGCGGACCAATCTTATCCTGCAGCCGTCCGGCCGGGATGGTCATTACGGCCGACATAAAGATAAACACCAGGAAAGGAATGTTTGCCTGGGTTTTGGTCCATCCGAATTGTTCGCCCATGGGGCTGATAAAGGCACTGTAAGCATAGGCAGTGCCCACCATTAGCGTAAAAATGAAGCCCGCAAAGGGAATGCTCCACCGGGAAATAAAGTACGTGTTAGGGGTTGTCATCGTTTAGATTAGGATGAGTGTTGTTTTACTGAATTTTAGGGTGTGTAGTGTTTTAGAAATAGCGTGCAAACTTATAACATTTTCTGATTTCTAATTCAGAATCCGCTGGGCAGATCATTGTTTTTTTTATCATTATGCCTGGCAGCTGCCTGAAAGAACAGTTTAGTCGTAATTGTGCTTGTCTGAGAACTTTCAGCAGTAATGTTAATAACTATTGCAGATGGAGGTATGCCGAACAATTGAAGGATAACCGATGGAATACAGCAGGGATATTACCCAAAAGAAAGAGTTGACTTTTTGTTTAGGGCTAGTTTAAAGCATGGTTTCGTGGGTTTTTCATTGCGGTTTCATCTAAAAATTAAAATATTTTAATAATTTTATCCATAGTTTTTTCTTGGGGTAACGAAAATTATTGGATATGGATTGTAAAACAATCAGGGGGCTTATCCTGGATGCTTCAGAGCTTACAGCTGGTTTAATAGTCAGCGAGCTTAAAGCCCATGGATGTGAGTTGGATCTGCTACATGCATGCACTATGCATGAGTTTGAAAAGAGTATACGTACATCATTGCCGGATATTATATTTTGCAATCACCTTCCACCCGTCATCGATGCTGTCACCGCTTTCAAGCTTAAACGTGATATTTGTCCCGGCACACCTTTCTTTTGTATTTCAGAATCTTTTGATGATGAAACTGTAACAGAATTGTTACGGCAAGGTGCCAGCGATTGTATTGTCAGGGCAAATCATACATGGATTGAGATTCTGGCAATAAAGGCCCTCAGGGAAATAGAAAACTCTCAAGAGCATAGAAAGTATGACCAGAGAATGTATGAGAGCCAGGAAAAATATAGCATTTTGTTTGATACCATGCCCGTAGGGGTTATATACCAGGATGCCACCGGTGAAATCATATCTGCCAATCCGGCATCAGAAAAAATTCTGGGGATTTCTCTGGATCAGATGAAGGGCAAAACATCCATGGACCCGCGCTGGAAGATGATTACCGAGGAGGGTTTGGATGTACCCGGTTCAGAACATCCCGCTATGATTGCATTGAGAACCGGACAGAAAGTGGGACCTGTAACCAGGGGGATATATTTACCTGATAAGAATGACTACATCTGGCTTGCTATTACAGCTACACCATTGTTTAGATCGGGAGAAACCAGCCCATTTCAGGTATACGCATCCTTTGAAGACATTACCCTTAAAAGAAAGAATGAAATTGCCGTTAAGCATCAGTGGCAATTACTCGAAACGGTGATCAATCATCTGCCTGCGGCGGTTAATGTGCTTTCAGGAGATGATTTTCGTATCAAGCTTGCCAACCCCTCCTATCGTGCTTTTGCTCCCGGAAAGGAGATGATCGGCCTTACCTGGGATGAATTATGGCCTGAAACCGGGCAGGATTTCAAGCGCATCTGTAAACAGGTTCTTGATACGGGGGAACCCTTTTCTGTAATAGATCAGCATAATACCATTCGAAGATCGCCAGAAGGCCCACTGGAAGACGCTTATTTCAGCTGGTCGCTGAACAGGATCAAACTGCCTGGTGAAGAAGGCTGGGGTTTATTGAGTACTGCCTGGGAAACCAACCAAAGGAAAAATGCTGAGAGTGAACTGGAGAAATCAAATCATCGGCTCAAAAAAGTCCTGGAAGCAGAGAATGTAGGGGTTATGTTCTGGAATACTGAAAAAGGCCTTCTGATGGATGCCAATGATGCTTTCCTGAAAATGATGGGGTACGATCGTGATGATATTGAAAAGCAAGAATTTACATGGCAAAAGTTTACCCCGCAGGAGTACCATGGTATCAGTCTTGAAGAGATGGAAAAGTTTAGGACGATTGGCAGGGTGGGGCCCTACGAAAAAGAATATTACTGCAAGGATGGTTCGCGGAAATGGTTGTTTTTTGCGGGTAGCTCACTGGGGGGTAATGAGTGTGTGGAGTTTTGTATCGATATTTCTGACCGGAAACGATTGGAGAAGGAGTTGGAAGAGAAGCAGGTGCTTATTCATGAGATGGGCAAAGCTGCCAAAGTGGGAGGCTGGGACTTTGATGTTAGAACCGGTAAAGGAACCTGGACAGAAGAAACTGCCAGAATTCATGATATGGATCCTTCAGTTGAAACCAATGTAGATTTGGGTGTTTCGTTTTTCAAACCCAATTCAAAGCAAAAAATTGAAGAAGCAATCCATAAAATAATTGAAACGGGAGTGCCCTATAATCTGGAGCTTGAGCTGGTATCAGCAAAAGGTGTGGAAAAGTGGGTGCAAACCATTGGAAACCCGGTGTTTGAAAACGGAAAGGTGATAAAGGTTCGGGGCTCTATACAGGATATTACGGCCCGCAAACTGACTGAGATTGCTATTGCGGAATCTGAAGCTCGCTACAGGTCATTGTTTGAGAATATGAATGCTGGGTTTGTGCTTTTTAAAGCAATCACAAACGAACAGGGTGTTGCGGTTGATCTTAAAATTCTGGCGGCAAACAGTGGCTTTGAAAAAACCACAGGATTAAGCCTGAATAATGCAATCGGACAACATCTCTCCAAGGTGCTTCCGGGTATTGAAAAGGATGAAGCAGACTGGATAGGAAAATATTCATAAGTAGCGCTTACTGGTCAATCGGCCCATTTTGAACAAGGTTCTGAACTCTTAGGTTTCTACTATTCCATTTCTGCCTTTCAGTCTGGTCCCGGTCAGTGTGCTGTTACTTTTCTGAACATTACCGAACGAAAAAAGGCAGAATCTGAATTGATGCGCATGTCGCGAATCATGAAAAATTCGCAGGAAATAGCACATCTGGGAAGTTTTGAATTTGTGGCAGCTGACCAGACCACCATATGGTCTGAGGAGGAGTATCGTATTTATGGTCTTGATCCTGCGGGGCCATCACCCACATACGAGGTAATGCTTGAGAAATGTATCCACCCGGAAGACCGTGATCTGCTTCATGATACATTTATGCAGGCTTTTCAAAACAAAGGAGTTTATGAATTGGAGCATAGGATCACACGGCCCAATGGTGAAGTAAGATGGGTGGTAGATAAAGCTCACCCCTACTTCGATGAAAATGGAAAACTTTTAAGGTATGTGGGAGCTACCCTTGATATCACAGAGCGTAAACTTGCAGAAATGGAGCTGCGAAGAAGCGAAGAGAAGTTTCGGGGGCTATTTCAGAACCATACCGCTGTTAAACTGATCATCGACCCGGATACAGGCGATATTGCAGAGGCCAATCAAGCTGCAGCCAGTTTTTTTGGCTGGCCGGTGGAAGTACTCAAAAGTATGAATGTCAGGCAAATCAATACTTCGCCTGTTGAAACTTTAAAGGAGGAGATAAGCAAAGCTGTTCATAACGGAAAAAGTAAGTTCCAGTTCAGGCATAAAAAAGCAGATGGAAGTGTCGTTGATGTGGAAATTTTCACTAGTGTGATCTCTATTGAGGGAAAGCAATATCTTCATTCCATCATACAGGATATTTCGGAGAAGAAAAAGACCGAGAATCAGTTGAAACTGCTCAACAGAGCCATAGAGGCCAGTTCGGTAGCTGTTATCATTACCAACGCAGAAGGTGAGATCTCATATGTCAATCCCTTCTTTTCTCAAATGACAGGCTACGGACACAATGAGATCATGGGCCAAAAACCCAGTATATTGAAATCTGGCTTTCTGTCAGCCACTCTTTATGAAGAATTGTGGAGTGCTATATCAACTGGAAATACCTGGGAGGGAGAACTTCTGAACAAGAAGAAAAACGGTGACCTGTTTTGGGTGCGAATCCTGATATCCCCAATTACGAATTCCAAAGGTGAACTGACCAATTTTGTTGCGATCCAGGAGGATATTTCTTTTAAAAAACAGGCCGCAGAAATCCAAAATCAACTGGAGGTTGCACAAAAATCGGCACGTTTCAAGCAAGACTTTCTGGCCAAAATGAGCCATGAGATCCGCACTCCCCTTACCGGCGTGCTGGGAATGATTGAAGTGCTGGGGCAAACCCCACTGGCTGCCGATCAGCAGGAGTATATTGCAGATATAAAAACCTCTGGTGAAAACCTGAAAGAGATCATCAATCAGGTGCTGGAATATTCCAAAATTGAAGCGGGTAAGCTCCGCCTGCGCCCTCAGGATTTTGAGTTCAAAACCCTTTTCCAGGAGACAAAGCAACTTTACAAGGATAATCTGCAGGCCGGGGTGGAATTTAACATTGAAATTGACCCCAATATCCCATCTTTTATCCACGCAGATAAATTCCGACTGTCGCAGATTGTGCATAATCTGGTATCAAATGCCATAAAATTTACCCATCATGGCTCGGTGACTTTAAAGGCCGGGCTTGTTCCTTCTACCGCGGCTGATAAACCTCAGGTAATGAAAATAGAAGTTTCCGATACAGGAAAAGGTATTCCGGAAAGTTTGCAATCCTTGCTGTTCAGCCCTTTTGTGCAAAGCGAGGAAGGAGAACAAAACCTTTACGAAGGCACAGGACTGGGATTGTCCATTTGTAAGGAGCTGGTACAGCTTATGAATGGAGAAGTGGGTGTGGTGAGCAAAGAAGAGCAAGGGAGTACGTTTGGGTTTACTTTTGCTTTTGAAGCAACACCAGAGGTTTTGGTGGCTGAAAAGAAATCCTGCCCTTTAGGGGAAAGCCGGTCTCTTCACATACTGGTGACTGAGGATACCCTTGTTCTGCAAAAGGTAACCAAACTCCTCTTGATGTCGATGGGGCATCAGGTGCAACTGGCCAACCACGGGCAGCACGCACTGGAAATGTTCGAGCCAGGCAAATTCGATCTGATACTGATGGATGTAAATATGCCCATCATGGATGGCGTAACCGCCACAAGGCTGTTGAAGGAGCAATATGCCAATCTCCCTCCCATTGTAGGGCTGAGTGCCAATGCCTTTGAGGGAGACAGAGAAAAGTATATCACCACCGGCATGGATGATTACATGATAAAGCCATTTAATAAGGAAGAATTCGAAAGGGTTGTGGCCCGGTTACTTCCTTTGGTTAAAGAATGAGAAATTTGTTTTGCAATCTCTTTTCCCTAATTTGAAATTCAAATGTGGTGCAAAATCAGGATGCTTTAAAGGTGTTGCACTGGGTTGTATTGCAAACAACTCATATGGCTGTGAGGTTTTGAAAGAATAACAGTTCGGTTTATTCTGTCTTTTATGAGTGGGTCCATTACATTTGCAGTATGAACAACAAGCGGATCGATGTAAAAAACAAACTGGATAGCGGCCAGCGGTTTAAAATCTCCCGTTTCAGGGAAAAGATCAAAAAGACACATCCGCACAAGCATGATGAATATTACGAGTTAATATTTCTGGAGCAAGGGGAGGGATTTCATACCATCGAAACAGAAAAATTCAGGGTGGAAGCCCCTGATTTCTATCTGCTGAAGCCCGGACAATTGCACTACTGGCAGTTTACCTCTATCCCCAAAGGTTTTGTGGTGCTGTTTAAAGAGAATGAATTTGATTCCGTGAAAGAAAGCATTCTGATTGACTTGCTCAGGAAAATATCGGAAAGGCCCAGGATAAAACTGGAGAATGATAGCAGCTGTTTTGTTTTGCTGAACGAACTGGAACAGGAATATCAGAAAAACGCTATTTACTCCAAAGAGATCATCCATGGCCTGGTGAAGGTTTTAATGGGAAGGGTTTTGCAAATGGCCCATTCTGGGCCGGCCCTCTCCTCGTATTCCCCAACTTCATTTGATCGTTTTCAGCAATTGCTGGTAAGTGAATGCCCGCGTTTGCGTAAGGTGCATGAGTTTGCCGATGCCTTGAACATGACGCCTCAAAACCTTAATGCCATTTGTCGGCGGTACGGCAGTAAGAGTGCCAGCGAGCTTATCCATGCTCAGCTTCTGCTGGAGGCCAAACGCTACATTCTGCATACAGACTACACCGTTAACGAAATTGCTGAAATGCTCTTTTTCTCCGATACCTCCAACTTTGTGAAATTTTTCAGGAAGAATGAGGGCTTAACTCCCATCCAGTTTCGCAGCAAGTATTTTAATAATACCAT